>JAPUFC010000097.1:304205-349714 GCA_027492275.1 Mesorhizobium sp. | reverse complement strand
TTCCGGATACGTTCTTAAAAGTCGGACAGATTCGCCACCTTCGTGTCGTGACGCCGTAGCGGCCGTGATAGAGCCGGCCGAGGTTCTCGCCGATGATCTTGGAGCCGCCGTAGAGGGCGGCGCCCGGCTGCTGCCGGCTCCACGCCCAGGGCGCACCCTCGGCCGTGACGTCCTCCTCGGTCTCGCCGTAGACCGCGACCGAGGAGGAGAAGATGATCTTGACGCCGCCGCGGTAGCGGCTGGCCTCGCAGATGTTGAGCATGCCCTGCACGTTGACCGCCAGGCCGAGCGACGGGTTGAGCGTCAGCGGCAGGGTCAGGAAGCCGGCCACGGCGAAGCAGCCGACCGCGTCCTCGAAGGCGTCGTAGAGCTCGTTGGTGCGCAGCACGTCGCCGCGCACGAGCTTCACCCGCTCATCGGCGAGCAGGCCGCTGACCGTCTCGGCGCTGCCCAGCGCGAAATTGTCGAAGAGCAGGACCTCGCGCGCTCCACCCTCAAGCAGGTGCGCGGTGATCTCCGAACCGATCTGGCTCAGGCCTCCCGCGATGACGAATTTTCCACCCTTGATCCGTGCCATTTCCACCCTTCTTCCTTGCTTCACGCCAACCGAACTCGGCGGGGAGGGCGACCTCACAGCATGATGTGGATCGCCTTCTCCTCCGTGTAGGACATCATCTCCTCGATGCCCCGCTCGCGGCCGGTGCCGGAGTTCTTGTAGCCGCCATAGGGCATGCCGCGGACATGGGCGCCGACGCCGTTCACCCAGACATAGCCGCTTTCGAGACGGCGGGCGGTGGTCAGGGCGCGCGTGATGTCGTTGGTCCATACCGCCGCCGTCAGGCCGAGATCGACTCCATTGGCGATGCGGATCATCTCGTCCTCGTCCGACCAGCGCATGACGGAGAGGATCGGACCGAACACCTCCTCCTGCGCCAGCCGGGTGCCGGGCCTGACGTCGCCGAAGACGGTCGGCTCGATCCAGTATCCGGCCCGGAACATGTCGCCTTGCGGCCGCGCGCCGCCGGCCATCAGCCGCGCGCCTTCCTTTCCGGCGGTGTCGATGAAGCCGAGGACCTTCTCGTATTGCGGGGCCGAGTTGATCGGACCCATCTGGCTGGCTTCGTCGAACGGGTCGCCGACGCGGATGGCGCGGACCTTCTCGACGACCGCGTCCATGAGCCGGTCATGGATCGACTCATGAACGATCAGGCGGCTGGTGGAGCCGCAGGACTGGCCCTGCCAGCCGAAGTTCATGCCGCTCACCGCGGCCGCCGCCGCCTTCTCGATGGAGGCGTCCGGGAACACGATGAAGGGGTTCTTGCCGCCGAGCTCGAGCGTCACGTGCTTGACCGCGACGTCCGCCGCCGCGCGCTGGATCGCCATGCCGGTTCGCGCCGAGCCGACGAAGGAGAGGCGCTTGACGCCGGGATGGCGCGCCAGCGCCTCGCCCGCCTCGCGCCCGCCGGTCAGCACGCCGACGATGCCCGGCGGCAGGATCTCGGCCGCCACCTCGGCGAAGATGGAGGCCGACAGCGGGCTCTGCTCTGACGGCTTGAGGATGATGGCGTTGCCGGCCATCAGCGGCGCGCCGATGCCGCAGAGGGCGAAATAGATCGGGTGGTTGAAGGCGAGGATGCGCGCCACCACGCCGTAGGGCTCGCGGATGGTGAAATGCAGATTGTTGGGCGTCGAGGGGACGCTCTGCCCCTTCAGCTCGTATCCCAGGCCGACGAAGTAGCGGAGGCGTTCGATGCCGCTCTTCAGATCGTTCCGCATCGGGGTGATCGTGTTGCCGGTATCGGCGACCTCGACGCGCAGGATCTCGTCGGACCGTTCGAGCAGCCTGTCGCAGAATGCAAGCAGATGGCGGCCACGCTCCTCGACCGAGAGGGCGGCCCATTTCCGCTGCGCGGCGGCGGCTGCCTCGACCGCGAGGGCGGCATCGGCCGCGCCGGCCGCCGGAACGCGTCCGATCAGGAGGCCGTTGGCCGGATTGCGGCTTTCTAGCCAGCCGCCGTCCACGGCCTCGGCCAGCCTGCCGGCGATCAGCATGCGCCCGTCGACGAACATGCCGGCGCCGGCCGCGGAATTGCTGTCGCGTTGCGAGTCCAAGCCGATCCTCCCCGAAAAGCCGGATGCCGCCCCTGGGCGGCGGTCATAGCTCACCTACATGCGCGGTCCGTCTGCGTGAAGGTTGGCAGGAAACCTTCTGGACATACTGCTATAGCGTCGCGTGGACGCGCCGTGTTTCCACCCGTCACGGGCGCCTCGGCGGCTGGTCGAGCCTGACGATCCAGCCTTCGGTCGCCGGGCTGAAGGCCGGATAGCGGCGGATCACCTCCGGGTCGTGGCCGGGGATGATGTGGTCGTCCGAATCCGCCAGCGCCCGCAGCGTCCGAAACCCCTCCAGCATCTCGCCCGCATGGTAGATGGCGGGGAAGGGCGTCCCGCGCGCCAGATTGGCGTAGAAATGCGCGGCGTCGGACGCCAGCACGACCCATCCACGCCGGGTGCTGACGCGCACCACCTGCTGGCCGCCGGTATGGCCTCCGACCCGATGCAGCGAGATGCCGGGGGCGAAGTCCGCCGCGCCGTCGTGAAACCGGACCCGCCCGTCGAAGACGTTCCGCACCATGGCGGTGACGTCCTCGCATTCGTAATGGTGCGCCAGGAAGCCGTGGCACATCTGGCGTCCCGTGCAGTAGGCCATCTCGCTGTCCTGGAGATGATATTTCGCATTCGGGAACAGGTCGTGATTGCCGGCGTGGTCGTAGTGAAGATGCGTCAGGATGACATCGCGCACCGCAGCGGGGTCGATCCCCAGCGCGCCAAGCCCTTCCGCGACGGACCGCGTGATCGACCGCCCGCGCCGCCGGCCGGTCTCTTCGCCGTAGCCCGTGTCCACCACGTAGCTCGCCTGCTCGCCCTGGATGACCCAGACGAAGTAGTCGAGCGGCATGGGAACGTCGTGGTCGTCGCCGCCGATGAAATTCTGCGGCGAACGCCGTTCGAGGCGGCCGTAGCGGACCGCGAACATGCGGTAGAAAGTCTGGTCCATCGCCGTCTCCCTGCGCTCATGTGAAACGTCGCCCATCCTGCATAGGCGAGCACGGCGGACGCCCATATGTTCTTTCCGGCACGCTAGCGTGACGACAAGTTATCGTGAAGACCGCGTTCCGGCCTTCGGCGCAGTATGCCGCCAGGGAATTCTAGCGTGCGGAGAATGTCTTTCGACGCATCGCGCCCGATGAACTACGGTCCGGCATGAGCAGGAGCCGACAGCCGCTTCCGCTCCGCCAAGGGAGGACGCCGACACCGTGAGCAGCGAGCAGAATGAGGGGATTTCGTCTGCCGAAATCCATGACGCGGTGGTCGTCGGAGCCGGGTTCGCGGGGCTCTACGCCCTTTACCGCCTGCGGCAGCTCGGCCTCTCGGTGCGTGTGCTGGAGCAGGGCGGCGACATCGGCGGCACCTGGTACTGGAATCGCTATCCCGGCGCGCGCTGCGACGTGGAAAGCCTCCAGTATTCCTATTCCTTCTCCGACGACATCCAGCAGGCGTGGAGCTGGTCGGAGCGGTTCGCCAGCCAAAGCGAGCTGCTGCGCTACATGCATTTCGTCGCCGACAGGCTGGACCTCAACCGCGACATCGAGCTCGAGGCGCGCGTGGTTTCCGCTTTCTACGACGCGGAGCGCCGGCGGTGGATGGTGACGACCGAGGCCGGACGGCGCCTCGACACGCGCTTCCTGGTCTTCGCCACCGGCTGCCTGTCGACGCCGGTCGAACCGGATATTCCCGGGCTGGAGCGCTTCGAGGGCAAGGTCTACAGGACATCGCGCTGGCCGCAGGAGCCGGTCGATTTCGGCGGCAGGCGGGTCGCCGTCGTCGGCACCGGCTCGTCCGGCATCCAGGCGATCCCGGTCATCGCCGAGCAGGCCGCCCGTCTGTACGTCCTGCAACGGACGCCGAACTACTCGATTCCCGGATACAACGGCCCGATGGATCCCGATTTCCAGCGGGACTGGAAGGCGAACTACGCCGAGCGGCGGGCGCAGCAGCTCGCGACCCGCAACTACAATTTCGTCAATGCCGGGACCGAGCCGGGCAGGGACGTGCCGCAGGCGGAGCGCGAACGGGCATTCGAGGCGCGATGGCGCACGGGCGGCCTGGGCTATGGCTACGCCTATACCGACGTGACGTCCGATCCAGAGGTCAACGCGCACGCCTCCGACTTCGTGCGCCGCAAGATCGCCGAGACGGTGCGCGATTCCGATGTCGCCGCCAGGCTGCAGCCGACCGAGTACAAGATCGGCGGACGGCGCCTGTGTGTCGACAACGGCTACTACGAGACGTTCAACCGCACGAATGTCACGCTGATCGACATGCGCGCCGAGCCGCTGACGACGATGACGCCCGGCGGCTTCGCCACCCCGGCCGGCGAGTACGCCATCGACGATCTGGTGCTGGCGACCGGCTTCGACGCCTTCACCGGAGCGCTCGACCGGATCGACATACGCGGACGGGACGGATTGCCGTTGCGCCGGAAATGGGCGGACGGTCCCGCCAACTACCTCGGCCTGTCGGTTGCGGGCTTTCCGAACATGTTCCTGATCACGGGGCCCGGCAGCCCCTCCGTGCTGTCGAACATGGTGATGTCGATCGAGCAGCACGTGAACTGGATCGGCGCATGCATCGGCGACCTGCTCGCGGCGGGCCACGCCGTCATCGAGGCGAAGCAGGATTCCGAGGAAAGCTGGATGCGCCATATCGGCGCTATCGCCGAGGCGTCGCTGATCTTCAAGACCAGGTCCTGGTATACCGGCGCGAACGTTTCCGGCAAAAAGAAAAGCTATTTCATGTATATGGACGGCACGCTCAAATACACGAAGGAGCTGAACGAGGCCGGCCGCGAAACCAATTACGCCGGTTTCAGCTTCGAGTAGCGGACACAGACGCAGCGGAAGCGCGATGCCATGGCGTCGCTGAAATCGTTGGTGCCCCCGGCAGGGATTGAACCCGCGACCTTCGGTTTACAAAACCGCTGCTCTACCGCTGAGCTACAAGGGCATGGCCGGTCGGTTAGCACATCCGGGGCAGGAGGAAAACCCGGCACCTGGACGGCGACAGGGGCGACGTGCCCGAAGTTCCGCCGCCGGCGCGGGGCATGAAACCGCCGCGAACGCCTCCTATATGAGGGCGGCTTTCGTCGGGAGTGCCGCCCAATGCCCAGAATGGTCGTCCTCGCAGCCCTGATCGTCCTGGCCTGCTTCGTCGCCGCGCGGATCGTCAAGAGCGTGCGCGCGCGGCGGCTGGACTGGCGCGGAATAGCCTTCATGGCGGCTTTCGTCGCGCTCGCCTTCTATCTGCGCCATGCCACGGGCATGGGCTGAGCGGCCCGTCTCGTCATCGAGGTTGAATGACGGCATGCCGTTGCGATAAGAGGGCGGGCATCAAGCCCTTGGAGACGTCGGATGCTTCAGAAATACAGCCACTTCATGCGCGAGGCCAACCTGATCGGCGGCCAGTGGGTGCAGGCCGACAGCGGCGCGACCATCGACGTCACCAATCCCGCCACCGGCGGCGTCATCGGCACCATTCCGCGGTCGGGCACGGCCGAGACGAGGCGCGCCATCGAGGCGGCGGAGACGGCGTTCCAGTCCTGGCGCAAGGTGTCGGTGACGGAGCGGCACAAGCTGCTGCGCCGGCTGCACGACGTGATGATGGACAATCTCCAGCCGCTCGGCGAGCTGCTGACCATGGAGCAGGGCAAGTCGCTGGCCGAGGCCAAGGCCGAGATCGGCTCCGGCGCGGCCTATGTGCTGTGGTTCGCGGAGGAATGCCGCCGCACCTATGGCGACGTGATTCCCTCGCCCTGGGGCGACCGCCGCATCATCACGCTGCATGAGCCGGTCGGCGTCATCGGGGCGATCACGCCGTGGAACTTCCCGTCTTCCATGCTCGCCCGCAAGCTCGGCCCGGCACTGGCCGCCGGCTGCACGGCCGTGGTGAAGCCCGCCACCCAGACGCCCTATTCGGCGCTCGCCTGGGGCGTGCTGGCCGAGGAAGCCGGTTTTCCGAAGGGCGTCGTCAACATCGTCACCGGCTCGGCCTCGGAAATCGGCGACGAACTGTGCGGCAACCCGGTGGTTCGCAAGATCACCTTCACCGGCTCGACGGAGGTCGGCCGCATGCTGCTCGCCAAATGCGCGCCGTCGGTGAAGAAGGTGTCGATGGAGCTCGGCGGCAACGCGCCCTTCATCGTCTTCGACGACGCCGACATCGAGCGCGCGGTGACGGGCGCGATGCTCGCCAAGTACCGCAATTCCGGCCAGACCTGCGTCTGCACCAACCGCTTCTTCGTCCAGTCCGGCATCTACGAGACCTTCGTCAAGCGGCTGGCGGAGGAGAGCGCCAAGCTCAAGATCGGCTCGGGCCTCGAGGACGGCACCCAGCAGGGGCCGCTGATCGACGAGAAGGCGGTGGAGAAGGTCGAGGAATTCGTCGACGACGCCAAGGCCAAGGGCGGCCGCATCCTCACCGGCGGCAAGCGGCACAGCCTCGGCGGATCGTTCTTCGAGCCGACCGTCATCGCCGACGCCACGCCGCAGATGCGCTTCATGAAGGAAGAGATCTTCGGCCCGCTGGCGCCGGTGTTCAGGTTCGACACGGAAGAGGAGGCGATCGCGCTCGCCAACGAAACCGAGTTCGGGCTGGCCGGCTATTTCTACACCGCCGATCTGGGCCGCGCCTTCCGCATGATGGAGGCGCTGAAATACGGCATGGTCGGCGTCAACGAAGGCCTGATCACCACGCCGGAGGCGCCGTTCGGCGGCGTCAAGCAGTCGGGCCTCGGCAAGGAAGGCGGGCACGAGGGCATCGCCGACTATTTCGACACGAAATATGTCTGCATGGGCGGACTGGGGGTCTGACGACCCTCAGCGCAGCATGAGCACCCGGCAGGGCGCGCCGGCATCGACCGCCGGCGCGAACGGCGCGCGCACGATCAGGCCGTTGGCCTCGGCCAGGGTGGTCAGCATGGACGAATCCTGCGTGGGGAAGGGGGTCGCCAGAAGCCTCTCCCCGTCGCGCGCGACACGCGCCCGCACATAGTCCTGGCGCGTGTCATTTGCGCCCATCGCGGCGCCCAGAACGGCATCGCGCATGTCCGCCTCGAATGGCCGTCCGGCCAGCGCGGACACCAGCGGCTTGACGAAGAGGTGCGAGCAGACGAGGCTGGACACCGGGTTGCCCGGCAGGCCGAGGCAGCGCATGTCGCCCAGCCGTCCGAACATCAGCGGCTTTCCGGGCCGCATGGCGATCCGCCAGAAATCGAGCGACATGCCGCGCGCCGCCAGCGCCTGCTGCACGAGGTCGTGGTCGCCGACCGAAGCGCCGCCGAGAGTCACCAGCAGATCCGCGCCGGCCGCCGCGGCGCGCTCGACCGCGGCCTCGATGGCGTCGACGCGGTCCGGCACGATGCCGAGATCCAGAACCCGCGCGCCGCAGCCGGCCGCGATCGCCGCGACGCCGTAGCCGTTGGAGGCGATGATCTGGTCCGGCCCGACGACGCTGCCCGGGGCGAGCAACTCGTCGCCCGTGGCGATGATGGCGACCAGCGGGCGGCGATGGACCGGAAGCGACGCGTGATTGGCGGCGGCGGCCAGCGACAGGGCCGCCGGGTCGAGGACGCGGCCAGCCTCCAGCAGCAGGTCGCCGTCGCGGAAGTCGAGGCCGGCCTTGCGGACATGCCTGGCTCGCTGCGCCGCCTCGGCGATCTCCACCAGCCCGTCCGCCAGCACGCGCGCATCTTCCTGGATGACGATGCTGTCCGCGCCGGCCGGGAGCGGCGCGCCGGTGAAGATGCGCACCGTTTCGCCTTCGCCGAGCGTGCCCCGGAACCCATGGCCGGCGGCCGACGTGCCGACGACCCGCAGCCGCGCGGGCAGGGCGGCCGCGTCCTTCCAGCGCACGGCATAGCCGTCCATGGCGGAGGCGTCGAAGGGGGGCTGCGTGCGCAGGGCGCGGATCGGCTCCGCCAGCACGCGATCAGCCGCCTGCGGAATCGGCACGTTCTCCGCGCCGCGCGGCCCGGCGCCGTCCAGCAGGCGCGCCAGCGCGTCGGCGACGGGAAGCAGGGCCATCAGCCGAAGGCTCCGTGACCGCCGGCCCTGTAGTCGCCGGACTTGCCGCCCGTCTTCTCGACCAGCCGCACGCCGCCGATGACCATGCCCCGGTCCACCGCCTTGGCCATGTCGTAGATGGTCAGGCAGGCGACGGACGCCGCCGTCAGCGCCTCCATCTCGACGCCGGTCTTTCCCGTGACGCGCGCCAGCGCCGTGACACGCAGGCCGGGCAGCGCCTCGTCGGCCGCGATCTCCACGGACACCTTCGTCAGCAGCAGCGGATGGCAGAGCGGGATCAGTTCATGCGTCTTCTTGGCCGCCATGATGCCGGCAATGCGCGCCGCGCCCAGCACGTCGCCCTTCTTCGCATTGCCGTCCATGATAGTGCGCAGCGTTTCGGGCCTCATCGTCACGGTGCCCTCGGCGATCGCCGTGCGCTCGCTCTCGGCCTTGCGGCCGACATCGACCATGTTGGCCCGGCCGCCCGCATCGAGATGCGTGAGGCCGGCCACGGTCAGGCGCCCGCCGTCGCCGGCGCGCCGTCGAGCAGCGCGCTGGTCGCGGCCGCCACGTCCGCGTGCCGCATCAGGCTCTCTCCGACCAGGAAGGCGCCGACGCCGCTCTTCTCCAGCCGGCGGCAGTCCGCATGCGTGAAGATGCCGCTTTCGGCCACCAGCAGGCGATCGCCGGGGACGCGTTTCGCCAGGCGCTCGCTGACGGCGAGATCGACCTCGAAGCTGCGCAGGTCGCGGTTGTTCACGCCGATCAGCCGCGACGACAGTTTCAGCGCCCGCTCGGTCTCGGTCTCGTCATGCACCTCGACCAGCACGTCCATGCCGAGGTCGAGGGCGGTGTCCTCCAGTGCGCGGGCCGCATCGTCATCGACGCTGGCCATGATGATCAGGATGGCGTCCGCGCCCCAGGCGCGCGCCTCATGCACCTGATACGGCTCGAACAGGAAATCCTTGCGCAGCGCGGGCAGGGTGCAGGCCGCCCGGGCCGCCGCCAGATATTCCGGCGCGCCCTGGAAGGACGGCGCGTCGGTCAGCACGGACAGGCAGGCCGCGCCACCCCGCTCGTAGGCGCGAGCGAGGGAGGGTGGATCGAAATCGGCGCGGATCAGCCCCCTGGAGGGGCTCGCCTTCTTGATCTCGGCGATGAGCGCGAATTTTTGCGCCGACCGCTTCGCCCGGAGGGCCTTCAGGAAACCGCGCGGCGCTTCCGCGTCGCGGGCGCGGGCCTTGATCTCGGCCAGCGGCGTCGCCGCTTTCGCCGCCGCGATCTCGTCGCGCTTGTAGGTCTCGATCTTCCTGAGGATGTCGGCCACGGCGCCCTACCTGTTCGAAACGTCGACCAGCCGCGACAGAACGGCCTCGGCCTTGCCGCTGTCGATGGCGGCGGCCGCCTGTTCCACGCCGTCGGCGAGGTCGAGCGCCGCCCCGGCCACGACCAGACCCGCGCCGGCGTTCATCAGCACCGTGTCGCGATAGGCGCCTCGCCTGCCCGCCAGCACGTGGCGCAGCGCATCGGCGTTGAAGGCGGCGTCGCCGCCGCGCAGCTCGCTCTTGTCGTGACGCTTCAAACCGACCTCCTCGGGCGTCAGGACCGTCTCGGTGATCTGCCCGTCGGCCAGTTGCGCGACGCGCGTCTCGCCGCTGGTGGCGATCTCGTCCAGCCCGTCGCCATGCGCCACCCAGGCGCGTTCCGTACCCAGCGCCTTCAAGGTCTCGGCCACCGGCCGCACCCATTCCGGCGCGAAGACGCCGACCATCTGCCGCGTCACGCCGGCCGGGTTCGACAGCGGGCCGAGCAGGTTGAAGATCGTGCGCGTGCCGAGCTCGACCCGCGTCGGGCCGACATGGCGCATGGCCGGATGGTGCGCCGGCGCGAACATGAAGCCGACGCCGGCCTCGGAAATGCAGGCGCCGATCTGCTCCGGCGTCAGCTCCAGCTTGACGCCCAGCGCCATCAGCACGTCGGCCGCGCCGGTCTGCGAGGACAAGCCGCGATTGCCGTGCTTGGCGACCGGAACGCCCGCGCCCGCCACCACGAAGGCGGAGGCGGTGGAGATGTTGACGCTGTGCGAATTGTCGCCGCCCGTGCCCACGATGTCGACCGCGCCGGGCGGAGCCACGACCGTCAGCATCTTGGAGCGCATGGTGGCGACGGCGCCGCTGATCTCGTCCACCGTCTCGCCGCGCACCCTCAGCGCCATCAGAAAGCCGCCGATCTGGCCGGGCGTGGCCTCGCCGCTCATGATGATGTCGAAGGCTTCCCGCGCCTCGTCGAAGCTGAGCGCCGTTCCCGCCGCGACCTTCGCTATGTGGGTCTTGAGCGCGCTCATGGCCGCCTCAGAACGCCATCGCCTGGGTGATCGCGGCCTGGTTGACGCGCACCTGGAACTGCGACTGGAGCTGCGCCACGAGCTGGTCGAGCAGGTCGTTCGAGATGCCCGTGGCAAAGCCCTTGCGGAGGTCTTCGGCGACGGCGTCCGGTCCGGCCGACACGGGCTCGAACACCTCCGTGACCTTGAAGACGACCTGCGCGCCGCCCTCGGCCAGGGTGAAGACGCCCGCGCCGCCTTCCGCCACGCCGAACACGGCCGCGACGCCGGGCTGTCCGAACTCGGAATCGTCGCTTTCGCGCTTCAGCCCGCGCTTGGTCTGTTTTTCGAGGCCGAGCTCGGTGGCCACGGCGTCCAGCGCCGCGCCGTCCTTCACCCGCTTTTCCAGCTCCGCCGCCCTGGCCGACAACCGCGCCGTGGTCTCCGCCGCCTTCCAGTCGGCCAAAACCTTCTCGCGCACCTCGTCCAGCGTACGGTCGCGCGCCGGCGTGATCGACTCGATCTCGTAGAACACGTAGCCGTTGCCGCCGATCGGGATGGAGGGGTTTTCGACGCCGACATCGGATTCGAAGGCGGCGGCGATCAGCGCCTGCGATTCCGGCAGGTCGGTGACGACCGAGCCGTCGGGACGCTGCGCGTTGCGGTCGATCGCCTCGACGGTCACCGGCTTGAGCTGCAGCTTGCCCGCCGCCTCGACCAGCGAATCGCCCGCCGCGCGGCTGTCCTCGTAGTCGTCGTGCACGTCGAGCAGGACGCGGTTGGCCTCGGCCAGCGCCAGGTCGCGGCGGATCTGCGGCGTCACCTCGGCCAGCGTGCGGACCACCTCCGGCCTGATCTCGGTGACACGCACCAGAATGGCCCCGAACGCGCCCTGCACGATCGGGCTGACCTCATCGACCTGCAGCGCGAAGGCCGCGTCGGCCACGGCCTGGTCGGGCACCTGCGCCTTGCTCAGCGTGCCGAGCAGCGTGTCGGCCTGCGACTTGCCCTGCGAGGCGACGATGCTGTCGAAGGTCGCGCCGGACTTGATCGAATCGAGCGCCGTCTGCGCGGCCTCCGTCGACGGGAAGACGAGCTGTTCGATGGTGCGCGTCTCGGGCGTGGTGAAGCGCGCCTTGTTGCGCTCGTATTCCTCGCTCACTTGCGTGTCGCCGACGGCCGCCTCGTCGGCGATGTCCTCGGGCTGGAGCTTGATGTAGACGATCTTGCGGTATTCCGGCGCGGCATAGGTCGCCTTGCGCTCCTCGAACCAGGCGGCGAGCTTGTCGGCGGCGGGGTCCTCGACCGGCTCGACCAGCGATTTCGGCAGCACGACATAGTCGGCCGTGCGGTCCTCGCCGCGGTAGAGCGCCACGGCGCGCAGGAAGGTGTCCGGCACCTTCAGCCCGTCCGACACCGCCTCCACGATCTGCTGGCGCACGGCCACCTGGGTGCGGTTCCTCAAATAGTCCTCGGGCCGCATGCCGATCTGGCGCAGCGCGTAGTCGAACTGCTGGCGGTTGAAGCGTCCGTCCGGACCGCGGAACGCCGGGTCCTCCATGGTGAGCTGCGCGAGCCGGTCCTCCGACAGGCCGAGGCCGAGCTTGCTCGCCTGCTCGTCCAGCACGGCGCCGGACACGAGCTGGGCCAGCACCTGCTGGTCGATGCCGAAGGCCTGCGCCTGCTCGCGCGTCAGCCGCGTGCCGAACTGCTGCGACCAGGCGGCGAGCTGGCGCTCGTAGGCCAGCCGGTACTCGACCGGCGTGACCTTCGTGCCGCCGGCGGTGACCACCGCGTTGCCGCCGACGCCGGAGGCGATCTGGCCGGAAATGCCCCACACCGCGAAGCTCAGGACCAGAAGGACGAGCAGGAGCTTGGCAACCCATGTGCCGGCGGCGGTTCTGAGCGCTGAAAGCATGAGCGGTTCCGGTCCGTTGTTCTTGAGCGGGAATAGCGTCCTTCCGCGACAGTGTCGATTGCTTTGTGGCTCCATTTTGGTAGGGAGGGCCTCGTTCCGCGCCCTGTCCTCTCTCAGCCGAAGGGAAGCCGCCCATGACTCCTGGTATCCGTCCGCTCGTAGCCGGCAACTGGAAGATGAACGGCGTCTCCGCATCGCTGAACGAGCTGCGCGCCATCGCGCACGGCTTCATGGGCGGTCTCGACGCCGAGACCGAGGCGCTGATCTGCCCGCCGGCCACGCTGCTGTGGCGCGCGCACGAAATCCTGGCCGGAACGCCGGTCCGTCTCGGCGCGCAGGACTGCCACATCGAGCACGAGGGCGCGCATACGGGCGACATTTCCGCCGAGATGTTGAAGGACGCGGGCGCCGCCTACGTCATCGTCGGCCATTCGGAACGGCGCACCAACCACGGCGAGACCGACGCCGCCGTCCGCGCCAAGGCCGAGGCCGCATGGCGCGCCGGCATCGTCGCCGTCATCTGCATCGGCGAGACGAGGGCCGAGCGCGAGGCCGGCGCGACGCTGGACGTGCTGGCGCGCCAGATCGCCGGCTCGGTGCCGCCCGCCGCCACCTCGCGCAACATGGTGCTGGCCTATGAGCCGGTGTGGGCGATCGGAACGGGGCTCACGCCCACGGTGGCGGACGTCGCCGAGGCGCATGCGCATATCCGCGCGGAACTGGCGCGCATCACGCCGGACGCGGCGCGCATGAAGATCCTCTACGGCGGCTCGGTGAGGCCGTCCAACGCGGCCGAGCTGCTCGGGATCGCCAATGTCGACGGCGCGCTGGTCGGCGGCGCCAGCCTCAAGGCGGCGGATTTCCTCGCCATCGCCGAGAGCTACCGGCGAATCTGACCGATGCCGGTTTGGGGCCGGTCCGGGGCCGGTGCAGGTTCGGCGGACCTTGCGGATCGCCGTCCGCGCCCCATATGAGCCGCACTTCCGCCGAACCGGGGACCGGACTTGGAAATGCCTTGAAAGCGGTGTAAGGAGCCGCCTCCGAAGCGTTGCCGGCGACAGGCCGAGCGACCTCTTTTTTGCCGGGATTGCCATGGAAACCGTCATCATCGTCGTCCATCTGATGATCGTGCTTGCGCTGGTCGGGGTGGTGCTCCTGCAGCGCTCCGAGGGCGGCGGGCTCGGCATCGGCGGCGGTTCCGGCTTCATGACGGCGCGCGGCGCGGCCAACGCGCTGACCCGCGCCACCGCTATCCTGGCCATCGCCTTCTTCGCCACCTCGCTTAGCCTGTCGATCATCGCCCGCTACGGCGCGCGCCCCATCGACATTCTCGACCGGGTGCCCGCCGAGGGCGGGGCAGGAGGCGCGGGCGTGCTTGACCAGCTCGGCGGCAGCTCGACCCCGTCGGCGCCGCCGTCCAGCGTACCGCCTTCCGGCGACGGCGCTTCGACGCCTCCGGCCACTGCTCCCGCGCAGCCCGCCGCGCCGCAGGTTCCCAACCAGTAGGCATCCCCGCCGACGAGCGGCACTGTGGTCGCGAAGGCACACCGTCCCAGAATGGTGCGTCTTCACGGAAATTCGATCCGCCGCGCGCCCCGCTGAACTTGAGCCGGCGCAGGCTCCTGAAATATAAGGCACAAAGTGGCGGTGAGGCCTCTTCGGCAAAACGAAGCGGCGGCCGGCCACGTGAGCGCGTTGCGTAATTCTCGGGATCGTCGTCATGCATCATCGCAGCCTTTTACTGGTAGGCGCCTGCGTCAGTTTCGTCATGTCATCGTCGCTGGCGATCGCCGCGCCTCCGGTCGTTCCGGCCGATGCGCCGGCGGTTTCCGTCGCGGCTGAATCCGTCGCGGTTTCCAAGCAGGACGCCGACAAGCTCAAGAAGCCGAAGGCCGCCGCCAAGACGGCGAAGCCGGACCCGAAGGCCGAGGCCGCCAGGGCGGCCGCCGCGAAAAAGGCCGAGGAGGAGAAGCGCAAGCTCGCCGAGGCCAGGAAGAAGGCCGAGGAGAAGGCCCAGCGCGAGGCGCTGAAGAAGGCCGAGGCCGACAAGCGCATCGCCGAGAAGAAGAAGGCGGAGGACGCGCGCAAGCTGGCCGCGGCCAAGGCCGCCGAGGCCAGGCAGAAGGCCGAGGCCGACCGCAAGCTGGCCATCGCCAGGGCGGCCGAGGAGAAGCGCCTCGCCGCGCAGCGCGCCGCCGAAGCCGCGCGCCAGGCGGAGGTGTCCAGGCTGGTCTCCATGGACATCGTCAAGACCGGCAACAACAGCGAACTGCGCAGCGAGACGAAGGAGCAGCCCAAGCCCGTCGGGCTCTTCGCCGGCCTGTTCGGCAGCCCCGTCGTCAAGCAGAGCATGCTGCCCGAGACGCGCGCCCTCGACGCCGCTATGGAGCAGCGCGAGGCCAAGCGCAGGTTCAAGGCGAAGGCGGAGTTCGAGCCGCAGGTTGTCAGCTTCCCGGGCTATCAGCGCGGCACCATCGTCATCGACACCGCCAACCACTTCCTCTATCTGGTCGAGGGCTCCAACAAGGCGCGCCGCTACGGCATCGCCGTCGGCAAGGACGGGCTCCAGTACAAGGGCAACGTCAAGGTCGCCGACAAGCAGGAATGGCCGCGCTGGATCCCCACCAAGGAGATGCAGCAGCGCGAGCCGAAGAAATACGGCCAGTATGCGGACGGCATGCCCGGCGGCGGCATGAACCCGCTCGGCGCGCGCGCCATCTATCTCTATGCGAACGGCAAGGACACGCATCTGCGCATCCACGGCACCATCGCGCCGGAGACGATCGGCACCAACTCGTCCAACGGCTGCTTCCGCATGATCAACGAGCACGTCATCGACCTCTACCGCCGCGTTGCGGTCGGTACCGACGTCATCGTTCTCTGACGCACTGGACATCGTTCGAAGGGGTCGGCCTCGCGCCGGCCCCTTTTCGTTGCGGCCGGGGAGGCCGGCTCGGGCCGCCCACCACTTGCCGCTGGATAAACCCGACCGTCATGCTTTTTCGCTGGCGGAATCGGGAAGGCGGGACTAAGCGATAATTCCCATGGCGCGATATGTATTCATCACCGGCGGCGTGGTCTCCTCACTTGGCAAGGGCATAGCGGCCGCCGCTCTCGGCGCGCTTTTGCAGGCGCGCGGCTACCGCGCCCGCATCAAGAAGCTCGACCCCTATCTCAACGTCGACCCCGGCACCATGTCGCCCTACCAGCATGGCGAGGTGTTCGTGACCGACGACGGCGCCGAGACCGATCTCGACCTCGGCCACTACGAGCGCTTCACCGGCCGCTCCGCGACGCAGAGCGACAACATCACCACCGGCCGCATCTACCGCAACATCATCGAGCGCGAGCGGCGCGGCGACTATCTCGGCGCGACCGTGCAGGTGATCCCGCACGTCACCGACGAGATCAAGGCGTTCGTGCTGGACGGCAACGAGGATTACGATTTCGTGCTGTGCGAGATCGGCGGCACCGTCGGCGACATCGAGGCGATGCCCTTCCTGGAGGCGATCCGCCAGCTCGGCAACGACCTGCCGCGCAACAACGCCGTGTACGTCCACCTGACGCTGATGCCCTACATTCCCAGCGCCGGCGAGCTGAAGACCAAGCCGACGCAGCATTCGGTCAAGGAGCTGCGCTCCATCGGCATCGCGCCGGACATCCTTCTGGTGCGCGCCGACCGCGACATCCCCAAGGAGGAGCGGCGCAAGCTCTCGCTGTTCTGCAACGTGCGCGAAAGCGCGGTCATCCAGGCGCTGGACGTGCCGCACATCTACGACGTGCCGATGGCCTATCACAGGGAAGGCCTGGATTCGGAGGTGCTCGCAGCCTTCGGCATCGATCCGGCGCCGAAGCCGCGCATGGACCGCTGGCAGGGCGTGGCGCAGCGCATCCACAATCCGGAAGGCGAGGTGACGATAGCCGTCGTCGGCAAGTACACGGGCCTCAAGGACGCCTACAAGTCGCTGATCGAAGCGCTGTCGCATGGCGGGCTGGCCAATCGGGTCAAGGTTCGCCTCGACTGGATCGAGAGCGAGATCTTCGAGAAGGAAGACCCCGCGCCGTGGCTGGAGAAGGTGCATGGCATCCTCGTGCCCGGCGGCTTCGGCGAGCGCGGTTCCGAGGGAAAAATCCTGGCCGCCAAGTTCGCCCGCGAGCGCAAGGTGCCGTATTTCGGCATCTGCTTCGGCATGCAGATGGCCTGCATCGAGGCCGCGCGGTCGCTGGCGGGCATCGAGGGTGCGTCTTCCACCGAGTTCGGCCCGGCCAAGGAACCCGTCGTCGGCCTGATGACCGAATGGCTGAGAGGCAACGCGCTGGAGAAGCGCGCCGCCGCCGGCGACCTCGGCGGCACGATGCGGCTCGGCGCCTATGAGGCCAGCCTTCGCGAGGGCTCGCGGATCGCCGGCATCTATGGCGGCACGCGCATTTCGGAGCGTCATCGCCACCGCTACGAGGTCAATATCGACTACAAGGAGCGGCTGGAGGATTGCGGGCTGGTCTTCGCCGGCATGTCGCCCGACGGCGTGCTGCCGGAGACGGTCGAATATGCCGATCATCCGTGGTTCATCGGCGTCCAGTACCATCCCGAGCTCAAGAGCCGGCCGCTGGAGCCGCACCCGCTCTTCGCCAGCTTCATCGGCGCTGCGGTCGAGCAGTCGCGGCTGGTGTGAGCGCGCGCGCCCTCGATCACCTTGTCCTGCCCGTCGCCGGGCTTGGCGCCGCGCGCAGCCGGCTCGGCCAGCTCGGCTTCACCTTGGCGCCCGACGGCGTCCATCCGTTCGGCACCGTCAACGCCTGCGTCTATTTCGCCGACGGCACCTTCATAGAGCCTCTGGCGACCGGCGATGCCGCAGCGATCGAGGCGGCGACGGCAGCCGGCAACAGCTTCGTGCTCTCCGATCGGCGATTTCGCGCCCGACGCGCGGAAGGCCTGTCCGCCCTCGTCCTGGCCACGGACGACGCCGAGGCCGATCATGCCAGGTTCGCCATGCTGGACGTTTCCGGCGGGCCGATGCTCGAGTTCTCGCGACCTTCGCTCGACAGGGACGGCAAGGCCGACACCGCCACCTTCCGCCTCGCTTTCGCATCGCCGGACGGCGGCGCGGACGCGTTCTTCTTCGTCTGCGAACGGCGCAAGGTGCCAGCCATCGACCGCTCGGCGCTCGAGCGGCACGCGAACGGCGCGACGACGATCGCCGAAGTCCGCGCCGAGGCGGCCGATCCGCACCGCTTCGCCGCTTTTCTCGCCACCCTGTCGGGCGGCGCGACAAGCGATGGGGACGGGTTCGTCGAGGTGGCGCTCGCCAACGCCACGGTCCGCATCCTCAGGAAGCCGGACGCCCGGGCACCGCGGCTGACCGCCATCGTCTACGGCGTGCGCGACCTTGCCGTCACCGCCGCCCTGCTCCAGGCCGGAGCGATCGCCTGCCGCAGGCGCGAGGGACGCCTGCATGTCCCGGCGGCGGAAGGGCAGGGCGTCGAGTTCATGTTCGAGGAAATGCCATGACCGGACCCAACCCAGCCGTCACCGTCGGCAACGTGGTCTTCTCCAACCGCGCGCCACTGGCGCTGATCGCGGGGCCGTGCCAGCTCGAATCGCGCCAGCACGCCTTCGACATGGCCGGCGCACTGAAGGAGCTGACGGAAAAACTCGGCATCGGCTTCGTCTACAAGACCAGCTACGACAAGGCGAACCGCACCTCGCTGAAAGGCACGCGCGGCGCGGGCCTCGACGCCGCGCTGCCGGTTTTCGCGGACCTGCGGGCCGAACTCGGGGTCTCGATCCTCACGGACGTCCATACCGAAGAGCAGTGCGCCGTGGTGGCCGAGGTCGTCGACGTGCTGCAGATCCCCGCCTTCCTGTCGCGCCAGACCGATCTGCTCGTCGCGGCGGCCGCCACGGGCAGGGTCGTCAACGTCAAGAAGGGGCAGTTCCTCGCCCCGTGGGACATGAAGAACGTGGTCGCCAAGGTGACGGAGTCCGGCAACGGCAACGTGCTGGTGACGGAGCGCGGCGCTTCCTTCGGCTACAACACGCTGGTGTCCGACATGCGCGCCCTGCCGATAATGGCCGAGATTGGCGCGCCGGTGATCTTCGACGCCACGCATTCCGTGCAGCAGCCGGGCGGGCAGGGCGGCTCCTCCGGCGGCGAGCGCCGTTTCGTCGAAACCCTGTCGCGCGCGGCGGTCGCCGTGGGCGTCGCGGGGGTCTTCATCGAGACCCATGAAGACCCCGACAACGCCCCTTCCGACGGCCCCAACATGGTGCCGCTGAAGGACATGCCCGCGCTTCTGGAGCGGCTGATCGCCTTCGACCGGCTGGCGAAGATCAATACGGACTGACCCGGAACCTTACCGGGAAAAGATCATTCCTTCTGCATCGATCATGCAGGAGGCATATATGACCACTCAGACCGGACACACCGAGGCCATCCTGGCCTCCAAGGTCATCGGCACCAACGTCTACAACACCGCCGGCAAGCACATCGGCAGCATCGAGGACGTGATGCTCGACAAGACCTCGAACGGCATCCTCTTCGCCATCATCGGTTTCGGCGGCTTTCTGGGCATCGGCGAGAAATACCATGCCATTCCGTGGTCGTCGCTCGACTACGAACCCCAGTACAGCGGCTATGTCGTGCCGTTCACCGAGGATCAGCTCAAGGCCGCGCCCGCGCACAGCCTGGACGAGCTGACGGGTCATGACGGCCGCAGGTTCGGCGACGAATCCGCGCGGTACTACATCTGAGGCGACGCCTCCGGGTTGCCTGAACGAGCCCCGGCATCAGCCGGGGCTTTTGTTCGTCCGTGCCGCCGTCACACGGGCTTCGCGATTGCCTTTTACGCCGCTTTGTCTAAGACAAGCCGGCATTCCCCAGACGCACTTCGAGGACCATTCCCCATGACAGCGATCACCGACATCATCGCCCGCGAAATTCTCGACAGCCGCGGCAATCCCACGGTCGAGGTCGACGTCATGCTGGAGGACGGCTCGCTCGGCCGCGCCGCCGTGCCCTCGGGCGCCTCGACCGGCGCGCATGAGGCGGTGGAGCTGCGCGACGGCGGCAAGCGCTATCTGGGCAAGGGCGTGGAGCGCGCCGTGGAAGCCGTCAACGGCGAGATATTCGAGGCGATCGGCGGCATGGACGCCGAGGAGCAGATCCAGATCGACCGCACCATGATCGAGCTGGACGGCACCCCGAACAAGGCGCGTCTCGGCGCCAACGCCATCCTCGGCGTGTCGCTGGCTGTGGCCAAGGCCGCCGCCAAGGCCTCCGGCCTGCCGCTCTATCGCTATGTCGGCGGCCCGAACGCGCATGTGCTGCCGGTGCCGATGATGAACATCATCAATGGCGGCGCGCATGCCGACAATCCGATCGACTTCCAGGAATTCATGATCATGCCGGTCGGAGCGCCGACGCTGCGCGACGCCATCCGCTGGGGCTCGGAAATCTTCCACACGCTGAAAAAAGGCCTGAAGGACGCCGGCCACAATACCAATGTCGGCGACGAGGGCGGCTTCGCGCCGAACCTGAAGAGCGCGCAGGCGGCGCTCGACTTCGTCATGGCCTCGATCGAGAAGGCCGGCTACAAGCCCGGCGACGAGGTCGCCATCGCGCTCGACTGCGCCTCCACCGAATTCTTCAAGGGCGGCAACTACGTCTACGAGGGCGAGAAGAAGACGCGCGATCCCAAGACGCAGGCCAAATATCTCGCCAGGCTGGTCGGCGACTATCCGATCATCTCCATCGAGGACGGCATGGCCGAGGACGACTGGGAGGGCTGGAAGACGCTGACCGATCTCGTCGGCGGGAAGACGCAGCTCGTCGGCGACGATCTGTTCGTCACCAACACGGCGCGGCTGCGCGACGGCATCCGCATGGGCGTCGCCAATTCCATCCTGGTCAAGGTCAACCAGATCGGCTCGCTCACCGAGACGCTGGACGCCGTCGAAACCGCGCATAAAGCGGCCTATACGGCGGTGATGTCGCACCGCTCCGGCGAGACCGAGGATTCCACCATCGCCGACCTCGCCGTCGCCACCAATTGCGGGCAGATCAAGACCGGCTCGCTGGCGCGCTCCGACCGCACGGCCAAGTACAACCAGCTCATCCGCATCGAGCAGGATCTGGGCAAGCAGGCGGCCTATGCCGGCCGCTCGATCCTCAAGGCCTGACACCGCCCGGGGCAGGCGGGTTTCGCCTGTCCCGATTCTTCCGCCGACGCGCGCCGCGCTAACGCGGAATTAAGCATGATCAGGCGATATGGCGGCGATAAGGAATCGCCGCGCATGTGGACTCGCCAGCACAAGAAGAGAAACACCGGCCGGCTGATCGTGCCCGGCATATCGGCGCTCTTCCTCGCCTATTTCGGCTTCCACGTCTATCATGGCGAATACGGTATCAATTCCAGGGCGCGCTACGAGACGCGCATGGCGGAACTGCGCCAGCAGCTCGACACGGTGCGCGCGCGCCGCGTCGATCTGGAAGGCCGCGTGAGCCTGCTGCAGGACGGCACGCTGGAGCGCGACATGCTGGACGAACAGGCCCGCCGCGCGCTCAGCGTCTCGCGCGCGGACGAGGTGACGATCATGCTGCCGGGGCGATCTTCGGATTAACCGGATTTCGGTTCATCCTGAATAGTTGTTTTAGATCATGTGGTTAGGGGTATCTTAGCCCCGCGTGCTCGCATGACAGTCATGCACTTTCGCCGTGGCGGAAGTTTTTGGGCCGTGCTAGCTTTCCTGCAATGGGGAGACGAGGATCCCCTGTCTGTCCGCGAAGAGACACTCAGCAGGGAGCGAAACATGGCCGCAGCCGCCCGCAAGGCGCCCGCCAAACCCAAGGCAGCATCCGGCAAGACCGTTTCCAGGTCGAGCAGCCCGAAGCCGGGCTCCACGCCCGTCACGCCGACGCCCGCCGACTTCACCAGGGAGCAGGAACTGTCCGCCTATCGCGGCATGCTTCTGATCCGCCGTTTCGAGGAAAAGGCCGGGCAGCTCTACGGCATGGGCTTCATCGGCGGCTTCTGCCATCTCTATATCGGCCAGGAGGCCGTGGTCACCGGCATGAAGATGGCGCTACGCGACGGCGACCAGATGATCACCGCCTATCGCGACCACGGCCACATGCTGGCGATGGACATGGAGGCGCGCGGCGTGATGGCGGAGCTGACCGGCCGGCGCGGCGGCTATTCGCGCGGCAAGGGCGGCTCCATGCACATGTTCTCCAAGGAGAAGAATTTCTACGGCGGCCACGGCATCGTCGGCGCGCAGGTGTCGCTCGGCACCGGGCTGGCCTTCGCCAACCGCTACCGCGACAACGGCAACGTCTCGATCACCTATTTCGGCGACGGCGCGTCCAACCAGGGCCAGGTCTACGAGAGCTTCAACATGGCTTCGCTGTGGAAGCTGCCGGTGGTCTACGTGATCGAGAACAACCGCTACGCGATGGGCACGTCCGTGGTGCGCTCCTCGGCCGAGACGGATTTCTCGCATCGCGGCGCTTCGTTCAAGATTCCCGGCATCCAGGTGGACGGCATGGACGTGCGCGCCGTGAAGTCGGCCAGCGACCTTGCGACCGACTGGTGCCGGTCGGGCAACGGTCCGATTATCCTGGAGATGCAGACCTACCGCTATCGCGGCCACTCCATGTCCGACCCGGCGAAATACCGCTCCAAGGACGAGGTGCAGAAGATGCGCTCCGAGCACGATCCGATCGAGCAGGTGAAGGCGCGCGTGCTGGAGAAGAAGTGGGCGAGCGAGGACGAGCTCAAGGCGATCGACAAGGAGGTGCGCGATATCGTCGCCGACGCGGCCGAATTCGCGCAGACCGATCCCGAGCCGGATCCGTCCGAGCTCTACACCGACATCCTGCGCTGAGGGAGGGGACCAAGATGCCGATCGAGATTCTGATGCCCGCCCTCTCTCCCACGATGGAGGAGGGCAACCTCGCCAAATGGCTCAAGAAGGAAGGCGACACGGTCGCCGCCGGCGACGTGATCGCCGAGATCGAGACCGACAAGGCGACCATGGAGGTCGAGGCCGTCGACGAAGGCACGCTGGGCAAGATCCTGGTCGACGCCGGCACGGAGGGCGTGAAGGTCAACACGCCGATCGCCGTGCTGTTGCAGGAGGGCGAGAGCGCGGCCGACGCCGGCAAGGCCAAGGCGGCTCCGAAGGCCGAGAAGGCCCAATCCGATACGCCGAAGCAGGCCGCCGAGGATGCCGGCGGCAAGGCGCGCGAGGCTTCCGACGAGCCGAGCGCCAAGACCGAGACCGCCAAGGCTCCGGCGGCGCCCAGGAGCGAGACGGCGGCCGATCCCGACATCCCGTCCGGCACCGAGATGGTGACGATGACGGTACGCGAGGCGCTTCGCGAGGCGATGGCGGAAGAGATGCGCCGCGACCCGGACGTCTTCATCATGGGCGAGGAGGTCGCCGAGTATCAGGGCGCCTACAAGATCACGCAGGGCCTGCTGCAGGAGTTCGGCGCCCGGCGCGTGGTCGACACGCCGATCACCGAGCACGGCTTCGCCGGCGTCGGCGTCGGCGCGGCCATGGCGGGCTTGAAGCCCATCGTGGAGTTCATGACCTTTAATTTCGCCATGCAGGCGATCGACCAGATCGTGAACTCGGCCGCCAAGACGCTCTACATGTCCGGCGGGCAGATGGGTGCGCCGATCGTGTTTCGCGGGCCCAACGGCGCGGCGGCGCGCGTCGCCGCCCAGCACAGCCAGGACTATGCCGCCTGGTACAGCCACATTCCGGGCCTCAAGGTCGTGCAGCCCTACACGGCGGCCGACGCCAAGGGTCTGTTGAAGGCCGCGATCCGCGATCCGAACCCGGTCATCTTCCTGGAGAACGAGATCCTCTACGGGCAGAGCTTCGAGGTGCCGAAGCTGGATGATTTCGTGCTGCCGATCGGCAAGGCGCGCATCCACAAGCAGGGCAGGGACGTGACCATCGTCTCCTTCGGCATCGGCATGACCTACGCGGTCAAGGCCGAGGCGGAACTGGCGAAGATGGGCATCGACGCCGAGATCGTCGATCTCAGGACCATCCGGCCGATGGACCTCGATACGGTCATCGAATCGGTGAAGAAGACCAACCGCCTCGTGGTCGTGGAGGAAGGCTTTCCGCAGAGCTCGGTCGGCGATTTCATCGCCAACCAGGTGTCGCAGCGCGCCTTCGACTTCCTCGACGCGCCGGTCGTCACCATCGCCGGCAAGGACGTGCCGATGCCCTACGCGGCGAATCTGGAAAAGCTGGCGCTGCCCAATGTCGGCGAGGTCGTCGAGGCGGTCAAAGCCGTCACCTATCGCTGAGCGGCGGGGAGGAAACGATGCCGATCAACATCACGATGCCAGCGCTCTCCCCGACGATGGAGGAGGGCAACCTCGCCAAATGGCTGGTCAAGGAAGGTGACAAGGTCTCGCCCGGCGACGTGATCGCCGAGATCGAGACCGACAAGGCGACGATGGAAGTCGAGGCGGTGGACGAGGGCACGGTGGCCAAGCTCGTCGTGCCGGCGGGCACCGAGGGCGTGAAGGTCAACGCGGTCATCGCCGTGCTGGCCGGCGAGGGCGAGGATGCCGGCGCGGCGGTCAAGGGCGCGCCCGCCGAGGCCAAGGCGGATGCGCCGAAGGCCGAGACGAAGCAGGAGGCTCCGAAGCCGGAAGGCCCAAAACTGGAAGCAAAGCCTGAACCCGTGAAGGCGGAGACCAAGTCCGGGCCGGCGAAATCCGAACCCGTCAAGGCCAAGGACGCGCCGCAGCAGGCGGATGCCGGGACGTCCGGCGCGCGCACCTTCGCTTCGCCCCTGGCGCGCCGCGTCGCCAGGGATGCCGGCCTCGACATTGCCGCCATCGCGGGCTCCGGGCCGCATGGGCGCGTGGTCAAGGCCGACGTGGAAACCGCCATCGCCGGCGGCGCGAAACCGGCGGCGCAGGAAGCCAGGGCCGCGCCTGCAGGCGCCCCGGCCCCCGCGCCGAAGGGCATGTCGGACGAGGCGGTGCTGAAACTGTTCGAGGCGGGCTCCTACGAGCTGGTGCCGCATGACGGCATGCGAAAGACCATCGCGCGCCGCCTGACCGAGGCGAAGTCGACCATCCCGCATTTCTACCTGACGGTCGACATCGAGCTCGACGCGCTGCTGGCGCTGCGCACGCAGATCAACAATGCCGCGCCGGTGACGAAGACCGACAAGGGCGAGGCCCCGGCCTACAAGCTGTCCGTCAACGACATGGTCATCAAGGCGCTGGCGCTGGCGCTCAGGGCCGTGCCGGACGCCAACGTGTCGTGGACCGACAGCGCGCTGGTGAAGCACAGGCATGCCGATGTCGGCGTGGCGGTGTCGATCCCCGGCGGGCTGATCACGCCCATCGTGCGCAAGGCCGACGAGAAGACGCTGTCGGTCATCTCCAACGAGATGAAGGATCTCGCCGCCCGCGCCCGCAGCCGCAAGCTGAAGCCCGAGGAGTACCAGGGCGGCACGACGGCGGTGTCCAATCTGGGCATGTTCGGCGTGAAGGATTTCGCCGCCGTCATCAACCCGCCGCACGCCACCATCCTGGCAGTCGGCGCGGGCGAGGAGCGCGCGGTGGTGAAGAAGGGCGAGATCAAGATAGCCACCGTGATGTCGGTGACGCTCTCGACGGACCATCGCGCCGTCGACGGCGCGCTCGGCGCGGAACTCGTCGCCGCCTTCAAGCGCATCGTCGAGAACCCGCTGTCGATGCTGGTGTGAGACCCAGGCCGTGCGCTGGCTCGGCACGGTGCTGTTCGCGCTGCTGACGTCGGCGGTGGTCGGCCTGTTCGTCGCGGCGGCGCTCGGCCTCTATTTCCTGAGTGACGGCGAAGCCTATGTCGTGCTGATGATGACGGCCTTGATCGCCGCCGTGGTCGCCGCCGTGCTGTTTGGGGTCGCGCTTCTCCTGCCCGTCAGGAAGGGCGCGGTGCGGGTGCTGGGCTACGGGCTGCTGGTCGTGCTGGCGCTGATGGCCTTCGGCGTCGCGGCTGTGGAGTTCGGCGCGCAGGGCAGCGTCAACGCCGCCAGCCGGGCGATCGAGACCGCCGGGCTGATGTTCTGCTCGGCGGCGCTCGTCGTGGCCATGCAATGGATGATGTTCAGACGGGCCGCCAGTGTCGAGAAGCCGCTGCCCGAGATACGCTTCGGCCGGCAGGGCGCGCGGCCTCAAGGTTAGTTCGCCGGTTCGTCCGGCGCGAGGAGAGAAGAATGGCTGACACCTACGACGTGATCGTCATCGGCGCTGGACCAGGCGGCTACATCGCCGCGATCCGCGCGGCGCAACTCGGCCTGAAGACGGCCGTTGTCGAGCGCGAGCATCTGGCGGGCATCTGTTCCAACTGGGGCTGCATCCCGACCAAGGCGCTGCTGCGCTCGGCCGAGATTTTTCATTACGCCGAGCATGCCAAGAGCTATGGGCTGAAACTGGACGGCAAGATAACGCCCGACCTGAAGGCCATCGTCGACCGCTCGCGCGGCATCGCGCAGCGCATGAACAACGGCGTCGGCTTCCTGATGAAGAAGAACAAGGTCGACGTGATCTGGGGCGAGGCCAAGATCACGAAACCCGGAGAAATCGTCGTTTCCAAGACGGCGAAGAAGCCCATGGAGCCGATGGGGCCGGTGCCGAAGAACACGCTGGGCGAGGGCACCTACCGCGCAAAGCACATCATCGTCGCCACCGGCGCGCGGCCGCGCGCGCTGCCCGGCATCGAGCCGGACGGCAAGCTGATCTGGACCTATTTCGAGGCGATGGTGCCGCCCGAAATGCCGAAATCGCTGCTGGTCATGGGCTCGGGCGCGATCGGCATCGAGTTCGCCTCCTTCTACCGCACGATGGGCGTCGAGGTGACGGTGGTGGAGCTCCTGCCGCAGGTCATGCCGGTCGAGGACGCCGAGATTTCGGTCTTCGCCAAGAAGCAGTTCGACCGGCAGGGCATGAAGATCCTGCTCGAAGCCAAAGTGACGAAGGTCGAGAAGGGCGCGAACTCGGTTACCGCGCATGTCCAGCTCAAGGACGGCAAGATCGAGAAGATCACCGCCGACCGGCTGATCTCGGCGGTCGGCGTGCAGGCCAATGTCGAGAATCTCGGACTCGAAACGGTGGGCGTGAAGACGGAGCGCGGCGTCGTCGTCATCGACGGCTACGGCAGGACGAACGTTCCCGGCATCTATGCCATCGGCGACGTGGCCGGTCCGCCCATGCTGGCGCACAAGGCCGAGCACGAAGCGGTGGTGTGCGTGGAGAAGATCGCCGGCCTGCCGAACGTGCATCCGATGGACAAGCTGAAGATTCCGGGCTGCACCTATTGCAACCCGCAGGTGGCTTCGGTCGGGCTGACGGAGGCCAAGGCCAAAGAGCAGGGTTTCGACGTGCGCGTCGGCCGCTTCCAGTTCGTCGCCAACGGCAAGGCCGTGGCGCTGGGCGAGGACCAGGGTCTGGTCAAGACGATCTTCGACAAGAAGACCGGCCAGCTTCTCGGCGCGCATATGGTGGGCGCGGAAGTGACCGAGCTGATCCAGGGCTTTGTCGTCGCCATGAACCTGGAGACGACCGAGGAGGAGCTGATGCACACCATCTTCCCGCACCCGACCCTGTCGGAGACGATGAAGGAGAGCGTTCTCGACGCCTACGGCCGCGTTCTGAACGCATAGAAGGCGCGCGTTCGCCGGTCTGTTTTGCGCCGGCGAACTGGCTTATATGTGGCCGGTGACACAGAGGAGGCGTCGATGGACCAACCTGTCGGAATCATGGGCATGCCGGGCGTCGGCTTCTTCGGCATGCTGGTCATCGGCTTCCTGGCCGGCTACGTCGCCGAAAAGGCGATGAACCGGAACCACGGCCTGTTCACCAACATCCTGGTCGGCATCGCCGGCTCGTTCATCGGCGGCACGCTGGCCGGCGTGCTCAACTTCCAGTACCAGGGTTTTCTGGGCAATCTGATCGTCGCCATCGCCGGGGCCATCGTCCTGCTGTGGATTTTCGGGCGGGCGAAATCCCGCGGAGTGAACTGACCGATGGTCACCATCCTTGACCGCATCGCCAATCCGGCGCGTCCGCGCCACCCGGAAAAGGCGCACCGCCCGGACCAGGAGGTGCTGCGCAAGCCCGACTGGATCAGGGTCAAGGCGCCCGTCTCGCGCGGCTATCAGGAAACGCGCGGCATCGTGAAGTCGCACAATCTGGTCACGGTCTGTGAGGAGGCCGGCTGCCCCAACATCGGCGAGTGCTGGGAGAAGAAACACGCCACCTTCATGATCATGGGCGAGATCTGCACGCGCGCCTGTGCCTTCTGCAACGTTGCCACCGGCATTCCTCTGGCGCTCGACGCCGGCGAGCCGATGCGCGTGGCGGAGGCGGTGAGGACCATGGGGCTGACCCATGTCGTCATCACCTCGGTCGACCGCGACGACCTCGCCGACGGCGGCGCGCGGCATTTCGCCGAGGTGATCCACGCCATCCGCGCGGCGACGCCCGCCACCACCATCGAGATCCTGACGCCGGACTTTTTGCGCAAGGAGGGCGCGCTGGAGATCGTGGTCGAGGCAAGACCCGACGTCTTCAACCACAATCTCGAAACCGTGCCGTCGAACTATCTCACGGTGCGTCCCGGAGCGCGGTATTTCCACTCCATCCGGCTGTTGCAGCGGGTGAAGGAGCTCGATCCGTCGATCTTCACCAAGTCCGGCATCATGGTCGGGCTCGGCGAGGAGCGCAACGAGGTGTTGCAGCTCATGGACGACCTGCGCTCGGCCAATGTCGACTTCATGACCATCGGCCAGTACCTCCAGCCGACGAAGAAGCACCATCCGGTGAAGGCGTTCGTCACGCCGGAGGAGTTCAAGTCCTACGAGACGGTCGGCCGGACCAAGGGTTTTCTGCTCGTCGCCTCCAGCCCGCTGACGCGCTCCTCGCACCATGCCGGCGAGGATTTCGCCCGGCTGCGCGCCGCGCGCGAGGCGCAGCTCGCCAAGGCGGCGGCGAAGCCCGCCTGACGCGATGCCGCAGTTCGAGACGACACGCAGGGTCGGGCATTCCGCCGAACAGATGTTCGCGCTGGTCGCGGATGTGGAGACATATCCGGAATTCCTGCCGCTGTGCGAAGCGCTGTCGGTGCGCTCGCGCAAGGAAAGGGACGGGCGCACGCTTCTCGTCGCGGACATGACCGTCGGCTACAAGGCGATCCGCGAGACCTTCACCAGCCAGGTGCATCTCAAGCCGGACGAACTGACGATCGACGTCAGCTATCTGGACGGCCCGTTCAAATACCTCAACAACACCTGGACCTTCGAGCCGGTGCCCGGCGGCTGCGCGGTGAAATTCTTCATCGACTACGAGTTCAGGAGCCGCATGCTCGGCATGGTGATGGGCACCATGTTCGACCGCGCCTTCCGCATGTTCTCGGACGCGTTCGAGAAGCGCGCCGACAGGCTTTACGGCAAGCCGGCGGCATAAGCGCGGGGCGTCCCCTCCGGCGCTTCGCGCCACCTCCCCCGTGAACGGGGGAGGATCGAGGGGCGCGGCCGTCATCTCCTCCCCTGCGAAGCGGGGGAGGGGGACCATGCGAAGCATGGTGGAGGGGGCGCTCCAGCCGAAAAAACGCCGGACCGGCAGGTCACTCGTCCGGCATCGGCAGGGCGTTCTGCGGCACCACCACCTCGGCGATGTGCCTGACATGGTCCTTCGGGAACAGGATGCCGCCCTGCGGGTCGGCCGAGAAATAGTGTTGGCCGACGGTCGTCTCGCCGTCATTGTAGCCGATATAGGCCTGCCGGATCTTCACCGACTCGCTGACGACGTAGCCGTCCTTGAACAGGTCCTTGGCGATCTCGGAGAGCTTGCGCTTGTCCTTGATGTGCATGGGGATGAAAGGGTCGGTGTAGTCCGTGTGCACGGCATAGTATCGCATAGGTCACCTCTTTTCGCGCCGGACCCCGTTTCCCTCGGTGATTGTGGACCCGGCGGCGGCGAAGCGAAAGTAGCGGCCGATCATGTGGTGAATGCGACAGCTCAGGCCAGCGCCTTCAGCCCCATCTCGAGCGCGTGCCGAACTGTTTCACGCCGGATGAAATCGCGGCCATGATTGTCAAAGACGCGCTTTTCGGCGGTCGGCGCGCGGCCTTCGAGGCCGAGCCCGAACCATACCAGCCCGACAGGCTTGTCCGCCGAGCCGCCGTCGGGGCCGGCGATGCCGGTGACCGCGAGCGCGATGCCCGCGCGCGAGTTTTTCAGCGCGCCCGCCGCCATCTCCAGCGCCGTCTCTTCCGACACCGCGCCGAAGCGGTCGAGCGTATCCTTCGACACGCCCAGCATGTCCATCTTCGCCTCGTTGGAATAGGTGACGAAGCCGCGATCGACCATCGACGAGGAACCGGGAACATCCGTCATCAGCCCGATGATCAGCCCGCCGGTGCAGGATTCGGCCGTCGCGACGAGGATGCCCTTCGCCTTGCAGGCCTTGAGGAAGGCGTCGGCCAGTTCCTTCATGTCGTCCATGTTGCTCATGCGGGCACCTCGCCGGGGAAGACGACGGTGGCCGTGGCGATCGCGGCGATGCCTTCCTCCCGGCCTATGAAACCCAGTTTCTCGTTGGTGGTTGCCTTGATCGATATCCGGTCGGCGGACATGTTCAGCATGGCGGCCAGAGCGGCGGTCATCGCGGCGCGGTGCGGCCCGATCTTCGGCGCCTCGCAGATCAGCGTCACGTCGGCGCTGGCGATGCGTCCCGACCGCGCGCGCACCAGCCTTGCCGCGTGCTCCACGAAGATGTGCGATGCCGCTCCCTTCCATTGCGGATCGGACGGAGGGAAATGCGTGCCGATGTCGCCGGCCCCGCAGGTCGCCAGCAGCGCGTCCGTCAGCGCGTGCAGGCCGACATCGGCGTCGGAATGGCCCGACAGCGCCTTGTCGTGCGCGATCCGCACGCCGCAGAGCGTGACGTGGTCGCCCGCCTCGAAGCCATGGACGTCGTAGCCATTGCCGGTGCGCACGTCGGGGAAGAAATGTCCGCTTTCCGCTGCAAGCTTCTGATCTGCCATGATGATATCGCGCGGCCAGGTGATCTTGATGTTGTCGGGAGAGCCGGGAACGAGCCGCACGGCCATGCCGGCCCATTCGGCGATGGAGGCGTCGTCGGTGAAATCCGCCCGTCCGGCCTGGGCCGCGCGCCGATGCGCGTCCAGCAGCGCAGGGTAGGGAAAGCCCTGCGGCGTCTGCGCGGAAAACAAGCCGTCGCGGTCCACCGTCGCGGAAACCCGCCCGTGCCCGTCGCCCCGCTTCAGCGTGTCCGAGACGGCCAAAGCGGGCAGCGCGCCTTGCTCAGCGCCGATCGCGTCGATGACGGCGTCCAGCAAAGCGGGACTGACGAAGGGGCGCACGGCGTCGTGGACCAGCACCGCCTCCGGCGCGTCGGCCGCCAGCGCTTCCAGCGCTCTCAGCGCCGACGCCTGCCGGGTGGCTCCGCCCGGAACGACGGCGATACGCGGATCGCGCGGCACGGCGGCGGCGAAAAGCGCCTCGTCGTCGGCATGGATCGCCACGACGATGCAGCCGATCCGCGGGCTGGCGAGGAAGGCGTCCAGCGTGCGGGCGATCACCGCCCGGCCGCCGATGGCGCGATACTGCTTCGGGCCGTCGGCACGGCCGGCGCGCTCGCCCCGCCCGGCCGCCACGATGACGGCGGCGACCTTCGGCCGGGATGTGGAGGACGTGTCGCTCATGCCGGCACGGATAATGGCAGGGAATGCGGAAGGCCAGCGCTTTCCTGAAAGGGGGCGATCGACGATGCAGGCGTTGCATCCGGCGTCAAAGATGGCTACAGATTGGGCATGTCGAAAGAGTGCTTGGTTTTTATGCATGACTGAGTTCGGCGACTTGGCGGCTCCGCTCCGTATCGGGACCGTGGAGCTGCGCAATCGCGTGTTCCTCGCGCCCATGTCGGGAATCACCGACGACGCCTTCCGCCGCCGCGCCTGGGGCCATGGCGCGGGCCTCGTCGTATCCGAGATGGTCGCCAGCGGCGAACTGGCGCAGGGCAGGAAATACTCCGGCCTGCGCATCCGCCACTCCGGCCTGCCGGTCCACATGGTGCAGCTCGCCGGGCGCGACGCCGCCCACATGGCCGAGGGCGCGCGGATCGCGGCGGGCGAGGGCGCCGACATCGTCGACATCAACATGGGCTGTCCGGCCAAGAAGGTGACCGGCGGCTATTGCGGCTCGGCGCTGATGCGCGATCCCGACCATGCCGTGTCGCTGATCGATGCGGTGGTCGGGGCGGTCGCCGTGCCGGTCACGGTGAAGATGCGGCTCGGCTGGGACGACAGCGCGCTCAATGCGCCGGAGCTCGCCCGCCGCGCCGAGCAGTCGGGCGTGCGCATGGTCACGGTGCACGGCCGCACGCGCTGCCAGTTCTACACCGGCAAGGCCGACTGGCGCGCCATCGCGCGCGTCAAGGAGGCCGTTTCGATTCCCGTCGTCGTCAATGGCGACATCTGCTCGGCCGCCGACGCCCGGGCCGCCCTGGAGTCGTCGGGAGCCGATGCCGTGATGGTCGGACGCGGCAGCTACGGCGCGCCATGGGCGGCGGGCGACATCGCCCGCGCCGCCGGCGCGACGGACGGCGATGCCGGTCCGGACACGCCGGCAAGGGTGGCCGACTACGTCGTGGCGCACTATGAGGACATGCTAGCGCTGTACGGCAGGGAGAGCGGTCTCAGGCAGGCGCGAAAACATCTCGGCTGGTATCTCGACCGGTTCGCGAACGATCCCGATTTGCGCGCCGCCGTCATGACGGCCACGGACCCGGCGGCGGCGATGCGCCTGCTGCGCGCCGCCCTGTCGGCGGACGACGTTCTTCCGGCCAGAGCCGCGGCATGAGCCATCCCGTGAAACGGCCGCGCAACGAGGCCGAAGCCGCCAGCATCGTGCTCAACACGATCCAGCGGCCGGTGGTGATGATCGATTCCGACGATTTCTTCTCCTACGCCAACGCCGACGCGGAGGACTTCTTCCGCTCCAGCGCCGTCATGCTGTCGCGGCGCACGCTGGCGCAGTTCGTGCCCTATGACAGCCCCATCATCAGCCTGTTGGAGCAGGTGCGCGAACGGCGCGCGCCGGTCAACGAATACCGCGTCGACATCACCTCGCCGCGCCTCGGCGAAAAGGTCGTCGACCTCTATGTTGCCCCCGTGCCCGAGCTTCCGGGGTCGGTCGTGGTGATGTTTCAGGAACGCTCCATGGCCGACAAGATCGACCGCCAGATGACGCATCGCGGCGCGGCGCGCTCGGTGACGGGGCTTGCCGCCATGCTGGCGCACGAGATCAAGAACCCGCTCTCCGGCATTCGCGGCGCAGCCCAGCTCCTCGAGCTCGCCGCGTCCGACGAGGACCGCGCGCTGACGCGGCTGATCACCGACGAGACGGACCGCATCGTCTCGCTGGTCGACCGGATGGAGGTGTTTTCCGACGAGCGTCCCATCGACCGCTATCCCGTCAACATCCATGTCGTGCTGGACCATGTGAAGGCGATCGCGCGCAACGGTTTCGGCCGGTCGGTCCGCTTCGTCGAGGAGTACGACCCGTCGCTGCCGCCTGTCTACGCCAATCGCGACCAGCTCGTGCAGGTCTTCCTCAACCTGGTGAAGAACGCCGCCGAGGCGATCGGCGACGCGCCGGGCGGCGAGATCACCCTGTCGACGGCCTTCCGGCCCGGCATGCGCGTCTCGGTTCCCGGCACCCAGGACCGCGTCTCGCTGCCGCTGGAATTCTGCGTCAGGGACAATGGGCCCGGCGTGTCGGAAGACATCCGCCAGATCCTGTTCGACCCGTTCATCACCACCAAGCCGAACGGCTCCGGCCTCGGGCTGGCGCTGGTCGCCAAGATCGTGGGCGAGCACGGCGGCATCGTCGAATGCGATTCGACGCCGCGCGGCACCACCTTCCGGGTGCTCATGCCCGCCTGGAAGGAAAGCCAGGCCGACGATTTTCAGGGAAGCCAGAAATGACCGTGAGGGGAACCATCCTTGTCGCCGACGACGACGCGGCGATCCGCACCGTCCTCAACCAGGCGCTGTCGCGCGTCGGCCATCAGGTGCGCGTCACCTCCAACGCCGCGACGCTGTGGCGCTGGGTGGCGGCGGGCGAGGGCGACCTCGTCGTCACCGACGTGGTGATGCCGGACGAGAACGCCTTCGACATGCTGCCGCGCATCAAGAAGGCGCGGCCGGAACTGCCGGTCATCGTCATGAGCGCGCAGAACACTTTCATGACCGCCATCCGCGCCTCCGAGACCGGCGCCTACGAGTATCTGCCGAAGCCGTTCGATCTCAACGAGCTGCTCGCCATCGTCAACCGCGCCCTGTCGGAGCCGCGCCGCCCGTCCGCCGAGCAGCGCCCGGACGAGCCGGCCGAATCGATGCCGCTGGTCGGGCGCTCGGCCGCGATGCAGGACATCTACCGCATGCTGGCGCGCATGATGCAGACCGACCTGACGGTGATGATCTCCGGCGAATCCGGCACCGGCAAGGAGCTCGTCGCGCGCGCGCTGCACGAATATGGCCGCCGGCGCGGCGGGCCGTTCGTCGCCATCAACATGGCCGCCATTCCCCGCGACCTGATCGAATCCGAGCTGTTCGGACACGAGAAGGGCGCTTTCACCGGCGCGCAGAACCGCTCCAGCGGCCGTTTCGAGCAGGCGGAGGGCGGCACGCTGTTCCTCGACGAGATCGGCGACATGCCGATGGAGGCGCAGACGCGCCTGCTGCACGTGCTCCAGCAGGGCGAATACACGACTGTCGGCGGCCGCACGCCGATCAAGACGGACGTTCGAATCGTCGCCGCCACCAACAAGGATTTGCGCACGCTCATCAACCAGGGGCTTTTCCGCGAGGATCTGTTCTACCGCCTCAACGTCGTGCCGCTGCGGCTGCCGGGCCTTCGCGAGAGAAGCGAGGACATTCCCGATCTCGTGCGGCATTTCTTCAAGCAGGCCGAGACCGAGGGGCTGCAGCAGAAGCGCATCTCCACCGGCGGCATTGAGCTGATGAAGCGCTATTCCTGGCCGGGCAACGTGCGCGAGCTCGAAAATTTGGTGCGCCGGCTCGCCGCGCTCTACCCGCAGGACGAGATTTCGGCCGAGATCATCGAGGCGGAGCTGAACACCGGCGACCAGCAGGCCATGCCTTCCGGGGCGCTGATGCCGGACAACCTGACCATCGGACAGGCCGCCGAGCACTATCTCCAGCGCTACTTCTCCAGCTTCGGCGGCGACCTGCCGCCGCCCGGCCTCTACCAGCGCGTGCTGGCCGAGGTCGAGTATCCGCTGGTGCTGGCCTCCATGACGGCGACGCGCGGCAACCAGATCAAGGCCGCCGAACTTCTTGGCCTCAACCGCAACACCTTGCGCAAGAAGATCCGCGAACTCGGCGTCAACGTCTATCGCGGCGCCAGGCCCGGCTAGGAGCCCGCTCACCGAACTGTGATCCGGCAACGGCGGTTGCAAATCTCGGTTGCAGCCCCGGCTTGTTGCATAATCGCCACAATGCGTTGCATAGATGCGGCTGAGTCTGGCCAAAACGGCAATCCTGGATGGTGTTGCAGTCATCTGTCATGAACGAGCGGCGCCTGGGGCCGGCGGACGGGCACCGTTTGCTGGCGCTGCCCGGCGTGGTCGCGGTCGTCGGGGCGCTGCTCACGGCCGCCTTGTCCTTCGCCATTCTGGTCGGCGTCACCCCCATCACGCCGGACGAGACGACGACGGTGACGCTGATCGTCGTCAACGCCGCCTTCATCCTGCTGCTGGCGGGGCTGATCGGCCGCGAGGTCTACAAGATCGCGATGGCGCGCAGCCTCGGCAAGGCGGCGTCCCGGCTGCATGTCCGCATCGTGGCGATGTTCTCGCTGATCGCGGTGCTGCCGGCGCTGCTGGTCGCCGTCATCGCCTCGATCACGCTCGACATCGGCCTCGACCGCTGGTTCGAGATCCGCACCAAGACGATCGTGTCCTCCTCCCTGTCCATCGCCGAGGCCTACGTTCAGGAGAACGCGCGCAATCTGCAGGGCACCACGCTGTCGATGGCGAACGACCTCGACAATGCGCGAACCCTTTACGGTCTTGATCGCACGGGCTTCCTCGACTTCATGAGCCAGCAGGCGGTGGGCCGCGCGCTCGCCAATGCCGCTCTCATGCGCGCCGACGGCTCGTTCATGATGAGCGCGCGCACGCGTTCCGAATTCGTCATGCCGGAGCCGCCCATCGAGGCCGTTCAGCAGGCGGCCGACGGGCAGCCGGTGCTGATCGAGCCGCGCACGCGCAACATCGTCGGCGCCATCATCAAGCTGCGGCAGATCGAGGACGCCTATCTCTACACGATCCGGCTGGTCGACCCGGAGGTCATCCGCGCGCGCCAGATCGTCACCGCCAACACCGCCGAATATCGCGGCCTCGAAGCAAACCGGCGCACCACGCAAGTGGCGTTCGCCCTGCTGTATCTCGGCCTGACGCTGATCATCGTGCTCTCGGCCATCTGGACCGGCATCGCGGTGGCCGACCGGCTGGTGCGGCCGATCCGGCAACTGATCGGCGCGGCCGACGAGGTGGCGACCGGCAATCTCGACGTGTCGGTGGCGGTGCGGCCGTCGGACGGCGACGTGGCGTCGCTTGGCGACACGTTCAACAAGATGCTGCTGCAGCTCAAGTCGCAGCGCAACGAGATCCTGACGGCCAAGGACGACATCGACGAGCGCCGCCGCTTCTCCGAGGCCGTGCTGGCGGGCGTCACGGCCGGGGTCATCGGCGTCGATCCCGACGGCACGATCACCATCGTCAACCGCTCGGCCGAAACGATGCTGGCGCTGCCGGCCGAAAGGTCCGTGGGCCAGAACCTGTCTGCGGTGCTGCCGCATGTCGGGCGCGTGTTCGAGGTGGCGCACAATTCCGGCAAGCCGGTCTACCGCGAGCAGGTCACCTTCTACCGGTCGGGCGCGGAGCGCACCTTCAACGTTCAGGTCACCGTCGAGGACGGGGCGGAGGACGGCGACGAGCAATCCTATGTGGTGACCATCGACGACATCACCGATCTCGTGCAGGCGCAGCGCTCCTCCGCCTGGGCCGACGTCGCGCGCCGCATCGCGCACGAGATCAAGAACCCGCTCACCCCCATCCAGCTTTCGGCGGAGCGCATCCGCCGCCGCTACGGCAAGGTCATCACCGAGGACCGCGAGGTCTTCGACCAGTGCACAGACACCATCATCCGCCAGGTCGGCGACATCGGCCGCATGGTGGACGAATTCTCCGCCTTCGCGCGCATGCCGAAGCCGGAAATGCGGGTGATCGACCTGCGCGAGGCGCTGCGCGAGGCGTCGTTCCTGGTCGAGGTCAGCCGTCCCGACATCGCCTTCGAGCGGGTCTTCGCGCCGGGGCCGCTGAAGGGCAAGTTCGATAGCCGCCTGCTGGCGCAGGCTTTCGGCAACGTCATCAAGAACGCCTCCGAGGCCATCGAGGCGCTCGGCAAGGAGGGCGCGTCCGGCGGCGCGATCAGGATCGTCGCGGCGCAGCAGGGCGGCATGATCCGCGTCGACGTCATCGACAACGGCAAGGGACTGCCGCGCGAGAATCGCCAGCGGCTTCTGGAGCCCTATATGACGACGCGCGAGAAGGGCACGGGGCTCGGCCTCGCCATCGTCAAGAAGATCATCGAGGACCATGGCGGGCATCTGGAGCTTCACGACGCGCCGTCCGACTTCCATGGCGGGCGAGGGGCGATGGTCAGCCTGTTCCTGCCGGCCGTCCAGGCGGGACGGGACGACGCCGAGGCCGGCAAGCGCGACGCCGCGAGCCGAACGACTGAAAAGGTGACTGATGGCATCTGACATCCTTATCGTCGACGACGAGGAAGACATCAGGGAACTCGTCGCGGGCATATTGAGCGACGAGGGGCACGAGACGCGCACCGCGCACGACAGCGACAGCGCGCTGGCCTCCATCGCCGGCCGCGTGCCCCGCCTGGTGTTCCTGGATATCTGGCTGCAAGGGTCCAAGCTCGACGGCCTCGCGCTACTGGACGAAATCAAGACGATGCACCCTAACCTGCCGGTGGTCATGATCTCCGGACACGGCAACATCGAGACCGCCGTCTCGGCCATCCGCAGGGGCGCGTATGATTTCATCGAGAAGCCGTTCAAGGCCGACCGGCTGATCCTCATCGCCGAGCGGGCGCTGGAAACCTCCAAGCTGCGGCGCGAGGTTTCGGACCTGAAGATGCGAAGCGGCGAGACGTTCGACCTGATAGGCATGTCGCCGGCCATGAGCCAGCTTCGCAACACGATCGAGCGCGTCGCGCCCACCAACAGCCGCATCATGATCGTCGGCCCCTCCGGCTCCGGCAAGGAGCTGGTGGCGAGAGCCGTCCACGCGCTGTCGACGCGCAAGGCCGGCCCCTTCGTCACGCTCAACGCGGCCACCATCACGCCCGAGCGCATGGAGATCGAGCTGTTCGGCACCGAATCCAATGGCGGCGAGCGCAAGGTCGGCGCGCTGGAGGAGGCGCATCGCGGCATCCTCTATCTGGACGAGATCGCCGACATGCCGCGCGAGACGCAGAACAAGATCCTGCGCGTGCTGGTCGACCAGCAGTTCGAGCGCGTCGGCGGCACCAAGCGCGTCAAGGTTGACGTGCGCATCATCTCGTCCACGGCGCAGAACCTCGAAGCGATGATCGCCGAGGGGCGCTTCCGCGAGGACCTCTATCACCGGCTGGCCGTCGTGCCGGTCGTGGTGCCGGCGCTGGCCGAGCGGCGCGAGGATATCCCTTATCTGGTCGATCACTTCATGAAACAGGTCGCCCGCCAGGCCGGCATCCGGCCGCGCCGCATCGGCGACGACGCGCTGGCCGTGCTTCAGGCGCACAACTGGCCCGGCAACGTGCGCCAGCTCCGCAACAACATCGAGCGGCTGATGATCCTGGTGCGCGGCGGCGACGTCGAAGCGCCCATCACCGCCGACCTCCTGCCCGCCGAGATCGGCGACGTCATGCCCAAGACGCCCAACCGCTCCGACCAGCACATCATGGCCTTGCCCTTGCGCGAGGCGCGCGAGCTGTTCGAAAAGGAATATCTGATCGCCCAGATCAACCGATTCGGCGGCAATATCTCGCGCACGGCCGAGTTCATTGGTATGGAGCGGTCGGCGCTGCACCGGAAGCTGAAGTCCCTCGGCGTCTGATCTGCGGCGCAAGCGAGCGGACTAGATTCCATGCGCGTGATCATCTGCGGGGCCGGCCAGGTCGGATACGGCATAGCCGAGCGGCTGGCGGCCGAGAAGAACGACGTGTCGGTCATCGACACGGCGCCGGAGCTGATCCATTCGGTGCGCGATTCGCTGGACGTGCGCGGCTTCGTCGGCCACGGCGCGTATCCTGAAGTGCTGGAGGCGGCCGGGGCGCAGAACGCCGACATGATCATCGCCGTCACCTTCCACGACGAGGTCAACATCGTCGCCTGCGAGGTGGCGCACGCGCTGTTCAACGTGCCGATGAAGATCGCCCGCATCCGCAGCAGGGCCTATCTGCGCCCGCACTACCAGAACCTGTTCTCGCGCGACCACCTGCCGATCGACGTCATCATCTCGCCGGAGATCGAGGTGGGCGAGATGGTGCTGCGCCGCATCACGCTGCCCGGCGCCACCGAGGCCGTCCGCTTCGCCGAGAACAAGATCCTGCTGGTGGCCATCGAGTGCCTGGAGGACTGCCCCGTCATCAACACGCCGCTCGGCCAGCTCAGCGATCTCTTCCCCGACCTGCCGTCCACCGTCGTCGGCGTGTCGCGGGCGGGGAAGCTGTTCGTGCCGCGCTCGGCCGACCAGCTTCTGGTCGGCGACCTGGCCTATGTGGTGACGACGGTCGATCAGGTGCGCCGCACGCTGGGCCTGTTCGGCCACGAGGAGCCCGAGGCGACCCGCATCGTCATCGCCGGCGGCGGCAATATCGGCCTCTACGTCGCCGACGCCATCGAGAAGCGGCACGGCCGCACGCGCGTGAAGATCATCGAATCGCAGCGCGATCGCGCCGCCGCCGCCGCCGACCAGCTCCGGCGCTCCGTGGTGCTGCACGGCAGCGCGCTGGACGGCAAGATGCTGACCGAGGCCGACATCGCGGATGCCGACCTGATGGTGTCCGTGACCAACAACGACCAGGTCAACATCCTGTCCGCGGTGATGGCCAAGCGGCTGGGCTGCCGCGCCAACCTGGCGCTCATCAACAACCCGGCCTTCCAGGGCATCGCGCGCTCGGTCGGCATCGACGCGCATGTCAACCCGAGCACCGTGACGATCTCGCGCGTGCTCCAGCATGTCAGGCGCGGGCGCATCCGCGCCGTGCATTCGATCGAGGGCGGGCTGGCCGAGGTCATCGAGGCGGAGGCGCTGGAAACCTCGCCGCTGGTGGGGGCGTCATTGCGCGATCTCGACCTGCCGGCCGGCATGCGCATCGGCGCGATCTATCGCGGCGGCCAGGTCATCAGGCCGAGCGGCTCGCTGAAGGTGCAGGCCAAGGACCGCGTCGTCATCTTCGTGCTCGCCGAGGCCGTGAAGCAGGTCGAGCAGATGTTCCGCGTCAGCCTCGAATTCTTCTGATTTCACCGAGAGGACACCATGCCACGCATCGCCTATGTCAACGGTCGCTATGTCCCGCACGCGGAAGCGGCCGTCCATGTCGAGGATCGCGGATACCAGTTCGCCGACGGGGTCTACGAGGTCTGCGAGGTGGCGCGGGGCCATATCGTCGACATGAAGCGCCATCTCGACCGGCTGGACCGCTCGCTCGGCGAGATGCGTATCCGCTGGCCCATGGCGCGCAAGGCGCTGGAGCTCGTGATGGGCGAGGTGATCCGCCGCAACCTCGTCCATGACGGGCTCGTCTATCTCCAGGTGACGCGCGGCGTCGCGCCCCGCGACCACGTCTTTCCCGGCGAGGGCACGCCGCCCGCCGTGGTGATCACGGCCAAGCGCGTCGATCCCGCAGCGGGCGTGCGCCGCGCCGACAGCGGCGTGAAGGTGATCACCGTGCCGGAAAACCGCTGGGAGCGCGTCGACATCAAGACGGTCGGCCTGCTGGCCAACGTGTTCGCCAAGCAGAAGGCGAAGGAGGCCGGGGCGTTCGAGGCCTGGTTCATCGACGCCGACGGCACGGTGAAGGAAGGGGCCTCCACCAACGCCTGGATCGTGACGAAGGACGGCAGGCTGGTCACCCGGCAGGCGGATAGCGGCATCCTGCGCGGCGTCACGCGCACCACGCTGCTCGACGTCGCCGAAAAGCTGGGCATGACGGTGGAGGAGCGTGATTTCACCGTCGAGGAAGCCAAGGCCGCCCGCGAGGCCTTCCTCACCTCCGCGACGACGGTGGTCATGCCCATCGTCGCCATCGACGGCGCGCCGGTGGCGAACGGCCATCCCGGCACGGTCGCGCTCACGCTGCGTCAGGCATTTTTTGACGTTGCAGAAAAGAGGCCGTGCTGATAACCGCTTGATCGGTACAGGCTCTTGGCGATGCGGCCCGGAAGCGTCAGGACTTGTGTGCTTGGCAGGCGCCCGCGAAACGAGGCGCGCTGCCGGTCGATTTTTTGACGGGCCGGCGGAAGAAAAGAAAAATGGCGGAACGCGCGCAGAACCTTCAGGACCTGTTTCTCAATTCGGTCCGCAAAACCAAGAATCCTCTCACCATATTCCTGATCAACGGCGTCAAGCTGACCGGCGTCGTGACCTCGTTCGACAATTTCTGCGTCCTGCTGCGCCGGGACGGACATTCGCAGCTCGTCTACAAGCACGCCATCTCGACGATCATGCCGAGCCAGCCCGTGCAGATGTTCGATCCGGAAGACGGTCAGGCCTAATTGGCGAGACAGGACGAAGCGGGCGAGGGCAGGGCCGGCAAGGCGGCCGGCGGGGTCGATCGCCGTGCGAAACGGACCCGCGCGGTCGTCGTCGTCCCGATCCTTGCCTCGCCGCACCGGCAGGACGGCGAAGGCCATGGCCGCGCGCGGCTGTCGCGCTCGGCCGACGCCCGCCGCGAGGAGGCCGTCGGGCTGGCGCTGGCCATCGATCTCGACATCACGGATGCCCGCGTCGTTCCTGTGAACGATCCGCGGCCGGCCACGCTGCTCGGAACTGGCAAGGTCGATGAGATCGCCGCGCTGGTCGCGGAGACCTCGGCGGAGCTGGTCATCGTCGACCATCCCCTGACCCCGGTCCAGCAGCGCAATCTCGAGACGGCGCTCAAGGCCAAGGTTCTCGACCGCACCGGGCTGATCCTCGAAATCTTCGGCCGCCGCGCGCGCACCAAGGAAGGCGCGCTGCAGGTGGAGCTCGCCCATCTGACCTACCAGAAGGGCCGGCTGGTTCGGTCGTGGACGCATCTGGAGCGTCAGCGCGGCGGCTCCGGCTTTCTCGGCGGCCCCGGCGAAACCCAGATCGAGGCCGACAGGCGCATCCTCCAGGACAAGATCGTCAAGCTCAAGCGCGAGCTGGAGACGGTGAAGCGCACCCGCGAGCTGCACCGCGCCAAGCGCCGCAAGGTGCCGTTCCCCGTCGTCGCCATCGTCGGCTACACCAATGCGGGCAAATCCACCTTGTTCAACAGGCTGACCGGGGCCGGGGTTCTGGCCGAGGACATGCTGTTCGCGACGCTCGACCCGACGCTCAGGCGCGTGCGCTTGCCGCACGGCACGCCGATCATCCTGTCCGATACCGTCGGCTTCATCTCGGACCTGCCGACGCATCTCGTCGCCGCCTTCCGCGCGACGCTGGAGGAGGTGGTCGAGGCGGATCTCGTCATCCATCTGCGCGACATTTCCGATCCCGACACGGCCGCGCAGGCCGAGGACGTCGAGGCCATCCTGGCCGATCTCGGCGTCGACGCGGCCGACCGGCAGCACGTGCTGGAAGTCTGGAACAAGATCGACCTGCTGGACGAGGCCAACCGACAGCGGCTGCTGGCGGAGGCCGCTGCGCCGGCGGTGGCCATCTCGGCCGTGACCGGCGAAGGTATCGGCGCGCTGGCCGCGCTGATCGAGGAAAGGCTGTCGGGGGCGCTGGAAACGATGGCGGTGAGCCTGCGCCCCGATCAGTTGCGGCTGATCGACTGGCTCTACCAGAACGGCGACGTCGTCGCCCGGAAGGACCGCGAGGACGGCGGAGTCTCGCTGACCATGAAGGTCACCGCGTCGTCCAGGGCCGAGATCGAAACCCGCCTCGCCGGCAGGCACTGACGACCGCAAAGGCGGCCGCGTCCCGCGTGCTACTGCTTCGTCGCGCTGTCCGCCTCGCGAAGCGCCTCCTGATGATACCAGGCATCGAAATCGACCTGCGGCGCACGTCTCGGCGCGAGCTGGACGACCGCGCCGGAGCGTTCCGGCCTGGCTGTACTTTGCGACCGCCCGCGAGGCTTGAATTCGTAAATCCTTGCCGATCTCTGGCTGAAATTATTGGTCATCTCTTCTGTCCTATTTTGCCGCTCTAGGCAAATCATGTAGAGAAAAGATAGGGACTGCGAACGGTTTGTGCAACAATCATTTCAAAACACATGTTTTGCCTAAATTTTGATCAGAATTATACTCTGCTTGCGGCTCGGACATAAAATTCATCTTCTCCCGCTCGACCTTGGGCCGTCCGCGCCTCCGTTTTGAGCGGCGCGGCATTGCAGCCGCGCCCTTGTGCAGAATCCTCGCCCTGTCTTTTGGTTGCATTTCGGGTCATTCGCCGCATTCGAACGGCTTCCCGCCCAAAGCCATGCGAAAGTGGCATGCGGCTTGCTTCACCGCCCGTGAGTGTCGGGCGTCGAGTCCGACGCATTCCGCGCCCGGCGGGCGCGCTTTGCAACGAGAGGCCGGAATGACGAAATACAAGCTCGAATACATTTGGCTTGATGGCTACACGCCGACGCCGAACCTGCGCGGCAAGACCCAGATCAAGGAATTCGCCGCGTTTCCGACGCTCGATCAGCTTCCGCTGTGGGGCTTCGACGGCTCCTCGACCATGCAGGCCGAAGGCCACTCGTCCGACTGCGTGCTGAAGCCGGTCGCCCTCTATCCGGACCCGGCGCGCACCAACGGCGTGCTCGTCATGTGCGAGGTGATGATGCCGGACGGCGTGACGCCGCACAGCTCCAACAAGCGCGCCACCATCCTCGACGACGAGGACGCGTGGTTCGGCTTCGAGCAGGAATATTTCTTCTACAAGGACGGCCGCCCGCTCGGCTTCCCGACCATCGGCTACCCGGCCCCGCAGGGTCCGTACTACACCGGCGTCGGCTACAGGAACGTCGGCGACATCGCGCGCAAGCTGGTCGAGGAGCATCTCGACCTCTGCCTCGCCGCCGGCATCAACCATGAAGGCATCAACGCCGAAGTGGCCAAGGGCCAGTGGGAATTCCAGATTTTCGGCAAGGGCTCCAGGAAGGCCGCCGACCAGATCTGGATGGCGCGCTACCTGCTGCTGCGCCTGTGCGAGCAGTACGGCATCGACATCGAGTTCCACTGCAAGCCGCTCGGCGACACCGACTGGAACGGCTCGGGCATGCATTGCAACTTCTCGACCAGGTTCATGCGTGAAGTCGGCGGCAAGGGCTATTTCGAGGCGCTGATGGCGCAGTTCGACAAGAACCTGATGGACCACATCGCCGTCTACGGCCCGGACAACGACAAGCGCCTGACCGGCAAGCACGAGACCGCGCCGTGGAACAGGTTCTCCTACGGCGTGGCCGATCGCGGCGCGTCGATCCGCGTGCCGCATTCCTTCGTCAACAACGGCTACAAGGGCTATCTGGAAGACCGCCGCCCCAACAGCCAGGGCGACCCCTACCAGATCGCCTCGCAGGTGCTGAAGACGATCTCGGAAGTGCCGACCGAGGCTTTCAAGAAGGCTGCCGCGTAGACGATTTCTTGATCTGAATTAAAAAGGCGGCCTTTGTGCCGCCTTTTTATCGTCTCCCGCCTGCGATCAGACCGGCGGGCGCTTGGCGAAGCCCTTGACGAGGATTGGTCCGGTCGGTTTGCCGGTGGGTGATCCCGGCGCGGGCTCCAGCGTAATTTCATAGAGTTGCTCAGCCTCCGGCGCGGGCAAGGAACGTCCGCCAAGAACGACGACTTCCGATCGCGCCAGGGTTCCCAGCGAGACCGGACCGACGGCTTGGTCGTAGAGCGTCCAGACCTGCATGATCTTGCCGGCGGGCACGGCGAAGTCCTCAAGGGGCAGGATGCGGACGCTGTTGTCGGCATAGGCCTCGAAAACGGCGCCCGGCGTGTTCTGCGGCGTATCGAGAATCACCACCACGACCGGGGCAGCGGGCGGCCTCGCGGTCAGCCATCCGCCGAGATAGCCGACGCCGAGCGCCGCCGCCAGCGACGCGGCAAGCGCAAGACGGCCGCCCAGGCGGCCGCGTGCCTTCGCCGCCGGAAAAGCCAAGACGCGCCCGGTGTCGACGGCTGGTTCCTGTGCGGTCTCCGCGATCCGTGCGGCGATGCGCTCCCACATGCCGGCTGCAACCGCCTCCGGCCGCGCAGTCATGTCCAGCGCCGCCATTCGCGCAGCGAAAGCGTCAACCGCTTCGCGCAACAGAGGGTCGGTTCGCATATCGGCCTCGATCCGGGCCGTCTCGGCTTCGTCCAGCAGGCCCAGGACATGATCGCCGGCTCGCGCAAGCCTTTCGGCGGCATCGCTCATGACAGGCACTCCTGAAGCGCGACCACGCCGCGCCTGATCCAGGCCTTGACCGTCCCCACCGGAACCGTGAGTTCCGATGCGATCTCGCCATGTGAATAGCCGACGACGTAAGAGAGCAGGATGGAGCGGCGGCGGAGCGGTTCCAGGCTGTCCAGACATCGCTTGAGCGCTTCGCCTTCGCCAAGCATGTCGAACGCGGCCTCGGCCTCGTCGGCGCGGTTCCGATACTCGGCCAGCGTGTTCTCGTCCGCGAAATCCAGCCGCCCGCCGTCGCGGATCACGTTCAGGGCGCGGTTGCGCACGATGGTCGAAAGCCACGCCCGCGCCCGGCCTCGCGCGGGGTCGAAGCGCGGCGCCTGGCGCCAGACGGCGACGAAGCTCGACAGAAAGCAGACCTCCGCGACGGAG
>JAPUFC010000097.1:167313-304195 GCA_027492275.1 Mesorhizobium sp. | reverse complement strand
TCTGGTTGGGGGGGGGGGTGCCTCGTGTGGACCACCCCCCCGCCCGCCCGGGGGGGGGGGGGGGGTCGCCGCGCGCGGGCGGGCGCGCGGCGGCGACGAAGCTCTCCTGAACGACTTCCTCCGCGATTTCGCGCCGCCGAACGATCCGCCGCGCGACCGCTATCAGCCGGCCGGCCTCGCGCTGAAACAGCGCGCCGAGCGCCTCCCGGTCCCCGCCGCCAACCTTTTGCAGCAGGCGGTCGCAATCGTCGTCATCGGTCGCGGCGAATGTCATGTCGGTCATCCCTGGAAGCCTACACGCAAAATGCCGGAACGGATGCAGCCAAAGTTTTTTTGTACCGCTGCATCCAAACGCATGTCGTCGCGGGTAACCCTCATGACCGGGCATGAGGCCCGGCTCACCGATCCAGAATGAGGAGAACAAGATGAGCCGTTTCCACACCCGCCTGGCGCTTTCGGCCGCCAGCCTGCTCGCCATGGCCGCTGCCGCTGCTGCCGCGCCGGCTGTCGGCCTGAAAGGGGACAAGACCCTGGTCTGGTTCGATACCGACAAGCCGGCCGAGATGAAGACCATCGAGGTTTCGGGAGTCGAGCGCCTGCACGGCATCGACCTGCGCCCGGCCGACAAGATGGTCTACGGCGTCGCCGGCGACGGAACCATCGTCACCATCGATCTGCAAACCGGGGCAGCCAAGGCAGGCGCGAAACTGAGCACGATGCTGCCGGATGGCGTCAAGGCGAGCGTCGATTTCAATCCGATGGCCGACCGTCTGCGCATCATGGGCTCGGACGGCACCAATCTGCGCGCGCATCCCGATACGGGCGAGGTCACGACAGACGGCTCGCTGGCCTTTGAGGCGGGCGATCCCGGCGCGGAGATGAAGCCGAACGTGGTCGCGACCGCCTACACCAACTCATTCGGCAAGCCGGAGAGCACGGCCATGTACGACATCGACGCCAGCGGCGTGTTCCTTCAGCAGACCAAGCCAAACGACGGCACGCTGAAGACGATCGGCAAGCTCGGCGTGACGATGGGCGAGACCGTCGCCTTCGACATCCAGACGACGGGGTCCGGCGAGAACACCGCGTGGCTCGCCACCGGCGGCAAGCTCTACAAGGTCGATATCAAGACCGGCGCGGCAACCCAGGCGGGCGAGGGCATCGACCCGGACCTGCGCGACCTCGCGATCCTGCACGACTAGGCGGCGCGACCAGCCGCCTCGCGGAGTGCCGTTCGGGCGAAGCCTCGCCGCATCGGCTTCGAAGACGAATGGCGCAAAGCAAACCCCGGTGCCTGCACCGGGGTTTGTCATGTCAGGAGGCCGAGCATCGGTCTATCCGTCGACGGACCCGCTCCGTCAGGAGCGCGACCTGCCAAATCGCATCCACATTTGAGCCAGCGCCAGAACCACGGCCACCAGGATCGCGTTGGCAACGACGCCCGTGGCGATGAGCGTCAGCCGATCGCCGTCGTGCGTCATCGTCGAGATCACAGCGACGAAAAGGATTCCGAGAGCGAGCGGGATCGCGTGGCCCGTATGTTCGCTTGTGCGCAACGTGGTCACGACCAGCCCGATGAGAAGCACGATGCGGAAAGGTTCGACGAGTTGCGACTGAATGACTTCAAGAAAGCTCATGGCTGCCAGCTAGGCAGGCTTTGCGGGCGCAGGCAAGCCCTGCGATGGGATGAGCCGCCGAGCAAATAAAAACCCCGGCATTTCTGCCGGGGCAGGTTCAGGAACGGCCGAGGCCGACTAGACCGAATAATACATGTCGAACTCGACCGGGTGCGGCGTCATCTCGAAGCGCATCACCTCGGCCATCTTGAGCTCGATGAAGGCGTCGATCTGGTCGTCGTCGAACACGCCGCCGGCCTTGAGGAAGCCGCGATCCTTGTCGAGGTTCTGCAGCGCCTCGCGCAGGGAGCCGCAGACGGTCGGAATCTTCTTCAGCTCCTTCGGCGGCAGGTCGTACAGATCCTTGTCCATGGCCTGGCCGGGATGGATCTTGTTCTTGATGCCGTCGAGGCCGGCCATCAGCAGCGCGGCGAAACCGAGATAGGGGTTCGCGCCCGGATCGGGGAAGCGCACCTCGACGCGCTTCGACTTCGGCGACGAGCCGAAGGGAATGCGGCACGACGCCGAGCGGTTGCGCGCCGAATAGGCGAGCAGCACCGGCGCCTCGTAGCCCGGCACCAGCCGCTTGTAGCTGTTGGTGAGCGGGTTGGTGAAGGCGTTCACGGCCTTGGCATGCTTGATGACGCCGCCGATGAAATAGAGGCAGCTCTCCGACAGGCCGGCATATTCGTTGCCCGCGAAGGTCGGCTTGCCGCCCTTCCAGATCGACATGTGGACGTGCATGCCCGAGCCGTTGTCGCCGAAGACCGGCTTCGGCATGAAGGTCGCGGTCTTGCCGTAGGCGTTGGCGACCTGATGCACGACATACTTGTAGATCTGCATCTTGTCGGCGTTGCGCACCAGCGTGTCGAACTTCAGGCCGAGCTCGTGCTGCGCGGCGGCGACCTCGTGATGGTGCTTTTCGGTGCGCACGCCCATCTGCGCCATGACGGTCAGCATCTCGGAGCGCATGTCCTGGCACGAATCGATCGGCGGCACGGGGAAGTAGCCGCCCTTGATGCGCGGGCGGTGGCCCAGATTGCCCGTCTCGTAATCGGTGTTGTCATTGGACGGCAGCTCGGTCGAGTCGAGCTTGAAGCCGGTGTTGTAGGGGTCGGCCTTGTACTTCACGTCGTCGAAGATGAAGAACTCGGCTTCCGGACCGACATAGATCGTGTCGCCGAAGCCCTCGGACTTCACATAGGCCTCGGCCTTCTTGGCCGTGCCGCGCGGATCGCGATTGTAGGCCTCGCCCGAAACCGGGTCGAGAATGTCGCACATCACCACCATGGTGGACTGCGCGAAGAACGGGTCCATGTGCACCGTCTCGGGGTCCGGCATCAGCACCATGTCGGACTCGTTAATGGCCTTCCAGCCGCCGATCGAAGAGCCGTCGAACATGATGCCGTCCGCGAACATGTCTTCCTCGACCTCGACCACGTCCATCGTGACGTGATGCAGCTTGCCCTTCGGGTCGGTGAAGCGCAGGTCGACGAATTTCACGTCGTTGTCCTTGATCTGCTTCATGACGTCTGCGGCTGTTGTCATCCGTGTTTCCTCGTTGTGATGATGATTGTTCTTGTCGGTGGAAGTGGTCGGCCTAGACCGCATCCATTCCCGTCTCGCCGGTACGGATACGCACGACTTCCTCGATGTTCGACACGAAGATCTTTCCGTCGCCGATCCGCCCCGTCTGCGCGGCCTTGCGGATGGCCTCGATGGCGCCTTCCACGGCATCGTCGCCCAAGACCACTTCGATCTTCACCTTGGGCAGGAAGTCGACGACGTATTCCGCGCCGCGATAGAGCTCCGTGTGGCCCTTCTGGCGGCCGAAACCCTTCGCCTCGGTGACGGTGATGCCCTGCAGCCCGGCCTCCTGAAGCGCCTCCTTCACCTCGTCCAGCTTGAAGGGCTTGATGATCGCTTCGATCTTTTTCATCTACTTTCCAGGCCTCCAGATGCAAAAACGCCGATAGTCCGAACCGCTCGCGCGATCCTAAGCATGAACCGTGCCAGTTGCGAATTCCGGCTGCCGGCCACGGCGGCGGACGGCAGCTCCGGTCAAGGGCGGATGCGATCGCGCGAGGGCGGCGGCGTCGGCAGCAGGACGGCGTGCAACGCTCGCGGCGAATGCCGAGCGATTGGGCGAAACGCACAAATTATAGGCAATGTCCGCGCCGCGCTGCTTCAAGACCGACCGCACGCCTCGTTTGATCTTTTCCATCCCTGTGTTACCGCTCAAAGCCCGTATTGAACAGCGTCTCCGGGCCCATGCGCGACGAATTGCTCACCCCTCGGGAAATGACGGAAGCCGATCGCCTCACCATCGCCTCCGGCTCTCTGGAAGGCATGGACCTGATGCGCCGCGCGGGAGCCGCCGTCGCCGCCGCGGCACTGGCGCGGTTCCCGCAGGCGGCCCATGTCGCCGTGCTCTGCGGTCCGGGCAACAATGGCGGCGACGGCTATGTCGCCGCCGGATTGCTGGCCGCGAACGGAGCCGGCGTGTCGCTGTGGCGCACGGGCGAACCCACGGCCGGCACGGACGCCGGCATCGCCGCATCGGAATGCCCGCTGAGCGCGCAGCCGGTGGCCGCCTATCGTCCTGCGCCGGATCACCTCGTCATCGACGCCCTGTTCGGCGCCGGCCTGTCGAAGCCGGTCGGCGGCGAGGCGGCGGCGGCCATCGAGCGCGTGAAGGCCTCCGGCGCCAGGGTTGTGGCAGTCGACCTGCCGAGCGGCGTGTCCGGCGCCAGCGGACAGGCGCTGGGAACGGCCATTCGCGCCGATCTCACCGTCACTTTCTTCCGTAAGAAACCGGGCCACCTGCTTTATCCGGGCCGCTCGCTCTGCGGCGAAACCGTCGTCGCCGACATCGGCATCCGGGCCGGCGTCCTCGACGGGATCGCACCGAAAACCTTCGAGAACGCGCCCGCCCGCTGGCGCGCGGCATTTCCGACGCCGTCCGTCGAAACGCACAAATATGCGCGTGGCCATGTCGGCGTCTTTTCCGGCGGACCGGCGTCGACCGGCGCGGCGCGGCTCTCGGCGGCGGGCGCGGCAAGGGCGGGCGCGGGCGCGGTGACGATGCTGTCGCCGGACAACGCGCTGCTGGCCAACGCGACGCACCTGACATCCACCATCCTGCGCCGCGCCGGCTCGTGGGCGGAGGTGGACGCCTTTCTGGACGAGCGCAGGCCCGCCGCGCTGGTTTTCGGCCCCGGCCTCGGCGCGCGCGACACGATCATCGACTCCGCGCATCGGCTCATCGAGGAGGCGCGGGGCCGCGTCGGCCACATCGTGTTCGACGCCGACGCCTTCACGATTTTCGCGCGCGATCCCAGCCGCTTCTTCGCCGCAGCCAGGACGCCCGGCGCGCCGGGGCTCGTCCTCACGCCGCATCAGGGCGAATTTGCGCGGCTGTTTCCCGATATCGCCGGCGAGGCGGCGCTGTCGAAGCCCGACAGGGCGCGCGCGGCCGCCGCCCGCGCCAACGTGGTGGTGATCTACAAGGGGCCGGACACGGTGATCGCCGCGCCGGACGGCCGCGCCGCGATCAACGCCAACGGCACGCCATGGCTGGCGACGGCCGGTTCCGGCGACGTTCTGGCGGGCCTGTGTGCAGGCCTGCTGTCGCAGCGGATGCCGGCCTTCGAGGCCGGCTGCGCGGCGGTGTGGCTTCACGCGGAAGCCGCCACGCGTTTCGGTCCCGGCCTCATCGCCGACGATATTCCTGGTATGGTGCCGGCGGTGCTGCGCGAGATTCTGCGGTGGGACGGGGGTTGAGGCATGTCGCGATTGCTTGCCGTCGTTGCAGCGCTGCTCGGCCTGCTCGCAGCGGCGCATGCCGCCGACAAGCCGGTGCTGTTCATCGAGGACACGGCGACGCTCGCGGCGCTCGAGCAGAGGGGCCATGCCTTCGCCGACCTGTTCCACGTTGCGACGCGCAACGGCCTGGAGGGGCTGCATGACGATACCGGGGCGTACCGCGCGATCGTCGATGTGATCGGCGCCGACGTGGAAGCGCTGCGCGCCGAAATGAAGGCCGGTGGCAGGCCGCTGCGCGAATTCACCGCCGCCGAGACGGGGCGCGTCATGGACATGCGCTGGCTCACCTCGTCCGCGGCGCATTTCAGGCTGGTCGGCGTGGTCAACCGCATGGACCGCAAGGATTTCCATGATCTGCGCGGGGAGGGCGGCTGCGGCGAGGTGCGGTTCATCTATCGCCTCGCCTATGCTTTTCAAAAGGACGGGCGGGGCAAGATCCTGTCGTCGCGCATGCCGTTCAACTTCAACGCGGTGTTTGATGTCGCGCCGGACGCGGATGGCGGCTGCGTCGGCGTCGCCCGCCGCTGGACCCCGGCGGCGGACGAGCGCGCCGATATCGGCTGGCTGACGGGAGGCCCGCTGGAGCCCTCGCAGCTCAAATTCCGCCAGCTCGAGATGAACGCCCAGCTCGTGCGTTTCCCCTCCGGGCAGGAGCCGCAGTTCGGCGGGCAAGCGGTATACGTCATGCGCATCTTCGGCCTCGGCGGCGACACCATCGCCGAACTGCCGCTGGAGAACACGCCCGACACGGCGCGGATCGCCGCCGACGCGGCGCTGAAGGCGCGGCTTCTGGACTATGTGAAGGGCAACGCCGCCGCGATCGACCAGGGCGTCTATCAGCTTCCCGACGACTTCCTGGCGCGCAAGATCGTCTCCTACTCGACCTTCGGCAACGCCAGGCAGGTCAATCATCCCTTCGTGCCGCTGCTGGACGAGGACGATCTCGCGGGGCTGGATTTGTCCGCCGGCAAGCTGGTTCGGTCGCCGGCCGCGCTGATCGAGCGACTGGACAACGGCGCCTGCCAGGGATGCCACCAGGCCGGCGCGACGGCCGGCTTCCATTTCATCGGGCTGGACGACCAGAACACCTCGCCGCTGAACCGCATCGAGGTCGGCATCTCGCCGCATTTCCACGCCGAATTGCCGCGCCGCGAGGCCTGGGTGACGGCGGTGGGGGACGATCGCCAGCCCAACCGTTTTCGGCAGCTTTCCTTCGCCCCGCCGGCCGAATGGAAGGATGCGGTCGTGACGTATGAATCAGCCGCCCCCACACAGGCCTGCATCGCGCGTGCAGACGCGGCCGGCTTCGGCCAGAACTGGCAATGCGGCGGCGGCACGGTGTGCACGCCGCTGGCCGATGCCGACGGCACGCCGCTCAAGCTGGCGCAGTGCCTGCTGCCGAAGAACGCGCCCGCCATGTTCTCCGGCCATCCCTGCCTTGCCGGGCCGGTGACATCCAATGCCGAAAAGCCGTTCGACGACGACTATGCCACCCGCCAGTTCACCGCCTTCGCGGACAAGGCATCGCCGCGCGACTACACCTGCCGGCCGCCGCGCATCGGCGTGCCAGGCGGCATCGCCTACCGGCAATGCGACGAGAAGGACCGCGCCTTCGCCAGCTTCAGGCCGGGCCAGAAGATCCCGATGGAGGTGTGCGGGCTGACGGGCGGCAAGAAATTCGACCTGTGCGTGGCGACCGGCAATTTCGACCAGTGCCTGTCGGGCGCGGTGCAGCGCGGCAACCGCACCGCCTGCTCGGCGGACCAATTCTGCCGCGACGACTATATCTGCCAGGCCTTTCCCGACGACACGCCGAACGTGAAGAAGATCAAGGGCGTCGGCTTCTGCTCGCCGACCTATTTCCTGTTCCAGATGCGCATCGACAACCACACCACCCCTTGGGAACTGGAGCGCGACCGCGACTTTCTGGGCGAGGAGCCGGCCTATCGCTCGGTGGAGGCGGATGTGAGCGGCTTCGAGGAACTGCAATAGCGGCATCCCTATAGCCATCATTATAGGTATCTATAGAGATGCCTATAATGCCTTCAGCCTTCGACCCGCTGCATGAACGCCATGGCCCCCTGCGGCGCGCGCAGCTTGCCTTCGTGGATGATGTAGAGGAACACGTCGCGCGCCTGCTTCCCCGGCTTGCGGTCCGGAGCCGCGAGCGGCAGGTCGTCGGGCTGGCCGCCCGATGCCCAGAGCTTCGCCCGCTCCACCCATCTGTCGAGCGCCGCCGGCTCGTAGGCGGTGGGGATCGAATCCTCGCCCTTCTGCAGGCGCGCATAGACGAAGTCGGCCGTCACGTCGGCGAATTCAGGGTAGTCGTGATGATGCGCGTAGCAGATGGCGATGCCGTGCTTCGCCGCCAGCTCGACGAATTCCGGCACGGCGAAGGAGGCGTGACGGACCTCCAGAACGTGGCGCAGCGCCAGCCCGTCCTTTTCCTTCGGCAGCAGCGCGAGGAAACCGGCAAAATCCTCCGGCTCGAATTTCTTCGTCGGCGCGAACTGCCAGACGATCGGCCCGAGCTTCTCGCCCAGCGCCGTCACGCCGGAATCGAGGAAACGCGCCACCGATTCGCCCGCCTCGGCCAGCACCCGGCGGTTGGTGGCGTAGCGGATCGCCTTGACCGAGAACATGAAATCGTCCGGCGTCTCCGCCGCCCAGCCGGCGAAGACGGTCGGCTTGAAGGTGGAGTAATAGGTGCCGTTGACCTCGATGGTCGGCACCTGACGCGAGGCGAATTCGAGCTGCTTCTTCTTCGGCAGCTTGTCCGGGTAGAAGGTGCCTTCCCACGGCTCGAAGGTCCAGCCGCCCATGCCTGCGCGGATTTTTCCCGACTTGGCCATGGCACTCCTCCTATGACGGCGCGATGAAGGGCTGGGAGATGTCCTGGAACACCGGCAGCGCTTCCAGCCGCGCGGAATGATCGCGCAGGGCGGGATGACGCGCCATGTCGACAAGCCCCGGATGCGCCTCGCCAAGATGGCGCAGCATCGTGGCGACGATGACATCGGCATGGCCGATGTTTTCGCCGAACCAGTAGTCGCCCGCTCGCGCCGCGCGGTCGGCCTCCAGCGCGGCCAGCGTTTCCGCGATCTGCGCCCGGCAGCGCTCGACCCAGGTGGCCGAGGGCTCGCGGTGCAGCCTCTCCTCGTAGAACAGCGCGACGGCCTTGTCCGAAGTGCCGGCGGCCAGCGCCGCCACCTTGAGTGCGCGCCGCCGCGCCGGCTCCTGCGTGGGGAAAAGACGCCGTTCGGCGGGAACGAGGCCATCGATATGGTCGATGATCGCTTGGCTGTCGATCAGCACGTCGCCATCGTCCAGCACCAGCGTCGGCACGCGCAGCAGGGGATTGTAGCGCCTGATCTTTTCCGCATCGCCGAAGGTCGACCACGGCCGGTGCTCGAAGGGCAGGGCGTAGAGCGTCAGCGCGATGCCGATGCGCCGCACGAAGGGAGAATCGTATTGACCGATCAGGATCATGCCTTCTCCCTCCGGAAGTGATCTACTCCGCCGCGACGGCCTGCCGTTTCGCCTTGGGCCGGCGCTCCAGCAACTCTTTCAGGAACTGGCCGGTGTAGCTGCGCTTTTCCCTGACGATCTGCTCCGGCGTGCCGCTGGCGACCAGCTCGCCGCCCCCATCGCCGCCTTCGGGGCCAAGGTCCAAAATCCAGTCGGCCGTCTTGATGACCTCCAGATTGTGCTCGATAACCACCACCGTGTTTCCCTGCTCGACCAGCTCGTGCAGCACTTCGAGCAGCTTCGCCACGTCGTGGAAATGCAGGCCCGTTGTCGGCTCGTCGAGGATGTAGAGCGTCTTGCCCGTCGCCTTGCGCGACAGCTCCTTGGCGAGCTTGATGCGCTGCGCCTCGCCGCCCGACAGCGTCGTTGCCTGCTGGCCGACATGGATGTAGCCGAGCCCGACCTTGGCCAGCGTCTCCAGCTTGTCGCGCACGCCGGGCACGGCGGCGAAGAACTCGACGCCTTCCTCCACGGTCATCTCCAGCACGTCGGCGATGGACTTGCCCTTGAACTGCACCTCCAGCGTCTCGCGGTTGTAGCGCTTGCCGTGGCAGACGTCGCAGGTGACGTAGACGTCGGGCAGGAAGTGCATCTCGATCTTTATCACGCCGTCGCCCTGGCAGGCCTCGCAGCGCCCGCCCTTGACGTTGAAGGAGAAGCGGCCGGGCTGGTAGCCGCGCGCCTTGGCCTCCGGCAGGCCGGCGAACCAGTCGCGGATCGGGGTGAACGCGCCGGTGTAGGTGGCCGGGTTGGAGCGCGGCGTGCGCCCGATCGGGCTTTGGTCGATGTCGATGACCTTGTCGAGGAACTCCAGCCCCTCGATGCGGTCGTGCTCGGCCGGATGCTCTCTGCTGCCCATGATGCGCCGCGAGGCGGCCTTGAACAGCGTCTCGATGAGGAAGGTCGACTTGCCGCCGCCCGACACGCCGGTGACGGCGGTGAAGGTGCCCAGCGGAATCTCCGCCGTCACGTTCTTCAGATTGTTGCCGCGCGCGCCGACCACTTTCAGCTTGCGGCCCTTCTTGCCCTTGCGTCGCTCGGCGGGCACGGCGACCTCCCATTCGCCGGACAGATACTTGCCGGTGATCGAATTCGGGTTGGCCATGATGTCGTCGGGCGAGCCCTCGGCGATCACGCGTCCGCCGTGCACGCCGGCGGCCGGGCCGATGTCCACCACATGGTCGGCCTGGAGGATGGCGTCCTCGTCATGCTCGACCACGATGACCGTGTTGCCGAGATCGCGCAGGTGCTTGAGCGTGTCGAGCAGCCGGGCGTTGTCGCGCTGGTGCAGGCCGATGGAGGGCTCGTCCAGCACGTAGAGCACGCCGGTGAGGCCCGAGCCGATCTGCGAGGCCAGCCGGATGCGCTGGCTCTCGCCGCCCGACAGCGTGCCGGAATTGCGCGACAGCGTCAGGTAGTCGAGCCCGACATCGTTGAGGAAGCGAAGCCGCTCGCGGATTTCCTTGAGGATGCGCACCGCGATCTCGTTCTGCTTGGCCGAAAGCGCCTGCGGCAGGTCGGTGAACCACGCATCCGCCTTGCGGATCGACATCTCGGTCACCTCGCCGATATGCTTGCCGCCGATCTTGACGGCCAGAGACTCGGGCTTGAGACGAAAACCCTTGCAGGCAGGGCAGGGGGTGGCCGACATGAAGCGCTCGATCTCCTCGCGCATCCAGGCGGATTCGGTCTCCTTCCAGCGGCGTTCGAGATTGGTGATCACGCCCTCGAAGCTCTTGGTCGTCTTGTAGGAGCGCAGGCCGTCATTGTAGTTGAAGGCGATCTCGCGTCTGCCCGTGCCGCGCAGGATGGCGGCCCTGGCCTCGTCCGAAAGGTCCTTGAACCTGTCGCCCGCCTTGAAGCCGTAGACCTTTCCGAGCGCGTCCAGCGTCTGCGCGTAATAGGGCGAGCTGGACTTGGCCCAGGGCGCGATGGCGCCGTCGCGCAGGGTCAGGTTCTCGTCCGGCACGATCAGGTCCGGGTCGATGGCGCGCTGGCTGCCAAGGCCGTCGCAGGTCGGGCAGGCGCCGAACGGATTGTTGAAGGAGAAAAGGCGCGGCTCAATCTCCGGGATGGTGAAGCCCGACACAGGACAGGCGAATTTTTCGGAGAACAGGATGCGCTCGTGCGTCTCGTTCTTCGACTTGTTCACGGCGTCCTCGCCGGTCTGGCTGGCATCCAACGGCTTGTCGGCGAATTCGGCAACGGCGAGACCTTCCGCGAGCTTCAGCGCCGTCTCGATGGAATCGGCCAGCCGCGCGGCGAGGTCGGGGCGCACCACGACGCGGTCCACCACCACGTCGATGTCGTGCGTGTACTTCTTATCCAGCGCCGGAACCTCGCCTATCTCGTAGAATGTCCCGTCCACCTTGACGCGCTGAAAACCCTTCTTCTGCAGCTCGGCCAGTTCCTTGCGGTACTCGCCCTTGCGGCCGCGCACGATGGGCGCCAGCAGCAGCAGGCGCGTGCCTTCGGGCAGGGCCAGCACCCGGTCGACCATCTGCGACACGGTCTGGCTCTCGATGGGCAGGCCTGTGGCGGGCGAATAGGGAATGCCGGCGCGCGCGAACAGCAGACGCATGTAGTCGTAGATCTCGGTGACGGTGCCCACCGTCGAGCGCGGATTCTTGGACGTCGTCTTTTGCTCGATGGAGATGGCCGGCGACAGGCCGTCGATCTGGTCGACATCGGGCTTCTGCATCATCTCCAGGAACTGGCGCGCATAGGCCGAAAGGCTTTCGACATAGCGGCGCTGGCCCTCGGCGTAGATCGTGTCGAAGGCCAGCGACGACTTGCCGGACCCCGAGACGCCCGTCATCACGATCAGGCTGTCGCGGGGGAGATCGATGTCGACGTTCTTGAGATTGTGCTCGCGCGCGCCGCGAATGGAAATGAACTTGTGGTCGGCCATTGCCGCTTCGCCGCCTTGTCTCGAAGAGTGGAAAACCGGAGAACCCGGCTCTCCCTATGTAGGTATTCGCGCCGCGCCGTCGAGGGACACGGAGCGTCCATGAACTAGCCAGAAATGGTGCGGTGCGGCAAGCGCAAAAGGAACAAAACTCGAACGGGCTCCTGACACCACGCTGGCAGGAGCCCGGCGCGCTGTAACACTCTTCACGTTTTGCCGGGGGCGCGTTTTCACCGTTGACGGACGAGTGGGAACGTACCAGATTTTCATCACCGGAGCCGATGTCCAGGGACATCAATCATGGCCAAAGGCAACAAGAGGCTGCGGCCGATGACGAGGCTGCCGGCATGAACCCGAACGGAAACTGACGAAGGAGCGAGGCATGACTCCACCGGACAGTCCCGACGGGCTTCGCTAGAGGCGAGGCCCCGGCCGCAAAGGGCGAGGCGTTAGAGGCGTCGTCGAAACCGGCCGATCCCCCGAAAATCAGAGACCATAGTCGGGCCGTCGAAGGCATTCGCGTTGCGCCCGAGAAAATGCCGGCCATCGAGGCCGGCGCGTGGCTTCATGCTCGCAGACAAAAGGCCCTGACCGCGATACGCGGCAGGGCTTTTTCGTGCCTGGCGAGGCCATGACTTGCATTCCTGCTGTTTGGTGTCTAGAACAAAGAGAGAACATAAGAGATGTGGACAGCGCGGCGAAATCAGGCGCGACCGCGGGCGCGCCTGCATGCGATCCGCTAAGGTGTCCCGCAGCGAAGAGCACATCATTTCGGACGAGCGCGGAGTTTTGTCATGGCTGGCAGCGTCAACAAGGTCATTCTCATCGGCAATCTGGGAGCCGATCCCGAAATCCGTCGCCTGAATTCGGGTGACCCGGTCGTCAACATCCGCGTCGCCACGACCGAAAGCTGGCGCGATCGCAACAGCGGCGAGCGCAAGGACCGCACCGAGTGGCATAACGTCGTGATCTTCAACGACAATCTGGCGAAAGTCGCGGAGCAGTACCTGAAGAAGGGCATGAAGGTCTACGTCGAGGGCCAGCTCCAGACCCGCAAGTGGCAGGACCAGCAGGGCCAGGACCGCTACACGACCGAAATTGTGCTGCAGAAATTCCGCGGCGAGCTGCAGATGCTGGATTCGCGCGGGCAGGGTGAAGGCGGCGGGCAGGTCGGCTATTCCGGCGGCGGGCGCGGCTCCGACTTCGGCCAGTCGAGCCCGAGCGAGTATGGCGGCGGACGCGGCGGTGGCGGCGGCGGCAACCGCGGCGGGGGGAGCGGCGGCGGCGGCTCGCGCGGCGACCTGGACGACGAGATCCCGTTCTGATCGAGGGCGTCTCGATCGCCCCGCATTGCCGTGGGGCAGATCCTGGACAGCCTGGAGGCGCAGGTCCTAGCTCGCCGCCAGCGCCTTGATGCCGTCGGCCACGAACTGCACCGCGAGCGCGGCCAGGATGACGCCGAGCAGGCGCGTCAGGATGGAGCGGCCGGTCTGGCCGAGGAAGCGGTCGATGCGCTCGGCGAGCACGAAGACCAGGTAGGTGAGGGCGAGTCCCACCGCCAGGATGCCGACGAGGACCGTCTGGGCGGCGAAGCCGGGGAACGATCCCGAGAGCAGCACCGTCGCCGAGATCGCGCCCGGTCCCGCGATCAGCGGAATGGCCAGCGGGAAGGCGGCCAGATTGTGGATGTGGTCGCGCGTGATGGCGACGTCGGCGCTCTTCTCCTTGCGGTCCTGCCGCCGCTCGAACACCATCTCGAAGGCGATGAAGAACAGCAGGAAGCCGCCGGCCACCCGGAAGGCCGGCAGCGTGATGCCGAACACCGACAGGATGGCCGCGCCGGCGAGGGCGAACAGGGCGAGCACCGCGAAGGCGATGAGGCTGGCGCGGACCGAGACCTGGAGCCGCTCCTCACGGTTCATGCCGCGCGTCAGCGCCAGGAACAGCGGCGCCAGCCCGGGCGGGTCGATGGTCACCAGTATGGTGACGAAGGCGTTGAAAATGCTCTCCGGACCCGGCATCGCGCTATCCTCCGCGCAAGGCTAGCGCGCCGCACGGCCTTGCGCCAGCACAGTTTCGGCCGCGAAAAGCGGCTTTCGCAGGCGGCGCGGAGCCCGCGCCGCGCGGCTTTTGCGCCGAAGCCGCCGAATGTTTTTTGGAAGAACGTCTATCCCTTTGTTATCGCTTGGCATTTTCCATCTGGAAAAGCGCCGGCCAGGTTGGAGAATCGCGGCTGTTTCCTATATAAGCAACGGACGATTCCCGAACCGAAGTGAACTCTTTGAACGACCAGAAGACACCGCGCGGGCCCGGCGAGCCGGACGGCATCGAGCCCATCTCCATCATCGAGGAGATGCAGCGCTCCTATCTCGACTACGCGATGAGCGTCATCGTCAGCCGCGCGCTGCCGGACGTCCGCGACGGCCTGAAGCCCGTGCACCGCCGCATCCTCTACGCCATGCAGGAAGGCGGCTTCCACTGGAACCGCAAGCATGTGAAGTCGTCGCGCATCGTCGGCGACGTGATGGGTAAATATCACCCGCACGGCGACGCGGCCATCTACGACGCCATGGTGCGCATGGCGCAGGACTGGTCGATGCGCGCGCCGCTGATCGACGGGCAGGGTAATTTCGGCTCCATCGACAACGATCCGCCCGCGGCGATGCGCTACACCGAGTCGCGCCTCACCAAGCTCGCGCACGAGCTCCTGGAGGACATCGACAAGGAAACGGTCGATTTCCAGGACAATTACGACGGCTCCGAGAAGGAGCCGCGCGTGCTGCCGGCGCGCTTTCCGAACCTGCTGGCCAACGGTTCCGGCGGCATCGCGGTCGGCATGGCCACCAACATCCCGCCGCACAATCTGGGCGAGGTGGTGGACGGCTGCATCGCGCTCATCGATAACCCGGCGATCGACCTGGCCGACCTGATCGAGATCATTCCGGGCCCCGATTTCCCGACCGGCGGCATCGTGCTCGGGCGCTCGGGCATCTACAATGCCTATTCCAACGGGCGCGGCTCGATCCTGATGCGCGGCAAGGTGCATGTGGAGGAGATGCGGGGCGACCGCGAGGCCATCGTCGTCACGGAGGTTCCCTACCAGGTCAACAAGGCGGCCATGATCGAGAAGATGGCCGATCTGGTGCGCGAGAAGCGCGTCGAGGGCATCTCCGACATCCGCGACGAAAGCGACCGGCAGGGCTATCGCGTCGTCGTGGAACTGAAGCGCGACGCCAATGCGGAGGTGATCCTCAACCAGCTCTACCGCTACACGCCGCTGCAGACCTCGTTCGGCGCCAACATGGTGGCGCTGAACGGCGGCAAGCCGGAACTGATGACGCTGCTCGACATGCTGCGGGCGTTCGTCGCGTTCCGCGAGGAAGTCGTCAGCCGCCGCACGAAGTACCTGCTGCGCAAGGCGCGCGAGCGGGCGCACGTGCTGGTCGGCCTCGCCATCGCGGTCGCCAACATCGACGAGGTCATCCGCCTGATCCGCAACGCGCCCGACCCGCAGACGGCGCGCGAGCAGCTGATGACGCGGCGCTGGCCGGCGGCCGACGTGGAGGCGCTGATCCGGCTGATCGACGATCCCCGCCACCGCATCAACGAGGACGGCACCTACAATCTTTCCGAGGAACAGGCGCGCGCCATCCTCGACCTGAGATTGCAGCGCCTGACCGCGCTGGGGCGTGACGAGATCGCCGACGAGCTCAACAAGATCGGCGTCGAAATCGCTGATTATCTTGACATTCTGTCCTCCCGCGCCCGCATCCAGCAGATCGTCAAGGACGAGCTCACGGCGGTTCGCGAGGAGTTCGCCACGCCGCGTCGCACCGAACTCGTCGAGGGCGGCGCGGATATGGAGGACGAGGACCTCATCCAGCGCGAGGACATGGTCGTCACCGTCACGCATGAGGGCTACATCAAGCGCGTGCCGCTGTCGCTCTACCGGGCGCAGGCGCGCGGCGGCAAGGGCCGCTCCGGCATGGCGACCAAGGACGAGGATTTCCTCACACGGCTTTTCGTCGCCAACACGCACACGCCGATCCTGTTCTTCTCTTCGCGCGGCATCGCCTACAAGGAGAAGGTGTGGCGTCTGCCCATCGGCAGTCCGCAATCGCGGGGAAAATTCCTGCGCAACATGCTGCCGCTGGAGGAGGGCGACCGCATCACCGCGATCCTGCCGCTGCCGGACGAGTCCGAATGGGGCAAGCTCGACGTGATGTTCGCCACCACGCGCGGCACGGTGCGGCGCAACAAGCTGTCCGACTTCGCCGATGTGAAGCGCAACGGCAAGATCGCCATGAAATTCGACGAGGAAGGCGATTCGATCCTCGCCGTCGAGACTTGCACCGACAATGACGACGTTCTGCTGACCGCCGATTCCGGCCAGTGCATCCGCTTCCCCGTGTCCGACGTGCGCGTCTTCGCCGGCCGCTCGTCGCAGGGCGTGCGCGGCATCCAGCTCGGCGGAAGCGAGCGCGCCATCTCCATGACCATCCTGGAGCATGTCGACGCCGATGCCTCCGAGCGCGCCGCCTATCTCAAGCGGTCGGTGGCCGAGCGCAAGCTGGTGGAAGGCGTAGAGGAAGACGAGATCGCGCTGACCAACGAAGAGGTCGGCGAAGAGGCGCAACTGTCGGAGGACCGGTTCGAGTTCCTGCGGGCGCACGAGCAATTCGTGCTGACCGTCACCGAATATGGCTACGGCAAGCGGTCGTCATCCTACGATTTCCGGCTGACGGGTCGCGGCGGCAAGGGCATCCGCGCCACCGACGTGGCCAAGGCGGGCGAGATCGGCCGGCTGGTCGCCGCTTTTCCCGTCGGACACGAGGACCAGATCATGCTGGTCTCGGACGGCGGCACGGTCATCCGCGTGCCGGTGAAAGGCATCCGCATTGCCAGCCGCGCGACCAAGGGCGTCACCATCTTCAACACGGCGGAAGGGGAGAAGGTGGTGTCGGTCGAGCGAATCTCGGAGCCCGAGGGCGATGAAACGCTGATCGAGGATGATGCGGAGCCGGAAAATCCGGCGTCTCAGGCGTAACCAGGACTGGCGGCGCGCAAGACGCCGCTCCGCCGCGCTTCGATCAGATGCGCCCGAAACCCTTGGTGCGGGCGTTCTTCTCCTGGAAGCGAACCTTTTCGGCTTCCTGGCTGATGCCGAAGGCGGTGGCGATGAGCATCGCGACGGTCATGGCCGCTGCCAGCATATAGATCATCATGACTTCAATCTCCGACTGCGTGGCACTTCAACGGCGAAGATCACGCTTTGGTTTCATGATCACGCCTGATTGATACGGAGCAGGCCTTTAACGACGCGTGAGCGGGGCGTTCATCCGGCGTTCAGGCGGCGGGAAAAGAGAAAGCATGGCTAACGATCCCTTGCGACCGCGGGCCGCGGGCCAGGACGGATGGCCGCACGGCATTTGCCTTTGCCCAGCGCCGAAGCTAGAAGCAGCCGCATGACCAGCCGCTGCGCCATCTATGCCGGATCGTTCGACCCCATCACCAACGGCCATATGGACGTGCTGAAGGGGGCGCTGGCGGTCGCCGACACTGTCCATGTCGCCATCGGCATCCATCCCGGCAAGAAGCCGCTGTTCGAGTTCGAGGAGCGGGTCGCCCTGATCCGCGCGGCGGCCGCTGCCGACCTCGGCGCGGATGCGGCCCGCATCGAGGTGACCTCCTTCGACGGGCTGGTGATCGACGCGGCGCGCAAGGCCGGCGCGGCGCTGCTCATCCGCGGCCTGCGCGACGGAACCGACCTCGACTACGAGATGCAGATGGCCGGCATGAACGGCACCATGGCGCCCGACCTTTTGACCGTCTTTCTGCCGGCGAGCCCGGCGGTGCGCGCCATTACCGCCACACTCGTGCGCCAGATAGCGGCGATGGGCGGCGATGTCGCGCCCTTCGTGCCGGCGGCCGTGCTGGCCGCGCTCAAGGCCAGGTTCAAGTCGAGATAGGAGTTTCCATGCTTTCCAGAAGGCTCGTTTCCGCCCTCATCGTGACGGCGGCGCTGACCGGCGCTTCGACGGCGATCGCCGCCAGCCCCGAGGACACGATGATCATCACACTGAAGGGCGGCGACGTGACCGTCGGCCTGCGGCCGGACCTGGCTCCGAAGCACGTCGCGCAGATCAAGGCGCTGGTGCGCGAGGGCGCCTATGACAACGTGGCGTTCCACCGCGTCATCGACGGCTTCATGGCGCAGACCGGCGACGTGCAGTTCGGCGATATGGAAAGCGGCTACAATGCCCAGCGCGCTGGCACAGGCGGTTCCGACAAGCCCGATCTTCCGGCGGAATTCTCCAAGGAGCCGTTCAAGCGCGGCGTGGTCGGCATGGCCCGCGCGCAGAATCCGAACTCGGCCAACTCGCAGTTCTTCATCATGTTCGCGCCCGCGCCGAGCCTCGACGGCAAATACACCGTCGTCGGCGAGGTGGAGAAGGGCATGGAGCTGGTCGACAAGATCAAGAAGGGCGACGCGGCGGCCAACGGGTCGGTCGACAAGCCCGACCGCATGATCAAGGTCCGCATCCAGGCGGACGGCAAGTAAACCCAAGGAAAGGAAGGCTGATGGCCGAGATCAAGGACCCCGAAAACACACTGCTGATGGAGACGACGAAAGGCAACGTCGTCATCGAGCTCCTCCCCGACCTGGCCCCCGGCCATGTCGGCCGCATCAAGGAGCTGGCGCGCGAAGGCGCTTATGACGGCGTGGTCTTCCACCGCGTCATCGACGGCTTCATGGCGCAGACCGGCGACGTGAAGTTCGGCAAGAGCGGCGGCAAGGATTTCAATCCCGGCCGCGCCGGCATGGGCGGCTCCGACAAGCCGGACCTGAAGGCGGAATTCTCCAACATGAACCATGCGCGCGGCACCTGCTCCATGGCGCGCGCGCAGAACCCGAACTCGGCCAATTCGCAGTTCTTCATCTGCTTCGAGGACGCCGGCTTCCTGAACCGCCAGTACACGGTCTGGGGCCAGGTCATCGAAGGCATGGACAATGTCGACAAGATCAAGCGCGGCGAGCCCGTGCAGGACCCGGACAAGATCGTGTCGCTGAAGGTCGCCGCCGACGTCAAGGCCGCCTGACCGTTATGGCCGCTGCCCTGCTGTCGTTGATGGGTGTCGTCGCCGGTGCGTTCATCGCTCTCCAGGCTCCGATCAACGCGCAGTTGAGCCGCGGCCTCGGCCTTCCCCTGGCGGCGGCGGCCGCATCGTTTCTCAGCGGGACGATCGTGCTTTTGTTCCTCACCTGGGTTTTTTCTCAGACGCAGGGTGTTTCGCCGAGCTGGCGCGGGCCGGCGCCATGGCTGTTCGTGGCGGGCGGCTGCCTCGGAGCGGTCTACGTCACCAGCACGATCATCCTCACCCCGCGCATAGGCGCCGCCGCCGTGATGGCCTTCGCCGTTACGGGCCAGCTTCTCGCCGGCATCCTCATCGACCGCGCCGGTTTTCTCGGCGTTCCGGTCCATGAAATCTCCATGGGGCGGATGACGGGTGCGGCCCTGCTGCTCGCCGGCGCGCTTCTGATCCGGCTCACCTGATGAAGGTCGACCTGTTCGATTTCGACCTGCCGGAGGAGCGCATCGCGCTGCGGCCGGCGCAGCCGCGCGACGCCGCCCGCCTGCTGGTGGTGAAGCCCGGCGCGGCGCTTGCCGACGCGACCGTGCGCGACCTGCCGTCGCTGCTCGAACCCGGCGACCTGCTCATCCTCAACGACACCAAGGTCATCCCGGCGCAACTGGCCGGAACGCGGCGGCGCGGCGAGTCGGTCGCGCATGTCGACGTCACGCTGCACATGCGCGTCGGCCCCGACCGCTGGCTGGCCTTCGCGCGGCCGGGCAAGCGGGTCGCCGCGGGCGACCGCATCAGCTTCGGCCACAGCGGCGAGGTCTGCTATCTCGGCACGCTCGACGCCACGGTCGAGGAAAAGCGCGAGGGCGGCGAGGTGCTGCTGTCCTTCGATTTTTCCGGCCCGACGCTGGATGAGGCGATCCAGACTGTCGGCCATGTGCCGCTGCCGCCCTACATCGCCTCGAAACGCGCCGAGGACGACCGCGACCGCGCGGACTACCAGACGGTCTATGCGCGCGAGGAGGGCGCTGTGGCCGCGCCGACCGCCGGGCTGCACTTCACGCCGGACCTGTTCGCGGCGCTGGAGGCGCGGGGCATCGAGCACCGCTTCGTGACGCTGCATGTCGGCGCCGGCACCTTCCTGCCGGTGAAGGCCGACGACACCGCCGACCACCGGATGCATGCCGAGACCGGGGAGATCTCGCAGGCCACGGCCGATGCCATCGCGGCCGCGCGGGCGCGGGGCGGGCGCATCGTGGCCGTCGGCACCACCTCGCTCCGGCTGCTGGAAAGCGCGGCCGGCGAGGACGGCTCCGTGTCCGCCTGGAGCGGCCCGACGGACATCTTCATCACGCCGGGCTACCGATTCAGGGTCGTCGACGCGCTGCTGACCAATTTCCACCTGCCGCGCTCGACGCTCTTCATGCTCGTCTCGGCGTTTTCCGGGCTGGAGTCGATGCGGGCAGCCTACGCGCATGCGATCGCCGAGGGATATCGCTTCTATTCCTATGGCGATGCGAGCCTGTTGTTCCGGAGCGACCGTTGAGCGCCGCCTTCACCTTCCGTCTGCTCGCCACCGACGGCAATGCCAGGCGCGGCGAGATATCCATGCCGCGTGGACAAATCCGCACGCCGGCTTTCATGCCGGTGGGCACCGGCGGCACGGTCAAGGCCATGTACATGGACCAGGTGCGCGGCGCGGGCGCCGACATCATCCTGGGCAACACCTATCACCTGATGCTGCGCCCCGGCGCGGAACGCATGGCGCGGCTCGGCGGCCTGCATGAATTCGCGCGCTGGCCGTGGCCAATCCTGACCGATTCCGGCGGTTTCCAGGTCATGTCGCTGGCTGGTCTGCGCAAGCTGACCGAGAGCGGCGTCACCTTCCGCTCCCACATCGACGGTTCGGCCCATGAGATGACGCCGGAGCGCTCCATCGAGATCCAGGGCCTGCTCGATTCCGACATCCAGATGCAGCTCGACGAATGCATCGCCCTGCCGGCCGAGCCGAACGAGATGGAGCGCGCCATGGAGCTGTCGCTGCGCTGGGCCGAGCGCTGCAAGGCGGCCTTCGGCGACCAGCCCGGCAAGGCGATGTTCGGCATCGTGCAGGGCGGCGACGACGCCGCCATGCGGGTGCGCTCGGCGTGGGCGCTATCGGCGATGGACCTCAAGGGTTACGCCGTCGGCGGGCTGGCGGTCGGCGAGCCGCAGGCCGTGATGCTGGAAATGCTGGAGGCGACCTGTCCCGCGCTGCCGACCGGGAAGCCGCGCTACCTGATGGGCGTCGGCACGCCGGACGACATCCTGAAATCCGTGGCTCGGGGCATCGACATGTTCGACTGCGTGATGCCGACGCGCGCCGGGCGGCACGGGCTGGCCTACACGCGGCGCGGGAAGGTGAATCTGCGCAACGCCCGCCACGCCGACGACCCGCGCCCGCTGGACGAGGAGAGCGATTGCCCGGCCGCGCGCGACTATTCCCGCGCCTACCTGCATCATCTGGTACGGTCGCAGGAGGCGCTCGGCGCGATGCTGCTGACCTGGAACAATATCTTCTACTATCAGCGCCTGATGCAGGATATCCGCGCGGCGATAGAAGCTGGCTGCTTCGCCGATTCCGCGCTGGAGATCGCCGAAGGCTGGAAACGGGGCGACCTGCCGCCGCTCTGAGCCGCCCGCGCCGGCAGGCGTCCGCCTGCCCCTTGCGCAATCGCCTGCCGCTTCCCCATCGAGTCTGCCCGTTTTTTCGTCACGTCGGCGCAATCGCATCCAGCATGCCCGCCAAACGGTCGATTGCGCTTGCTTTTCCGCCGCGACCCAATTGAAATGATCGCACAGGGGAGTGCGCGCTTGGTAGCGTTCGATGAAATGAAGCCGGCAAAAGCCGGCACGCGACAGGCCTATCAGGGCTACGATGGCTGGCTGAAACAGCAGGACCCGGCAAGGCTGACCGAAAAGATGCGGGACGCGGAGCGCGTGTTCCGCAAGACGGGCATCACCTTCGCCGTCTACGGCGAGGCGGAAGCCGCCGAGCGCCTGATCCCGTTCGACATCGTTCCGCGCATCCTGTCGGGGGCCGAATGGCGCCGCCTGACGCAAGGCATCGAACAGCGCGTGCAGGCGCTGAACGCCTTTCTGGATGACATCTACCACCGGCAGGAAATTCTGAAGGCCAAGCGCATCCCGACGGAGCTGATCGCCAACAACGAGGCGTTCCTGCCGCAGATGATCGGCTTTCGACCGCCGGCGGGGGTCTACACACACATCATCGGCGTCGACATCGTGCGCACCGGCGAGAACGAGTTCTTCGTGCTGGAGGACAATGCCCGCACGCCGTCCGGCGTCTCCTACATGCTGGAGAACCGCGAGACGATGATGCAGCTCTTCCCGGAGCTGTTCCGCTCGATCAAGGTGCGGCCGGTCGAGAACTATCCGCAGCTCCTGCGCCAGTCGCTCGCCGCCGTGCGGCCGGAAAAACTGACCAAATCGCCGACCATCGCGGTGCTGACGCCGGGCAGCTACAATTCGGCCTATTTCGAACATGCCTTCCTGGCCGACCAGATGGGCGTGGAACTGGTCGAGGGACATGACCTTCGCGTCATAGACGGGCATGTCGCGATGCGCACGACGGAAGGCTACAAGCAGATCGACGTGCTCTACCGCCGGGTTGACGACAATTTCCTCGATCCGCTGACCTTCAACCCGGATTCGGCGCTGGGCGTGCCGGGCATCATGGACGTCTACCGCGCCGGCAACATCACCATCGCCAACGCGCCCGGCACTGGGATTGCCGACGACAAGGCGATCTATTCCTACATGCCGGAGATCATCGAGTTCTACACGGGGCGCAAGGCGATCCTCGACAACATCCGCACCTGGCGCTGCTCGGAGCCGGACAGCCTGAAATACGTGCAGGAGAATCTGGCCGAGCTGGTGGTGAAAGAGGTGCACGGTTCCGGCGGCTACGGCATGCTGGTCGGCCCGACCTCCACCAGAAAGGAACGCGAGGCCTTCGCCAAGAAGCTCGCGGCCAAGCCGCACAACTACATCGCCCAGCCGACATTGGCGCTGTCGACCTGTCCGATCCTGACCGACGCCGGCCTCGCGCCGCGCCATGTCGACCTCAGGCCTTACGTGCTGGTTTCCGACCGCATCCAGATCGTGCCCGGCGGGCTCACCCGCGTGGCGCTGAAGGAGGGCTCGCTGGTCGTCAACTCCTCGCAGGGGGGTGGAACGAAGGACACGTGGGTGCTGGATGACTAGCCGGTGAATGGTGAATGGTAAAATGGTGATTGTTCAAAAACCGCCAGAGGCCTCGATGCTTTTCCCGACGACCGCCGTCCAGCCGGCTTCGCGTCCATTCACCATTCACCATTCACCATTCACCGCATAGCCCATGCTTCTCGGACGCACCGCCAACGGCCTCTACTGGATGAACCGCTACATCGAGCGGGCGGAGAACATGGCACGGCTGGTCGATGCCGGGCTGCGCATGGCGCTGACGCGCACGCAGAGCGCCGAGGAGGAGTGGAAGTCCGTCGTCCATTCGTCGGGCTCTGACATCGGCTTCGGCGCGCGGCATTCCGAATACAATTCGGCGACGGTGTCGGACTATCTGCTGCGCGACACGACCAACCCGTCGAGCGCCATGGCGTCCATGGAGACGGCGCGCTTCAACGCCCGCATGGTGCGCACCGCGCTGACCCGCGAGACGTGGGAAAGCATCAACGAGGCGTGGATGTCGTTCAAGCGGCTGCTCGGCAATCCGGTGGACGAGCGCGACCTGCCGGCCGTGCTCGATGCCATCAAGCGCGAGACGGCGCTGATGCGCGGTGCCTTCTACGGCACCATGCTGCGCAACGAGATCTTCGATTTCGCGCAGGTCGGCACCTATGTCGAGCGGGCCGACAACACCGCCCGCATCCTCGACGTGAAGTATTACGTGCTGCTGCCGTCGGTCTCCTGGGTGGGGTCGACGCTGGACAACTACCAGTGGGAATCGATCCTGCGCTCGGTGTCGGCACATCGCTCCTATCGCTGGGTCTACGACGCGGAGTATCGGCCGACCAACATCGCCGACTACCTGATCCTGAACAGCCGCATGCCGCGCGCGCTGGCCTTCTGCTACCGCTTCATCGACGAGCACCTGCGCAACCGCATCGACGAATATGGCGAGCGCCATCCCTGCCACGACATGGCGGCCGCGACGATGGACGGTCTCAAGAACAGCTCCATCAAGCAGATCTTCGACGGCGGACTGCACGAGTTCCTGACCACGTTCATCCAGGACAACTGCCGGCTCGGCGACCAGATCGCCGCCGACTATCGCTTCTACTGAGCTCCGGAGCGGGATGGCCTCATGCGGCTGAAAATCTCCCATCGCACCGAATACGCCTATGACGGGCCGGTGGCCTACGCGCTGCAACGGGTGAAGCTGGTGCCGCGCAACTGCGCGACGCAGACGGTGCACACCTGGTCGCTGTGGGCCAGCGGCGCGCGCCAGGAGGTGCAGTACGCCGACCATTTCGAGAACGCGACCTGCCTCGTCTGCGCCGAGGACGGCGAAAGCACGATCGTCATCGAGGCCGGCGGCACGGTCGAGACCTTCGACAAGGCCGGCGTGGTGGGCAAGCACAGCGGCTTCGTGCCGCTGTGGCTCTACGCGCGCCATACCGCTCTCACCGAGGCGGGCGAGGGGCTGCGGGCGCTGGCGGCCGCCAGCCCCGCCGGCTCCGACCTCGACCGCCTGCACGGGATGATGGACGCGCTGGCCGATCTGGTGGCCTACGTGCCGGGCGCGACGGACGCCTCGACCACGGCCGAGGCGGCGCTGGCGAAGAAGCAGGGCGTCTGCCAGGACCATGCCCACATCTTCACCGCCGCGGCGCGGCTGATGGGCTTTCCGGCGCGCTATGTCAGCGGCTATCTCATGCTGGACACGGCCGAGCAGGCCGCCAGCCATGCCTGGGCCGAGGTCCACGTGCCCAATCTCGGCTGGGTCGGCTTCGACGCCGCCAACCGCATGTCGCCGGACGAGCGCTACGTGCGTCTCGCGGTCGGCCGCGACTACAGGGACGCCATGCCGGTTTTCGGAATCCGCAGGGGAACGGCCACGGAACGGCTTGCAGTCTCGGTCACGGTGGAGCAGTAATCCCCGCAAAATTTCTTTTCGCCGGGATTCGATGACGTATTGCGTAGGCCTTAAGATCGATCGCGGACTGGTGTTCATGTCGGACACGCGCACCAATGCCGGCATGGATTCGATCTCGATCTTCAAGAAGATGCATGTCTGGGAGGAACCGGGCGAACGCGTCATCGTGCTGATGTCGGCCGGAAACCTGGCCACGACGCAGTCGGTCGTCAGCCTGCTGGAGGAGCGCTCCAAGGCCGTTTCCGACCGGCGGTCGCAACTGCTCGACACGCCGTCCATGTTCCAGACGGCGCGGCTGGTGGGCGACGTGGTCAAGGAGGTCATCGCGCATTCCTCCCCGCATGGCGACCGCGCGGACAGCTACTTCAACGCCTCCTTCATCCTCGGCGGCCAGATCAAGGGCACGGAACCGCGCCTGTTCATGATCTACCCGGAAGGCAATTTCATCGAATCCAGCGAGGACACGCCCTTCTTCCAGGTCGGCGAGACGAAATACGGAAAGCCGATCATCATCCGCGCCTACGACAAGGAAATGAGCTTCGCCGAGACCGCGAAGCTTTTGATGGTGTCGTTCGATTCGACGCTCAAGTCGAACCTCTCGGTCGGCCTGCCGCTCGACATGGTGTTCTATGAGAAGGACAGCCACCAGGTCGGGCTGAAGAAGCGCATCCACGCCGACGATTCCTATTTCCGCACCATCTCGGACGGCTGGTCGTCGGCGCTGAAGAAGGCTTTCGAGGCCCTGCCGGATTTCGAGGGCTGACGCGGAGCGGCGCTTTCCACGTCTTTCGTTTTGGCGTATCCAGGCTGAAAACGAAACCCGGGGAAAGCATCCTTGTTCCTGTCGCCGCGCCATTCCGAGATCATGCACATCGCCAAGGAGAGGGGGCGGGTGCTGGTGGACGAACTGGCCGTCCAGTTCGCGGTGACGCCGCAGACGATCCGCAAGGACCTGAACGACCTGTGCGACCAGCGGCTTTTGAGCCGCATCCACGGCGGCGCGATCTTCCCCTCCGGCATCGAGAACGTCGAATACGAGGCGCGCCGCAAGATCGCGGCGGAGGAGAAGGAGGCGATCGGCCGCGCGGCGGCGAAGCTGATCCCCAATAACGCCTCGCTGTTCATCAACATCGGCACCACCACGGAGGCGGTCAGCACGGCGCTTCTGGACCATTCCGGGCTGATGGTCATCACCAACAACATCAACGTTGCCAACAGGATGCGGATCTATCCCTCGATCGAGGTGGTGATCGCCGGCGGCGTGGTGCGCGGCTCCGACGGCGGTATCGTCGGCGAGGCGGCGGTCGATTTCATCAAGCAGTTCAAGGTCGATTATGCGGTCATCGGCGCGTCCGCGCTCGACCATGACGGAGCGCTGCTCGACTTCGACCTGCGCGAGGTGAAGGTCGCGCAGGCGATCATCGCCAATGCCCGCCACATCATCCTCGTGTCGGACAGGACGAAATTCGAGCGCACCGCGCCCGTGCGCATCGCGCATCTGTCGCAGATGGACACCTTCATCACCGACCGCTGCGCCATACCGGCCATTCGCGACATCTGCCGCGAAGCAAAGGTCGAGCTGATCGAGACGATGGGCTGAGTCTGTCGCGGGCAGATTTCCTTTGACATTCGTTTTTGGCGCGAAATAATTCGCGCAGGCTGCGCCTGGAATCGCCGCGGCCGGAAAACGGAAGCGCGTTGAGCCAGTCACCCGTCCACGACATCGCCATCATCGGCGGCGGCATCAATGGCTGCGGCATCGCGCGCGACGCGGCCGGGCGCGGTTTTTCGGTGTTCCTGGCGGAGATGGACGATCTTGCCGGCGCGACGTCGTCGGCCTCCACAAAACTCATCCATGGCGGCCTGCGCTATCTGGAGCACTACGAGTTCCGGCTGGTACGCGAGGCGCTGATGGAGCGCGAGGTGCTGTGGCGGAACGCGCCGCACATCATCCGCCCGATGCGCTTCGTGCTGCCTCTGGCGAGGGGGCTTCGGCCGGCCTGGCTGATCAGGCTCGGCCTCTTCCTTTACGACCATATCGGCGGCCGCAGGCTGCTGCCGCCGACGCGCACGATCGACATGCGCGCCGACCCAGCCGGCAGGCCCTTGAAGCCGGGTTTCACCAAGGCCTTCGAATATTCGGACGGCTGGGTGGACGACGCCCGCCTCGTGGTCCTCAACGCCCGCGACGCGGAGGACCGCGGCGCGGTCATCCGCACCCGCGCCGCCGTGACCGCCGCCTGCCGCGAAGGCCGGCAATGGGTGGTGAGCGTGACGGACGCGATGTCCGGCCATGTCGAAGAGGTGAGGGCGCATCTGCTGGTGAACGCCGCCGGCCCTTGGATCGACCGCGTGCTGGCCGACGCGCTCGGCCGCCGCGAGGTGCACAATGTGCGGCTGGTGCAGGGCAGCCACATCGTCGTGCCGCGAAAGTCCGACGATCCGCGCGCCTATTTCTTCCAGAACAGGGACGGCCGCATCCTCTTCGCCATCCCCTACGAGGACGACTTCACCCTGATCGGCACGACCGACCGCGACTTTTCCGGCGACCCGCGCGAGGCGCGCATCACGCAGGAGGAGATCGCCTATCTCTGCGGCGCGGCGAGCGAGTACTTTTCGACGCCCGTGCTGCCGGGCGACGTGGTGCGGACCTACAGCGGCGTGCGCCCGCTCTATGACGACGGCGCGTCCAAGGCGCAGGAGGCGACGCGCGACTACGTGCTGACCACCGACGCGCCGGACGGCGAGGCGCCGCTGCTCAACGTGGTGGGCGGCAAGATCACCACCTATCGCCGGCTGGCGGAGGCGATGCTGGACAAGATCGAGGGCCATCTCGGCCGCAGGGGCGCGGCATGGACGAAGACCGCGCCCTTGCCCGGCGGCGATTTCCCGGCGACGGGCCTCGACGCGCAGGTCGCGGCGCTGCGCGCGGCCTATCCGTTTCTGCGCGCGCCGCTGGCGCGCCGGCTGACGCGGCTTTACGGAACGGTTGCGCGCGACATCCTCGGCTCCGCCCGCTCGGAAGCCGATCTGGGCCGGTGCTTCGGGGCGGATCTGCACGAGGCGGAGGTGCGCCATCTGGTCGCGCGGGAATGGGCGCGGACGGCCGACGACATCCTTTGGCGGCGCACCAAGCTCGGGTTCAGGCTGACCGGGGCGGAAGCCGCCGCGCTGCAGGCATGGCTGGACGCCGCCGCCCCGTCAGAAGCCGTGCGAGCCGCGCGCTGATGGCCGCCGATCACGTCCTCGCCATAGACCAGGGCACCACCTCCAGCCGCGCCATCGTCTTCACCCGCGACATGGCCGTCGCAGGCGTGGCGCAACGGGAGTTCGCGCAGCACTATCCGGCGTCCGGCTGGGTGGAGCACGATCCCGGGGAGATCTGGCGCACGGTCGTCGAAACGGTCAAGGGCGCGATCGCCGCCGCCGGCCTGACGCCGGAGCGGATCGCTTCCATCGGCGTCACCAACCAGCGCGAGACGGTGGTGGTCTGGGACAGGCGGACGGGAGAGCCGATCCACAACGCCATCGTGTGGCAGGACCGCCGGACGGCCGCCACCTGCGCGCGGCTGAAGCGCGACGGTCTGGAAAGGACGGTCGCGGGCAGGACCGGCCTGCTGCTCGATCCCTATTTCTCGGCTACGAAGATCGCCTGGGTTCTGGACCATGTGAAGGGCGCGCGCGGGCGCGCCGGGCGGGGCGAATTGCTGGCCGGCACCATCGACAGCTTCCTGCTGTGGCGGCTCACCGGCGGCAAGGTCCACGCCACCGACGCCACCAACGCCGCGCGCACGCTGCTTCACGACATCCGCAAGGGCGGCTGGGACGAGGACCTCCTTTCCATCTTCCGCGTGCCGCGCCAGCTTCTGCCCGCGATACGCGATTGCGACGCCGAGTTCGGCGTCACCGACAAGGCACTTTTCGGCGTATCCATCCCGATCCTCGGCATGGCCGGCGACCAGCAGGCCGCCACCATGGGGCAAGCCTGCTTTTCGCCCGGCATGCTGAAGTCGACCTACGGCACCGGCTGCTTCGCCGTGCTGAACACGGGCGAGACCTTCGTTCCGTCGCGCAGCCGTCTTTTGACCACCATCGCCTACCGGCTCCAGGGCCGCACGACCTATGCGCTGGAAGGGTCGATCTTCATCGCCGGCGCCGCGGTGCAATGGCTGCGCGACGGGCTCGGAATCATCGACCGCGCCGACCGCAGCGGCGAACTGGCCGCGCAGGCGGACGAGGGGCAGCATGTCTATCTCGTTCCGGCCTTCGTCGGGCTCGGCGCGCCGCATTGGGATTCGCAGGCGCGCGGCGCGCTCTACGGGCTGACGCGCAACACCGGCCCGGCCGAAATCGCGCGGGCGGCGCTGGAATCGGTCGCCTTCCAGACGAACGACCTGTTGCAGGCGATGAAGCGCGACTGGAAGGGCGGGAGCGACACGGTGCTGCGCGTCGACGGCGGCATGGTCGCTTCGGACTGGACCATGCAACGTCTCGCCGACATTCTCGACGCGCCGGTCGATCGGCCGCGCATCCTTGAAACCACGGCCTTCGGCGCGGGCTGGCTGGCGGGCTCCGGCGCAGGGTTGTGGCCCGGGCGGGAACGATTTTCCGAAAGCTGGCGGCTGGATCGCCGCTTCGAGCCGGCGATGGATTCCCGCACGCGCCGCACGAAGCTGAAAGGCTGGCGCGACGCCGTCCGGCGCACGCTCAGCCCATGAAAAAGGCCCGCGACCGGGATCGCGGGCCTTTCGAAGCGGATGTCGCGCTCAGCTGTAGGGCGAATAGCACTGCTGGCGCGGCCCGTTATAGGGCTGGAACGTGTTGTCGGAGGCGCGGTACGAGCGATACCGGTCGTAGCACCACTGGACGTGCGAGTTGCCGTAGGCGGCGCGCGGCTGGTTGGCTATCGCGCCGCTGATGATGGCTCCGGCCACGAAGGCAGCGGCGGGGAACCAGAAGCCGTTGTATTCGCGATAGCCGGGTCGATAATTCCGATAGCCGCGATGGCCCTTGTACCAGGCGTAGTCGCCCCTGTGCTGGAAATGCCGACGGTCGAAATCGCGGCGAACGACGCGCTTCATGTCGCCGCGGCGGCTGTCGCGAATCACCGGACGCGGCCCGGAATTGCCGTGACGCGGACCCATCTTGCGCATCCAACGCATGTCGCCGCGATCCTGAATCTGGACGACGTCCGGCTGAGCGGCGGGGGCCGCGATACGCGCCTCCGGCACGACCAGAGGCGCGGCGTTGAGCGGCACGACGCTGGAGACGGCAAAAGACGCCGTCAGCGCGCTCGCGAACAGTGTCGATAGAATCTTTCTCATGGGTTGCACTCCGTTGGGTGTCCTCGTTGTCCCTTTGGCCTCCAAACGACCCGGTTGCATGTTTGTTCCAGGCCGGAGGCATCGCCTTCATCGCGCAACCCTCATGAACTCGGGATGAACGAGGGAAAAACCGCGCGAAATCCATCGCGGCGCGCCGGCGGCGAACGAGCGCCGCCTTTTCGGTTGACGGCCATGAGCATAGGACGATAGACCCAACGCCGCCCCGGCGGGCCGGTAGCTCAGCGGTAGAGCACGTGACTTTTAATCATGTGGTCGAGGGTTCGATCCCCTCCCGGCTCACCATCGACAAATCCCTTGAACCGCAGACCTCGGAGTTTCATGCGCATAGGGAACATGGCGTGAACCTGTGAGAGAAAACACGCTTGTGAGAGAAGCGTGGGCGGAATTGATCTTCTCTCACGGCTGGTTTCCGGGTTTGTTCCGAATCGCCTTACTGCGTCCGCCGTGGCAGACTTTTCCCATGGTTGTGATGTGGCACGAGTTGATTCTAGTCGCCGTCCTGATCTGGATGGCGGCAGGCTTTTATCTCGCGATTTTGAAGAAGATCACCGGCAACGTATACGTCGCCGTATTCGTGCTGCTGTCAGTTGCCTACGGCCTAACGATGCCGCCGGCTATCTAGGCCAGCGCGCCACCACCAGCCCTTCGCAAACGACCTGCTCGCCAAAGCGGCCGTCCTCCAACGTGCAGGGTTCTCGCCGAAACTCCAGCACGTCGATCGAGAAGTCGACCGGGATGGGCGCGTCCAGCGGGCCGACGCTCTCCGACATCGACCGCTCGATCGGAACGCGGATGTAATCGCTGGTGCTGGACCAGGTACGCGCCGCCTGCCGCCAGTGCCGTCGAATTAGCTTTTCCCGTTCTGGCGTCACAACCCCATCTCCGTTTCGCTGCCGGCGGGCACCACGATCGGTTCGGGCGGTTCCAACCCACGGGCGCCCGCCAGTTTCGATATCAGCCAATCCAGTTCGCGCTGCATGGATTCGTATTCACGATCGAAGCGGAGGGCACGCTCTGCATGCAGCGAGCGGCGCAGCTCGTCGGAGCCATATCGATACCGCCGGTCGATTTCCATGTGGTCTTCCATGGCCCTGATACGCCCTTGGGCTATAGCGGTTTGAAGCCCGTTAATGGCTCGGAGGATGTACTTTCCCGGGTAGGTGCGGCTCATAGCCCCATCTCCGTTTCGCCGAGTTGTACCAGCGAGATGATGTCACCATCACCAGCTTAGATCGGCCAGGACGATGCCCGCCAAGCAGGACGGCGCGCCTATAGCGGTGAGCCACACAGCGGCCCAGCCGATCAAGCTGCTATCGAAGAACATGCTGGCTGCAGTCGCAGGCATGGCCAACAGCCCGGCAGCCAGTCCGCCGTAGATCAAGCCGGCGGCAATCACGCTTTTCATAGCCCCATCTCCGTTTCGCCGTCCGCGTCGTACCAGGCGATCATCTTGCCGATTGCCTCGTCGGCCATTTCGGGATGGCTGGCGAGGTAGTGTTTCAGGATGGTGTTGGCGCTTTGCGCCGTATGGCCGGTGACGGCGATGATCTGCGGGATGGTGGCGTCGGCCAGCGCCATCCATGTCACCGCCGTGTCGCGCAGGTCGGCTTCGTGGAAGTCGGCCAGCGAGGGGCACGGCTTGACCTTCCAGCCTCCTTTTCCGTTCTCGATGCCCTTGACGGCGGCGGCGCGGATTTCGCCGAACTCGTGGCTGTAGTGCATGCGCGTGTAGGGCTGCCAGAAGCACTTTTCGTAGCGCGAATCGATGCGCTCGTTGAGGATGACGCGGCGGAAGCGCTTTTCCACCTTGTCGCGCTCCTGCGCCGGGGCGGCCAGAAGCGCTTCCGCCTTGGCGGCCTTGCGGCGTTCGGCCGAGGCCTTGAGCCGGCGCTCGAGCTCGGGCGCTTCGAGGATATCGACGCGGGCGTTGGTCTTGCCCTGGACGAATCGCCGGCGCTTCTTGAACAGGCCGAAGTCTTCCAGCTCGAGGCGGTCGGACTGGCGCTGGCCGGTCCACAGGCCGAGCAGCACCATGTCGCCGATCTCCGGCCGGCCGAGCGCGTCGGCGGCCGCCACCAGGGCGTTGATCTCCGGCCGCGTGGCGAAGCGGATGCGCGGCGGCGGCGTGACCATGCCGAGCTCGCGCGCCGGGTTGACGCCCTTGTTGGCCTTGAACTCGATGCGGCCGCGCTTCTTGCCCCAGGCGAGGCAGACGGACAGGACGGCGACGACGGCGCGCGCCGTGGCCATGCCGCGTTCCACAACCAGCGCCTCATAGAGGCCGAAGACGATCGGCTGGTCGAGCGCGTCGGCCGGCGACGCCCACAGCGAGGGGTCGAACTCGGCCAGCACGTCGGCCTTGTTGCGGTAGTGCCTGATGGTGTTGGGCGCGTAGACCGCGCGGGCGGCGACGAGGCGGCGCAGCTGCGCCGGCTCCTTCGGAAGCTGGAATTTCGGGGTGCGATACCAGTCCTCGAACAGTTGCTCGAGGCTGACCGGGCCGGCCGGCCGGGCCGCGTAGCGGCGCGGCGCGGCGGGTGCCGGCTTCTTGACCACGCGGCGCTCCGGCACCGCCGCCTTGCGCTTCGCCTCGGCCAGCCGGCCGACGAAGGCCTCCGACCAGTCGACGGCCTCGCCGCGGCTGTACCAGCGGCCATCTTCGTGACGAAGATCCCTGCCCTTGTGGCCGGCGGCGCGCAGGCGCTGGTCGGGAACGAAGCGCGGGCGACCCTCGCGCCAGACGACATAGGGGTGCGGCGATTTCTTCGGCATGGGGCGGCTCTCCCTGCTGGATGGGGCGACGATGAATCGCCGCCGGTGAAATGTCAAAGTTTCGAGCGGGGCGGCTTGTCCAGCCAGTCGCGCCGGCGGCGCGGCCGCTGGACGGCGAGGTAGTCCTCGGCCTGCTTGCCCCAGTGCTTCTTCGCGGTCTTGCGGGCCGCGTTCATGTCTGTGCGGATGATCTGCTCGATGGCCTCGTGTGCGCCGGCTTCCCGGCACGTCTTCAAGCTCGGGCCGCTGGCTATGTAGAAGATCGCGTTACGGTGCGCCTCGCGCAGCTGGGGAGGCATGGCATCGTAGACCCGCATGGTCGTGTGTCTGTCTTCCGCGTAGTTGCCGACGCCATTTCCCATGCGATCCTCGAAAAAGAAGCGGGGCGGCGACGCGATACGAAAGCCGCCCCGCCTGGGGTGGCCGCGCCTCGGGGGCGACGCGGCCCGGGGGAGAGGTTCAGCGCCGGCCGGCGCGCAGGTGCCAGCCGATCAGCGCACCCGCGCCGGCGACCAGCAGGGTGTAGAGCGCGAAGACGAACAGCTCGGTCAAAGCCGGCCTCCCGGCAGGACGACGCCGAAGCCGGCCGGCTCCGGCTGGCGCAGGCCGCAGGCCGCGTCGACGGCCAGCACGACGAAGGCGAGACACAGCGCGTTGGCCGCGCCGAGGAGGAGGATGGCGGCGGCGGTCATTGACGCCGTGCCTCCCGGCGCACGTCGGCGACGGCCAGCGTGTTGCGGCCGCCGCCGGTGATGTCCAGCGCGGCGCGGCCGGCGACGAGGCGGCGCATCACAAGCCGCCTCGAGCCGAGAAACTGCGCCATGGCGAGCGTGACCAGCGGCGAGCCGGGGCAGCGCCAGCCGCCCTTGACACGGGACAGGCGATAGGTGGCGACGACGCGGAGCGCGGCAAGCTGGCTGGACGTCAGCTCGCGCGGGTCGACCATGCCAGGCGCGGGCCTGTCGGAGACGAAGGATAGAGCCGTCATGCCCGGCCCCTCTGCCTGATCTCCGCCATGGCTTGCGCACAACGGGCGGCGTGAACAGGCATCTCCTTGGCGACGACTGCCTGATAGAGCTTCACGATATCCGCCATGACGTCCGCCGGCCCGAGCTGCGCGGCAACCGAAGCGAAGATCTGCACCTGCAATCTGGCAAGGGCATAGAGGACGTCGGACGGTTCGCTTTTCGGCGCATTCAGCTCGGCCTCGATCCACGCGCGAAGCGTATCGGGCCAGCCACTGGCCACACCCCGGCCGGTCATGCGCGCGATCGGGTTCCGCGAAGTCAGAGCATCGGTCAGAATCGTCGGGTCGTTGATGTCGCCGAAAGCGGCTTCCGGCTCTGCCTGCTTGTTCATTGAGGGGCTCCGTAGCGGCCGCGGAGGGCCTGGTTGGCGGCGGCGATGGGGTCGAACGCGCCGGCGATGTCGTTTGCGGGCACCGGCAGGGGCGCGGCCGCCCCTCCCGAACGCAGCCACACTTCCACGGCCCGGCGCGGCCAAACCCAGCCGGCCGAGATCTTGCGCGGAAAACCGTCGCGCTGATGCAGGCGCAGCCAGTGGCGGCGCAGCCAGCCTTCCGAGCGGCCGAGCGCGGATGCGACCTCGGCGATGCTTGCTGTTTCGCTGTTGAGCATTTTGGGCGGCTCCCGCTTGGTGAGTCGCTCACAGTGATAAGCAAATTCGCTTATTACGCAATAGCCATGATGATAAACGCAATCATCGACGCTGATCAGAGATTAGCGAAGTCGAATGAAGCGCGCGGTTTGTCAGGATGGATGGCCGCTGAACCGCACGCGGTTTGTCAGGCAAAGCGAAGGCCCTTGCCGCCTCGCCGGCTGCGCGGTTTGTCAGGTGGTGTGCGCGCTGAACCGCACGCGGTTTGTCAGGCAAAACAGCGGGTTCTCGCCTTCGCCTGCGGGTGCGCGGTTTGTAAAGCTAGTGGCGCGGCCTGATGATGCCGTCCTCAACGCCCATGATGACGACGCGGTCGTCGTCCACCTGATCGGGGCGCTGCGGTCCCAGCTTTGCGCTGTGCACGGTGATGAAGGGCGGATCGTAACGGCGCATGACGGTTTCGGTGCGGCCGGTGACGTGATCGCTGATCTGGACGCAGACGATATCGCCGGCCTTCGCGCGCTTATTCTGATCGATCATCAGGATATCGCCGGGCAGAACGCCGAGTTGATCGAGCGCCCAGCTCCGCATGATCCATGGTTCGACGCCGTTGCGTGCGCCCTTGTGTTCGCGAATGGCCGCCGCCACCCATGCCGGAAGCGTCTTCTCCTCGCGGCTGTAGTCGAAGGGGACCGTCTCGCTTTCAGCGAATCCAGGGAGCCGCCGCTCGCCGGGAATGACGTTCTTGGGAATGCCGGAATAGCTGGAGACCGCGTCGAGCGACCGCTCCGTGATGGTGAGCTTTCCCGACTTGTCATTGACGTATCGTGTCAGGGTCGACGCCGCGATCTTGCTGCTGAGCGCGAGCTCGGACAGCGAAAGGTTCATGTAGCTGGCGACGGCCAGCAGCCATGCCTTGCTGTCGTGCGGTGTCTTCATGACACGCACGATAGTCTGTGCACTCGCAAACACCCTTACGCAACCCGTATTGCAAGATAAGCAAATTCGCTTATCACGATGAGCGAATCAACAGTCAAGGTGATTCGCGGTGACGCAGTTCGCGGAAATAGACCGCCGGCGGGAAAGCGCCGGCATTCAACAAAAGGTCCTGGCCGCCCGGGCCGGCATGAAGCCGCAGGATTATTCGCGGCTGAAGCGGCCGGCGCGGCATGGGCCGACCTCGCGGACGATCCAGCGGCTTTCAACGGCGCTCGACGCGCTGATCGAGGAGAAGCGCGATGCAGGACATTGAGGCGGAGGCGCGGCGCGAGGCCGCGCGGCGGCGTTGGCATGAGGAGCGGATCGCCGAGCAGGTGAAGCTCGATCTGCTGGAGCGGTTTTCCGCGCGGGTGAACCGCACGGTGCGGGACCGGCTGGCCTATCAGCATTTCGTGCTGACCTGCGGGGTGAGCCCGGCGGCGATCGCGGCGCATTTCGGCGTGGTGCGGTGATGGGCCGGCGCATCTATCTCGCCAGCTCCTGGCGCAATTCCGACCAGCCATATTTTGTCGGGCTCCTGCGGAAGCACGGACACGACGTCTATGACTTCCGCAACCCGCCCTATTCGACCGGCTTCAAATGGAGCGACATCGGGCTGAAAGCCGACTGCACGGCGCAGGACTATCGCTATGCCCTATTGTCCCACCCGCGCGCCAGCCAGGGCTTCAACGCCGATTTCGCTGCAATGCGGTGGGCAGATACCGGCGTTTTGCTTCTGCCCTGCGGTCGATCCGCCCACCTTGAACTTGGATGGATGGCAGGGGCTGGCAAGCGCACCCTCATCCTGACGCGTGACGGCGAAGAACCCGAGCTGATGGCTCTCCTCGCAGATCGCATCTGTATCAGCGAGGATGAACTCCTGGAGGAGCTGCGGTGATGCGCGCCGACATTCGCGAGGCCTTTGAGGCGGCCATCGACGATGTCGCCGGCTCGAGCTTCGTCTGGTCAGATCGGAAAAGCCAAACGACGATCCGGCGCGAAGCAACGCTGCTGATGAAGCGCGTCGAGCGCGTGCTGGAAAATCTGCCCGACCAGTCGATGACTGTCCTCGAACTCTACGAGGAAATCGCCGGCGAGGCGTGCAAGGGATGAAACCCCTGACCATCCTCGCCGACGTGCCGCATCTCGACCGCGCAAGCCGCGCGGAACAGTTCCGCCGCGTGGCGGGGATGCTGGATGCGCAGTCGCTCGCCGTGGCGACGATGGTGGCCGGCGAGGCGGAGGCGCAAACCGAACTGATTTTCAGCGTCGACGACGCGGTGCGGCTGGCGGAACGCGTTCTCGCCGGCGATCCACGCGCGCGGACCCAGCCGGGGCTGGCGCGCATCCTTTCCGCCACGGCGTGCGTGCTGTTTCGCGTCGCGCAGCAGGCCGGAGCCATTCAGAGCATGGAGATTTTCGACGGTGACGACGCAAACGCTGGACATCTGGACGATCAACAAGAGGCGGGCGGTGATGAAGGTGCCGGTGATTAGCCTGTGCGTGCAGGCCGGCGTCGGCACTCGCACCTATCACGACGCCATGGCCGGCACTTATGTGGCCACGACGGCGACGCTGGCGAAGCTGAACGCGGCGCTGTCGCGCTTCAAGCTGGCCTATGGCGGCGACAAGGGGCCGATGAGCGTGCATGCCGCGTACCGGCTGGCGCTGGTGCTGGCGGCCGGGCACCTGAAAGCCGACGCCAAGGCCGTGATGGCCGCCGACCCGGCCAAGCGCCTGACGCGCGACCCGGAATGGCTGGCCGGCAGCCGCGTGCGCTGGCTCGCCTTCTGGATTTGCAACGTGCTGGTCGGCTTCCGCCAGTCCGAGGTGGCGCGCGCCGCCAGCGTGACGCGCCAGGCGGTGTGCGACGCAATCAAGGAAGTGGAAGACGACGAGACGCTGGCGCGCATCCGCGCCGAGCTCGAGGAGGTTTTTTCGTGAGAACGATGGGCGGACTTCACCTCGTCGAGACGGTGCACGCCATGGCGCTGCCGAAGGGGCGGCCGCGCACCGACGACATGCGGGCGATGGTCGAGCACATGCAAGGGCTCGGCTTGGTCCAGCGTCGACCAGCCGCCTTCCAGTCCGGCGACGTGCTCTACATCCATCCGGCGCTGGCAGCGGGCGTTCGCAAACTCATGGCCCGGCGCGCCGACAGCTTCATGAACGAAATGTTTCTGGGAGCTTTGCGGCGATGAGCGACGATATCGCCACGAGCGCCACGGTCGCGGCGGCGGAGCTGCGGCAGATCGTCGAAAGCATCGAGCGGCTGCACGAGGACCGCGCCGCGCTCGGCGAGGACCTGAAGGACCGGTACGCCGAGGCGAAAGGCCGGGGCTACGACACCAAGGCGATCAAGGCGCTGGTGCGTCTGCGGAAAATGGACCCGAACGAGCGGCAGGAGGAGGAGGCGATCTTGGACCTCTACAAGGCCGCGATGGGGATGGCGTGATGGGCGCGACGACGGGCATCAAGTGGACCGACAGCACATATAATTCGTGGTGGGGCTGCACGAAAGTCGGGCCGGCCTGCGACGACTGCTATGCCGAAGGCACGGACAAGCGCGCCGGCGGCGGCCACTGGGGCCACGGCGCGGAACGCCGGCTCCTCTCCGAAAAGGCGCGCAACGAACCGTTCCGCTGGCAGCGCCAGGCCGATGCCTTTGAGGCCGAGTACGCCCGCCGGCGGCGCGTCTTCACCCTTTCCATGGGCGATCTGTTCGACAACGAAGTGCCGTCGCGCTGGCGCAGCGACCACATGCACACGATGGAAATGTGCGATCGCTTGGACTGGCAGGTTTGCACGAAGCGAGTTTCCAATCTTTCGAAGATGAGTTTACCCGGTTGGAAGAAAGGCGGCTGGCCAAAGCACATCGGCGTTCTCGTTACGGTTGTTACACAAAAGGAAGCCGAACGGGATTTGCCGCGTCTTCTCGACTTGAAGACCGCGTACAATATTCCGTGGGTCGGCGTCAGCAATGAGCCTGCGCAAGAGTGGATAGACTGGTCTCCCTTTCTCGACTGGACGGTTTACGGGACCGCGTTGGACTGGCTCATATTCGGCGGCAAGAGCGGCGGGAATTGGAAGGATCGGCCGTTCTCGCTCGATTGGGCGCGCGAAGCGCGGCAGCAATGCACGTTCTTCGGCACCGCCTTCTTCTTTAAGCAGGTAGCCGCCTTCCGGCCGACAGACGACATGATCCCGGCCGACCTTCTGGTTCGGCAGTGCCCGCTGGGTGGCCGCGCATGAACGCGCATATCGCCTCCACGGCCGTCATGGCGCGGCGGATCGAGCCGGGGGACAGCCTCGACTTCTTCCCGACGCCGCCCTGGGCGACGCGGGCGCTGTGCCACCATGTGCTGCCGCGCTTCGAGCGGCGCACGGCGGAGGGGAAATTCTGGCTGACGGCGCGCGATCCGGCCTGCGGCGAAGGGCATATGGCGCTGGCGCTGGCGGAGTATTTTTCCGCCGTCTCGGCCTCCGACATCTTTCCCTATGGCTACAGCCCCTCGCCGACGGTCGATTTCCTGCACCCGGAATGCCCGTTCGTGCGCACGGACTGGGTCATCACCAACCCGCCGTTCAACCTCGGCGGGGCCTTCGTGAAACAGGCGCTGCGGATCGCGGCGCGCGGCGTGGCGATGCTGGTGCGCATGCAGTTCCTGGAGGGCGAAGGCCGGTTCGCGGACATCTTCCGCGACACGCCGCCGGCGCTGATCGCGCAGTTCGTCGAGCGCGTGCCGATGCATCGCGGCCGCTGGGTGGTCAACGGCACGACGGCGACGGCCTATGCCTGGCTGGTGTGGATGGTGAACGACCAGCCGCCGGTCGACCCGCTGTTCACGTGGATTCCGAAAAGCCGGCGGGCGCTGTCGAAGCCCGACGACTGGCTGCGCTTTTCCGGCTGCATGGATCTGCCAAAGGAGCATGCGGCGATGAAGGCGCTGGCGGATCTGGAGCGCATCCGCGCCGAGGCCGGCAAGAGAAGCCGCGCGCCGCAGACGGCGGCGGATTTTCGGATGGAGGCGCTGCTGTGAAGGGGGGCTCGTGCTTAGCCTTTTTCCGGGTATCGGCATGCTCGATATGGCTTTCGAGGAAGCCGGCTTTTGCGTGGTGCGCGGCCCCGATTTGCTCTGGGGCGGCGATGTCTGCCGGTTCCATCCTCCCGCTGGTCGGTTCGATGGGATCATTGGCGGCGACCCCTGCCCAGCGCACTCACGCCTCCGATTTTTCGTTGAGAGCAATGGCCTTTCGATCGCTGCGGACCTGTCCAGCGAGTATGAGCGCATTTTGGCCGAGGCTGAGCCGCGCTGGTTTCTCCGAGAAAATGTTCCGGGCGCTAAGGCGCTGGCCGCGCCTGGCTATACCCAAAGCTGTTCACTCGTCAGGGATGTCTGGTGTGGTGGAGCGACCCGCAGGTTGCGCCGCTTCTGGTTCGGCACACGCGGCATTGCGCATCGGTTTCAGATCGTTGGCGAGGCATTGCACAGGCCCGACCCGGACAATGCGGTTCTTGCTTCCGGCGGCGCTCCCGACGGATGGAAGCCGACCGCACGCCATCTGGCAACACGCAAAGGCAAATCTGTTACCGGCTTTAAAACAGCTGCATTCCTAAAAAAGGCACGTCGCCTGCAAGGCCTTCCTGAACAGTTTCTGGAGAAATCTCCACTCACCGTCGCCGGGAAAATCAAGGTAATCGGCAACGGTGTTCCGCTGCCCATGGGTCGCGCGGTGGCGTTGGCAGTAGTGGCGGCGTTGCAGGCCGATAGGCCGTCCGAAGGCCCCGCCCGGAGCGAGCCGGCAGGCGACAGCGTGAGGGCACAACCGTGACCCCCGCCGGCGACCTCGACATCGTGAAATCAAAACTGCTCGACCAGATCGAGGCGGTTTGCAAATGGCTGTTGCCGGAGGGCAAGCCGGAAGGCGATCTGTGGGTTTCGTTCAACCCGGTCGAGCATGACTACAAGCCCGGGCGGCTGCCGGCGCTGAAGGTGCGCATAAGGCGCGGCGACATCGGCGCGTGGAAATGCTGGCGCTGCGGGGTTTCCGGCGACGTCATCAAGCTGATCGCCTATGTGCTGAAAACCGACACGTCCGGCGCGCTGAAGGAAGCCCGCGATTTCCTCGGGCTCCAGAAGATGACGCGGGCCGAGCGCGAGCAGCTGCGCCGCGTCGAGGCCGAGAAGAAGGTTCGGCGCGACGAGGACGCGGAGAAGGCCCGGCTGCGCAAGCTGCAGGATGCCGACCGGCTGTTCAACGCGGCCGCCTCGCCGAAGCCGATCGGACCGGCGCTGGTGCCGCACGGCACGGAAAAATTCGGCGCGGGCAGCGACGCCGAGCTGCACGCCCAAAAGTATTTCGCGGCGCGCAACGTGCCGATCGACCAGCTGGCCGGGCGCTACACCTTCCGCTTCTCGCCGGCCACGGAGTGGTGGAAGGGGCAGTCGTGGAAAAACGAGGGCGGGCGGCGCTGGATCGACCAGCGCGGGCCGCTGTTTCCGGCCGTGCATTCGGCGATGCGCGCGTGGAACGGGTTCGTGACGTGCTGCCACATCACCTTCCTCGACCCGGTGAAGCCGGCCAAGGCCCCGGTGCCGCCGAAGATGGCGAAGATGATGTGGGGCGAGGCGAAGGGCGCGGTGATCGAGGTTTCGCCGGGGCCGTCGAAAATCCCGTTCTGGATGGCGGATCGCGAGGGGCTGAAACCCGCGCCGCTGATCATCGCCGAGGGGATCGAGACGGCGCTGTCCTTCGCCGTGACCATTCCCGAGGCCCGCGTGTGGGCGGGCGGCAGCCTCGCCGGCGTGAGACACGCGCCGGTGCATCTCGATTGCGTGGCCTGGGTGCTGTTCGCCCGCGACAACAATGCGGGGAATCCCCAGGCGCAAAAGCAGTTCGACCAGGCACTTGCCGGCCTGGAAGCCAGCGGCAAGGCTGTCACCGTGGAAGCCAGCCATGTGGGCGACGATTTCAACGACCTGGCCAGAGGAGATGAGGAGTGAGCAAAAAGCTTGTGAAGAAACAGGGTTACATGGGCCGTGCAGTCATGGCGTGGTGCATTTTCAATGCCATTCTATTTGTGACCTTGGCAGTACTGGTCTATCTGCTGGGTCCTTTTCTGGATCGCTGGTATGTCCTGATCCCGATGCTTGTCGGCGTGATCGTTTCCGAATGGATCATCATGGCCGAGACCATCGCCCCGATCGTCAAGGACTGGATCAAACAGGAAGAATGGGTCGAAGAGCCAAGGAAAGACGGTGTGTGATGGATGATCGTCATCGCTACGCCTTGGCCGCGCACGCCATGCAGAGTGGCGTCGCGGCCGAAATGGGCTTCGATCCGAAGCCGACAGAGCCGAAGCATCTGCGCGTCGGCATCAACGCCGCCATGTCGGACATCGGCGGCCTTGCGACCCTTCTCATCGCCAAGGGTGTCATCACGGAGGCGGAATATCTCGCCGCCATCGCGGACGCCATGGAGCGCGAGAAGGACAAGTACGAGCAGATGCTCTCTGCCCGCTACGGCGGCAATGTAACCCTCGCCTGAAAGGAACGACTATGGCGAAGAGACAGGGAAAGACCCATGGCCCGAAAGCCTTCAGCACAAAGCCTGCCGAAATTGATGAACCTGCCGCCGATCTCGCGGCCGGAACCGCTGATGCTGGAGGATCGGCTTCCGGGCCGAAAGATCGATCCGACGATGCAGATGCTGTGGGGGCCGAGCAGCACGCGGACGTTTCGGATGGTGACGCCGAGGGAACGGCGGTGGCTGCCGGGCATGCAGGTGAAGATGCACATCCAGGCGACGGGGGCGCTGCCGGACCCGACAGCGGTGAAGCGGCCATCATGCTTGTCGAGGGACCGGAGACGGCCGCAGCCCTCGCCGTTCACGGTGGCGCATTGGTTGTGGACAGCACGGCCGCTGCGGCGGCGGAGCGTGAAGCGGAGGCGGTGAGCGATGGCCAAAAGGGTGAAGCGTCAACAGAAGATGCCGCCGCCGGGTCCCAGCAAGACGGGGGCCAGCCCGATCCCGGCGACATCCACTGGCCCCTCGATGCCGGCATCCCGACCGATCATGACCCCGATCGACCGGACGATGCTGTTCTGCACACCCGCAGTCCAGACGTGGCTGGCGGAACGGATACGCAAGTCCATACTCCTATCCATGGAGATGATGGGGCCGAAGTAGGCGGCGAGACGGTACAGGCAGTCGCGCGGGAATGGACCATCCTCGATCGCGCCGGCGATGCGGCCTGCGACGCCGCCGTCGATGCCGCCTGGGCGATCGCGCCGGAGCGCCGCGAGATCGCCGGCGTGGTCGACGATCTGCGCCGCTGCTGGCGGGACGCCGCCGCCTTCGTCGCCGCGAACCGGGACGCGCCGGCCGCCGCGATCGGCGTGCACCTGCACTTGAAGAAGCTCGGCGGCTCGGCCGCGCCGTCGAAGGCGGAAGCCGCGCTGTGGGGCGTGTTCAAGAGCACGTTCCTGGCCGTGCACGATTTCCTTGCCGAGGCCGAGAAGGAGGCCGAGGCGGCGCGGCGCAATGCGGAGGCCAAGGCGGCGCGGCCTACATGGCCGGGAAAGCAGGCGTTCCAGCGCCAGCCCGGCCCCTTCGCGGCGACCGGCTTTTCGCCGACGCGCTGATTTATCGGCGCAGACGCACGGCCCGCCGGCGGCGACCTCCTCGCCGGCGGGCTCTTTTTGATCCGCATGAAAGCAGGACATGGCGAAGAAAGCACAGACTCAGACCGGCAGCCGGGCGATCCGCGCCGTCTTCGCCGACGCCAAGCGCCTGGCCGAAGACGACAAGCTGCCGCCCGATCCCGACCCCAACGAGGCGCGCGACGGCATTCTGCCCGGCCGCTGGCACGGCGCGCCCCATGACGCCATGCCGCCGCACTGCCCGGTGCGCATCATCGGCCGCGACGCGGATGGCGTCGTCTATGCGGTGACGGCGACCAACGATTTCCGCGCGGTCGAGAAGTGGGACATGCCGAGCCTGGTCGACCTGTTCGCGCCGCAGGGCAATTACATGATGTGGGCGTGGCCGGGCTTCGGCGAGGTCAAGGTGACCGATCCCGATACGATGGAGGAGAAGAAGAAGCTCGTCGTCAAGCGTGTCGAGCGCGACAAGGTGATGATGTGCCTGAAACAGGAGGCCGCCCGCAAGCCGCTGTTCGATCCGGCCCGCCAGCGGCGCGGCCGGGGCGGCTGGCGCGACAAGCATGACCGCTTTATCTGGCATAGCGGCGGCTGGCTGTGGAGCTCCACCGGTGGCCCGAACGCCAAGCTGGAGCGCGCCCGGCCGGGCGAGCATGAGGGTTTTTTGTACACGCGCCAGCCGCTGGCGCTGGAGCCCTGGGCCGAGCACGTCACGGCCGAGGAGAGCCCGGCCCTGCGCATCTTGCAGGATATGCGCACCTGGAACTGGCAGCGCAGCTTCCTTGACCCGATCCTGCTGCTGGGCTGGATTGGCACGGCGATCATGGGCGGTGCGCTGAAGGCGCGGCCCGTCGTCTTCACCACGGGCGGCGCCGGCGTCGGCAAATCGACGCTGCACGAGCTGCTGAAGATCGCGCTGGAAGGCATGGTGACGTGCAGCGTCAACACCACGGCCGCCGGCATCTATCAGCGCGCGAAGTATGATTCGCTGCCTTTCATGATCGACGAGCTGGAGAGCAAGTCGGGCTCTACCCGCGCCGAAAGCGTGATCGAGCTGGCGCGCGTCGCCTACACCGGCGGCGATATCAGCCGCGGCGGTGCCGATCATGAGGCGACCAGCTTCACGGCGCAGCAGAGCTTCCTGTTCTCGGCCATCAACGCGCCGCCGATGAATGCGCAGGACAAGACGCGCATGGCGATGCTCAACCTCGCCCGGCTCGACAAGAAGAACGGCATCGGCCGCAAGGTGGTGGTCTCGGCCGAGACGGACGGGCGCATGATGCTGCGCCAGGTGCTGGACGGCTGGGCCGACTTCAACAAGCGGCTGCTGCCGAACTATTGGGAGGCGCTAGCGGCGCAGGGGCTGGATGCCCGCGCGATCGACACGTTCGGTACGCTGCTGGCCTCGGCAGAGCTGCTGGTGGGGCCGGAAGCGCTCGAGGAGATGGGTTTGCCGGTGACCGATCATACCCATCTTGGCGAGATGATCGCGGCCGCCACGGCGATCGAGCGCACGGAGAATCTGGACAACTGGCACAAGTGCCTCGACATCCTGTTCCAGAGCCAGATCGAGGCATGGCGGGACGGCGTCAAACCGACGATCGGCGGCGTGTGCGAGCGGCTGCGCTCCAACGCGCCCTATCCCGACGGGTTGACGGCCATCGACGCGCGCGAGCGGCTGCAACTGGTCAACCTGTCGATCGTGCCGGCCGGCAAGGTGAGGCCGGAAATGGGGCCGTGCCTTGCCGTGCCTGCCGACGGGCCGATGCTGAAACGCATCTTCGCCGATACGGAGTTTCTGTCGGGCGTCTGGTATTCCGCGCTGAAACAGGCACCCGCCAATATCGTCCTGCGCGCCGAGGGCGGTCACCAGAAGGTGAAGATCAACGGATCGACCAAGCATTGCCTGCTGGTCGATCTCGAGGCGTTTGACGCCTACGCGCAGGCGCTGGCGTAGAGCGCCGGCGCGCCGGCCAGGCGCGCCCTTGCAGCGCGATTCCCGTTGCCCTGATCAGATGAGCGCGCCCTGGCGCTGACCTTGCCACAGCCGCCTCCCTGGCGCGCGGCGATGCCGCCACGCGTCGCCTGCGAAATGACAAGTCGGGCGGCAGCCCGACGCCGCTTACCTCTCTCCCGCGCCCGCGCTCCACAGGAAATATTCCGTCGATCGAAGATCCCGCGCCCCGCGCGAATCGCGTGATTTTTCGTCATCCATTCGGCCGCCAGCCGCTATTTTCAGCCATTTGCGGCGCTCCCGCGCCCTCGCAACTGACGCGCAATTCCCCCGCCCCAACCATTGATCGACGGTTTTCCGCCGCCTTCGGCATGCTGGCAACTGACGGCAGGCGGGAACGGCGAGGCTTGGCGGTGGATCAACGGGGCCGGGACCGGTTACCGGGTTACCATGTGGTTACCAGCGAGGTAACCAAAAATCATCAAGGAAATCAGTGGGATGGCGCAGCGGTTACCGGGTTACCGATCAAAGGACCTCTCTCATGCGCGCGCGCGTGGGCGCGTGACATGAGGTAACCAAGTAACTACGTAACCCGAGGTTGTATCTATCTGAATTATTGATGGATTTTGCGGTTACCGCGCGGTTACCGGGCGGCTCCGGCAGGTGTCCCGAATAAAATATTGGCATTGGAGCGACGGCCATGGCCGAAGACCCGAAAAATGGGCAGTCAGACGCCCACACACCGGCGGCGCTAGGCCTCGACGGCCCCGATCCGGTCGACCTTCTGGCGGGCTCGCCGGAGCTCGACGCCTCCGATCTTCTGGCAATGGCGGCGGAACCTGTTCTGACCTCCCGACGGGCGCGGGGGAGGCCTGCGGGCGCTCTCAACCGCAAGAACAGCGATATGATCGCCTACCTGCAAGCGCTCGGCCATCGCGATCCCTGGGTCACGCTGTCGCTGATCCAGTCGGCCGATACGGCGCGCCTCGCCAATATCCTGCGCGTGCCGCTGATGAAGAACGGCAAGCCGCAGGTGAGCAAGGCCGGGACCGCGCTCTACTCGACGCCCGATCCTGCCGCCGTCCTGGCTCTCCAGATGCGCGCGGCCGAGGCGCTGATGAAGTATCATCATTCGGCCAAGCCCCAGCAGCTGGAACTGCCGGTGGGCGACAAGAGGCCGTTGATGGTCATCGGCGAGATGAACGTGTCGATCGAATCCAGCGACGGGTTCATGTCGGCGGGCATCGCCCCGGATCGCGGCGAAAAAGTCAAGGAAATCAATGGCGATGCCGTGGCGATGCCGTGCGAGAAACAGACGACACTCTCACGGATGACGTAAGCGATTGATTTCGTTGATGCCGCACATGATCGAGGATCACGCGTGCGACATCTGAAAACCGTGGCGCGTGGCATGGGTCGAGCCCGGCTCGGCGCGTGCGCCCATGCGCCTGGCGTGTGCCGCTCGACCCCGCCCCCCATGCCTCGCGGGCGCAGGTGCGCGCGACCCGAATTTCGAAACCGCGCGGCCACCCCACCCCCCACGGAGGTGGGGTCTCACACACACCGGCCTTTTCGAAAGCATGCCTGCACTGGACTCGCCGGCGGCGGAAATAAATTCGCAGCGTGGAATCGGGACGCGGGCGCGCGGGGCGCGCGACATCGAGGGTCGAGGGTCATGGGTCAGGGAAGCCTTGGAACGCAGATCATCCGGCGCTATCAGTCGCCCGGACCGGTCGCCTCCCGCTACATCCTGTCCATGGGACCGATCGACCTCATCCGGGGACCGTGGGGCTCGGGGAAGACGGTCGCTTCGATCTTCAAGATGGTGCGGCACTCGGCCGTCGACTTCCCGATCTGCCGCGACGGCGTGGTGCATGTTCGGTGGGCAGCGGTGCGCGACACCTATCGCGAGATGGCCAAGACGGCGCTCGCGTCGTGGCTCGAGGCCTTCCCGAAGGGCGGCGAGTTCACCGCCAGCGACAAGGATGCCTGGTCGGGCGGCCAGGACCGGCCCGTCAACCACATCCTCGAATGGGACGTGCTGCGCAAATGGCGGGTTGCCGGCGGCTGGGAACAGCGGCCGACGAAGATCCGCATGGAGATGCAGTTCGGCGCGATCGGCGAGCAGAATCTGGAAAGCTTCTTCAAGGGCTACGAGATATCCGGCGGCTGGCTCAACGAGTGCGACCTCATCAAGGCCGAGGTTCCCGGCCTGCTCTACGGCCGAACCGGGCGTTACCCGCCCGAAGCCGAGATGATGGAATGGGAGATGGACCGCCTCGGCCGTCGCGTCGATCCCGAGACCGGACGCGAATCCATCAACGTGCCGCGCATCGTCTGCGGTGATTTCAACCCGCCCGACGAAACCAACTGGACGTATGAGCGGGAAATCGAGAAAGGCGAGGAGTGGAAGGCCAAGGGCTACAACTTCTTCGCCCAGCCCTCCGGCCTGTCGCCGCAGGCGGAAAACCGGGTCGGCAAGGCCCGGCACAAGTACGAGGAAGAGGAACGCACTTTCGGCGGGCCGGACGCGGCAGACGCGCGCCGCAACGTGCACGGCATGTACGCCCCCAAGGCGCGTGGCGTCGTCATCTTCCAGAAGTTCAACATTCTGAAGCATCGGGCGGCCGAAAGCCTGCCGATCGTCAAGGAACTGCCGTTCTACATGGGTATGGACGCCGGCGGCCGGCCCGCCGCCGTGTTCGGCCAGTTCATGCCGAACGGGCAACGCCGCGTGCAGCGCGAAGTGGTTTCCTCGCCGGACACGGTGACGGGGCCGCAGCGCTTCGCCGAGAACATCACGGAAGTGCTGCTGCGCGACTATCGAGGGATGCGGTGCGGCGGCGCGTGGGCCGATCCCTCGAGCTGGTTCGGAGCGGACAAAGTTCGTGGCGAGCTGGCGTGGGTCGAGATCGTGTCGATGGCCCTGCAAATCCCGATCATGCCGACCGCGACGAACGATATCGGCAGCCGCTTCGAGGCGGTGGACTACTATTTCGCCGGCGATATCGACGCCAATACGCCGCGCGTTCTGATCGATCCCATCTGCAAGTATCTGATCCGCGCCTATGTTTCGCAGTATCATCAGACGAAGCATGCCAGCGAGGCAAAGACAGACGGCATCGTCATCGAGAAGAACGAATATTCGCACGTCGCCGAGGCCGATCAATACTGGTGTTACGGCTATCGCGGTCCAACGGCGGTGAAAAAAGACGCCGCCAACATGGGCCGGCCAGCCAATGTCGTGCCGATCCGCTCCGTCACGGCCCGCAGCGACTTCGACGTCTTCAAGACATGACCGCCTGGCGGATCGTGTCGCCAGCTCCGCGCGTCGCGGCGCTGGCGCTCGCGGGCGCAGGTGCGCGTACGCGTAAGGCGGTGCTGTTCCAGGTCCGCACGGTGGAGACGGCGGCGGTCTATCGGGGCGACGAGGTCATGGCCGTGGTGCATCTCGATCGACACGGCTGGCGACGGATCGAGATGGCGTTGCAGATCAGCCCGGCGGCTCCTCCGCACCTGCGCCGGCTCGTCCGCATGGCGCAACTGACGCTTGGCCGCATCGCCGAAACTTCGATCGTCGTCGCCACCGTGCATCCGGCCAACCTGGCCGGGCAGCGGATGGCGACGATGGTCGGCTTCCGCCCGGCGCGTCCGCCGGCATCGCGGGGCCTCTGGGTCTTTCGGAGGGATGCTTCGCATGGGTGCGATCCTCGGCGGCGGCAACGACAGCAAGAAAGCGGCCGAGGAGGCCCGCAAGCAACAGCAGATCGCGGCTGACCGGCAGCTTGCCGAGCTGCGCGCCTCCGAACAGCGCGCCGGCGCGACCCGGCGCAATCCGCGCGGCCGCCGGCTGTTCGTCGCCGACGCCAGCCAGAAATCGAACCTGTCCTGATGGCCGACGCCGACACGCCGATCGGGAGGCAACGCCAGCGCTCACGCGCGCTCTGGGTCAAGCGCAGCGCCTGGGACGCCGTCTACAGCGACGCCTACGCCTACGTGATGCCGAATCGCCAGCCCGGCGGCGACGGCAAGGCCAAAGCGCCGGCCATGCAAATCTTCGACATGACCGGGCCGAATTCGGCCGTGCATTGCGCAGGCGAAATCCAGCGGCAGATATTCCCGGCCGCTACACCCTTCACCGCCGAAACCGGCCCGCTCGTTTCCGCCCGCCTCTCGGCCAGGGAGAAAATCGCCTGGGACAGGCGGCTGCAAGGCGTGGCGAGCTTCGTCTACCCGTTCATGAAAACCGGCGACTTCGACACGTCGATGCACGAGGCCAGCACCGATCTGACACTCGGCACGGGCGCGGTGCTGCCGCTGCGCGGCCCCTCGATCAACGATCCGCTGCGCTTCGTCTGCGTGCCGCAAGATGAGATCGCCATCGGCCAGGACGCCTGGGGCCGCATCAACATCGTGTCGTGGAAGCGGACGAATCTCGGCCGCGAAGCGATCATGGAGGCGTGGCCGAAGGGCAAGTATTCCGACGAGTTCAAGCAGCTCGCGAAGGAAAAGCCCTACGACGAAACGACGGTTTTCCAGGATTTCTACAAGCTGCCGGACGGCCGCTGGCGCTTCGTCGCGTATCTCGACAAGGATGAGCCGGAATTCATCGTCGTCGAGACGTACCGCACCCAGCCGATCGCCGTGGCGCGCTTCTATCGCTGGCCCGGCGAGGCCTATGGGCGCGGCCCGGTGCTGTTCGCGCTGCCGACCATCAAGACCGTCAACAAGGCGCAGGAACTGTCGCTGAAGGCCTTCGCCATCCAGTTGCTCGGCATCTGGGGCTATCGGGCAGGCGGCACGTTCAACCCGGATACGGTGCGGCTCGGCCCCGGCGAGTTCTGGCCGATGCAGTCGACCGGCGGCGTGCTCGGCCCGGACGTGCAGCGCCTCGATGCGGCGACCGGGCGGTTCGACGCGGCCAAGATGCTGATCGGCGACGGCCAGGCGCAAATCCGCGAGGCGCTGCTCGACACGCGCATCTTCGACGATGGCGGCACGCCGGCGTCGGCCTCGGAAATGGCGCTCCGCGCCCAGCAGAACGCCCGCGTCCATATCGGAGCCTACGGGCGGCTCTCCATGGAGATGGTCGGCGTTCTGGTGCCGCGCGCCATGGAAATCCTGCACGACTGGACCATCCTGCCGCAGCTCATGAGCTTCAACCAGCTCATGGTCAGCATGTACATCAACAGCCCGATGATCGCGGCGTTGAAGGCCGACGAGCTGCGCGCCTCCAGCATGTATTACGAGCTGGTCGCCGCGACGGTCGGCCCCGACCGCGTGAACGAGTGGATCAGCATCGACCGGTATCTGGATCGCAGCCGGCAGGGGCTGCTCGTCCCTGCCGATATCCTCCCGACCGAGGAGGAGGCGGCCCAAGCCAAGGCCGACAACGACCAGCGCGCCGCCATGCAGCTCGCCGCGACCATGGCCGAGCGCGCCGCCCCGCAGCTCGCGCAGGCCGCCACCGAAATGGAGCCGGCATGAGCGGACCCGTGCCGTTTCCGCGCCGCATGCAGGCGCTCGACCAGATGCTTGCGGCCTCGCCGAGCTGGGACGATCTGGAGAAGGCGTTCAAGCCGGCCGGCGTCGCCGACCATTTCGAGCCGGATGACCAGATCAAGAAATGGCTGGCGGCCTTTTTCCAGACCGAGCCCGGCCGGGCGCTGTTCGAATGGATCGCCGACCTGACGGTGCGCGCGCCCTATCCGCATGTCGGCAACAGCCGCGACAGCGCCTGGCTGGCGGCCAAGGCGCATGAGGCGCGCGCGGCGGTCGGGCTGGCGATCCTGCGCGGCATCGCCGACGGCGAGAAACTGCTTTCACCCCCGAAGGAGCCGACCCATGAAACATCTGCTTGACCGATATCTGCCGCTGCGCGCGCCCAGCGACGGCGGCGGCGGAGATCCCGGGCCTTCTCCAGCTCCCGCGCCGGCGGCTCCTGCGCCGGGAGGCGGCCAGCCGCCAGCGCCCTCGCCAGCACCGGCTTCCCCGCCGGCCGCCGGCGACCCTCCCGCGCCGGCGGCTGGCCCGTACCGGCCGGACGGCATGCCGGAGACGATGTTCGGCAAGGACGATCGCGAGACGATCGACAAGCAGCATGCCGCGTTGAAGGGCTATCGGGACCGCGACGCCAGCCGCGACATACCGGAAGCGCCGGAGGGCTATTTGTCGCTGGACGGGGTCAAGAACTTCCAGCTCGAGGACGGCATCAAGCCGTATTTCGACACGCTGAAGACGGACCCTGCCGCGCTCGCCATGTTCGCCGCCGCCAAGGAACACGGCCTCGGCCGCGAGGCTGTGCTCGACGTGTGGCAGAAGGGCATGAAGGCCATGCAGGAGGCCGGCCTGCTGGAAACGCCCGTCGACGCGGCGGCCGAGCGGCTGAAGCTGTTGCCCGACAATGCCAAAGACCGGCCGCAGGCCGAGCAGGATGCGGCGATCGAAGCGCGGCTGACCGCGAACGAAACCTTCGTCAAGAACCTGATGCAGGCCGGGCCGAACGGCGAGGCCCCGCGGCTGGACAAGGCGGTCGGCGAAAACGCGCTGCTGATGCTGATGGACACGGCCGAGGGCAACCAGTTCATCGAATTCCTGGCGGCGCAGATGACCGGCGCCGACCGCGCCCAGCCCAACCCCGGCGACGGCTCCGGCGGCAATCCGAACGGTCGCCGCGAGCAGTTGAAGGCGCAGCTCGCCGCGCCCGAGATGCAGCCCCAGCATCCGAAGTTCAACCGCGCCGCGCATGACGCGCTCGACGCGGAGTATCAGAAACTGTTCCCCGAGAAGTGATCCGCAACTGACGCGCGCGCGGCCGGGCGATGCTCGGCCCGCGCACCAAGGGAGCGACCCGGCGGCGGCGGGCTATCCTTCACCGGACCCTGCTCAACCCGGCTCCATCGGCCCCGAGGCTGCTTTTGAAACAGCAACCAACAGGGGTTCCCCATGTCGATCCAGATTGCCAACTGGTTCACCGAAAAAATCAAGGACAAGGTCACCGTCCAGTTCCAGGCCCATGGCGGCCTGCTCGACGGCACCATGATGTCGGGCGATACGCAGGCCAACACGGTCAAGTTCCCGATCATCGGCCGCACGGAAGTCTACAAGCTCACCGGCGCGATCGAGCGCGTTCCCGTCAACGGCCCCGGCCTGACGACGGTGCAGCTCACCATGGAGGATTTCGAGGCCTCCGACTGGTGGCGCGTGCAGGACGCCTACAAGGCCGGCCCGAACGAGCAGGCCGCGCTGGTGCAGATCATCGTCATGGCGATCCGGCGCAAGCGCGACAAGATCAAGCTCGACGCGCTCGCCGCCTTCGCGGCCGGCGGTTTCGGCGTGACGACGATCGGCGACGGCCAGTCGATCATCGACGTGCTGGACGTCGAGCTGGCGCGCACCCAGATCGCGGCGACCGGGGCGGACGATACGGGCGAGATCAAGGTGTTCTGCGCCCTGCCGGCCATGTGGATGTCGCAGCTTGCCTTCTACGAGGAGTTCGGCAAGGCCAGCTGGGTCGGCGCGGCCGACGCGCCGTTCTCCAAGACCCAGCGATCCAAGATGAAGTCGGTCCGGGGCGTTACCTATATCGAGTGCCCGGACGAGTACTTCGCCGGCCCCGACACCGACGAGTGGTACGCCTACATGTGGCACCACGATTCCATGGGCGCGGAGATGCCGTGGAACCAGGAAGCGCCGACGATCACGCGCGAAACCATCATGCAGGGCTCGCCCTACCTGGTGAAGGCCGGGCTCGGCGGCGCGGCGGTGGGCATCCAGGCCGCCGGCGTCAAGCGCCTGTGGTTCCAGAAGCAGACCGCCCTGGTGCGGCCGCCGCGCCAGACCGTGAACGTCGACGTCACCCCGTAATACCCGCGAGCGAGAGCCTACCCCGGCCGGCAATCCGGCCGGCCGGGGCCGCGATCGCCAAGCACTTTCCGCAACCCACAGGAGACAGCCACCATGGCTTTCAACGCAGGCTCCCTGGCCCTCTACAACTCGTGCCCCTACGGCACGGCGGGCAAGACGATCAATTTCTATGGCTACGCCACGGCCGACGACGCGGCGACGGTGCTGACCGCCGGCTATTTCAACGAAGCCCGCGCCAAGCTGAAGGTGAACGATTCGATCGACGCCATGTGTGTCGCCGACGGCACCGGCGACCGCCTCGGCCTCAAGGTCACCGCCGTGCCGGCTTCGGGCAACGTGACGGTCGCCGTCAACACCGACGCCTCGGGCGCGTAACAGCCCGATGGCCGACAAGGTCACCATCGTGAACTGGGCGCTGGCCGAGCTCGGCCTCGCGCCCCGTTTCACCATCGACGACGCGACGCCGCTTGGCGGGACCGTCGATATCTTCTGGCCGCGCGCGATCGGGCGGGCGTTCGGCCTGCACGACTGGACGTTCTGCCGCCAGACGTTCCAGCTCACCCGGCAGGAAGCGGTGCCGGTGACCGGCTATCGCTACGGGTTTTCGCTGCCGGGGGCCGACGCGCGCATCGGGCCGCCGCAGAAGGTGCTTTCCGATCCGCGCAGCCAGAGACCGATCCGCGACATGCGCATCGAGGGGCAGACGCTGTTCTGCGACGAGGACCGGGCCTTCGCCGTCTGCAAGGTGCCGGTGGACCCGGGCACCTGGGACCTGCAGTGGGCGGACTGCTTCGGCGTGCTGCTCGCCGCCTTCCTCGCCGTGCCGCTTCTGCAGGACGCCGACATGGCGGCCGAGAAGGAAGTGAAGGCGGTCGGCACCCCGCAGCAGGGCGGGGCCGGCGGCGTGTTCGGCCGGCTGATCGCGCAGGACCGCGCCGCCGCGCCGGTCGGGTCGAACCTCTATGCCGACGATCCGCTGACCGCCGCCCATGGCGGCGCGCCCTGGTACGGCAGGTACTGAGATGGTGGCGCGGCCTTCGGCTCCGTTCCGATCGGCGAATGCCGGCGAAATCTCGTCGGACGCGCGCGGCCGCATCGACATCAAGCAGTATTACGCCGGCGGGCTTGCGTTCAAGAACGTCGAGCCGGTGCCGCAGGGCGGCTTCCGGCAGATGGGCGGCTCGCGACGCATGGGGCGGTGGCGTAAGCCGCTGGCGTCCCGCGCCATCACGGGTCCGGCGCTGATCGCCGGGCCGCACACGGGGACGCAAACGGTGTGGACCGGGACGGTGGCCGGGACCGTCGCGGCGGTGCTGGTGACGAATCTCGGCATCAGCGCCGGCAGCGCGACCTTCGACGTGGAAGCGGACGTGGCCGGCGTGTGGACGAAAATCGCCGGGCCGTTCGCGGTGACCGCCGGCACGGCCGTGACGCGCTTCGCCGCCTTTGCGCCCGGCGCGCAGAAGGTGGCGACCGGATTGCGCATCCGCGCCACCTTCTCCGGCAGCGCGACGGTTTCCGGCGCGGCGGTGACGGCGTTCTACGAGGACGGCATCGCGGAGCGGCCGCGCGCGGTGAAGCTGACCACGGACGCCGGCGACGCCATCCTCGGCTTCGCCAGCGCCGGCATCGTCGACTTCTTCACCCGGGCGAACGGTCATGTCGGCGCGGCGCGGCTGCCGGCGCTCGCGGCGGACATGCTGCCCGACCTCGGCTTCTACGCCGAGGGCAAGACGATCGGCGTGTTCTATCCCGGGCAGTTCCGCACCCAGCGATTGCTCCTGTCGGGCGCGCTGTGCGACTGGCGCGTCGACAACTGGCCGTATGACCCGGTGCCGAAGGCCGACCTCGGCGGCACCTATCCCAAGACCGACGATGTCTGGGAAATCTTCATCCGTTGGATCGAGGACGCCCAGATCTACATCGGCATCACGGTGAACGGCGAATCGATGCCGTCGCTCGCGCTGAAAAGCGGCGGCACGCTGATCGGCGCGAACGCGGCGACCTCCGGCGACTGGGCGGACCTGGCCGCCGCGATCGAGGACGAATTGCAGGATTTGCCGGGCCTCGGCCCCGGCGTGACCGTCGTCGTGGGCACCGATCCCGGCCTCAACAATTCCGTGCGCATGGTGGTCACCTTCGGCGGCGACCTGGCCGGCGAGGAGTATGAGTTCTCGGCCCTGGTCACCAACACGTCGGACGCCTCGGCGCTGGCCTACCACACGGAAATCGGCAAGACCGACTTCGAGGAGGTTTTCTCGGCCGGCAATGGCTGGCCCGGGGCCATGGCGCTGATGCAGGATCGGGCTGCCTACTATCGCATTCCCGCCATCACCGGGGCGACGGCGATTTCGCGCATCGGCGAGTATTTCGACCTCGAGGTGGAAGCCTCGGCCGACGACGCCGCCCGCTTCGACAAGCTGCGCACGCAGACCTCGGAAACGATCGTGCACATGCGCGAGGACAATTACTTCCTCGTCTGGACCGATGAAGCCGCCTACTTCATCCCCAACCGGACGATCGAGCGCAACACGCCGCTGAACTTCGTGCGCGGCAGCGAGGTGGGCGCGCAGCCCAACGCCGCGCCGGTCGATCTCGACGGCACGGTGCATTACATCGCCATCAACGAAAAGGGCATCGCCAACCGCCACGCCGGCGGCAACCAGCTCATGGTGTTCGCCGAGAGCGCGGTGACCAGCCAGACCAGCTTCCAGGCCGATCCCGTGTCGCTGCTCGCCAGCCATCTTGTCGCCGGCGTCATCCGCACGGCCGAGCAGGCGGCGGCGAGCGACCTCGACGCCACCAAGGGCTGGCTGATGCGCGCGGACGGCCGCCTGGTCGCCGGGCAGTTCATCCGCAACCAGGAGATCGTCGGCTTCTGCGAATGGATCGCGGCCGCGCAGGGGCAGGTGCGCGAGATCGGCATGGACGGGCACAACCAGCTCTGGCTGGCGGTGGAGCGGGCGGCCGGGAACACGCTCGAGATCTACGACACGAGGATCTTCCTTCAGGACGCCGTCGACGCGACGCCGGACCTGGCCGGCGCGGTGACGGGCCTCGACTATGAGGACGGGGCCGAGCTTTGGGCCGTCGCCGACGGCTTCGTGCTCGGCCCCTTCACCGCCTCCGCCGGCGCGATCGATCTCGGCAACGCCTACACCGCCGTGCTTGTCGGGCGCTGGCAGGCCCCGCGCTTCGAGACCATGCCGCAGGTTTTCGTGACGCCGGGCGACGACGTGATCTTCCGCCCGGGCCGCATCCACACGGTGGAAGCCAACATCATGGACACGACGTCGATCGCGATCGGCGCGAACGGCGAGGCGGCGCGCAACGTCCCGCTGCTGACGACGAACGATCCGGTCGACGCGCCGATGCCCGGCAAGACACAGCTTTTGCAGGTTACCCCGCTGCTCGGCTCGATGGTCGCGCCGACCGCCGTCTTCACCCAGACGCGCCCGGGCAGGCTTCGGGTGCGCGACTATGCTTTGGGAGCGAAACTCTGATGGCACCTGTGCTTGGCTGGGTAGCAGGATTGTTCGGGACCGGCGCGGCAACGACCCAGCTCGCCACGGCCGGAACGTGGGCGGCAGCGAATGCGGGCGGGCCGATCGCCGCCGCCAGCTCCGGCATCTCGCTGGCCTCCGTGCTGGAAGGAACGGCGACGGTGCTGGGCGTGCTGACCTCGATCGGCGCGGGGAACGCCGAGGCCGACCGGCTGGAGGCGGCGGCGGTGGACGCCAGGACCGAACAGAGCCTCGAAACCTTGCAGGGCATCAGCCGGCGCACCTCGATCCGCCGGCAGATGGCGGAGGCGATCGGGGCGCAGAACGTGGCCTATGCGGCTTCCGGCGTGGACCTCTCCTTCGGCACTGCGCGGGCGGCGCGCACGGACGCCTTCCGCGACGCCGACCTTGCGCTGGCGACGGACACCGGGACGGAACAGACGCGCGTGGCGCGGCTGGCCGAGCGGGCGAAGAACTATCGCCGCAGCGCCAAGATGGCGCGGCGCATGGGCGTGCTGAACGCCGTTTCGGGCGCGGCCAGCACGGCAATAGACTTCTTCGGCAGGGGAGCGAACATCGATGGCTAACCAGCGGCGCGAGGTCGTTCCCTACAGGAAGTTTCAGGCGGAGCCGCTGCTGTCGGACGGGCTGCTTGCCGTCACGCGCCCCGGCGGCGAGCTGCAGGGACAGGCCGCCAGCGGCTTCTTCCGGCTGGCCGAGCGGTTCGGGGCGATGGCCGACCAGCAGGCCGCGACCGACAACGTGGCGGCAGCGCGCCGCAACGTGATGGCGAATCGCCCGCGCGTGGGCGTCGAGGCCGGCACCGCCGCGCCGGCCGGTGCGGATGCGGGGGGCGACCATCGCTCGATGGCGGCGGCGATCCTGCGCAAGGAAGAAGGGTTTCGCGAAACGCCCTACTGGGACGTGAACGCCTATCGCACCGGCTACGGCTCGGACACGATCACGCTGGCCGACGGCAGCGTGAAAAAGGTCGAGAAAGGAATGCGCGTCTCGCGCGACGACGCCGAGCGGGACCTGACCCGCCGTCTCGGCGAATTCGAGCGGACGGCGGCCGGACAGGTCGGCGCGGACAGATGGAACCGGCTTCCGGCGCAGACGCGCGCGGCGCTGCTTTCTGTGACGTACAATTACGGCTCGCTGCCCGGCAGCGTGCGCCGGGCGGTGGCCGGCGGCGACAACGAGGCGATCGCCACGGCGGTGGGCAACCTTTCGGCAAACCGCAGCCGCAGGCAGCGGGAGGCGGCGGCTATCCGTGGCGGCGGCGCGGCCCCCGGCGGCCCGGCCGCGCCGCCGGCGATAACCGCCAGCGGCGGCGGCTGGCGGCCGAGCGGGCGCAACACCATTGCCGGCCGGGCCTATGACGAAGAAGGCGCGAAGCTCTATCTGCGCATGCTGGACACGGAGCGGCGCTCGACCACAAGCCAGGTGTATGAACGGTACAAGGACGATCCGGCGATGCTGGAAAAGGCGCTGGGCGACCTGAAGGGCGTCTTCATGCGCGAGCATGTCTATCCCGAGATCGCGCCGGAGTTCGACCTTTCCTTCGACGAAGGGGCGCGGCCCTTTGTCGAGCAGTCGCGCAAGAATCTGGCCGACCGGATCACGGCCGACAGGCGCGCCGCGCACGAGGAACGCGGCGCGGCGCTGGAAACCGACCTTGCCCGCAAACGGGAATCGCTCGACCTCAACAGCCCGGAGGCCGACCGGGCCTTGGCGGACGGCCTCGCGGCGCTGGACGATCACTATGACGCCGCCATCGACCAGGACCTGATGACGCCCCAGGTGGCGGGAGACGCGAAGGCCGCCGCGCGGCGCACGACGGTGGTGGACTGGTATGCGCGGCAGGCCGAGTTATACAACCCCGACGAGGTCAATGCGCTGCTGGAGGGCATGCGCGCGGACTTTTCCGCCGGGCGGCTGGACGGGATCGACAGCAAGGGGTGGGCGGCGCTGGAGGCCAGGCTCGTCGCGATCGAAAAGGACAAGCGGTCGCAAGCCCGCGCAGGGGTCACCGAGGGCCGGCGCGCCGGCAAGGCGCTGGCCGACCGGGCGGCGCAGGGTTTCGACGTGCCGGACACAGCGCTGACGGACCTCGCGACGGCGGTGGGCGGAACCGAGGCCGGCGCGGCGATCATCGAGCAGACGCGCCGGCAGATCGAGGCCGCAAAGGCGATCCGCGCCCTGCCGCTGGAAGACGCCGAGGCCTATGTCAGGCGGATGAAGGACGGGCTCGGCGGCGACCCGACAGACGATGCGATCGCGACGCTGACCTATGCCGAGGGCCTGCTCGAAAAGACGCGCAAGGCCATCCAGACGGACCCGCTCGGCCACGCTGCGGACAACAGGCTGATCGACCTCGTGCCGATCGACCCGTCGTCGCCCGACGCGCTCGCCGCGTCGCTGGGCGCGCGGCGGGCGCAGGCCGAGGCCGTCGCGGCCCGGTTCGGCGTGCCGGTCAAGCTCTACCGACCTGACGAGGTGAAGGCGATGAAGGCCGACCTCGCCTCGACCGATCCGAAACGCCACGCCGATTTGATGACACAGCTCGACTTCCTGTCGGCCGGCGGGCGCATCGACGAGATCGCCGGCACGTTCGGCGACAAGGCGGCCGACCAGTTGCAGGACTGGCAGGCCCGCTTGCGCTACGCCACGGCCGAGGAAACGGCGGCGTGGCTGAAGGACAAGGCCGACCCGAAATGGCAGGACCGGGTCAAGCCGCTCGTGGCAGAGGGCGAGCGGAAGGCGCGGGCGGTGAGCTTCGAGGATGTCGTGACTGCGCTCGATGGCGATAATAGCTGGTTTTGGGATCGAGATTTCGAGACAGCCGGGCCGGCTGGCAGCCCGATCGACCCGGACACGAAGCGTATGCTGATGAACGATTTCGTGCAGTTGACCGGACAGCGCTATGTGACCACAGGCGACCTCGCCGCCGCGCAGGAACAGGCGATCCAGCGCATGCAGAAGGTGTGGGGCGTCAGCCGTGTCTATGGCGACGGGCGCGGCAGGTTGATGCCCTATCCGCCGGAAGAATCCTATCCGGCGGTCGGCGGCTCGAAAGCATGGATCGGCGAGGAGCTGGCGGGTTTGGCGAAAGAGCGGGGGGTCGAGCTCGCCAACCTGTCGCTGGTAGCGGACGGCAAGACCAAGGCGGCGGCCGACAGGGGCGAGGCCCCGGGTTATCTGCTGTCGGTGGTGGACCCGGAAACGGGCCTCGACCAGCTTGTGACAGACGAGCAGGGGCGTGTCATCCGACACTTCTTCGATCCGGCGGCGGCGCAGGCCAAAGCGCTTAGGGCCGCCGAGGAGGATCGGCGAACGCAGCATGACCCGTGGGTCGTGCTCGGAGAAGGCACAGCCATCGGGCCGTTCTATCCGCCATGGCGGCCTGCCACGGATGAAGACATGGCTATGCGCGAGAAGCGCATCCGCGAGATGATGGGCGACAAGCGCGACGATCGCGCCGCCCGGCGCGAGCGGCATATCCGCAACCGCGTCATCCTGCGCGAACAGGGGATTCCAAATGCCGAGCGTCCCTGACGAATACGTGCCGTTCCGCGCCGGTCGACCGCTGGAGGTCATCCCTGACCTAAAGCAGGAGTTCGGAATCTTCGACCGCGAGACGTGGGCGGCGGCCGGGACGGATGTAAACAGCTTCTACCGTAGCTGGCGCTTTGCCGCGAACCGGGACGATGTGGTGACGGACCCAGATCACAATCCCTTCGATATGATCAAGGGCACCAAATACGAAGCCGACCCTGCCCGGTTTGCCTATTCCCGAAATGCCGATGAAACCCGGGCGATCATCTCCGAATGGGATGAGGACGAGCAGGCAAAAGACGTTCTGGCGCGCTCGGGATGGGCGGGTGTTGTCGCTTCAGTCGGCATGGGGATGCTCGACCCGACGGTGCTTATTCCTGTCGGTGGCGTCGCCGCAGGGCTCGGCCGGGGCGCTCGTGCCGCGCTTCTCGCTCGCAACGTAGCTCTGTCGGCCGGGGCCGGCGCAGCTATTAGCGAAACAGCGATGGCGGTGACCACGCCGGATTACACGCTCGCCGACGCGGCGATCGGCATCGGTTCGGCCACGATCCTGGGCGGTCTGCTCGGCGGCGCGGTCGGGCTGATATCGCGCGGCGAGCGGGCGGCGCTGACGACGGTGTTCGACGCCGACCGCAAGGAATGGGCCGGCGAGATCGCCAGCCCGGCGCTGCCGGCGGCGCGCTCGGCCGGCGCGGCGGCGGCGGAGAACCGCGAGCTGAAACTCCGCAGCGTGCCGGGGCTGAACAAGCTGCCCGACCCCACGGGCAAGCTCTCGCCGACGCGGCGCATGATGAACGCGCCCTTCGCCGCGGCGCGCCGCGCCGCCGCCGATCTGGCCGAAACGCCGTACATCTTCGAGGACAACGTCAAGGGCATCGCCACGACACAGGGGCCGGCGCTCGATCGCAGCGCCCGGCTGGAAACGGGAAAGGCCCGGGTCGGCCTGGCGCAGAAGCTGGACGACGCCTTCACCCGATACCGGTTCGGCGGACAGGCGGAAACGTGGCGCGAGTCGCTGTCGCAGCGCGGCGTGCGGCTGATGGACATGACCGGCCGGCCACGCGAGAAGCTTTCCTTTCCCGAGTTCAAGGCGGCGATCGACGAGGCGCTGCGGAGCGGCGACAGCCACGCCATCCCCGAGGCGGCCGAGGTGGCGAAGTGGATGCGCGCCAATGTCATCGCGCCCTGGCGCGACAGGGCGATCGCGGCCAACCTGCTGCCGGAAGGCGTCGACGCGGCGACGGCAGACAGCTACATGATCCGCGTGTGGAACAAGCAGCGCCTCGTCGGCGAGCGGCCGCGCGCCGTGCAGGTCTTTGCCGACTGGCTGGAAGGCGAGGAAGCGAAAAAAGCCGTGCTTCAGGACACGGTGCGCGACCTAAAGGCGAAGCTGGACGCCGATGCCGAGAGCGTCACGAAGCTGCAAGCCTCCCGCAACAAACGGCTCGGGAAGGACGCCGACGCCATCGACGCCAAGATCGCGGCGGCCGAGCAGCGGATATCTGGCCTGCGCGCCCAGCTGAACGACGCAGTGCTGAAATGGGAGGGAAAATCGGCCAAGGCGGCGCAGAAGGCGCTGGCCAAAGGCGAAGGGGCTGACGGCGCCGTCGACCTCGCCGTGAAGCGCATCCTGTCGCGCGAGCGGATGCGCGACCGCAAAGAGCTCGACGCCCGCGCCAACGAGATCGTGGACCGGATCGTGGGGTCGCCGGACGGACGCTTGCCGTATGACGAGGACATGGGGCGGCAGGATTTCGCGGCCGGCGGGCGCGGCGACGAGGCGCGCGGGCCGCTGGCGGCGCGGGAGTTCATGATTCCCGACAGCCTGGTGCGCGACTTCATCGACACGGACGTGCAGAACACGGCGGAGATCTACCTCAACACGATGGTGCCGGACGTGCTCTTGACCGAGCGTTTCGGCGACGTGCGCATGACGGAAGCGTTCAAGCGCATCACGGAGGAAGCGGCCGCGATGGAGATGGCGGCCAAGACGCCGGCCGAGCGGGCGAAGATCCATGGCGACCGCGACGCGGCGATCGCCGACCTGGCGGCGCTGCGCGACCGCATCCGCCACACCTATGGCTGGTCGAGCGATCCGCGCCAGCGTTTCCTCGGCCGCATGGCGGCGACGGCCGGCCGCTACGACGTGCTGACCAATCTCGGCGGCGCGGCCCTATCCTCGGCCTCGGACATCGCCGGCATCCAGTGGCGCTACGGGCTGACCTCGACCTTCCGGCATGCCTGGGCGCCGTTCTTCAAGGCGATGACGAACCCCGAGACGCGCAAGGCGATCGGGGCCTACAAGAAGCAGCTTCAAGCCCTCGGCATCGCGGCGGAAACCTATCTGGCGACCCGCGCCAGCGGGCTTCACGACGTGGTGGACATCTATCGGCCGACGTCGCGATTCGAGCGCGGCATACAGGTGGCGGCCGACAAGTTCCAGAAGGTCTCGCTGTTGTCCGTCTGGACCGATTTCGGCAAACTGGCGGCCGGCATGGTTTCCGGCTCGGAGCTGATCCGTGCCGCAGAGGCGATCGCCGCCGGCAAGGGAAGCGCAAGGCAAATCCGCGACCTGGCGGAAAACGGCATCGACGCGGCGATGGCGCAGCGGATCGCCCGCCAGCTCGAAAAGCCCGGCGCGCTGGACGAGATCGACGGCATCCGCATCCCGAACACCGGCAACTGGCAGGACGCCGGCGCGCGCGAGGCCTTCGAGGGGGCGCTCGCCCGCGACGTCGACATCATGATCATCACGCCGGGCGCGGAAAAGCCGCTGATGATGTCCAACCCGATCGTGGCGCTGATCCTGCAATACAAGACCTTCGTGGCGGCGGCCACCGAAAGGCTGCTCGTGCGCTCGTTGCAGGCGCGCGACCGGCAGGTGTTGCAGGGGCTCGTCTCGGCGATCGGGCTCGGCATGCTGGCCGAGTACGCCTATTCCGGCATTGTCGGGCGCGACATGCCTTCGACGCTGCCGGACATGGTGAAGGCGGGGATCACGCGCTCGGGCGTGCTTGGCTGGTATCAGGAAGCCAACGCACTGTCGGAAAAGTGGTTCGACGTGGACGCCTTCTCGACCATCGGCGCGAAGCGGCCGGACAGCCGCTATATCAGCCGCGAGACGCTGACGGCGGCGCTCGGCCCGACGGCCGGCAAGGTGGAAGCGCTGCTGAAAACCGGCCGCAACGTGGCCGACCTCAACTGGACGGCGACCGACACAAGGCGCATGCGCAAGCTCGTGATCGGGCAGAACCTGTTCTACATCCGCACGTTGCTGGACAAGCTTGAAGCCGGCGGCAACGAGGCCGCCGGCGTCGCACCGCTGCCGGGCAATCAGTGAAGGTTGTCGGGGTCCAGCCAGTAGACCGGGATCAGCGTGCCGTGGCTGGTGAAGCCCTTGCCGTATTTCGCGGGCTTGAAGGTCTGCGCGCCTTCCAGCGCGCGCAGGTGCGGATAGGCCGGCCACCATTTGGTGCGCTGGAAGACGGCTCGGATTGCCGGGTGCGTGTTGGCGACGGCGAAGCAATCGTCCTCGATGCGAATACCGGAATTGAGGAGCCGTGCCGTCGCCTCCGTGCTGCCGGCGAAGGCCATGGACAGCCAGTGCCGGACCGGCCGGCCATCGAGGTCGTGGCCGAGCAGCTGGGCCAGCGCCTCGCGCGGCTGGAACGCGCCGGCCGGAACGGCGTCGATGCCCTCCGGCAGCGCCGGCAGGTTGATCTGCCGGTAGACATGCAGCATGGCCGGACGGCCGAACTCCTTCTTCACCATCCGCAGGAAGGCGACCTTGGAGCCTAGCGGCGCATAGGCGATATCGACCTCGAAAGACGGGAGGCTTTCGCCACCATGGCGAAAACCCTCCCCGCGACGCCACGCCATGAATGTACGAATGAGGGTTTCACGGACATCTGCGGCGTTCTTCGCATCCGACTTGATGCAAATGAGAAGCGCTTGGGCCTCGTTAAGCCAAAACTCGTTACTCGGACGCCCCCCTTTCGGGGAGGTTTCCGCCACGGTGGCGGAAACCTCCCCGTAGCGCCTTAGCTCGTCCATATTGCGATTGATCAATGGCCTGATCTTGTGCCGGTCATCGTACCCAAGTGCCTCCGCCAGCCGCAGATCCTGCACCGTGGGCTCGCCATTGTGGACGGTGATGTCCTCGATCTTGAGGATGTCGTTCATCAGAAGTTCCCTTCACTGAAAACAAAGCGGGAATTAACCATGGCATCCAGCGCCCGGCCGCGCGGGGCGGCAAGGGCGGATGCGGGCTTTTCCCCGCAATTCTGTGGGATCAGGAGGCTTTGCGCCCGTAGTGGCCGGGGATGCGCGTCAGGTCGCGCTGGCCCGTGGCGATCTTGTCGCGGATGATGTGGAGGAGCGCGACCTCGATATCCATGATGCGCTTGCGGTCGCCGCTGCTCTCGGCGGTCTCGTGCATGTAGAGCATGGCGTCGACCAGCGACTCGATCTCGCTGAACTGCATCTCGACGCTTAGTCCGGGTAAAGGAATGACGTTCGTCATCGTGGTTCTCCAGATATGCGCCAGCTCTCAAACTGGCGGCCGGGCGACACCGGGTTGAGAGACCGTCTGGAGAACGGCAGGCCTTGCGGCCTCCCAATGTGCCCGACCATAGGCAGGTTTTCGCCATGATGGCGAAAACCCCAATAAAAAACGCGCTATGAGCGCGTTGGGCGCTCCAGAACCGGCTCTCAACCCGGACTCCACAATCCCGTGAAGCGCGGCTAACGTGAATCTCGGGGAATCGAATGTCAAGGGGCGACAGTGATCATCGCCATATCGGTCATCCTTGTCGTCATAGGAATGGGCGGCTTGCTGCTTGGCGGGTCGCAAGGCCCGCATTGGCCGTTTATTTTGATGCTGCTCGCCGCTACGGCACTTCAAGTTCTCGATGGGAAGGGCTCCAAGAGCGGCAGCGGTGGCGGCTGCTGGACGGAATGGGACGGTCGTTCTAACCCGACCTATTGCGACTAGGCTCCCCCGCAACTGACCGCCGCCGCCGGGCGCTATCATGCTGGCATGGACGACTTTGCTTCCCGCTCGACGCCTGCCGCTGCCCAGCCGCGCCTGGTGCTCCGTGTTTCTGCCGAAGAGATGGCGGAAGCAGAGACTATCCTCACTCGGTTTGATCCTGAATGGGAGGCTCCACGCGAAGCACTCTGTCGCCTCGTCGAAACATTACTCCGGCGGCGCGTGCATCTGGAGGTTGAGGAGCGTAGTAAATCCTGTTCCCCTCGAGGTTGACCGGCGCGGCGGCAGGCTCGAGGCTGCGCATGGCGATCGCCCCCAAGACCGAAAGAACCTCGACCATTCCATCGTGGAGCTCGGCAATGTCCTCGGTGTAGAAGCGATCGTTCGGCTTCTGATGGTTATAGGTTCCGACACGGAAAGACCGGAAGGTCGGATCGAGCACAAACAGCCCCCAGCAGCCGTGCATTGCCGCGTTTCGCCTTGGCAGTATCGCGCGCATCTTTTTGACCGCTGACGCCATGAGCTCACGGGTTTGTTCATCATTCACAGTGGGTATAGCCGCATTTAGATGGTCTACCCGAGACCCAATCATCTGCCGCCCCAGCAGGCTGTTGAAGACCTTCGCATCGAGCTTCAGGACCCAGCGCAAGATGGTGTTGAACGCTTCGTCTATCTGCCCCCACATCACGGTTACGACACCCAGCCGTGCCAGCTCGTCCGGGCTTAACGGGATGTGATAGGGCGGCGGCATATTCGGCATGGCGGCTGAGCTCCCTTTCGCGTCTCCCTTCATCTTCTGAGTCCGGCAGCGCGCGCAACTGACGCCATCGCCGGCGAGTCATCCTCGCCGTCATGGCTGCGACCCCTTATCCGCTCCCGCGCGAGACGCGCGAATCGACGGTTCTCGTCGGCAACGGCACGGCCGGTCCCTATGGCCCGTCCGGTTACAAGGTCTTCGACGTCGTCGACGTCGAGGTGTGGACGAAGCCTCAAGGGGCGGCCGCCTTCTCCAAGCTGTCTGCCGGCTTCACGATCGCCAAGACCGCCGCGCTGGACTTCGACACCTTCTCCGTGACCTTCGCGACGGCCGTGCCGGCGACGACGAGCTGGTTTCACCGCGCCGCGCGCGTGGCCGAGCGCGAGGCGGCCGTGACCAGGGGCGGCTCAATCGACGGCGTGCAGCTGGAAAAGCAGCTGACCAAGACGTCGAGCGAGAATTCCGAGCTGCGCCGCGACATCGGCCGCGCCTGGCGCTCGACGGTTCCCGGCAGCGGCGGCGGCTCGATCGACGCCGCCGGGGCCGCCGGCGACGCGATGGTGAGCGACGGGGCCGGCAACATCGTGGGCGGGCTCAACCTGCCGGTGCTGAATGCCGCCGTGCAGGCCGAAATCGAAGCCCGCATCGCCGCGATCGTCAACGAGGCCTTCCTGCGCGAGGCCGGCGACAAGGCGCTGGCGAGCCTGATCGGCGGCAACTACCAGCCGCTGGAGCGACCCGACTATGACAGCCGCACGGCGCTGTCGCTCGCCAATGTCGGCGTGCTGCGCACGGCCGTGCGCACGGGCGGCTACGGGGCCGCCGGCGACGGCGGCGCTGCGCTCTACAGGCGGGCGGTTTCCGAGCCGTCGCACGCGGGCAAGGTGAGGTCGGCGGACGGCGCGTGGTGGGAGGTGGCCGAGCCCGTGCTGACGCCCGCCATGCTGGGCGCGGCGGCGAACGGCGCCACCGACGACGCGGCGGCGATCCAGGCCACGCACGACGCCGCCAACGCGCTGGGCGTGCGCTGGCAGCTTTGCCCGCAGCATAGGATCAACTCCACCGTGACGATCAGCGCCGGCGGCCTGCAAGGCGCGGTTGGACAGACGCGTGTGACGTGCGGTATCACCAACGGGACGCCGGTCTTCGCCTTCACGAGCCCGGGCTCCATAAAGGTCGCCGACGTGGCGATCACGGCCTCGGGGTTCGACTTCGCGAAGTACCTGATCGACGCATGGCCGGCCATGAACGCCACGGGCTTCAAGTTCGGCACGCCGAGCGTTTTCACGAACCGGCTTCACCTCCAGAACATCCGCTCCAACGGCCTGGCCGTGAGCCTCGATATCCGGGGCTTCATCATCACCGCCGACAATGTGTGGGCGAATGCGTGCGACCTCGGCTTCAAGGGCGACACGATCAATTCAGCGGACCTCAACCTGCGGCTCGAAAACTGCAAGAAGTCCTTCGAAATCTTCGGCAGCACGGGCGCGGTGCTGTTCCGGCAGCTGATCGACGAGGGGGGCAAGATCAACACGCTTCCCGCCACCATCGACGGGTGCAGCGCCGTCACCTTCGAGACGCCCTACTGGGAAGTAACGCCGGCGGCGCAAAGGTCCACGCCCTTCCTGCTCGTGGGCGGAACGACGGAATGCCAGCAGGTGCGCATCCGCAACGTCAGGGTAGCCCTGTATGCGGACGGCGGCGTGCCGGCGCTGTCCTTCGATAAGGTGGATGGGCTGGAGGTGACGGGGCGCGGCTCTGCGAGCACCTTCCGTAAGATCATCGGCACAACGGCGAACACGAAGAACTTCCGCGTTCTGGACCTCGCCACGCCGTCGACGCCGTGGCTGAGCGACGGCAGCCGCAACGTGGGGACGGCCTGGAACTACTTCGCCAACCGCACCTTCGATGTGTGGCTGCGCGGCTGGGCCAATGTCGCGCCGTCCAACGCGACCATCTCGCAGGAAACGTCCGTCGTGCGCAGGGGGCGGTTCGCGCCGAAGCTGACGGCGGTCAACGGACAGGCCTTCAACAACAACCAGTGGATCATCGAGGGCGAGCCGGTCGTCGCGCTGCGCGGCAAGACGATCCGCTTCGGTGCGTGGGTCTATGTGCCGGCGATCGCCGAGTATCCGAACGACAATACCCGCACCAGGCTGCCCGGCATCCTCGTGCAGTCCTACAATGGCAGCGTCACGGTCAATTCGCCGACCAGGAACACGCTCGCCGTGGCGGGCGACTGGAACTTCATGTTCAACGAGGTGACCGTGCAGGAAGATGCGACGCGCATCTATGCCGTCATCTACGTCAACCATAGCGCCGTGCTGGCCAACGGCGCCGAATATCTCGTTCCCGGAGAGCTGACCATTTGCGAAACCATCGTGCCGCTGTCGCGGCAGATGGCCGGCGACCTGATCGACCATCCGAGCCTGCCCAAGTTCGTCGGTGGGCGGATGCAGGCCTTCGGCACGGCCGTTCCGACCGACGTCGACCAGACCTACGAGGTCGGCGACATCATCTGGAAATCCAACGTCGCGGCCGCCGGCTCGCCGGGCTGGATTTGCACGACCGCCGGCGTGGGCGGCACGGCGGTGTGGAAGGCGTTCGCCAACGTGGCGGCTTAGGAGCGAACCATGCAGGACAAATATTTCGTCTATCGCCCGTTGCTCGACCTGATCGGCTTCACCGAAGGGGCGGACAAGGGGCGCGGCTACAACGAGACCCTTGCCTACGGGGCGTTCACTGGCGGCGACGTCGACCTGGTGAGCATGACGCTGACTTCGATCGAAGCGTTGCAGGCGCGCATGCTCAAACATCCCGACAACCGCTGGAACAGCTCGGCGGTGGGCCGCTACCAGATCGTCGGGAAAACCCTGCGCGGCATTCGCCAGACGTTGAATTTGCCGGGCGCGCTCAAATTCGATGCCGATTGCCAGGACCGCATGGCCTGCTTCCTGCTCGGCCAGCGCGGCATCGACAAGTATCTGGCCGGCCGGCTGCGCGAAAACACGCTGATCGACAACCTGGCGCAGGAATGGGCCTCGCTGCCGACGACGGCCGGCAAGAGCTACTATGGCGGCCAGAACGCCGCCGTGACGCCGGCCCGCGTGCGCGGTGTTCTGGCGAAGGTTCGGGATCGCCACCGCGAGGGCCAGCCGAAGGACGTCGTCAAGGAACCTGTCGTGCCGGTGGAAGTCGTCAAGGAAGCCGAGAAGCAGGAAAAACGGAAATGGTGGGAATGGCTGATCGCCGCGCCCGCCACCGGTCTGATCGGATGGTTTCGCGACAACCCGGACATCGTTCTGCTGCTGATCGGCATCGTGCTGATCGTCGCCGTCGTGTCGCTGCTCGGCGGCCGGCAGCTCGTGCGGCGCGTGAAGTCCATCCGCGACGAGTGGAAGGCGGCGTGATGCTGTCGACGCTGGCCGCCTATGCCCTCACGCCCGCAGGGAAGGCCGTAGGCGTACTTTGCATCGCCGGCGGGTTGTTCGGCGTCGGATACGCGTGGGGACGTCTGGACGGCCGCGCCATCGCCCAGGCTTCCATCGTCGAACGGATCGGAAAGGAAAACGCCCATGCGGGCTCGAAGGCTGAAGACTGGCGCGGCGCTCTGCGCGACTGCGATGCTCGCGGCGGCGTGTTCGACTTCGCGACCGGCACCTGTGACCGTTGAGGGCCTGAGACCCGTCGTCGGGACATCGCTGATCGGCGCGCGCGGCAGGACGCCGGCCGACCAGAACAAGATCGACGAAACGGCGGCGGGCCTGTGCGGCGGCGGCGTGTGGACCAAGAGCGAATGCGCCCGGCATGGGCGGGAAAGCCGGCAGTAGATGCCGGCGCAGAGCAATGTCGAGCGCACACTTGGCATCATCCTGGGCAAGCTGGAAGCGCTGGACGATCGGCTGGAGCGCGCGGACAAGAGTCGCGAGAACCTTCACCAGCGGCTAGACGCTCTGGTGATCCGCACGACGCATCTTGAGGCCGACCTTTTCGCGGTCAAGAACCAGACCAGCACAATGAAGCTCGTGACCGACGACGTGTCCACCCTTCGCCTCAAAGCCGAAGGAGCAGGATCGGTCGGGCGTTTCCTGATACGCACCGGCATCGCGATCGTGACCTTCGCCGGCTGGCTGTTCGGGATCTACACCTATGTGACGGGGCGGCCGCCGCCTTGACAGCGGCTAGGGATTTGTTCCTATTCTGTTCTCATGACGATCACAGCCGGCGATCTCCGTCCCGCCATCTTCCCGCTGCCCGAGCGGTGGCCGCACGTCGAAACGATCGCCTTCAAGATCGCGGACGGCGAGGAGGTCACCGCCCATTGCCACAACAATGGGTGCCATCATCGCGCGAGGCTGAACTTGGTGCACCTCGCAGCTCGTCTTGGGCCACACAATCCCGGGATGCATTGGGACCTCGCGCCGCTTCTGGTTTGCCGGCCGTGCCGCGCAGCCGGCCGGCCCGATCGCAACGTCGGCATCCATAATCACGTTTGCAGAAATCCACGCTCATTCGTGATCTACCAGATTATCGACGGCAGCACGACGATCACGCCTGGCGAAACGCGAAACTGCTAGTGGCCTTGATTGTGAGAGATTTGCAGGGTACTTCCGCTAAGTATTTGGTCGTCGGATTCGACCGTTAAACTTTTAATCATGTGGTCGAGGGTTCGATCCCCTCCCGGCTCACCATCTTCCAACCGAATCCTGCCGCCGCTCGATCAGCCCTGCTTCCTGAACAGATGGTAGCTGTCGCCTCGCGCGCCGGCCGGAAGGGGCAGGGCGGTCAGCGACGGAACCCGCAGCGGCAGGTCCGACAGGAGGATCGCGCCCGGCGCGAGCAGGTCCGGCAGCTTGCGGCCGAGAAGCGCGGTCATGGCCGCGTTGCGGTCGGCGTCGTAGGACCCCATGTCGGAGTGGACCAGCACGGCCTGGCCGCCCAGCCGCCCGGCCGCCTCGTCGAGGGTCTCGGCGATCTCGCCGAGGAACATCCTGTCCGCCGGCGGCACGCAATCCTCGAAGCAGTCGATCTCGCGGTCGAAGACGTAGATGTCGCGGCCGGGGAGATTCTCCCGCAGGAAATCATAGGTGCGGCCGTGGCCGAGGCCCAGTTCGCACACGATGCCGGGCGACGCCGCGATCTCGCCGAACGCCCAGCCCAGGCAGGCATGCTGGGCTTCCAGCCGGAACAGCAGTTTTTCCAGACGGGTCAGTCGCTTCATGGGCATTCCCAAAGTGTCGGGCTTCACCATATTCGAGTCCCGCCAAACGGCAATGACGGCTGGACCAATCGTCCCGGTTGGCGTTCGGGCGGCAAAGTCCTATACTCGCAGCCATGACACACGCGCTTCGCATCGCCGCCTCCGTCCTGCTTTCCGTCGCGCTCGCCGCTCCCGCGCTGGCGGCCGAGAAAAAGAAGGGCGACGACCTGCCGGGCGTGGACAGGGATCTGCGGCTGGTGAAGCCGACCGAAGAGACGCCCGACGCCGAAAAATTCGTCAAGGACGAGGACGGCTTCATCCAGATCGGCGAGAACACGCGGATGAAGGTTTCGGGCCTGATCCGCTACGACATCGATTTCAACACAAGCAACCGGAAGACGCCGCTGCCGCCGCGCTGACGGTTACGGCCTCGTGATTGGCAAGCCCCATCCGGCGCGACTATAGCCGGACGCGGATTGGTCAGGAGCGTTGACGGATGTTGGATGTCGGCTATCTCGGCGCGTTGGGGGCGGGGGCCTTGTCCTTCCTGTCGCCCTGCGTGCTGCCGCTGGTGCCGCCCTATCTCTGCTACATGGCCGGCGTGTCGGTGGACGATTTTCGCGCCGAGGGCCCGGTGCGGGCAAAGGGCGCGCAGCTTGCGCTGCTGGGCACGGCCTTCGCCTTCGTGCTCGGTTTTTCCACCGTCTTCGTCGCGTTGGGCGCGGGCGCCTCGACCATCGGCCGGCTGCTCAGGGTCTGGCAGGAGCCGCTGGCGATCGCCGCCGGCATCCTCATCATCCTGATGGGGCTGAATTTCCTCGGCATCCTGAGAATCCCGCTGCTGTCGCGCGAGGCCCGGTTCCAGGCGCAGGGGCGTCCGGCAAGCGCCGTCGCCGCCTATGTCATGGGGCTTGCCTTCGCCTTCGGCTGGACGCCCTGCATCGGGCCTGTGCTGGGGCCGATCCTGACGCTGGCGGGCGGGCGCGAGACGATCGGCGAGGGCGCGCTGCTGCTCGCGGTCTATTCGCTGGGGCTCGGCATCCCCTTCCTGATCGCGGCGCTGTTTTCCGGGGCGTTCATGCGCTTTCTCGGACAATTCCGCGTTCATCTCGGCCGGGTGGAAAAAATCATCGGCGCGCTGCTTGTCGTGGCGGGCGTGTTGTTCCTCACCGGCGGCGTGCAGACGGCGGCTTACTGGCTGCTGGAAACCTTTCCCTGGCTGGCCACGCTCGGCTGACCGTCACGATTTGGTGCGGACGAGCGGCGATGCTAGAAGGAGCCGCGATTCAGCCTCGTCCAAGCAGCCGGATTCCCGATGACAAAGCGTTCCTGCCTCTCGATCATCCTCGCGGCCGGCGAGGGCACGCGCATGAAAAGCGCGAAGCCGAAGGTGCTGCATGAAGTCGCCGGACTTTCGCTCGTCGGGCATGTGGTGAAGGCGGCGGACATGGCCGGCGGCGGATCGCTGGCCATCGTCGTCGGCCACGGCGGCGAGGCGGTGCGCAAGGCCGCGGCCGGTTTCGCGCCGCGGGCCGAGTTCTTCACGCAGGACAAGCGGCTGGGCACCGCCCATGCCGTGCTGGCGGCGCGCGCGGCGATCGCGCGCGGCCATGACGACATCCTCGTCATGTTCGGCGACACGCCGCTCCTGGAGGCCGGCGCGCTGGCCGAGGCGCGCGAGCGGCTGGCGGAAGGCGCTGCGGTCGCCGTCATGGGCTTCCGCACCGACAACCCGACGGGCTACGGCCGCCTGATCGAATCGGACGGACGGCTGGTCGCCATCCGCGAGGAAAAGGACGCCTCGCTGGAGGAGCAGCGCATCAAATTCTGCAATGGCGGCCTGATGGCGATCGCCTGCGAGCACGCGCTGGCGCTGCTGGACAAGGTCGGCAATTCCAACGCCAAGGGCGAATACTATCTCACCGACATCGTCGAGATCGCCACGCAGGCGGGCTTGAAGGTCGTAGCGACGGAAGCCAGCGCTGAAAGCGTTCTGGGCATCAACAACCGGCTGGAACTGGCCGAGGCGGAAGGCATCTGGCAGCGCCGCAAGCGCCGCGAGATGATGCTGTCGGGCGTGACGCTCATCGCTCCCGAAACCGTCCATTTCGCGCATGACACCGAGATCGGCCCCGACACGCTGGTGGAGCCCAACGTGTATTTCGGCCCGGGGGTCACGGTGGCGTCGGGGGCGAAAATCCACGCCTTCAGCCATCTGGAGGGGGCCACGGTGGCCGACGGCTGCAATGTCGGGCCGTTCGCCCGGCTGCGGCCCGGCGCGGACCTGCAGGAGAAATCCAAGGTCGGCAATTTCTGCGAGGTCAAGCATGCCAGGATCGAGCCGGGCGCGAAGGTCAACCATTTGACCTATATCGGCGATGCCCGGATCGGCGCCGGCGCCAACATCGGCGCCGGCACCATCACCTGCAACTATGACGGCTATTCGAAGTTCGTCACCGATATCGGCGCGGGCGCCTTCATCGGCTCCAACTCCTCGCTGGTGGCGCCGGTCTCGGTCGGCGACGGCGCCTATGTCGCCTCCGGCAGCGTCATCACGGAGAACGTGCCGGAGAACGCGCTGGCCTTCGGCCGCGCCCGCCAGAAGACCATCCCGGAGCGGGCGACCGAACTGCGCGCGCTGCGGGCCGCCGCGAAGAAATAGCGGCGGGCCGCTAACCGTCTTTTAAGGATAGGCGCGAAGAACTGACGGGCTGATGGTATAAGCGTCGGCGCTGAAACGAAGTGCAATGCAAATTGACTTCCGATTGTTGCACGCCATCGCTTAAAAGCCTGATCGTCATCTCTGGGATTCGGGGCGAAAACCCATGTGCGGAATTGTCGGTATCATCGGCCAGACACCGGTCGCGCCGCTTCTCGTCGACGCGCTGAAGCGGCTGGAATATCGCGGCTACGATTCGGCCGGCGTCGCCACGCTGGAAACCGGCCGCCTCACGCGCCGCCGCGCCGAGGGCAAGCTGGTCAACCTCGAGAAGCGGCTGAAGGAAGAGCCGCTGGACGGGCTGATCGGCATCGGCCACACGCGCTGGGCCACGCACGGCGCGCCGAACGAGCGCAACGCCCACCCGCATGCGACCAAGCGGCTGGCCGTGGTCCACAACGGCATCATCGAGAATTTCTCCGAGCTGCGCGCCGAGCTGGAGGCCGACGGCTACACGTTCGAGACCGACACCGACACCGAGGCGGTCGCCCAGCTCGTCACGCGCGAGCTGGACCGCGGCGTCAAGCCGGTGAAGGCCGTTCACAACACGCTGGCGCGGCTGACAGGCGCCTTCGCGCTGGCGATCCTGTTCGACGGCGAGACGGACCTTCTGGTGGCGGCGCGGCGCGGCTCGCCGCTGGCCATCGGCCATGGCGACGGCGAGATGTTCGTGGGCTCCGACGCCATCGCGCTCGCGCCTTTCACCGATGAGATCACTTATCTGGAGGACGGCGACTGGGCGGTGCTGACCGCCAATTCGGCGATCATCTTCGACGAGGCCGGCAACACGGTCGAGCGCGAGCAGAAGAAGTCGGTCGGCACCAGCTTCCTGGTCGACAAGGGCAACCATCGGCATTTCATGGAGAAGGAGATCCATGAGCAGCCGGAGGTGATCTCCCACACACTGGCGCATTATCTCGACTTCTCCAAGGGCACGGCCAAGACCCTCGATCTTCCGTTCAACTTCGCCGATCTCGACAGGCTGGCGCTGTCGGCCTGCGGCACCGCCTATCTGGCCGGCGTCATCGGCAAATACTGGTTCGAGCGCTTCGCCCGCCTGCCGGTGGACATCGATATCGCCTCGGAATTCCGCTACCGCGAGATGCCGCTGGCCAGGAAGAGCGCGGCGCTGTTCGTGTCGCAGTCGGGCGAGACGGCCGACACGCTCGCCTCGCTGCGCTATTGCCGCAAGGAAGGCGTGCCGATCGGCGCGATCGTCAACGTGCGCGAATCGACCATCTCGCGCGAAAGCGACGTGACGCTGCCGACGCTTGCCGGGCCGGAGATCGGCGTCGCCTCGACCAAGGCCTTCACCTGCCAGCTTTCGGTGCTGGCGGCGCTGGCCGTGCGCGCCGCCGCCGAGCGGCGCACGATCACGCCCGACGAGGAGAAGGCGCTGATCCGCAATCTTTCCGAAGCGCCGCGCTACGCCAGCCAGGTGCTGCGGCTGGAAGGGCAGATCGAGAAGGTCGCACGCCAGCTCGCCCAGTACAGGCACGTGCTCTATCTCGGCCGCGACACCAACTATCCGCTGGCGCTGGAAGGCGCGCTGAAGCTCAAGGAAATCAGCTATATCCACGCTGAAGGTTATGCGGCGGGCGAGCTCAAGCACGGCCCCATCGCGCTGATCGACGAGGAGATGCCGGTCATCGTCATCGCGCCTTACGACCGCATCTTCGACAAGACCGTGTCCAACATGCAGGAAGTCGCGGCGCGCGGCGGCAAGATCATCCTGATCACGGACGCCAAGGGCGCGGCGCACGCCACCGTCAAGACGCTGGACACGATCGTCCTGCCGGACGTGCCGGAGATCATCGCGCCGATCGTCTACGCGCTGCCGGTGCAGATGCTGGCCTATCACACCGCCGTCTTCATGGGCACCGACGTCGACCAGCCGCGCAACCTGGCGAAGTCCGTCACGGTCGAGTGATCGGCCTGCGGCAAAGGTTGTGATTGCGCCGCGGCGGCGCTCCTCTAGATTGAAGCCATCAGGGGAGCGCCGTGGAAGAAGAACCCAGACCCATGTCTGCCGCAACCCGGCTCAGGACCTATTTCCTGACCGGTTTCCTGGTCAGCGCGCCGCTGGCGATCACCGCCTACATCGCCTGGTCGCTGATCGGCTGGATCGATTCGTGGGTGAAGCCCTACATCCCGGCGCGCTACAGCCCGGACACCTATCTGCCCTTCGCCGTGCCGGGCTTCGGCCTGTTGGTGGCCGTGGTCGTCATCACGCTGATCGGCTTCCTCACCGCCAACATCGTCGGGCGCACCATCGTGCGCTTCGGCGAGCATCTTCTGGGCCGCATGCCGCTGGTGCGCGGCGTCTACAAGGCTTTGAAGCAGATCTTCGAGACGGTCCTGTCGAACAAGAACGACATGTTCCGGCAGGTGGCGGTGATCGAGTATCCGCGCACCGGCGTGTGGTCGATCGTCTTCGTCGCCACGGAGCGGGAGACGGAGATCAACGCGCGGCTGGACAAGGAGGGTGACCCGCTGGTCGCCGTCTTCATGCCCTGCACGCCGAACCCGACCACCGGGTTCCTGATGTATCTCCACCGCTCCGAGATCGTCATGCTCGACATGAACATCGAGGACGGCGCGAAGCTCATCATCTCGGCCGGGCTTGTCGCGCCGGCCTACAGCAAGCCGGACGGAACGGTCATAGAAGGCCCGCTCGGCAACCCGCAGATGGCGAAGACGGGATAGGGCGCTTTTGCGCTTGGATGCGGCGGGCGTGGTCTGCCAATGCCGTCATTCCGGGTTCCGCTGCGCGGCACCGGAATGACGAAGGGGTCGATGCTGCTATCCTGCCCTGAGCAGCCGCACGGCCTCGTCGCGGCCGAACAGATAGAGCAGCATCCGCCCGGCCTCGCCGCGCGGCGCGGCGAGGTCGGGGTCGCGCGCCAGCAGCAGCCGCGCGTCGTCGCGCACCACCTCCAGCATGTCGGCGTGAAATTCCATCCGAGCGAGCTGGAAGCCGGGCGTGCCGGACTGACGCGTTCCCAACACCTCGCCTTCGCCGCGCAGCTTCAAATCCTCCTCGGCGATCAAAAAACCGTCCTCCGTCTCGCGCATGACGGACAGCCGCCGCTTGCCGGTCTCGCCGAGCGGTTCCTTGTAGAGCAGCACGCAGGAGGACGGCTTGTCGCCGCGCCCGACGCGCCCGCGCAACTGGTGGAGCTGCGCCAGGCCGAAGCGCTCGGCGTGCTCGATGACGATGATCGTGGCGTCCGGCACGTCGACGCCGACCTCAATGACCGTGGTGGCCACCAGCACGCGCGTCTCGCCGGCCTTGAAGGCCCGCATGGCGGCGTCCTTCTCCGCCCCCTTCATGCGGCCATGGACGAGACCGACCTGCGGACCGAAAGCCTGCCGCAGCGTTTCCGCCCGCTCCTCGGCGGAGGTTAGGTCGCTTTCCTCCGATTCCTCGACCAGCGGGCAGATCCAGTAGATTTTCTGCCCGTCGGCGACGGCGTCGCGGATGCGGCCGACGAGTTCGCCGAGCCGTTCCATCGGCAGGGTCACGGTGCGGATCGGCCGTCGTCCGGCGGGCTTTTCGGTCAGGCGCGACACTTCCATGTCGCCGAAGGCGGTCAGCACCAGCGTGCGCGGGATCGGGGTGGCCGTCATCACCAGGAGATCCGGCGCGTCGCCCTTGGCGGAGATGGCGAGGCGCTGGTGCACGCCGAAGCGGTGCTGCTCGTCGACGACTGCCAGCGCCAGGTCGCGGAACGACACGCTGTCCTGAAACAGCGCATGCGTGCCGACGGCGATGTGGATCGACCCGTCCGCCAGCCCGTCGAGCACCGCCTGCCGCTCCCGGCCCTTTTCCCTGCCGGTCAGGACCGCGACCGTCAGGCCGGCGCGCTTGGCCAGCGGCGCGATGGTGGAAAGGTGCTGACGCGCCAGGATTTCGGTCGGCGCCATCAACGCGGCCTGCGCGCCGGCCTCCGCCGCCCGCGCCATGGCCAGCAGCGCCACCACCGTCTTGCCCGATCCGACATCGCCCTGTAGCAGCCGCAGCATGCGCTCCGGCTTTTCCAGGTCGGCGTGGATTTCCGCCAGCGCCTGCTCCTGCGCGCCGGTCAGCGAATAGGGCAGGGCGTCGCGGATCGCCGCCTCGATGCGGCCGTCACCCGTCAGGGGCCGGCCGGCGAGACGCCGGACGCGGGCGCGCACCAGCGCCAGCGACACCTGGCTGGCGAGAAGCTCGTCGTAGGCGAGCCTGCGCCAGGCCGCGCCCTCCGGCGAGATGTCGAGCGGGTCGCGCGGATCGTGCAGCCGCGTCAGCGCCTCTGCGAAAGCGGGAAAGGAACGCCGGCGCATCAGCTCCGCATCCTGCCATTCCGGCAGCTCGGGCAGCCTCTCCAGCGCCTGCGCGACGGCGCGGCGCAGCACCTTCGCCGACAGGCCCGCGGTGAGCGGATAGACGGGCTCGACCAGCGGCAGGCTCTGCGCCTCCGCGGCAAGCGCGACATGGTCGGGATGCACCATGCCGGCGCGGCCGTTGAACCACTCCATGCGGCCGCTGACCACGACCTCCTCGCCGACCGGCAGCGCCTTTTCCAGCCAGGCGGCGTGGGCATGGAAGAAGGTCAGCGCGATCTCGCCGGTCCCGTCGAAGGCGTGGACGCGATAGGGCACGGAACGGTTGCCGCGCGGCGGCGGCTGGTGGCGGTCGACTGTGAGGTCGAGCGTGACGATCGCGCCCTGCGCCGAGCCCGCGATGCCGGGCCTGCTGCGCCGGTCGATGACGCCCTGCGGCAAGGTGAAGAGCAGGTCGCCGACACGGGCACCGCGGTCGGACAGGTCGGCCGGCACGACGTTTTCGATGAGGCCGGCGATCTTGGGGCCGACGCCGTCGAGAGAGGTGATGGAGGCAAAGAGGGGGTCCAGAAGAGAGGGTCTCATGCGGTTGGGCGTCCGGAAGCGTCGCGCTCCGTTGCGTCCACTGCCGTGGGCAAGGCTGCTCCGTATGAATTCCATCGGGGCAGACAGCTCCGTGTCGTCGCATGCGACTGCAATTTCGCAAGATCCGGAGGTGCGCCGTGGAGTGTCAGCATGGCAGGACTTTAGGCCGCGCGGGTGCGGTTGCAACCATGACAGCGCGCTTCATCCACGCTATATCGCCGCCGCAGAAAGGCATCCACATGACCGGCACGAGACGATCGAGCGAGGGGCTGGACGCGCGGCGGCGCAAGCTTCTGTTCCGCTCCTGGCATCGCGGCATCCGCGAGATGGACCTGATCCTCGGCCAGTTCGCGGACGACGAGATCGACATCTTGACCAACGAGGAACTCGACCAATATGAGAGGCTGCTCGAGGAGCAGGACGCCGATCTGCTGACGTTCTTCACCGGCGGGCGTTCCGTTTCTCCCGCCCGCGACAGCGCGGTGCTGGCAAGGATCGTGGCGCACCGCGCACGCATCGCCGGCTAACCGAAGGACCGATGACCCTCATCCAGAAAATCGGCCTGCCGAAGACCCGGTCCGGCCAGTTCGTCGTCGACGGCGTCGCCGACGGGTTCGAGGCCTTCGCGCTGGCGCAGCTCGCCGCCGAGGCCGCGCCGGACGGTCCCGTGCTGTTCGTGGCCCGCGACGGCCAGCGGCTGCCGGCGCTGTCCGATGCGCTGGCCTTCGTCGCGCCGGAGCTGCCGGTACTGGAGCTGCCGGCCTGGGACTGCCTGCCCTATGACCGCGTGTCGCCCGGCGCCGACGCCGCCGCGCGGCGGCTGGACGCGCTGTCGGCCATGGCCTCTCTGCGCGACAAGCCGCATCGCGCGGTCGTGCTCACCACCGCCAACGCGCTCCTCCAGCGCGTGCCGCCGGCCGCCGTCATCGAGGCGCAGGGCTTTCGGGCGAAACCCGGCAATCAGGTCAACATGAACGCGCTGGTCGCGCGGCTGGAGGCCTCCGGCTTCGAGCGCGTGCCGACCGTGCGCGAGGTCGGCGAATACGCGGTGCGCGGCGGCATACTCGACCTGTTCGCGCCCGGCGCGGAGGAGGCGATCCGGCTGGATTTCTTCGGCGACACGCTGGAGACGATCCGCGCCTTCGACGTGGCCAGCCAGCGCACCACCGGCCAGCGGCCTCAGATCGCCTTGCAGGCCATGTCCGAGGTGTCGCTGACGCCCGACGCGATCAGCCGCTTCCGCCGCAACTACATCGAGGCTTTCGGCGCGCCGTCGCGCGACGACGCGCTCTACACCGCGATCAGCGAAGGCCGGCGCTTCGCCGGCATGGAGCACTGGCTGCCCTTCTTCCACGAGCGGCTGGAGACGGTCTTCGACTATCTGCCGGAGGCTCCGGTCGTCTTCGACCACCTGGCGCGCGAGGCCATCGACGAGCGCCACAAGCTGATCGCCGACTACTACGAGGCGCGCCGCCAGCAGTCGGCGGGCGGGCTGAAGGAGGCCGTGCCCTACAAGCCCGTGCAGCCGTCGCTGATGTATCTCACGCCGGACGAGGTGGCCGGCGCGGCGAAGGACCGCGCGGCGATCGAGCTGACGCCCTTCGACGCCCCGGACGCCGGTGGGCGCAAGGTCCTGCATGCCGGGGGGCGGTCCGGCCGCAGCTTCGCCGAGGAACGCGCCGACCCGAACGCGAACGTCTTCGACGCGGCCGTGAAGCATATCGCGGATGTCCGCGCGGCGGGACGTCGCGTGCTGGTCGCGGGCTGGAGCGAGGGCTCGCTCGACCGCCTGACGCAGATCCTCGCCGAGCATCATCTCGGCAATGTGAAGAAGGTCGAGACCCTTGCGGCGCTCGACGGGCTCCAGAAGGGCCAAGCGGGTCTTGCCGTTCTGCCGCTGGAATCCGGCTTCGAGACGGACGGGCTCGTCGTCGTCGCGGAACAGGACGTGCTCGGCGACCGGCTCGTGCGCCGCTCGAAGCGTCGCAAGAAAGCCTCTGATTTCATTGCTGAAGCCGCTTCGCTGTCGGCCGGCGACATCGTCGTCCACGCGGACCACGGCATCGGCCGCTTCATCGGCCTCAAGAGCATCGAGGCCGCCGGCGCGCCGCACGACTGCCTCGAAATCCACTATGCCGGCGACGGCCGCCTCTATCTGCCCGTCGAGAACATCGAGCTTCTGTCGCGCTACGGCTCGGACGCGGCGGAGGCGCAGCTCGACAGGCTCGGCGGCGGCGCGTGGCAGTCGCGCAAGGCCAAGCTGAAGCGCCGCCTGCTGGAGATGGCCGGCCAGCTCATCAAGCTGGCGGCCGAGCGCAAGATGCGCGCCGCCCCCGCCATGATCCCGCAGGACGGGCTCTACGGCGAGTTCGCCGCGCGCTTTCCCTATGAGGAGACGGATGACCAGCAGAATTCCATCGACGCCGTGCTGGACGATCTGTCGGCCGGCCGCCCGATGGACCGGCTGATCTGCGGCGATGTCGGCTTCGGCAAGACGGAAGTCGCCTTGCGCGCGGCCTTCGTGACCGCGATGGAGGGCTTTCAGGTTGCCGTCGTGGTGCCGACGACGCTGCTCGCCCGGCAGCATTTCAAGACCTTCTCGACGCGCTTCGCCGGCCTGCCGGTCAGGGTGCGCCAGGCCTCGCGCCTCGTCGGCTCCAAGGAACTGGCCGAGACGAAGAAGGGCATTTCGGACGGGACGGTGGACATCGTCGTCGGCACGCATGCCCTGCTTGGATCGTCCATCTCCTTCAAGAACCTCGGCCTGCTGATCGTCGACGAGGAGCAGCATTTCGGCGTCAAGCACAAGGAGCGGCTGAAGGAGCTGAAGAGCGACGTGCACGTGCTCACGCTGTCGGCCACGCCGATCCCGCGCACGCTGCAACTGGCGCTGACGGGCGTGCGCGAACTCTCGCTGATCGCCACGCCGCCGGTGGACCGCATGGCGGTTCGCACCTTCATCTCGCCCTTCGACCCGCTGGTCATCCGCGAGACGCTGCTGCGCGAGCGCTATCGCGGCGGCCAGAGTTTTTACGTCGTGCCGCGCATCTCGGACCTCGCCGAGGTCGGCGACTTCCTGCGCGAACAGGTGCCGGAACTGAAATTCGCCGCCGCCCACGGCCAGATGCCGCCCGGCGAGCTGGACGACATCATGAACGCCTTCTACGACGGGCAGTACGACGTGCTCCTGTCGACCACCATCGTGGAATCCGGCCTCGACATCCCGACCGCCAACACGCTGATCGTGCACCGCGCCGATATGTTCGGCCTGGCGCAGCTCTACCAGATCAGGGGCCGCGTCGGCCGCTCCAAGCTGCGCGCCTACGCGCTGTTCACGCTGCCCGCCAACCGCAAGCTGACCGACACGGCCGACCGCAGGCTGAAAGTGCTGCAATCGCTGGACACGCTGGGCGCGGGCTTCCAGCTCGCCAGCCACGACCTCGACATCCGCGGCGCTGGCAATCTTCTGGGCGAGGAGCAGTCAGGCCACATCAAGGAGGTGGGCTTCGAGCTCTACCAGCAGATGCTGGAGGAAGCCGTGGCCGAGATTCGCGACACGGGCGGGCCGGCGGATGACGGCTGGTCGCCGCAGATCACGGTCGGCACGGCCGTGATGATTCCGGAAGGCTACGTGCCGGACCTGCAACTGCGCCTCGCGCTCTACCGCCGCCTCGGCGACCTGGAGACGACGGAGGAGATCGACGCCTTCGGCGCGGAGCTCATCGACCGCTTCGGGCCGCTGCCGCTGGAAGTGCAGCACCTCTTGAAGATCGTCTTCATCAAGGTGCTGTGCCGGACCGCGAACGTGGAAAAGCTCGACGCGGGCCCGAAGGGCGTCGTCATCCACTTCCGCAAGCGCGAGTTCCCCAATCCGGCCGGGCTGGTGCGCTACATCGGCGAGCAGGGCTCGCTCGCCAAGATCAGGCCCGACCACAGCGTGGTGTTCATGCGCGAATGGCCGACGCCGGAAAAGCGTCTCGCCGGTTCGGCCGTCATCATGACCCAGCTCGCGCGCATGGTGGAAAAGCAGGCTGCCTAGAGTTCGCCGCGCGCCTTCATTGCGGCCACCTGCTCGATGGCGTTTTGCAGGACGGACACGTCCTGCGCGCCGGACACCGCGTATTTGCCCTCCAGAACGAAGCAGGGAACGCCGCTGACGCCCATGCGGGACGCCTGGCCGATCTCGTCCCTCACGACGTCGCGGTCGGCGTCGCCGGCCAGCAGCGTCTCGACCACGGCTCCGTCCATGCCGGCCTCACGGGCGGCGTCGGCCAGCACGGCCGGGTCGCCGATGTTCCTGCCGCGCTCGAAATAGCCGGCGAACAGGGCGCGCACGACGCGGTCCTGCGTGGCGGGGCTTTCCTGCCCGGCCCAATGGATGACGCGGTGCGCGTCCAGCGTGTTGGCCGCCACTTTGATCGCATCGAAATCGTAAGCGATGCCGTCGGCCGTGCCGATTCCCCTCAGCCGGTCGTGGATGGCTTCGATCCGGCTCCGGTCGCCGAACTTCGCCAGCATGTAGGCTTCGCGATCCTTGCCCTCCGGCGGAATGGTCGGGTCGAGCTGGTATGGCCGCCAGGACACGGCGACATCGACGTCGGGCACGGCGGCGACGGCCTTGTCCAGCCGCTTCTGGCCGAGATAGCACCAGGGGCAGACGACGTCCGAGATGACATCGATCCGTACGGTCGGACGAGGGCTCATCGCTGTTCCTTCCCAGCGCTCACGGCTGCCGCCACCAGGCGGAAAGCTGGAAGCCGTTGAGGGCGCTCTTCTGCGGGTGCTTGAGGTAGTTCCAGTAGGCGATCCACTGGTCGTTGTTGTATTGCATCGGCACCATATAGTGGCCTGAGATCAAAAGCCGGTCGAGAACGCGCACCGCCGCGACGAAATCGTCCTTCTCGCGGGCGTTGAGCATGGCGTCGATGGCGGCGTCCACGGCCGGGTCCGCCACGCCGGCGAGGTTGAAGGAGCCCTCCGCCCTGGCCGAGGACGAGCCCCATCGCCCGATCTGCTCGACGCCGGGCGACAGCGTGCCGGAAAAACCCACCGAGCCGATCATCACGTCGAATTCGTAGCGCTGCTTGCGCTGCTGCATCTGCGTGTCGTCGAGCATGCGGATGGTGACGCCGATGCCCAGCCGCTCCAGCGTGCGCTGGTAGATCGCGGCCAGCCGGCCTTCCGTTTCCGAGGCGGTCAGGATCTCGAAGGCGAAGGGCCTGCCCTGCCTGTCCAGCATCTTGCCGCCCTCCAGCCGGAAGCCGGCGCTCTTGAACACGTCGAGCGCGGCGCGCAGCACGTTGCGGTCCATGCCGGACCCGTCGGTGGCCGGCGGGCGGTAGGTACCGTCCATCACGTCCTGCGGCACGCGGCCGGGCCAGGGCGCGAGCAGCGCCTTCTCCTTGTCGCTGGCAGGATGGTCGAGCGCGGACAGTTCGGAGTTCTGGAAGAAGCTGGCGGTTCGCTTCTGCTTGCCGCCGAACATGTTGCGGTTCGCCCACTCGAAATCGTAGAGCATGCCGAGCGCGCGGCGCACGGCGGGATCGGCGAATTTCTCCTGCCTGGTGTTGAAAGTGAAGCCGGTCACCACCGGGGGCAGGCCGATGGTGAACGCCTCAGCCTTGACGTCGCCGCTCTTCACCGCCGGGAAATCGAGCTCGCGCTCGACCTGAAGCGCGTCCATGCCCGTATAGCCGCCGCCGGCATAGGCCGAGCAGATGCCTTTCTTGAACGCCTCGAACTGCGCCGCGGCGTTCAGGAAATATTCGATGGTGACCTCGTCGTAATTGTCGAAGCCGCGCTTGGCGGGCACGTCGCGGCCCCAATAATCCGGATTGCGCTTGAAGACGATGCGCTGGCCGGGCACGACCTGCGACACGACATAGGGTCCGCTGCCGATCAGCGGCTTCAGCGTCGTCTGGTCGAAGGTCGCCTTGTCGAAGGCGTGCTTCGGCACGATGGGCGTGAGCGCCACCACCAGCGGGAATTCGCGGTCCGCCTTGTCGTTGAAGGTGAAGCGCACCTTGCGCTCGCCGGTCTTCTCGATTTTGGCGATGCGCGCCATGCGGTCGCTGTAGGGCGGGCGCCCCTTCTCGGTGTAGGCCTCGTAGGTGAAGATCACGTCCTCGGGCGTCACCGGCTGGCCGTCCGACCATTTCGCCTTCGCGTCCAGCGTGAACTCGGCGGTGCTGCGCTCGGCATCCATGTCGATGCTCTCGGCCAGCAGGCCGTAGATGCCGAAGGCCTCGTCGTAGTTGCGCGCCATCAGGGGCTCGAAGACGAAGTTGCCGAAGATTGCGTCGATCATGCCGCGCGCCGTGGTGCGCAGGCTCTTGAGGATGAACGGGTTCAGATTGTCGAAGCTGCCGATCACGCAATAGGTGATCCTGCCGCCCTTCGGCGCATCGGGGTTGGCATAGGGGAAATGCGCGAAGCCGGCCGGAAGCGCCGGCTCGCCGATCATCGCCGCGCCGTGCGAAGGCTCGGCGCGCGCGCCGGCAAGCGGGGCCAGGATGGCTGCCGCCATGGCGGCGAACAGGGTCGCGGGACGGTTCACGTCATGTCTTCCGAGGCACGAGGATAACGATTCGGAACGTAGACCATCGCCGCGCCGCCCGTCCATTCCGACGGCGATCACAATGCCGCCCCTCTTGGCCGGCACAGGAGCCGGCAAGGACGCCGAAGCCCCAAACTGCCGCTGGATTCGGCGCGGCAGGCGGTGTAACAGCCCAGCGGGTCATTCTGTTGCCTCAATTGCGAAAGAGGTAGGCTTGACTGGCCTGGATGGCCGAATCTCCCGAGGAAGAGAGAGGAAAGAACTAGATGACAAGGCTGAAGACCGAAGCGTTTCGCTTGTCGGTTCTCGCGGCGGGGGTCGCGGGCGTACTCGGTGTGGCCGCCGGACAGGCTTTTGCCCAGCAGCAGCAGGTTCCGCAGGGCTGGTTCAAGGCTTGCGCCAAGCAGGAGGACGTCGATATCTGCAACGTGCAGAACATCATCGCCGCCAGCACGGGCCAGATCGTCACCGGCATCAGCATGCTGGAGATCAAGGGCAAGGTGAACCGCAAGATCATCCAGATCACGGTTCCGAGCGGGCGCCTGATCCCTCCGGGCATCGGCATCCAGGTCGACGGCGGCAAGCCGCAGAAGCTCGACTACGTGCTCTGCTTCCCGGACCGCTGCATCGCCGAGACGGCGCTTTCCGACCAGATCGTCGGTTCCTTCAAGAAGGGCACCGAGCTGACGCTGTCCTCGGTCAACTCGCAGAACCAGGCCAATCCGGTCAAGGTTTCGCTGAGCGGCTTCACCGGCGCCTTCGACGGCCCGCCGCTGAAGCAGTCCGACATCGAGGACCGCCAGAAGAAGCTCCAGGAGTTCGTTGCCAAAAACAACCAGGACTTCGCCAAGAAGCTCAAGGAAGAGCAGGACAAGGCCAAAGCCGCGAACTGATTCGCGCCCGGCCGGGTCTCGTCAGGAATGTGAAAGAGGCGGGATGTCGCTCCCGCCTTTTTCTTTGGGCTTTCCGCTCAGTGGCGGGTCCGGTCGCGCGGCGCGTAGCTGCCGTCCGCCGTCCTGACGAACAGGTCGCCGAGCTGCGGGTGGCGCATCGGCTCGCCGGACTCGTCCGCCAGCAGGTTCTGTTCCGAAACGTAGGCGATGTATTCGGTTTCCGCGTTCTCGGCCAGCAGATGGTAGAAGGGCTGGTCCTTGCGCGGACGCACCTGCTCCGGGATCGCCTGGTACCACTCTTCGGTGTTGTCGAATTGCGGATCGATGTCGAAGATCACGCCCCGGAACGGGAAAAGCCGGTGTCGAACCACCTGTCCGATCGCGAATTTTGCAGTCTTTATCGTCATATCGGCTCCTATGTGTAGCAGAGCGCGGCTCAATTCAATCCCGGCGATGCGGGCAGGGCGGAAGCGGAAGGCGGCATGATCGACGTCCTGGCGCTCGTTCTGCCCTTCTTCGCCCTGATCCTGACGGGCTATGCGATCGCGCGCGTCGCGCCGCAGCCGGTCGAGGCGCTGGGTTGGCTGAACACGCTGGTCGTCTACGTCGCCCTGCCGGCGCTGTTCTTCCAGCTCCTCGCCAGGACGCCGTTCGAGCGGCTGTCCGAATGGAGCTTCATCCTCGGCTCGGTGGCGTCCACCTTCGTCGTCTTCCTGCTGATGTTCGGCTTTTCCTTCGTCGCCTCGCGCGGCGAAATCCCGGAATCGACCATCAAGGGGCTCGCTTCGGCCTATGGCAACATCGGCTATATGGGCCCGGCGCTGACGATCACGGCGCTCGGACCGGAGGCCGCCGTGCCCGTGGCGCTGATCTTCTGCTTCGAGAACGTCATGCATTTCACGCTGGTGCCGCTCCTGATGGCGGTGGCGGTGCGCGACGGCAGCTCGCCGGCGAAGCTCGCCGCCATCGCGGCGCGGCGCATCGCGCTGCATCCCTTCATCATCGCCACGGCGCTCGGCGTGCTGGCCGCCTATCTGCGGTTCGATCCGCCGGGTCCGGTCGAGCGCTATCTGTCCTGGTTCGCCGGCGCGGCCGCGCCCTGCGCGCTGTTTGCCATGGGCGTCACGCTGGCGCTGAGACCGGTGCGGCGCGTGCCGCGCGAGATGGGCCTGATCGTGTTGCTCAAGCTCGTCCTGCACCCGCTGCTCTGCTACGTGACCTTGAGCGCCATCGGCGACTTTCCGCCGAACTGGCTGTTGGCCGCCGTGCTGCTGGCGGCGCTGCCCACCGCCACCAGCGTGTTCGTCGTCGCGCAGCAATATGGCGTGTGGGTCGAGCGCGCCTCGGCCAGCGTGCTGATCACCACGCTGGGCTCGGTGCCGACCATCACCGGCCTGATCTACCTGATGCGCGGCGGATTCCTACCGCCGGACCTTTTTCCGTAGCCCCGAAACCAGCCCCGACAAGCCGCTGCCCGGCTGCAAGCCCTCGCGCATGACCAGCCCGCGCAGCGGCGGTACGCCGCCGATCAGGCCGAGCCCGACGCCGCGCAGCATCTGCGCCGGCAGCATGCCCGACAACAGCGAGCGGTTGAGCAGGTCGACGGCGCCGGCGCGGCTCAGCACGTCCGGGCGGCGGCGGCGGTCGTAGTCCGCGAGGATCGTATCCACCACCCCGTGCGCGCAGATCGCATCGACGATGTCGCGCACGTCGCGGATGCCGAGGTTCAGCCCCTGCGCGCCGATCGGCGGGAAGACGTGCGCGGCCTCGCCGACCAGCGCCACGCGGTCGCGGGCGAAGCGCTCGGCCAGCATGCTGCCGAGCGGATAGACCTGCCGTCCGGGCTCGACCGCGACCCGGCCTAGCATGGACTGCATCCTGTCCTCGATGCGCCGCGACAGGGCCGCGTCGTCGAGCGCGGCCAGGGCCTGCGCGGTTTCCGGCCGAACCACCCAGACCAGGCTGGAGCGGCGGCCGGGCAGGGGGACCTGCGTGAACGGACCCGTCTCTGTGTGGAATTCGGTGGAGGTATGGGCGTGCTCGCGCTCATGGGCGAAATTCACCACCAGCGCCGCCTGCCGGTGGGAGCGGGCGAGCAGCCTGATCCCCGCCGCCTCGCGCGCCGGCGAGTTCCGCCCGTCCGCCGCGATCACCAGGCCGGCGCAAATCGTGCCGCCCTCCGCCAGGGCTGCGTGCGCGCCATCGGCCTCGATGCGCCAGCCCGTCACGGTGGTTCGCCGCCAGTCGATCGCGGGCTCGGCCGCGACGGCGGCGGCGAGCGCCGCGTTCAGTTCGCCGTTGGGGATGTTCAGGCCGAAATGCTCCGCGCCGATCTCGCCGGCGTTGAACGTCACGGTCGGGGCGCGGATCAGCCGGCCGGTGCCGTCGATGATGCGCATGCGCCGCAGCGGCGCGGACACCGGCTTCAGCCGGTCCAGAAGCCCGAGCTCCTCCAGAATCGCGAGCGCGGGCAGCATCAGCGCCGTGGTGCGGCGGTCGCCGTCGCCCGGCGCCGGGCCGGCGAGGATCGCCCGGCGTCCGCGCCGGGCCAGCAGCAGCGCGGCCAGCAGACCGGTGGCGCCGCTGCCCGCGATGAGAATGTCCGCCTGCGTCGCGCCGCTCACGTCAGCTCCAGAAACCGTTCCCGGAACCTATAGTCCAGGCCGGCGGGACCGGGCAATGCGACCTTTTCATATGCAGCATCCGAGGCTGGACAATGGCCGGAATACGCTTGTCGGGCGCGCGCCGCTGCCTGTAGTCTGGCCGCGAACGGAGGATCGGGAATGGCCGGCAGCAGGGCGACGACAGCGGCGAGCGCCGCAGCACACCTCCGCCGCGAAGCGCGCCGCTGAACACGATGCCGCGCATCAGGCCCAAGAAGGTCACCTGGCCGCAGGCGCGGGCCTTCTCGGTGCATCTGCTCACGGCGTCCGGCTCGTTCCTCGCTTTCCTGTCGCTGGTCGCGGCCAGCGAGGAGCGCTGGACGGCGATGTTCTGGTGGCTCGGGCTGGCCCTGTTCGTCGACGCCATCGACGGGCCGATCGCGCGGCGGCTGGAGGTCAAGGAAATCCTGCCGACCTGGTCGGGCGAATTGCTCGACAACGTCATCGACTACGTGACCTACGTGCTGATCCCGGCCTTCGCGCTCTATCAGCGCGGGCTGATGGGCGAGGGGCTGTCCTTCCTGTCAGGCGCGATCATCGTCGTGTCCAGCGCCATCTATTACGCCGACACCGGCATGAAGACGAAGGAGAACTTCTTCAAGGGTTTTCCGGTGGTCTGGAACATGGTCGTCTTCACCCTTTTCGTCATCGAGCCGGGCGAATGGATTTCCTTCGCCGTCGTCGTCGCCGCCGGCGTGATGACCTTCCTGCCCGTGCATTTCCTGCATCCCGTGCGGGTGAAGCGGCTGCGGATGCTGAACATGACGGTGACGCTGCTGTGGTGCGCCTTCGGCATGCTGGCGCTGGCGCAGGCCGCGATGGCCGGCTTCTACAGCCAGTTCGGCGTGCTGGCCGAGCATGTCAGCGCCTTCATCAAGGTCGGCGTGGCGGCCACCGGCATCTACCTGTTCTTCATCGGGGCTGTGATGCAGCTCTTCCCCACACTGGGCCTCGGGAAAGTCGAGCCATGAGCCATGCGATCATCGTGCACCAGACCGGAGGGCCGGACGTGCTCTCCTACGAACCGTTCGATCCGGGCCGTCCGGGGCCGGGGGAGGTCCTGATCGCGCAGAAGGCGATCGGCCTCAATTTCATCGACGTCTATTTCCGCACCGGCCTCTACGCGGCGAAGAGCCTGCCCTTCGTGCCGGGCTGCGAGGGCGCTGGCGAGGTGATCGCGGTGGGCGAGGGCGTCGGGGGGCTGCAGCCGGGCGACCGGGTCGCCTACGGCACGGGCCAGGGCGCCTATGCGGAGACGCTGCGAATCGCGGCGGACACGGTTGTGAAGCTGCCGGACGGCATCGGCTACGACGTCGCCGCCGCCATGATGCTGAAGGGCATGACCGCCGAATTCCTGCTTAACCGCACCTTCGCGGTGAAGCCGGGCAGCGTCGTCCTGTTCCACGCCGCCGCCGGCGGCGTCGGCCTGATCGCCGGCCAGTGGGCCAAGGCGCTGGGCGCGACGGTGATCGGCACGGCGGGCTCGCGCGACAAGGTCGAGCTGGCGCTGGCGAACGGCTACGACCACGTCATCAACTACCGCGAGCAGGATTTCGTCGCCGAGGTGGCGCGCATCACCGGCGGCGTGAAATGCGACGTGGTCTACGATTCGGTCGGCAAGGACACCTATATGGGCTCGCTCGACTGCCTGAAGCCGCGCGGCCTGCTCGCCTGCTTCGGCCAGTCGTCCGGCTCCATCCCGCCGCTCAACCTGGGCATCCTGGCCCAGAAGGGCGCGCTCTACGTCACCCGCCCGACGCTCTTCGTCTACAACGCCGCGCGGGCGGACCTGGAGGCCTCGGCCGCGCGCCTGTTCGACATCGTGCAGTCCGGCAAGGTCAGGATCGCGATCAACCAGCGCTATCCGCTGCGCGAAGCGGCGCGCGCCCATGCCGATCTGGAGGCGCGGCGGACCACCGGCACGACGATCCTGGTGCCGTGAAGCCGCACGCTTTCTTGAAAATCTTTCAAACCGGCACCGGCGTTGCGCCGCATGCGAGGCGCGCCTACGATGACGGCGGGAACACAGAACACGTCTGGAAACAGACCGGGAGGCACTGTGAGTGCTGAAGCCGACGCGGAGCCTCTGCTGGAGGTTCGCGGCCTGACGAAGATATTCGGCGCGCTGACGGCCTGCGACCGCGTCGATCTCACCATCGCGCAGGGCGAAATCCATGCGCTGCTGGGCGAGAACGGCGCCGGCAAATCGACCCTCGTCAAGATGCTGTTCGGCTCGCTGGAGCCGCATTCCGGCGACATAAGATGGGACGGGAAACCGGTGCGGATCAGTTCGCCCAGCGTGGCGAAGAAGCTCGGCATCGGCATGGTTTTCCAGCATTTTTCCTTGTTCGAGGCGCTTTCCGCCGCCGAGAACATCGCGCTGTCCCTGGCCGACAGGACGCCCATCGCCGCGATCGCCGAGAAGGCGCGCAGCCTGTCCAAGGCCTATGGCCTGCCGCTCGACCCGAACGCGCTGGTCGGCGACCTTTCCGTCGGCGAGCGCCAGCGCATCGAGATCATCCGCTGCCTCTTGCAGACGCCGCAGCTCATCATTTTGGACGAACCGACCTCCGTTCTGACGCCGCAGGAGGCGGACAAGCTGTTCGAGACGCTGGAGCGCCTGCGCGCGGAGGGCAAGTCGATCCTCTATATCTCGCACCGGCTGGACGAGGTGCGCCGCCTGTGCGACCGCGCGACGATCATGCGCCACGGCAAGGTGGTGGGCCATTGCGACCCGCGCAGGGAGACGCCGGCGTCGCTGGCGCGCATGATGGTCGGCAGCGACGTCAAGGCGGTCGAGCGCCCCGCCGCGCCGCAGGAAAGCGGCGAGCATCTCCTCGGCATCTGCGGCCTGTCGCGCAAGCCGGCGGGGCCGTTCTCCGTGCCGCTCAGGAACATCTGGCTGCATGTGCCGGCCGGACAGGTCGTCGGCATCGCCGGCGTCGCCGGAAACGGGCAGGGCGAGTTCTTCGAGGCCGTGTCCGGCGAGGCGCGGCAGGACGCGGCCGACGTGATCCGCATCCGCGGCAAGGCGGCCGGGCTGATGGGCATCACCGAGCGCCGCATGCTGGGCGCGGCTTTCGTGCCCGAGGAGCGGCTGGGCCACGGCGCGGCGCCGCGCATGACGCTGTCGGAAAACCTGCTGCTCACCCGCCACGCCACCGACGCCAAAGCGTTCGTCGGCGCGGGCGGGCTGGTGAAGACAGCCAGCATCGACGCCGCGACGCAGCGCATCGTGTCGGAGATGGACGTGCGCAAGAGCGCCCGCGACCCCGAGGCGGCCTCGCTGTCGGGCGGCAACCTGCAGAAGTTCATCATCGGCCGCGAGCTCGACCGGCAGCCTTCCGTGCTGGTGGTCAACCAGCCGACCTGGGGGGTCGACGCCGGCGCGGCGGCGCGCATCCGGCAGGCGCTGATCGAGCTGGCGCGCGGGGGTTCGGCCGTGCTGGTCATCAGTCAGGACCTCGACGAGCTGTTCGAGATGTCCGACGCCATCGCGGTCATGAACAATGGCGAGCTGTCCAAGCCCATCCCGATCGCCGAGGCAACGCGGGAGCGGATCGGCCTCCTGATGGGCGGGGCCGAACCCGGCCACGCCGCGCCCGCGGCCCTTGCGGGAATGGAGCCGGCCTGATGCGGATCGAACTGGTCAAGCGACCGCAGCAGTCGACGCTGTTCTCCGTGCTGTCGCCGCTGATCGCGCTGGCGCTGACCATGGTCGCCGGCGGCATCCTGTTCGCCGCCATGGGCAAGAACCCGTTCGAGGCGCTCTACTACTACTTCGTCGACCCGCTGCGCGAGCTCTGGTCGCTGCACGAGCTGGCCATCAAGGCCGCGCCGCTGATCCTGATCGCGGTCGGGCTGTCGGTCTGCTACCAGTCCAACAACTGGAACATCGGCGCAGAGGGGCAGTTCGTCATCGGCGGCATCGCCGGCTCGATGCTGCCGGTGCTGTTCCCCGAGTTCCAGAACGGTTTCGTCCTGCCGCTGATGCTGTTGATGGGCATGGCGGGCGGCGCGCTCTACGCGGCGATCCCGGCGCTGCTCAAGACCCGCTTCAACACCAACGAGATCCTGACCAGCCTGATGCTGGTCTATGTGGCGCAGCTTTTCCTCGACTGGCTGGTGCGCGGCCCGTGGCGCAACCCGCAGGGCAACAACTTTCCCGAGACGCGCCGCTTCCACGCCGATGCCGTCCTGCCGGAGCTGATGCCTGCGGACGGGCGCGCCAACTGGGGCATCGTCTTCGCCGTCGTCGCGGCGATCCTGGTGTGGGTGCTGGCCGCCCGCACGATGAAGGGTTTCGAGGTGCGCGTGCTCGGCGCCAGCCCGCGCGCGGGGCGGTTCGCCGGCTTCAGCGCGGCAAGGATGGTGTTCTTCGCCTTCATGCTGTCGGGCGCGCTGGCCGGCCTGGCCGGCATCTCGGAAGTGTCGGGCGCGATCGGCCAGCTCAGGCCGAGCATCTCGCCGGGCTACGGCTTCACCGCCATCATCGTCGCCTTCCTCGGGCGGCTGAACCCACTCGGCATCGTCGCCGCCGGCCTCGTGCTGGCGCTGACCTATCTGGGCGGCGAGGCGGCGCAGATCTCGCTCGGCGTATCGGACAAGGTGGCGCGCGTGTTCCAGGGCCTGCTGCTGTTCTTCGTGCTCGGCTGCGACACGCTCATCCACTATCGCATCAGGCTGGTGTGGCCGGCCAAAGCCGTTCCTGCGGGCGAGGGGGCGTGACGATGGGCATCGCCGAAAGCATCCTTCTGACCATCGCCACGGCCGCAACGCCGCTGCTGATCGCCGCGCTGGGCGAGCTGGTGGTGGAGCGCTCCGGCGTGCTCAACCTCGGCGTCGAGGGCATGATGGTGATGGGCGCGGTGTGCGGCTTCGCGGGCGCCGCGCTGTCGGGATCGCCCTGGGTCGGCATCCTGTCCGGCGTGGCGGCCGGCGCGCTGTTCTCCATGCTGTTCGGCGTGCTGACGCTCAGCGTCGCCACCAACCAGGTGGCCACCGGCCTGTCGCTCACCATTCTCGGCCTCGGCCTGTCCGGCATGATCGGTGAACCGTTCGTCGGGCAGGCGGGCATCAAGCTGCCCTCGCTGCACGTTCCGGGCTTGACGGACATTCCGCTGGTCGGCCGGCTGCTGTTCGGCCAGGACCCGATCTTCTACCTGTCCATCGCGCTCACCGCCGGCGTCGTCTGGTTCCTGTTTCGGACCCGCACGGGGCTGACGCTGCGTTCCATCGGTGACAACCATGCCTCGGCGCATGCGCTGGGCATTCCGGTCATCCGCTACCGCTATCTGGCGGTGCTGTTCGGAGGCGCCTGCGCCGGGCTGGCGGGCGCGCATCTGTCGCTGGTCTACACGCCGCAATGGGTGGAGAACATGACTGCGGGGCGCGGCTGGATAGCGCTGGCGCTGGTCGTCTTCGCCTCGTGGAGGCCGCTGCGCGTGCTGGCGGGCGCCTACCTGTTCGGTGCGGTGACCATCGGGCAGCTTCACGCCCAGGCGCTGGGCATCGGCGTACCCTCGCAGCTTCTTTCTTCGCTTCCCTATCTGGCGACAATCGTGGTGCTTGTTCTAATCTCGCGCAACAGGCGTCTGACCATGATGAACACGCCGGCCTCGCTCGGGCGGGCCTTCGTGCCGGACAGGTAGGGCGGATCGGCCGTTTTCGTCACCTCGGACGCAGAGACAACAGAGAGGACTATCGCAATGAGAAAAATACTCTTCGGCCTGGCGGCGGCGTTTGCCGTGACGGCCGCCGCGCCGGCCCTGGCGCAGGACAAGGTCAAGGCCTGCTTCATGTATGTCGGCTCGAAGACCGATGGCGGCTGGTCGCAGGCGCATGAGCTCGGACGTCAGCAGGTGGACCGCGAGCTGGGCGACAAGGTCGAGACGAGCTTCGTCGAGAACGTCGCCGAGGGCCCCGACGCCGAGCGCGCCCTGGAACGGTTCGCGCGCACCGGCTGCAAGATCGTCTTCGCCACCTCCTTCGGCTTCATGGACCAGACCGTCGCGGTGGCGGCGAAATTCCCGGACGTGAAGTTCGAGCACGCCACGGGCTACAAGACCTCGCCCAACCTCGCCGTCTACAATGCGCGTTTCTATGAAGGCCGCTACATCCAGGGCCAGATCGCGGCGAAGATGTCGAAGAAGGGCATGGCCGGCTACATCGCCTCCTTCCCGATCCCCGAAGTGGTGATGGGCATCAACGCCTTCGTGCTCGGCGCGCAGTCGGTCAATCCCGACTTCAAGCTCAAGGTCGTGTGGGCCAACACCTGGTTCGACGCCGGCAAGGAGGCCGACGCGGCCAAGGTGCTGATCGACCAGGGCGTCGACATCATCACCCAGCATACCGATTCGACCGGCCCGATGCAGGTCGCGTCCGAGCGCGGCATCCTCGCCTTCGGCCAGGCCTCGGACATGATCGCGGCCGGCCCGAAGACGCAGCTCACGGCAATCGTCGACACCTGGGGCAACTATTACGTGAAGCGCATCAAGGAAGTGGTCGACGGCACGTGGAAGACCGGCATGATCTGGGACGGCCTGAACGAGGGCATCCTGACCATGGCGCCCTACACCAACATGCCCGACGACGTGAAGGCGATGGCCATGGCCACCGAGGCCAAGATCAAGTCCGGCGAGCTGAAGCCCTTCGCCGGCCCGATCTCCAAGCAGGACGGCACCGAATGGCTGAAGGCGGGTGAGAACGCCGGCGACGACGTTCTGGCCGGCCTGAACTTCTACGTGAAGGGCGTGGACGACAAGCTGCCGCAATAAGCCTTTCACAATGGCTGCCTGAACGACGCGGGCCTCCTGACGCAAAGCTGTCGGGAGGCCCGTGCTACGTTGCGGCCAGGCTTGAGAAGGAAATCCCCATGCTGAAATTCTACTACGCTCCCTTTTCGCGGGCTTCGGCCCTGCTGTGGCTCCTGGAGGAGATCGGCGCGCCCTACGAGACCGTCATGATCGACATCCGCGCCGAGGGCGGCGTGCCGGAGGATTACCGGCGCATCCAGCCGAACAAGAAGGTGCCCGCCATCGAGCATGATGGCGTGGTGATCACCGAACGCGCGGCGATCACCATCCATCTGGCGGATGCGTTTCCGCAGGCCGGCCTGGCGCCGGCGATCGGCGATCCGCTGCGCGGGCCGTATCTCACCTCATGCGTCTATTCCGATTCCGTCTTCGACCCCTGCATCTCGGCGCGGGCGCATGGCCTGACCTATGGCAGCAACGACTATTCCTTCGGGCTGTTCGACGACATGGTCGCCTATCTGGAGCGCCGGCTGACGGCGCATCCCTATGCCGTCGGCGACCGCTTCACCGCCGCCGACGTGCAGCTGGCCTCGGGCATCCAGTTCACGATGGGCATGCTGAAAATCCTGCCGGAGAAGCCGGTCTTCAAGTCCTACCTCGAGCGGATCGCGGTCCGGCCGGCATTTCAGCGCGCGCGGCAGATGGACCAGGAGGCGGCGATGAAGGTGCCGTTCCTGCAAAAGCAATTCGCGGCGGGGAGGGGCGGCTAGACCGCCTGTCCGTAAAGGTCGTAGGCGTCGGCGCGGTCGATCTTGACCGTCACGATGTCGCCGACGCGGATCGGGCGGCGCGACGTGATGTGGACGTTGCCGTCGATCTCGGGCGCATCGTGCCTGGTGCGTCCCTTGGCGGCCAGCCCGTTCGCCTCGTCGATGATGACCGGCATGCGCTTGCCGACCTTTTTGGCCAACCTGGCGGCGGAAATCTTCTGCTGGCGCTGCATGAAGCGGTGCCAGCGGCTTTCCTTCACCTCCTGCGCCACCTCGGGAAGGCCCAGCGCCTCTGAACGCGCGCCCTTGACCGGCTCGTACTTGAAGCAGCCGGCGCGGTCGATCCTGGCCTCGTCCAGCCAGTCCAGCAGCATCTGGAAGTCTTCCTCCGTCTCGCCGGGGAAGCCGACGATGAAGGTCGAGCGCAGCGCCAGATCGGGGCAGGCGTCGCGCCAGCCGCGAATGCGCTCCAGCGTCTTCTCGCCATGCGCGGGGCGGCGCATGTTCTTCAGCACCGCGGGGGAGGCGTGCTGGAAGGGAATGTCCAGATAGGGAAGGATTTTTCCCTCCGCCATCAGCGGAATGATTTCGGCGACATGCGGGTAGGGGTAGACGTAGTGCAGCCGCACCCAGATGCCGAGCTCGCCCAGTTCCTTCGCCAGATCATAGAATTTGGCCCGCACCTCGCGCTCGCCGAACTGGCTCGGCGCGTATTTGATGTCGACCCCGTAGGCGCTGGTGTCCTGCGAGACGACCAGCAGCTCCTTGACGCCGGCCTTGGCGAGCTTTTCAGCCTCGCGCAGCACGTCGGCGGCCGGGCGCGAAACGAGATCGCCGCGCAAGGCAGGGATGATGCAGAAGGTGCAGCGGTTGTTGCAGCCCTCGGAAATCTTCAGATAGGCGTAGTGGCGGGGCGTCAGCTTGATGCCCTGCGGCGGCAGCAGATCGATGAAGGGCTCGTGCGTCGGCGGGGCGGCCTCATGCACGGCGGCCATGACGCTCTCATAGGCCTGCGGCCCGGTGATCGCCAGAACGCCGGGATGCTTCTGGCGGATGACGTCCGGCTCCGCGCCGAGGCAGCCGGTGACGATGACGCGGCCGTTCTGCGACAGCGCCGAGCCGATGGCGCTCAGCGACTCGTCGCGCGCCGAATCGAGGAAGCCGCAGGTGTTGACGACGACGAGGTCGGCACCGTCATGCTTGCGCGCGATCTCGTAGCCTTCGGCGCGAAGCCGGGTCAGGATGCGCTCGGAATCGACGAGCGCCTTGGGGCAGCCGAGACTGACGAAACTGATGCGCGGGGCGGACATGGGCTATGGCTCTGTGCGGCGAAGGCGGCGCACTAGCATAGTTTTTCGAGCGAAGAAATGGCGCGCGCGGTGTTAATGACCCTCGCCGGCATGCGGCCCGAACCAGGGCTCCAGGAAGCCGAACTGGTCGGGAAACTGTCCCACCGCGCCGTCGAGCATCATCTTCACCGCGACGTAGAGGATGATGAGCAGGCCGATATAGGCGATCCAGCGGTAGCGATGCAGCAGCCGCGCGACGAAGGAGGCGGCGAAGCCCATCAGCGCGACGGACAGCGCCAGCCCGATGATGAGCACGGTCGGATGCTCCATCGCCGCGCCGGCGACGGCCAGCACGTTGTCCAGCGACATGGACACGTCGGCGATGACGATCTGCATCGCGGCCTGCGCAAAGGTCTTGCGCGGCGCCCTGGAGGCGACGCTGCCGTCCTTGTCGTAGTCGGAATTGGCCAGCGCCTCGGTGGCCTCGTGCTCTTCCTCGTGGCTGACGGACAGTTCGCGCCACATCTTCCAGCACACCCACAGCAGCAGCAGGCCGCCAGCGATCAGCAGCATAGGCCCGATCTGCAGCAGCCAGGTCGTGATCAGCGCGAAGCCGATGCGCAGCACGGTCGCGGCAATGATTCCGACCAAGATCGCCTTCTTGCGTTGGTCGGCCGGCAGGCCGGCGGCGGCAAGCCCGATGACGATCGCGTTGTCGCCGGCCAGCACGAGGTCGATGGCGATGACCTGCAGCAGCGCTGTCAGACCGGCTGCCGTGAAGATTTCCATGAAGCGGGAACCTGCGTGGGTTTTGTCGGACGTCGTGTCGACCTAGCGCGCGTGCCGGTTTCCCGCAAGGGGACAAGCCCGGTGAACGCACCGGCCATGGTGCTTATCGCCAGGACAAGACGCCCGGAGCAGATTACTCCATATCAAAGTCGCATAAGATAGATTATGGAACTTATTGCCATGGGCCGTCTTGAGCCCGGGCTGTTGGCTTGACGGCTGTCGTCAGCCCCGGCTCTCCGCAGCCGTCAGTCTACGGCCAGATCGGCGACGATCGCTTTCGCGGCATCGAGCAGCGCGCGCGGCTCGGCCGAGAACACCGCGTCATGCGCGCCGGCGGCCGCCCAGACGATTCCGTGGCCGAGGACGCGGCGATCAGCATAGACCGGCATGGCGATGCGGTGGCCGAGCGGTGACACGCCGCCGATGGCGAAGCCGGTCGCGTCGCGGACATAGCGCGGCTCGGCGCGCGCCAGAGGCTCTCCGAACAGCGCGGCGGCCTTGCCGACATCGAGGCGCGACGAACCCGGCAGCAGGAACAAGGCAAGGCTGCCGCTGCCTTCACCCTTGAAGACGAGCGACTTGACGATCTGGTCCACGCCGCATCCGCATTGCGCCGCCGCTTCCTCGGCCGTGCGCGTCGACTGGCCCATTCGCTTCACCGCAATCGGCAAGCCCGCTTCCGCCGCCGCGCGCTCGACCCTGGCAATGCTTCCGTCGTTCATCAACACAAATCCGGATCACGTTGATTCGATATCGAATTCCATGGTGAAGCCGTCATGGCCGGGCTGCACGTGCAGCGGCGTCTTGTCGAGCACGGTCCGGTAGTCGAGCGGCGTGTGCATGTGGGTCAGCACCGCCTGTGCCGGCTTCAGCCTGTCGATCCACTCCAGCGCCTCCGCAAGCGAGAAGTGGCTCGGATGCGCCTTGTATTGCAGCGCATCGATCACCAGCAGGTCGAGACCGCCGAGACGCTCGGCCGTCGCCGGCGGAAAATGGCTGACATCGGGGCAGTAGGCGATCGCGCCGACGCGGAACCCCAGCGAGATGATGTCGCCGTGGATCTGCGGCAGCGGCTCGAAGGTGAGGGGACCCCCCTGCCCTTCGATCGCGAACGGCTCGAAATGCTCGATGAGATGCGCCCGCACGATCGGCGGATAGGAGCTTCCGGACGGCGTCTCGAAGCAGTAGCCAAAGCCGTCCCTCAGTCGATCCAATGTCGGATGGTCGCCAAACACGTCGATCAGCCGGCGCTGCGCCAGCCAGTAGGTGCGCAGATCGTCTATGCCGTGGATATGGTCGGCATGGGCATGCGTGTAGACCACCGCGTCCATGCGCTCGACCCCGGCATCGAGCATCTGCTGGCGGAAATCGGGGCCGGTGTCGAAGACGACGCGAGTGATCGCACCGTTCTCCCTGATGCGCTCGACCATGGCGGCGGCGCGCAGCCGGCGGTTTTTCGGCTCGGCCGGGTCGCAGGCGCCCCAGTCGCCGTTGATGCGCGGGACGCCGGGCGAGGAGCCGCAGCCGAGCAGGGTGAAGCGCAGCCTGTCGGTCATGCGGCTTCGACCGGCTGAGGCATCTTCCTGAAAAGACGGAAGAAATTTTCGGTGGTCAGGCGCGCGAGCTCCGGCTCGGCGACGTCGATCGTCTCGGCCAGCACGCGGGCGGTGTTGGTCACGAAGGCCGGCTCGTTGCGCTTGCCGCGCATCGGCACGGGCGCGAGATAAGGCGCGTCGGTCTCGACCAGAAGGCGGTCGCGGGGGATGTTTCGGGCGATGTCGCGCAGCTCGGCCGAGTTCTTGAAGGTCAGGATGCCCGAGAACGAGACATAGCCGCCGAGCTTCACGCCGGTCGCGGCAAGGTCGGGGCCGGAGGAGAAGCAGTGCAGGATGAAGGGGAAGGCGCCCTTCCCCGTCTCCTCCTCCAGGATCGCGGCGACGTCGGCATCGGCCGCGCGCGCGTGGATGACCAGAGGCAGGCCGGTGCGCCGCGACGCCTCGATATGGGTGCGGAAGCCCTTCGCCTGCGCGTCGCGAGGCGATTTGTCGTAGTGGTAGTCGAGACCAGCCTCGCCGATCGCCACCACCTTGGGGTGCTGCGCCAGTTGCACCAGTTCGTCGGCGGTGACGTCGGGCTCCTCGGCGGCGTTGTGCGGATGCGTGCCGACCGAGCAGAACACCGGCTCGAATGCCTCCGCAATGGCGCGAATCTGGTCGAAGCGGCGCACCCGCGTCGAGATCGTCACCATGCGGCCGACGCCGGCGGCCAGCGCCCGCGCGACGATTTCGGCGCGCTCGGCCTCGAAATCGGGGAAATCGAGATGGCAGTGGCTGTCGACCAGCATGGCGCTACGCTTCCGGAGCCTGCTCGACATAGCGCGGGAAGACCGGGGCGGGCGCGGGCAGCGGCGTGCCCGGTACCAGCGCGTGGGCGTCGTCCAGCGCGTCGAAGCCGCGCGCGTCCGCCGGAACGGCCAGCAGGTCGAGCAGCTTCGCGGCCGAGGCCGGCATGAAGGGTTGGCTGAGCAGGCCGACGCGGCGCAGCACCTCGGCGGTGGTCCACAGCACCGTCTCCATGCGCGCCGGATCGCTCTTGCGCAGCGCCCACGGCTCCTGTCCGGCGAAATAGCGGTTGGCCTCCGCCACAACGGCGAAGATCGCCGCCAGCGCCTGGTGGATCGCCTGCTCGCCCATGGCCTTGCGCGCCGTCGCCAGCGCCTCGAACGCCTGCGCCAGGATCGCCCTGTCGGCGTCCGCCAGCCCGCCCTTCGCCGGCACCCTGCCCTCGCAGTTCTTGGCGATCATCGACAGCGAGCGCTGGCCGAGATTGCCGAGATCGTTGGCGAGGTCCGCATTGGTGCGGTTGACGATGGCCTCGTGGCTGTAGTTGCCGTCCTGCCCGAACGGCACCTCGCGCAACAGGAAATAGCGCACCGAGTCGAGCCCGTAGTGATCGACCAGCGCGAAGGGGTCGATAACATTGCCGACCGACTTGGACATCTTCTCCCCGCGGTTGAAGACGAAGCCGTGGCCGAAGACGCGCTTCGGCAGCGCGATGCCGGCCGACATCAGGAAGGCCGGCCAGTAGACCGCGTGGAAGCGCACGATGTCCTTGCCGATGATGTGCGCGTCCGCCGGCCAGTAGCGCCAGCGCTCCGCGTTCTCGTCCGGATAGCCGGCGGCGGTGATGTAGTTGGTCAGCGCGTCGACCCAGACATACATGACGTGCCGTTCGTCGCCCGGCACCGGCACACCCCAGTCGAAGGTGGTGCGCGAGATCGACAGATCCTTCAGCCCCGATTTGACGAAGCTGACCACCTCGTTGCGGCGCTCGGCCGGGCCGACGAAGGAGGGCTGCGCCTCGTAGAGCGCCAGCAGCCTGTCCTGATAGGCCGACAGGCGGAAGAAGTAGCTTTCCTCCTCGACCCACTCGACCGGCGTGCCCTGCGGCCCGTAGCGGACATTATCGGCGCGGACCTCGGTCTCCTCCTCGCCGTAATAGGCCTCGTCGCGCACGGAGTACCAGCCGGCATAGCCGCCCTTGTAGATGTCGCCATTGGCTTCCATCGCCTTCCAGATCGCCTGGCTGGACGCGTAGTGGCGCTTCTCGGTGGTGCGGATGAAGTCGTCGTTCGAGGCGTTCAGCGCCTCGGCCATGCGCTGGAATTCGGCCGCGTTGCGGTCGGCCAGCTCGCGCGGCGTGATGCCCTCCTTGCGCGCCGTCTGCAGCATCTTGATGCCGTGCTCGTCCGTGCCGGTCAGGAAGAACACGTCCTTGCCGTCATGGCGCTGGAAGCGCGCCAGCGCGTCCGAGGCGATCAGCTCGTAGGCGTGGCCGATATGCGGCCTGCCGTTCGGATAGGAGATGGCGGTGGTGAGATAGAATTTTTCGCGGGACATGTTGAGGCCGTTCGCGCTGCGGGAATGACGATCGTTGCGGGCAGATAGCGCATCGGGAATGGCTGCGCCATCCCGGCGGAAAGGCGTCGTCACATTCGCAGCGATTCGTGCAGGCGGGCGATCATGGTCAGCGCGTGTTGTTTGCGGTCGAGATTGTAGGTGTCGGTCTCCGCGATCGCAAGGCGTGACTGCTGCCACTGCTGCGCCAGCCTGTCGGCGCGGGCGGTGTCGCCGGTCCGCGCGGCGGCGCTCGCCGCCTGCGACAAAAGCTCCAGCACATGCTCGTTGAACAGCTCGAACTGGATGGCGGCGTCGCGCGCCGCGAGCGCGTCCGCCAGCCTGTGCGCCTCGCGCATGTCGTGTGCGCGCGCAAGCTTCTCGGTCTTCTCCGCGATTTCGACGCCGCCATACTGCGACAGAAGGATGGCGCGCCGCACGCTGCCGCCGGAGCGCGCGGCCAGCGCCCGCGCCACGCCGTCGCCCGCCGGCACCTCCAGCCCCAGCGACGTCAGCGCCGCCACCAGGTCGCCGGGGGCCAGCGGCGACAGCCGCACCACCTGGCAGCGCGAGCGGATGGTGGGCAGCAGCGCGCCCGGCGAATGGGTGATGAGCACGAACAGGACGCGCGACGGCGGCTCCTCGAGGTTCTTCAGGAGCGCGTTGGCGGCGTTGGTGTTCATGTCGTCGGCTGGGTCGACGATCACCACGCGCCACGAGCCGTCATGCGAGGTCATCGACAGGAAGCGGTTGATGCGGCGAATCTCCTCGACCGTCAGCACGGTCTTGAAGCCGGTGCCCTTCTCGTTCGGCGGCCGCGTCAAGTGCAGGACACCCGGATGCGCGCCTTGCGCGACCTGGCGGAAAATAGGCGACGAGGGATCGGGGGCCTGCAAGGCCTGCGGCGCTTGGCCCGCCTGAGGATAGCGCAGCAGGTGGTTGGCGAGGCGGAAGGCGAGCGTCGCCTTGCCGATGCCGGCCGCGCCGCTGACCAGCAGCGCATGCGGCAGCTTTCCGGCGCGGTAGGCGGAGGCGAGCATGTCCGCCGTCTCGGCATGTCCGTGCAGATGCGGGTTTTCGGCCGGCTCGGGAATGCCGTCCAGCGTGTCGTGATGCTCGGGCGCCAGCCGGTCGGCCATCAGTTCGCCTCCGCCGGCTCGGGCGCGAAGCGCACCGCCAGCGCGGCGAACACCGCCGCCGTGACGACGTTCTCCACCGTTTCGGGCTCGGCCGCCGCGTCGATGACGATGCAGCGCTCCGGCTCGCGGCGGGCGATCTCCAGGAAAGCCTCGCGGCGGCGGCGGTGGACCTCCACCGTCTCCTGCTCGAAGCGGTCGGCCGGACCCGCGCCGCGCCGCAGCGAGGCGCGCCGCAGGCCCTCCTGCGGATCGATGTCGAAGATCAGCGTCATGTCCGGCATCACGCCGTTCACCGCGACGCGCTCGACCAGCGCCAGGAAATCGGGCGTCACCGTCGCGCCCTGGTAGACGCGCGAGGAATCGAGGAAGCGGTCGCACAGGACGATCTTGCCGTCCTCCAGCGCGGGCCGGATGACCTGCTCGACATGGTCGGCGCGGGCGGCGGCGAACAGCAGCGCCTCCATCTTGGGGCCGAAGGGCTCCGCGGCGCCGGACAGCAGCACGTGGCGGATCGCCTCCGCGCCGGCGGAACCGCCCGGCTCGCGCGTGACCAGCAGGTCGTAGCGCTTGGCGCGCAGCTTTTGCGCCAGCCGCTCGATCTGCGTCGACTTGCCGGCGCCCTCCCCGCCCTCGAAGGTGATGAAAAATCCGCGCTTCACGTTTCCCGAATCCGGTTCGCCGGACGTCTCGCCCGGCTGCCGTGATAGTCCGCCCGCGGCCAAAAATCCACGCCGGCTATCGCAGCCAGCCCACCAGCAGTTCGCCGATGGCGTCCGCCGCGCGCTGGTGGAGGGAACCGATCCCGACCGACTCCGCGGCGTAGAGCGGGGTCTCCTGGCTGAGCGAATCGCCCATCGACACGCGCAGGACGCCGATGCGCGCGCCCTCCTCCACGGGTGCCACGACCGGGCCGTGATAGACGATCCGGGCCTGGACGCGGCCGGGGTCCTCCACCGGCACCAGCATGTCGATCGGCCCCCTGGCCTTGACCGCGATGCCCCCCTTGGCCCCTCCGTAGAGCGACACCTGGCCGACAACTGCGCCGTCCGGAAAGAGGCGCGACTTGCGGAATGCCGACATGCCCCAGTCGAACATCTTCTTCGCCTCCTCGGCGCGCTCCTTGTCGGTGGCCAGCCCGCCGAGGGCGGCGAAGATGCGCCGGCCGTTCTTCTCAGCCGCGCCCAGCACCGCGTAGCCAGAGGCCTCGGTGTAGCCGGTGCCCATGCCGTCCGCGCCGATGTCCATCGACAGGAGCGGATTGCGGTTGCGCTGGAAGATTTTGTTCCAGGTGAAATCGGACTGCGAATAAATGCGGTAGTCGTCGGGATAGGTGCGCCAGATGTGCTCGCCGAGCATCACCAGCTCGCGCATGGTCACGACCTGGCCTTCCGCCGGCAGCCCGCTCGAATTGACGAACACCGACTTTTCCAGGCCCAGCGCCTTCGCACGCGCGTTCATCAACTTGACGAATTCCTGCTCGCTGCCCGCCATGCCCTCGGCGATGATGATGCAGGCGTCGTTGGCCCCCTGCACGATCGCCCCCTGGATGAGATCCCGCAGCCGGATCGAGGATTTCAGGGCGGCGAACATGGTGGCGGTGCCGGAAGGCGCGCCGCCGGTGCGCCAGGCGTTCTCGCTGACCGTGAAGACGTCGTCCATGGAGCGGCGGCCGGATTTCACCGCGTCGAACGCCACCTCCATCGTCATCAGCTTCGCCAGCGAGGCCGGGGGCACCGGGTCGTCCGGGTTCTTGGCGAACAGCACGGTTCCGGTCTCCGCGTCGACCATGAAGGCCTGCGCGGCCTTCGTCTCGAACCCTTCCGCGACAGCGCCGACCGGCGCGGACATGGCGGCGACAAGGCCGAAGAGAAGGACGGCGACGCTGAAACGCATGGACTTGACCCGGCACGACGAACGGACCGGACGCTACCAGCCCCGTCCGGCAGGGATCAACCGCGAATGGCGAGAAAAGGACGCGGTCAGACCGGAACGGACAGCGCCGCCTTGGTGCCGGGCATGTTGTCGCTGAACTCCAGCGAGCCTTCGAGCTGGCCGACAAGCGCGTCGATCAGCCTGCTGCCGAACCCCTTGCCGCCGACCTTGCGCCCCTTGCCCGCGTCAGCGACGGTGAGGCGCAGCATGCCGCTGTTTTCCGACAGCGAGATTCGCAGCGGGCCGGCCGCGCCGTCATAGGCGTATTTGTTGGCGTTGATGACCAGCTCCGTCAGCACCAGGCCGAGCTTGATCGCCTTGTCGTTGGCGATCAGCGCCGGCGCGAGGTCGCGCGAGATATGCGCCTTCCAGTCCGAGCCGATCGAGGCGACCAGGTCGTCCAGCAGCTCGTCGATGTAGCGGGCGGCATCGATGACGTCGATCTGATCGGACCTGTACAGACGCCGGTGGACCAGAGAAACGGCGGCGATGCGGCGGCGCGCCTCCTCGATCGCGTCCTTGCCCTTCGGCTCGTCGATCTCGCGCAATTGCATGCCCAGGAAGCTGGACACGAGCTGGAGGCTGTTCTGCACGCGGTGGTTGATCTCGCCCAGCAGGAATTCGCGCTGCTGGATCAGCGCGTCCTTCTGCTCCAGCGTGCTCATCAGCTCGCGGTTCAGCTCGCGGATGCGGCGGTTCTGCCAGACTTCCGAGACGGCCCGCGCCAGCCGGCTGGCCGCCTCCACCTCGGGCGTGCTCCAGCGCCGCGCCTTGCCGCGAACGGTCTCGCTCCACGCCTTGAAGCTGGCGCGCGGGTTCAGCATGCCGTTGCCGTCGGTGCGGACGTCCTTGTGCGGATTGCCGGCCCAGTTGATGATCTCCACCGCCTCGGCGCGGAACCACATCACCATCCACGGTTCGCTGGCCGACAGCACCATGGCGAGCAGCCCCGCCGCGACCGGCCGCGCCTCGTCCGACAGATCGAAGCGCCGGCCGAGCTCGTTGGTCGAGAAGACCGGCTTGGCGCGCTGGGCCTTCACCCATCCGGCGAGCGCGCGCAACTCGTCCTCGCCCGGCGTCTGGCCGTGGCGCACGGTTTCGCGGCCACGCAGAACGGCGATGCCGTCGGCATCCAGCATGCCCATGATCTCGTCCAGATGACGCTCCATGGCGCTGTCCAGCGAGCCCTCGCGCAGCAGGAGCTCGACCACGCGATCCTCGAAGGTGCGCAGCCGCACCCGCTCGCGGTAGGCGTCCGTGTCCTCGCGCGCCTTGATCTGGCGGGCCAGGGCGCCGGCGAGCGCCCGGCAGGCGCCGCGCGCGTCGAGCGGAATGCCGAGCGGCTCATCATTGTGGCAGGCGATCAGCCCCCACAGCGCGCCGTCCTTGACGATCGAGACGGAAGCCGAGGCCGCGACACCCATGTTCTTCAGATATTGCAGATGAATGGGCGAAACGCTGCGCAGGATGCAGTCGCTCATGTCCAGCGCGTCGTCCGCGGCAAGCGCGGGCACCAGCGGCGCGGGCCGGTAGCCGATATCGGGGATGACGCGCACGAGGTTGCGCACGTAGAGCGCTCGCGCCTGGCGCGGAATGTCGCTGGCGGGGAAGTGATGGTTGAGAAACGCCTCCATTCCCGGCCGCGTGTCCGACGCCAGCACGACGCCGGATCCGTCGTCGAGGAAACGATAGACCATCACGCGGGCGTAGCCGGTAAGATGCCGGAACTCGGCCGCGGCCGTCTCGCTGAGCTGCCTCAGGTCGGTCGCCTTCTCCAGCGCGTCGGCGGCGGTTTCGAGGCGCGGCAGGAAGCCGCCCGGATCGGCCAGCGACGATGCCGGCTCGATCTCGACGATGATGCGGTTCCCGGATGCGTGGAGGGAGAGGTCGAAAGGCCCGGCATTCCCCGGAAAAGCGACATGACGCAGCACGCCCGCCTTGCCGGTCGCGATCCGCGCCGCCGCCACGTCCCCCAGGCAGGCGGCGCAATCGGCGCCCAGCCACTCGGAGACGCCGAGCACGCTCCGCACGTCACCCGCGCCGTGCGTGATCACATGGCGCGCGGGATCGACGACGAGCAGCACGCCATGCGGCTGGATCGAGCCGGGGATGTGGATCGGCTCGCGGTCGCAGGCCGTGAGATCAACGGTATCGCCTGTCAAACGGGTCCTCCGCACAGGATGGCTTCGGCATGGCGGAAGGCGCGTCGCGCGCCCTTCCCCGCCTGCTCCAAACGGACGGCATCGTCACCGATCTCCCTGTCGAGGACGGCGATGAACCCGCGCCAGCGATCGCCTGCCTGCTTTCCATAGGGATCGAGGAAAGCGAGAGACCCGGTATCGACCCCCCTGCCCGCCAGCTCGCGCAGGATGACCCTGCCGCCGAGCGTCGAGCCCTCAAGCACGTAGAGCATGCCGAGCGCCTCCGCCCGGCTTTCCGGGCTCGGGAAAGCCGGCGTTTCGACGGCATCGTGATCGCGCCAATGCTGCCCGCGCCGGCGCGATTCGAAATCCAGGTCGGCAACGGGATCGAGCGTCGGGCCGAGCGCGGTCTCGGCAGGGATATGCAGCGCCGCATAGCGCCTGACGAGATCCGCCCGGCTGGTGTCCTCGCTCAGACGCGCGAGGGCGTCCATGCGCCGCTCCAGCCGCTCGTGCAGCTCGGCGGTGGCGACCCTCAGATGCTTCAGGGCGGGACAGGGATGGCGGTTCCGGTCTGACGGTTGGTCCAAGCAGTATCCTTCACCCGGCGAGCGCTGCGCCTCCGGCGTAGCGCTACTGTCTAGCAGAGCGCGCGGCAAGCGCTCTATCATTTGATGTAGCGGCACGGCCCGGCCGCACGTCGCGCAGCGTTCAAGGTAGGACGCCGGTGCGGTTTTGCCAGGAATTCGCCGGCGGCGGACCGCCGCGCCGCTATCCGCCCGCCCGGTCAGGCGGCCGGCGCCGGCTTCAGCGCCGGCCGCTGCGAATCCACGCAGAGCTTGACCGTGCGGGTGAAAAACTCGCCGTTCAGCAGCCCGATGTTGACGATCGCCGCGTCGGGAACCGCTCTGGCGAGCGCGGCGATCACCTGCGCGCGGGCATTGCCGCGCAGCATGTCCAGCGCCTCGTCGATGACCACCCAGCGCGGCTTGTGCAGGATCAGCCGTGCGAAGGACAGCAGGCGCAGGTCGTCGGCGGTCAGCTCGCGTTCCCATCGTCCGACGCGGGAGAGCCGGCCGGACAGCTTCTCGAGCCCAACCGCCTCCAGCGCCTCGGTCAGCGCCGCCTCGGTGAACTCCTGCGCGCCTCGCGGATAGGTCAGCGCCTCGCGCAGCGTGCCGGGCGGCACATAGGGCATGGCGGGAATGAAGGTGATGGTCTGGCCCTTCGGCAGCAGGATGCGTCCCTTGCCCCACGGCCACAGGCCGGCGACGGCGCGGAAGAACAGGGTCTTGCCGCTGCCGGGCCGTCCGCTGAACAGCACGTGCTCGCCCGGCCGCACCTCGACGCGATCCTCCGACAGCCGCGTGCAGCCCTCCTGCGACGCCACCGCGATGTCCTCCAGCACCATCCGCTCGTCGTCGGCGGTGTCGAAGGCGATGCGCTGCTCGACATCGTGCAGCGTATCCAGCTTGAGCAGCGCCGAGCGGAAGGAGGCGACGCGCAGCAGCGTGGCGCGCCAGTCGGCGATGCCGCCGATATTGTCGACGAACCAGCGCAGCGAGGCGTGCACCTGCGTGAAGGCGGCGGCGGCCATCATCAGCCCGCCGAAGCTCAGATCGCCGGCGAAATAGACCGGCGAGGCGATGACGATCGGCGCCACCACGGTCACCCAGCCATAGCCGGCGGTGAACCAGGTCAGCCGCACCACCGCCCGCACGATCTGCCGCGCCGCATCCATCACGCTCCCCAGGTCGAGCTCCAGACGCCGCCGCTCGTCCTGCTCGCCGCCGGCGAGAGAGATCGCGTCGACATGCTCGTTGACGCGCATGAGCGAGAAGCGGAACTCGGCCTCGCGCGCATAGCGCTCGCTTTGCAGGCGGATGAGCGGCCGGCCGGCCAGCCAGCTTATGCTGGACGCAACGCCGGCATAGAGGAACGCCGCCCAGACCATGTAGCCGGGAATGGCGAAGCTGCGGCCGCCGACATGGAAGACGAAGCCGCTGGATATGCCCCACAGCACCCCGACGAAGCTGACGAGCAGCACCGTGGACTGCATCAGCCCGATCCCCAGGTCGGCAGACAGGTCGGACAGGTGGCGCGCATCCTCGTGCAGGCGCTGGTCGGGGTTGACGCCGATGCTGCCGGCGCTGGCCAGCCGGAAGGCGCGGCGCGGCTTCATCCATTCGCCGACGAGATCGATGGTCAGCCCCTCGCGCAGCTTCAGGTGCAGCGTCTGGTTCAGCCAGGTCTGAAGCACGTTCATCAAAAGCAGGGCGCCGGCGATCTGCGCGAACACCAGAAGCTGGCGCAGGAAATCGTCGACGCTGCGCCGTTCCAGCGCGTCGTAGAAGGGCTGGTTCCAGCGGTTGAGCAGGACCGTACCGAAGGCGATGGCGACGATGACCAGGAAGATGCCGCCGAGCAGGCCGGCGATCGTGTTGCGCAGCGGCGACGCCATCAGCGCCCGCCACATCATCAGAAGCTGCTCGGAAAAGTTGGTCTCGCCGACCCTGTCCGAACGTTCATCCCCGGACGTGTCGACTGCCGCCATAGGGTGTTCTCCGCCTGATCCGGGAATCAGCCTGTCGTTTGCCCTGTTCTACCCCGAACCGCCTCGCCCGTCAGAAAACATTCGTCCGCCACGGGCAAGAGGCCATCCCCATTTCCCGCCGAAGTTGTCGGGATGGAACAGACGATCGGAATCGTTCTTGAATGAGGGGGACGACACAGGAGGAGCGGATGACGTTCAGGCTCAAGCTGCCGGGAGGAACGCTCAAAGTGAAGCGCAAGGAGGATTTGCGCAAGCGGGAGCAGCAGCGCCAGGTGCCGGTCTGGAAGCTGGGCGGTTATTTCATCGTCTGGTGGCCGGACAGCATGCCGAGCGGTCCGTCATCCTCGCGGCGCGGGACCGAGACGACCGGAAGTTGAGCGTTTCGCGCCATCGCGTCATGCGCGGCGCGCTTTTTTGGAGACAGCGGTTCCTTTCCTGTGGGCCAGCGCAGGAAACCATGCCTGCGCTTCCGGCGATTTTGCCTTAGAATGGCGGACCTCTTCCAGGGTCGATCCAGTCAGGAGCAGCCATGTCCACGCTTTCCGTTTCCCGCCGACTTCTCCTCCAGGGCGCGGCTGCCGTGGCCGCCCTGTCGGCCGCGCCGCGCGCCGGCTGGGCGCAGTCGGGCAAGCGGCTGGTCGTCGCCGCCGATTCCGAGCCCAAGAACCTGAACCCGGCCATCGTCGCCTCGAACGGCGTCTTCTATGTCGCGAGCAAGGTGATCGAACCGCTCGCAGACGCCTCGTTCGAGGGAAAGGACGGGCTTTCGCCCCGGCTCGCCACCGCCTGGGAAGGCTCCGCCGACGGCCTGTCCGTGACGTTCAGGCTGCGCGAGGGCGTGACATGGCATGACGGAAAGCCCTTCACGGCGGAGGATGTCGCCTTCTCGGCGCTGAACGTCTGGAAGCCGCTGCAGAATCTCGGCCGGCTGGTCTTCGCCAATCTGCAGGACGTGGACACGCCCGACGCGCACACCGCCATCTTCCGCTTCTCGAAGCCGACGCCGTTCCAGCTCGTCCGCAACGCCCTTCCCGCCGTCACCGCCGTGCTGCCAAAACATCTTTACGAGGGCACCGACATCGCCACGAACCCGGCCAACACGCAGCTTGTCGGCACCGGGCCGTTCAGGTTCGCCGAGCACAAGGCCGGCCAGTACTACCGCCTGACCCGCAACGACGCCTATTGGGAAAAGGACGCGCCGAGGGTGGACGAGATCGTCTACCGCGTGCTGCCCGACCGCGCCGCTGCCGCCGGCGCGCTGGAGGCGAACGAGATCCAGCTCGCCGCCTTCAGCCAAGTGCCGCTCTCCGATCTGGAACGCATCGCGAAGGTCGACGGCATCGTGGTGTATTCCAAGGGCTACGAGGCGCTGACCTACCAGCTCGTGGTCGAGATCAACCACCGCCGCAAGGAGCTCGCCGACCTCAAGGTCAGGCAGGCGATCGCGCACGCCATCGACCGCGACTTCGTGGTCAAGACGATCTTTCTCGGCTATGCCGCCGCCTCCACCGGCATCGTGCCGAGGAACGCGCCCGAGTTCTACACTGACGACGTGCCGGCCTATCCCTTCGACGTGGCCAAGGCCAACGCCCTGCTGGACGAGGCCGGCTACAAGAAGGGCGCCAACGGCACGCGCTTCTCGCTGAAGCTGCTGCCCGCGCCCTATTTCAGCGAGACGCGCCAGTTCGGCGACTATCTGCGCCAGGCGCTCGCCGCCATCGGCATCGACGCCCAGCTCGTCAACAACGATTCGGCCGCGCACCAGAAGGCGGTCTACACCGACCACGCCTTCGACCTCGCGGTCGCGCCGCCCGTGTTCAGGGGCGATCCGGCCATCTCCACGACCATCCTGGTCAAGAGCGGCACGCCGGATGGCGTGCCCTTCTCCAACCAGGGCGGCTACGCCAACCCGGCGCTGGACGCGCTGATCGACAAGGCCAACGAGACCGTCGACGTCGCCGCCCGCACGGCGCTGTTCAAGCAGTTCCAGAAGCTGGTCGGCGAGGATCTTCCCCTGATCAACGTCGCAGAATGGGGCTTCATCACCGTCGCGCGTTCTTCGGTGAAGAATGTCTCCAACAATCCGCGCTGGGCCGTCTCCAACTGGGCGGATACCGACCTGGAATCGTGATAGCGTCCAGCCGATGGCGGTCCGGCGGATGACAAGAGCGTGAGGCGCGCGTTGCTTCTGACGAGGCGGCGCGCCGTCAGCGCCGTTCCGGTGCTGCTGATCGTCATCGTCGGCTCGTTCCTGCTGCTCGAATTCGCACCCGGCGACGCGGTGGACGCCTATCTGCTGTCGATCGGCGGCGGCGACCCCGCGCTGGTGAAGACGCTGCGCGAGGCCTGGGGGCTCGACCAGTCGACCGTGCAGCGCCTTTTCCTCTACCTCTCGGCGCTGGCGAGGCTCGATCTCGGCTGGTCGGTGGAGTTCGGGCGGCCGGTGCTGGACGTCATCCTCGAACGCCTCCCCGACACGCTGCTGCTGATGGGCAGCGCCCTGGCGCTGTCTTTCACGCTCGGCTCCGCGCTCGGCATCGTCGCCGGGGCGCGGCCGGGAAGCGCTGCCGACCGGCTGCTCTCGGTCGGTTCGCTGGCGCTCTATGCGGTGCCGAGCTTCTGGCTGGGGCTGGTGCTCATCGTCGTCTTCTCCGTCCAGCTCGGCTGGTTTCCCACCGCCGGCATCGAGACCATCGCCTCCGGCAAGACGGGGCTGGCGCGGGCAACGGACATCGCGCGCCATCTCGTGCTGCCGGTCTCGGCGCTGGCCTTCATCTACATGGCGCTGTTCCTGCGCACTATGCGCGCCGGCATGGCCGAGGCGTGGCGGCAGGATTTCGTCCTCGCCGCGCGCGCCAAGGGCCTGGCGCGCCGCCGCATCGTGCTGCGCCACGTGGCGCGCAACGCGCTGCTGCCGCTTGTCACCATGCTCGGCGTGCAGGCCGCCGCCATGCTCGGCGGCAGCGTGGTGGTGGAAAGCGTCTTCGCCATACCGGGCTTCGGACGGCTGGCGCAGGAGGCCGTCGCGGGGCGCGACACGGCGCTGCTGGTCGGCATCATCATCGTCGGGGCGATGATGGTCGTCGTCACCAACCTGCTGATCGACATCGCCTACGCACTGCTGGACCCGCGCATCGGCGCGTCGGAGGCGGCCGCGTGAGCGTGCTCGGCCGCCTGTCGCGTTCTCCCGAAGGCCTGTTCGGCTGCGCGATCCTGCTGGCGCTGATCGCGGCGGCGCTGCTGGCGCCGGTGTTATTTCCGCGCGATCCGCTCTCCATCGCCGGGCCGGCGCTGCTCAAGCCATTCACCGACCCCGCCCTGCCGCTCGGAACCGACCGGCTCGGGCGCGACGTGCTGGCCGGGCTCGTCCATGGCGCGCGCGCGTCGCTGGCGGTAGGGCTCGCCGCCGCCTTCGTCGCCATCCTTTTCGGCGCGATGCTCGGCACGCTGGCCGGCTTCGCCGGCGGCATCGTCGACGAGGCGCTGATGCGCGTGGTCGACGCCTTCCAGGTGGTGCCGAGCTTCCTGCTGGCGCTGGCCTTCGTCAGCGTCGCCGGCGCGTCGCTGCCGGTCGTCGTCGTTTCCATCGCGCTCGGCGCGTGGACCGCGCCTGCCCGGCTGGCGCGCGCCGAGGTGCTGTCGATCCGCGAGCGCGACTACGTGGCGGCGGCGCGCGTCATCGGCATGCACCCGGCGGAGATCGCGTTCCGACAGATCCTGCCCAACGCGCTGCCGCCCGTGCTGGCGCTGAGCTCCGTCATCGTCGCCGGCGCGGTGCTGATCGAGGCGGCGCTGTCCTTCCTCGGCCTCGGCGATCCGAACATCGTCACCTGGGGCTCTATGATCGCCGAAGGGCGCAACGTGCTGCGCTCCGCGCCGTTCCTGTCATTGGCGCCCGGCGTCGCGCTGGTGCTCACCGTGCTCGGCGTCTATCTGTTCGGCGAAGGCGTGTCGGAAGCGCTGTCGTCCAGGCGCATCCAGGCATGAGCGCGCCGCTGGCGGATATGCGCGGCCTGTCCGTCTCCTTCCGCGACGATGGCGGCCCGGTGCGCGCGCTCGACGCCGTCGATCTCGACATCATGGCGGGCGAGACGCTCGCGCTGATCGGCGAAAGCAGCTCAGGCAAGAGCACGCTGGCGCGCGCGCTGGCCGGGCTGCTGCCGTCCGGCGCGACGGTCGAGGGCTGCGTGGAATGGCCGGGCTTCGACGGCAGGACGCCCGAGGCAGGCAAGGATATCGGATTCGTCTTCCAGGACCCGTCCTCCAGCCTCGACCCCGTGCTGATCATCGGCGAGCAGGTGGCGGAAGGCGCGTGGCGCCATCTCGGCCTTGGCCGCAAGGCGGGGCTTGCCCGGGCCGCCGAACTGCTCGCGCGCCTGCGCCTGCCCGAGCCGGAGACGCTGCTGATGGCCTATCCGCACCAGCTTTCGGGCGGCCAGCGCCAGCGCGTCGCCATCGCGGCGGCGATCGCGGCGGAACCGCGCTTCCTGATCGCCGACGAGCCGACCAGCGCGCTGGACACCGTCGTGCAGGCCGAGATCGTGACGCTGCTCGCCCGGCTGGTGCGCGAGGACGGCATGACGCTTCTGTTCGTCACGCACGACATCGCGCTGGCGTCCGGTTTCGCCGACCGCATCGCGGTGCTGCGCGGCGGCGGGCTGATGGAAACGGGACCGGCTCAGGCCGTCCTCGCGTCTCCCGCATCCGCTTACACGCGAACGCTGATCGCCAGCCATATCGGCCTGGAGACGCCGCCGCTTGTCGGAGGGCTTGCATGAACGCCGCGCTGCTTTCGGCCGCCGGCCTGCGAAAGACCTTTTTTAGCGGCGGACGGCGCGTCGCCGCGCTGGACGATGTCTCGCTGGACATCGCGCCGGGAGAGACGCTCGGTCTCGTCGGCCCTTCCGGCAGCGGCAAGTCCACGCTGGCGCGCGTGCTGATGCGGCTGATCGAGCCCGACGCCGGAACCATCAGGTTCGAGGGGCGGGACTGGCTGGCGGTGCGCGGAGCGGCGCTGCGCGGGATGCGCCGCCGCATGCAGATGGTGTTCCAGGACCCGCTGTCGGCCTTCAATCCGCGCGCCACGGTGGGCGGCGTGATCGACGAGCCGCTGCGCATCCACGGCATCGCGGACCGAAGGGCGCGGCCGGCCGCCATCGGCGCCCTGCTGGAACAGGTCGGCCTGCCGCCCTCGCTCGCCGCCCGCGCCATCCACGAGATTTCCGGCGGCCAGCGCCAGCGCGTCGCGATCGCCCGCGCGCTCGCCACAAATCCCGCCCTCATGGTGCTGGACGAGGCCGTCTCCGCACTGGACGTCTCGGTGCGCGGGCGCATTCTTGAGCTGCTGGTCGACCTCCAGCGCCGCCGCGGCGTCGCCTATCTGTTCGTCTCGCACGACATCGCTGTGGTGCGGGCCGTCTCGCACCGCATCGCCGTCATGGATCGCGGCGCGATCGTGGAGACCGGCCCGGCAGCCGACATCGTCTCCGCGCCGAAATCGGCCACCGCGAAGGCGCTGGTCGCCGCCGCGCCGCGCCTCGCGTTCCGGACCCCCGCCGATGCCTGATTTTTCCGCCGCCTCGCTGCTCGACGTGCCGGCCTTTCCGGCGGAAGGTTTTGGGCCGCTGGCCGACAGAATCGGGCGGCTCCTCGGCACGGCCAACGACGTGCTGCTGGTGCAGGGCGAAGCGGTGATCGCGCTGGAGGCCGTCGCTTCCAGCCTCGCCGCTCCCGGGCTGACGGCGCTGAACATCGTGACCAGCCCCTATGGCGCGTGGTTCGGCGGCTGGCTGCGGCGCGGCGGCGCGCAGGTGATCGACCTCGCCGCCGAACCCGGCCTGCCGGTCGCGGTCGAGCAGGTCGACGTGGCTCTGGCCGCGCATCGCGGCGTCGGCCTCGTCTCCCTCGTGCATGCCGAATCCGCCACCGGCATCCTCAACCCGCTGCCGGAGATCGCCGCGCTCGCCCGCCGGCACGGCGCGCTGCTGGCCGTGGACGCCGTCGCCTCGGCCGGCGGCCATGCCTTCGACGTCGAGGCGCTCGGCGTCGACGTCGCGGTGATCGGCCCGCAGAAGGCGCTGGCCGGCCCGGCGGGCGTGTCCGCTGTTTCCGTCAGCGCCCGCGCCTGGGAGCGCATGACGGAGATGTCGGCCGCGCCCTCGGCACTGTCGCTGCCCTATCTGCGGGAAAGCTGGCTGCGCGCGGGACGCGGCGCCCTGCCCGGCATGCCCTCCGCGCTGGAGCTCCATGCGCTGGACGCCGCGCTCGGCCGCGTCGAGCAGGAGGGGCTGTCCGCGACCATCGCGCGCCATGCGCGCGCGGCGACCGCGACGCGCTCGGCGCTCCGCGCGCTCGGCCTGCCGCTCTGGGTGCCCACCGCGCAGGCGTCGAACCTGACCACGGGCTTCCTGCTGCCGGAGACCGTCGATCCCGCCGCCTTCGCCGACGCCGCCCGCCCGTCGCCGGACATCACGCCGGCGGTCGGCCCGGTGCCGGCGCGCCTGTGGCGGCTCTCCCACACCGGCCGGCAGGCCGGGAGGGAAGGCGTTCTGGCGACGATCTCCGCCCTGTCCGCCGCCCTCGCCCGCAGCGGCCATGCCTGCGACATTGCCGAAGCCACGGGAGCGGTTGCCCGAACCTACGGCTAGATCAGTCCGAGACGAAGATGTCGCTCTCGACGCATTTGTTGACCGGGCAGAACTTCTGGTCGCTCGTCGCGACTCCCGTGCGGCGCAGCACCTCGCCGGTGGCGCAGAACTTGCGGTCGCGCACGTAGCGGTCGTAGCGCGACAGGCCGAGTATGCTTTTCGACGGTGAGCCCAGGATCGCCTCGCCGTCCCGGTCGATGACGGCCTGAACCTCGGCACAGCTCATCGTGCTGATGTCGTAGCGCTGCGCGGCCGCGGCAGGGCTGACGGCAAGCGCCAGCGCCGCCGGGAAAAACACCTTGTGCCAGAACCGTTCCACCGCGCCACCCGCTGCATGCCCGATCGCGTGAAGACTAGTCGGCTACGCCGCCGCCGCCAAGACGGTGTTCGGCGCGCCGCTCATTTGTGCTCGGCATGGTAAGCGCCGTCCCAGTCTCCGGGCGGCGGCTCGGAGGCGAAGATCGCCAGGCGCTGCGCATATTCGTCATAGACCTTGGCGAACTGGGCCGGCGCCGCCTGCCGCAGGCCGCGCAGCCGCTCGGCGGCCGCCTCGAACTGCCTGCCGCGGTATGCCGCGAGAAACAGCCCGTGCTCGTCGCGAAAGGCCAGGAAGTCCGGGGATGCCGCCACCTCCGGTCCGCCGAGGATCGTGTAGACCGCCGTCGGCTCGTCGCGCCCGACCACGGCGACCAGATCCACCTCGACCAGCGCGAGATCGGCCAGTCCTTCGGCAGTGCTCGCCGTCAGGAGATTGCTCAGTCCGTAGAGCTTCGTCAGCCCCTCGACCCGCGAGGCGAGATTCACCGGATCGCCGATGGCCGAGTAGTCGAAGCGCTGGCGCGAGCCGAGATTGCCGACGCAGCACACGCCGGAATTGAGGCCGACGCCGATGCGTACGGGCCTCTCCAGCGACGCGTTGAGCTTTTCGAGCGCAGCCAGCATGCCCAGCACGCTCTCGCCGGCGCGCTTGCGGTGGTCGGGCATGTCGATGGGCGCGTTCCAGAACGCCATGATGGCGTCGCCCATATACTTGTCGATGGTCGCGCCGTTGCGCATCAGCACGTCGGTCATCGGCGTCAGGAAGTTGTTGAGGAAGACGGTGAGCTGCGTCGGCTCCATCGTCTCCGAGATGCTGGTGAAGCCGCGTATGTCGCAGAAGAGCAGTGTCAGCTCGCGGTTCTCGCCGCCCAGAACGAGGCTTTCCGGGTTTTCGACCAGCCGCTGCACCATCACCGGCGACAGATAGTGGCTGAACGCGGTGCGGATGTAGCGGCCCTCGCTCTCGCTCAGCAGCAGCCGCGCGCCAGACGCCGCGCCATAGGTCAAAAGGCAGCAGAACGCCGTCATCAGGGGAGACAGGAGCATGCTGTCATGCGCGAAGGCGTACCAGCCGGCCCCGACCGCGATGGCCATGGCGGCGGCGGCCGATACCGCATTGGCCGTGGTCGACAGGAAAGGCAGCAGCGCGAGCAGCAGCAGCGACAGCCCCACGGCCAGCACCAGTTCCATGCCGTCCGCCCAGTCCGGCCGCGTCAGGAAGCGCTTGTGCACGATCTGGTCGACGATCTCGCCGTGGACGAGCACGCCCGGCACGCCGGCCGCCAGCGGCGTCGACACGAGGTCGCGCAGGCCGACCGCCGACGTGCCGATGAGCACGATGCGGCCCGCCACCTCCTGCGCGGCCGCCGCGTCCGGCTCGGCCGCCAGCACGCGATGGGCGGAAATGACCGGCGCGGTCGGCCTGGCGGAGTAGTACACCCACAGCCGGCCGTCCGCGCCGGTCGGAATCTCGAAGTCGCCGACCTTCAGCGCCGTCATGCCGGGGTTGCCCGTGGCGTATTCGCCCGACGCGCCGGTGCTGCGCACGATGTAGCCCGACGCCCCGACGGCCAGCCGCAGCGCCTCGATCGAAAGTCCCGGATAGAGCTGGCTGCCGAAGCGCGACAGAAGCGGGATGCGCCGCACGACGCCGTCCCGTTCCGGCGGGAAGCTGAACACGCCGAGCCCGGGGGCGGCCTGGTCAAGGATCGGCAGATTGCGCACGCTGCCGCCATAGGCCGGCAGATAGGAGGACGGGTTGTCGCCGCCGAAGGCGAAGCCCGCCTTGGGGCGCGGCGGCGGCGCGCCGCTTTCCGCCATCACCAGCCCCGCCACCACCGGCGCGCGGGCGAAGGCCTCGGCCAGCGCCTTGTCGTGGTCGAGCTCGTCGGGATTGCCGGGATAGGCGATCTGAAAACCCTGCTTCTCGAGCTGCGCGACGGCCAGCGCCGGGGAGGTGCGGTCCGGCTCCGAGAACACGATGTCGAAGGCGATCGACGCCGCCCCCATGGCGGCCAGCCGGTCGACGATCGCGGCGATCACGGTTCGCGACCAGGGCCACTGGCCGATCCGCCCGATGCTCTCGTCGTCCACGTCGATGACGGCGACCGCGCTCTCGGCCGCCGGGCGCGGGCGCAGGGTCTGATAGCCGTCGTAGACCAGCAGGTTCAGCCGGTCGAGCGGGCTGACGGGCGACAGCGCAAGGCCGACCGCCACGGCAAGGGCGACGAGGCCAGACGACCAGATGGCGAGGCGCCGGTAGCGCCGCGCCAAACCCAGCAGATTGTTGAGGAATGCCCGCATGTCCGCCCCGCGTGGCCTTCACATACAGGCTGCGCGCACGCCTGGGGAGATCACGGTCCCGGGCTCGTCGCGGGCGGCCGGAGCTCAGTCGCTCCCGATGCCGCCCCCGCTTGCATCGTACCCGGTCATCTCGCCGGCGAAGGTGCCGGTCACCTTGGCGTCGTTGATGCCGAAGTCGAAATTGCCCATCACGCCGGCCGCCACGTTGGGCGCGGCCGGGTTGCGGTTGAGCGTCTGGCCGGTGACGTTGTCGTCGACGAACGCGCCGGTGGCGCGGCCCACCCGGTCGTAATAATAGCCGTCATTGTTGCGCAATTCGCCGGCGAACAGCGCCTCGGTGCCGGACGATTCGTCGTACATCGTGCCGGACACGTTGTAGCCGTTGGGGTTGTAGCCGGGGTCCTTGTCGAACTCGGTGATCGAGAGCGTGCCCTGGCGGGCGCCGAAATCGAACTCCATGCCCATCTTGCCGCTGGCCGCGTAGGTGGCCGTGCCGTCGGCGGTCTGGCGCGACACCGTGCCCAGCGCCGTGCCGGCATAGGTCGCGGTGCCGGTGAAGCCGTTCTCGCCGTAGATCCGGTTCGGGTCCGTGATGTCGCCGGCCACCCAGGTTCCCATATGCACCTGGTCCGTGCGCCCGTTGGGCAGGTTCGCGTTGCCGTCGAACCGCGTCTTGGAACCCCACCAGCCCCAGTCGATGAACGCGCAGGTGCAGTGCTGGTAGCCGGCCACCGGGTTCGCCCGGCCGGACACGATATAGGTGTCGGGACCTTTGGAGGCGGAGTGGCTGTAGGTCTCGCTCTCGTACTCGGTGTAGGTGTCGTTCTCGTAATCGTAGTCGTAGCGATTGTCGGTCGTCAGCGTCGTGTTGGTCCGGTCGTTGTCCTGCGTGGCGCCGAACTTGGTCTGGTCGACATAGGCGCTCTCGCCATTGCTTCCCTCGCCATAGTTGCCCCAGGTGATCTGGAAGTGATCGACCTCGTCGTCGGTGCCGTAATAGGTACCCTCGCCGAACTGGGCGGCCGCGTCGTAGAGCTGCGCCTGCGCCGAGAACTCGTTCGTGTCCGGAGACTTGCGGATCGTCAGGTTGGGCCGCGAGACATAGGAGTAGCCATTATCGCCACCGTCGATCTCTTCGCTCGGCGCATTGGTGAGGATGTAGGTGTCGCCGTTCGTCGTCTCGGCCATGCCGCTCATGAAGCCGCGCCGCTCGCCGCTCTCGCGGGTGAAACTCGACTGCGGGTCCCTGGCGGCCAGCGTGGCGACGTGCATCGTGCCGAAATCCTGGGTCGACCCGCCCCATATGCTGTCCTGGAAGGCCCCGCCATTCGTGCCGGTGCGGTTGCCCAGCACCATGTGGTTGCCGTCGGGCCCGAACACATGCCCGCCGCTGCCGCTGGCGACGCTGCCGATCTGGCCGCCCATGCTGGCCGAGGTCTCCGGGGTTTCCGGCACGCCCTCGCCGTCGCCCGGCAGGGTGGCCGTGCTGTAGCTGCCGCCGCGCTGGCCCAGGAATTCGAGCTGGCCGTCGCCGTTCCTGGCCATCGTGCCGACATTGACGCCGACCGCGCTGCGCTGGTTCGGACCCGTGCCCTCGATGTGAACCCACGACTGGAAGCCCTTGGATTCCTGGGAGTCCGTCTGGCTGCCCTCGACGACGTAGAAATCCGAGCTGGACAGGTTCGGACCCGCCTCGATCGCGCCGTACCCCTGCGAATTGAAGAAGGGAACGGGTCCGTCCTGGATCGAATCCGGCGTCAGCGTGTAGCGGCGGATATTGCCGCCGTTCAGCATGCCGGTCTGCACGGCGTCGGGCGTCGGCGTGCCGACGATGACGTAGACGGGATCAGCCGGCTGCGGCAGCGCGCGCGCCGCAAACCCCGAGCTGGATGGGGCTTGCCCGAGGAAATACGCGGCGAAATCGCCGACGCCGGCATAGGCGACGCCTTCCAGCGGCCCGTTGGCGGAGGAGGCCTGGGCGTCGCCGCCCGGCCCGATGTCGAACTGTTCGAGCTGCGGATACTGGGCGCCGGTGGGAACCGTGTCGCCCTGCGAACCCGTATAGTCTGGCAGGTTGTATCCGCCGACCGCCGAGATCAGCCGGCCGCCCTGCTGGATGAAGGTGAGCACCTGGTTGGTTTCGGGCGTGGTGCCGACGACGCCGCTGCCGCCCTGGCCTTCCTCCGCGGTCAGCACCCGCATGGCGAAGGTCGTGGGCGGCGGCGGGTTGTCGATGATGTCCTGCCGGATCTCCTGCTGGGCGAGGTCGTTCTCGACCTGCTCGATGCGCGGATTGGCCTTCACGGCCTCCAGGATCACCGAGAGCGGGATGGTGTTCGGCAGGTTCGAATTGGTGTTGGGCACCTCGCTGCCCGCCACGACGCCGTCGTTGGGCGAGCGGATCGCGCCGCCCCTGCCCTTGCCCTGCAGCGCGGCGTTGAGCCCGCCGAGCTCGCGCAGGCTGGCCTTGCGCGTCTCGATGTAATTGCCGTTCAGGTCGAAGGCGAGCAGCCAGCCCGGCTTGTAGAGCCGGTGGTTCACGCCGTCCTTGCCCTTGACGTTGACCTCCTTGCCGAAGGGCATGGCGCAGAGGATCTCGCTGCCCACCACGCCGCAGATCACCGAGCCGCCGCGCACGCCGATCGTGCCCACGGGCGCGTCGATCGTGGCGCCGCCCGGCGTCTCGCTGGTGCGCGCGCCGATGAAGCGGAACGCGCCCTTGGTCACGGAGGCGACGACCTTGGCCTGGCCCGTGCTCGGGTTGAAGACGAATTCGTCGATCACGATGTTGCTGTTCGGCCCCACCGTGAAGGTGGTGCCGTCCAGGAGCAGGATCTGCACCTGGCCGTTGGGGTCGGTGGTGACCTCTTCGTTGAACACCACCTTCTGGCCGAGGGCGACCACGCGCACCGGCGCGCCCGGCGGCCGGCTGCGCGCGTCGCGGTTGACGGCGGCGGCGACGCCGACCTCGGCGTGGGCGGCCGGCACGGCCGGTAGCAGCGCGGCGAGCGAGGCGCCCGCGAGGAGAGCCGCCTTCAGGCCCGGGGTCCGATGATTCGTCGCCATCTCAGAACCCCTTCGCCAGGCTGAGCGAGACCGAGAAATTGTCGTAGTCGCGCGTGTCGTAGTTGGAGGAGACGTTGCGATACTCGAGTTCGGTGATCAGCGCGAAATTGTCCTTGAGCGGTATCGTCAGGCCGCCGCCGATGAACAGCTCGGTGTCGCGCTCCGACTCGTTCGGGTCGACCAGGGGATCGGGCCCGTCATATTTGCGCCAGACCGCGCCGCCGACCAGAGACGCGGTCCATTTCGGCATGTCGCTGGACAGGGGCGATTTGAACGAATAGCGCGGACCGCCCGAAATGCCGCCTTCCAGATAGGAATAGTAGCCGCGCCGCGCCCAGTTCTTCTGGATGTAGGCGGTGCCGGACAGCACGGTGTCGGGCGCGACGATGTAGTTGCCGATCGCGTAGGAGCGCAGCTCGTCGCCGGTGCGCAGCTCCGCCACGGGCGAGCTGGAGCTGTTGAAATATTCCTTGTGCCGGTATTCCAGCGCCGTCAGCAGGAAAAGCGTCGGGTCGGGCCGGACCACGAAGCGAACGCCGGCGCCGCCGCCGGCCGAATACCAGTTGCCGTTCGCCACGACGGCGTTGGCGATGCCGTAGATGCCGAGCGCGGCGTTGTCGATGCCGAAGCGGGCGAGATCGAAGGCCGGGCCGACGGTGAGCTCGGCCAGCGCGATGTCGAGCTCCTCGCGCTCGAACTGCTTCGAGCCGTAGGTGACGAGGTCGATCTCCAGCGAGTCGCCCTGCGACGGCAGGTCGCGCGAAATGTGGAAGACGCCGGTGGCGAACACATTGCCGTCGTCGTCCCCGGTCGAGCTGGGCGACAGCGTGAACGGCAGGCCGTTCAGGAAGACGACCGAATCCGTCGGGGCGCGGTTGGCGTTGGTCTGGTAGCGCACGCCGGCCCGCACCTGGCCGGTGAAGCGCACCGGGTCGACGGCCTGGTTGATGCGCGACAGATAGCGCTCCACGTTGATCTTCACTTCCGGCGGCACGTCGGGTCCCGACACGGCCGCCTCGAAATAGCCGCGCGCCGTCTCGAAGGCGGACAGGCGGTAGTAGAGCACACCCAGTTCGAGCTGGAGGCGCGGCAGGCCGGGCGCGAAGATCAGCATGCGCTCGAGCGTGCTGATCGCGCCTTCCAGGTCACCGACCTTGGCCGACAGCGCGGCATATTCGAACGCCACGTCGAGGTCGTCCGGCCGGCTGAGCATGACCTTGAAGAGATAGTCGCGCCGTGCCTGGATCTGCTGGACCGACGGGTGCGCGACGAGCCGCGGAACGAGGGTCTTGGGCGGAACGCCGGGGCCGGTCTGGGCGAAAGCCGCGCCCGCCGTGAGCGTGACCGCCACTGTGATCAAGAGGCCGCGAATTGAAAATGTCACAGACGCCCCCGGGCAAAATATTCTTATAACTGGCGGCGAAAGCTACAGAGAGCAGGCATGCAAGTCAATTTTTGCCGCATTGATGACACCGCAAAGCCACAGAAAAGCAGATCGGCGCTGTAAACTTACAACACTACAGGCGGTGAGGTTCGCCCGCGGGCCTATCGCCGGTTGCTGAGGCGATCACCGGAACACGTTGATGCCACGTGGCTTTTTCTGTAGCGTTTCTTCACCCTTGTCCGGCAATTCGACGAATCGAGGTTGACGGTGATGAACTTTGTCGGACGGCCGATCCACATCCTGACCGGCCGGTCTTTTCGTTGAAGCGCAAGCCTTCGATCGCCTTCTATCTGTTCGCGATGGTCGCCGCCGTCGCGTTGCCGATTCTGCTGTTCGTCACCGTGCTGCTGGTGCGGCTGGAGATGAACGAGCGCAGCGCGATCGACCGCCGCACGGAGCGCGACGCGCAGGCGCTGGCCAACAGCGTCGGCCGGCAGTTCCAGGACATGCACACGACGCTGCGCCTGCTCGCCACCTCGCCCGAGCTCGACGCGGAGGATCTGCGGCCCTTCCACAACCGGACGCAGGGCGCGCTTCGCTCCGGCTCGACATACGTCATCGCCGTGCGCGCCGACGGGCAGCAGCTTCTCAACACGCGCGTTCCGTTCGGCACGCCGCTCGGCCGGATCTCGGAGACGACATCGCTGGATGCCGCGCTGGCGTCGCGGCGGATCGCGGTGTCCAACGTGTTCTTCGGCGCGACCAGCGGCCAATGGGTGTTCAACGTCGTGCTGCCCCTGCCCCCCGGCCTCAGCTCCGGGGCGGCGGCGCTCATCATGACGCAGGACGCCAACGACCTGACGACGCTGATCACCACCGAGGGTCTGCCGCGCGGCTGGTCGGCGGGGCTCATCGACGGCGCCGGCCGCATCGTGCTGTCGAGCAGCGCGGCGGGCGACTTCGCGGGCGGCAACATTCTAAAGGACGTCGACGTCCAGATGACGCAGTCCAGCGGAGTGCTGCAGGCCCCGGGCCTGCTTCGCGGCTCCGTGCTGGCCTATGCGCGGATGCCGGGTTGGGGCTGGAAGGCCGTGGTCTGGGGGCCGCTCGCGCCGGCGCAGGCCACCTTGATGACCACCTGGCGGGCGCTGGCGCTCGGCGGGCTGATTCTGATCGCGGCGGCGTTCAGCGCCGCCTTCGTGCTCAGCCGCCGCATCCGCCGCTCCATCCGCCGCATGGCGGACATGGCCGAGCGGCTGGGGCGCGGCGAGATCGTCTCGCCCGCAGACACGGCGATCGACGAGACCGACCAGGTCGCGCGCGCTTTGTCGGAAGCCTCCTTCGATCGCAGCGAGGCCGAGGACCAGATGCGCCTCATCCAGCGAGAACTGGTCCACCGCACCAAGAACATGCTGACGCTCGTGCAGGCGATGATGCGCCAGACCGCCAAGCGCAGCGAGACGGTGGCCGACTACCAGGCCGCCGTTTCGTCGCGCCTCGGCGGCCTCGCCCGGTCGATCGACCTGCTGACGGCGGAGGAGTGGTCCGGCGTCTCGATGCGCAAGCTGCTGGCCTCCCATGTCGAGACCTTCATCGGCGCCGAGCCGCGCGTGCTCATCGAAGGCGACGATTTCTCGGTGAAGCCGGAGGCGGTGCAGAATCTCGGACTCGTCTTCCACGAGCTGGCGACCAATGCGGTGAAGTACGGCGCGCTGTCGGCGCCCGCGGGGAAGGTCACCGTGTCGTGGCAGGAGCGACCGTCCGAGAGCGGCGAGGCGCAGATCACGCTGCGCTGGGTCGAGACCGGGGGTCCCGCCCCCGTGGTGTCCGAACGGCAGGGCTTCGGCTCGACCGTCATCGATCAGCATGCGCAGGCCGCCTTCCGCGCCGTCGTCGACATCGCCTATCCGCCCGCCGGACTGCGCTGGACGATGACGGCGCCCGCCGCGACGCTGCGACAGGCGCCGCCGGACTGAATTCGACGCAACCGGAAGCCCGCCCGGGCGTTCCATGCCCATGGACGACAAGCCTTTCCAATCGCCGGTCACTCTGGAATTCGGGCGTTCCGGCGCCACGAGGCGGATCGCCAGTGCGCGCGAGGCCGCCGAATGCCTGATGACCATCTGGCCGCTGCAGCGCGGCCCCCGTCACCGCGACGCGGTGGAAACCTGCCTCAAGGTCCTCGACGGGCATCGCTCGTCATCGGAAGCCCGCCGCGCCCTGATCGAAGCGGCGGAGGAATCGCGCATTCCCGTCTCCACGCGGCATTAGCGCCGTAGTCCCGGTCCAGAGCCCCGAACCTCGAATCCGGCGCGGAACGCAAAGGTCCGGCCGGCGTTTCGTATGCGGGCAAAACGTCTCAGGAGCAATCATATGGAAGACAATGGCGTCGGCTGGATAGCGGCAATCATCATCGGCGGCCTCGCCGGATGGCTGGCCGAGATGTTCATGAAGAGCAACATGGGCATCCTGATGAACATCCTTCTGGGCATCGTCGGCGCCATCGTCGCCAACGCCCTGCTTGGACTGTTCGGCATCGTGCTCGGCGGCTGGATCGGCTACCTGATCGCCGGCTTCATCGGGGCCTGCATCCTCATCGCCCTGGGCAGAGCCATCAGGCGGTAGCTTCGCGCCCGCGACGCGAAGCACACCCCCAATATGTTCGATCTGACGAGCGGAGGCGCGCTTCCGGCAGAAACGAAGGCCGCATCCAAGTCTTTCATGGTCGGACGCGGCGCAGGCCGATACGGCTTGCACGCAGGCCGGACGGCATTAGTGTCCGCGAACCCGTATCGGGACGACCCGTCGATTCGCGAGGCCGACAATGAACCGAACCCTCGCCACCTTCCTCACCGTGCTGGTGCTGACCGGCATCCTGACGGCCCTGAGCATCGCGGTCAGGATCAAGGGCTATCCGCTCGGAGGGCTGGGCGAAGCCAGGCTCGACGCCCTGGCCAGCGCTGCGACCTTCATTCCGCTGGCGGCGCTCTATGCCTTCTCGGCCGCCCTGCTGATGGTGCTTCCGCTGCGGGCGGCGGCCTTCGTGCTCGCGACCGGCACCTCTCCGCTGCACATCTCGGCGCTCGTCCTGCTCGCCTCGGTCATCGGGGTCCAGGCGGCCCGGCTCGGTTTCGGCGACACCAAGGCGCTCAACGATCTTCTGGACTGGCAGTTCGTCTTCGCGGCGGCCATCGTGGGCGCGCATGCGGCGCTCAACCCGCTCCGGCGAAACGCGCTGACGCGAACGGCGGCGTTCGTCGCCTTCGTCGTGGCGGCTCTGGCCTGCCTTTACTGGACCTTCCGGCTGTAGGGCTGCGCGGCCGTCAGTCGCGGACGGCGATCGCCTCGGCCGCGCCGTTCGCCCATGCGGCTTCCAGCATGGCGTCGACGTCGAAACGCCCGTCGCCGCGCAGCATCACGCCGTACCAGGTTTCACCATTAGCCTTCTGCGTCTCCACGGTCGCGCGGCCAAACGGCGCGAGGCTGGCGGCGAGCGCCTGCGCCTCGGCGGCGGTGCGGAAGGAGGCGGCCGCCACGTAGGGCTCGCTCCGCGCTGCCGGTTCGGCGGGGCGCATCAGCGCGGCGAAGGCCTGCGGCTCGGTCGCGGCGGGCGCGTAGGACAGCGACGCCACGCGGAACGGCACCTGTCCCGGCAGGCCGATCTCGGGACGCTCCGGCGCGATCGGGCCGAAATCGGGAAGCGTGAAGCCGGAGGGCACCGCCGACGCCACATTGTAGGCCGCGGCGGGCGCGGCCTGCCCGCTCGTCGCCATCATGCCGGGAAATGCGGAGGCGCGACCGTCCGACGTCGGCGTCGGGCCGTTCATCGCGATCATCACGCCGGTGGGCAGCCCGTCCGACGGATCGGGCGCGCGGTTGCCCGGTCTGTAGGAGGCCAGCAGATAGCTGTCGTCGTTGCCGTGAAGCGGCGCGCGGCCGACATACTCGACCTTCACCTTGGCGGTGCCGCTGCGCTTGTAGTCCAGCAGATCGGCGGCGCGGCTGGACAGGTCGATCAGGCGGTCGTTCGAATAGGGGCCGCGATCGTTCACCCGCACGATGACCGAGTTGCCGTTCTCGGTGTTGGTGACGCGCGCATAGCTCGGCAGCGGCATGGTGGGGTGCGCCGCCGTCAGGTGCGTCATGTCATAGACTTCGCCATTGGCGGTCAGTCGGCCGTGAAAGGCCTCGCCGTACCAGGACGCCAGCCCGACCTTGCGGTAATTGGCGTCTTCCTTGGGATAGTACATCTTGCCGCGAACCATGTACGGCTTGCCGACCTGATCGCGGCCGCCGCCGCGCGGCAGGTTGGACCGGGCATTGCTGACGCGCGGGCTGGCCTTCACGCCGTATTCGGACTCGGCGAAATATTCCTTCGACCGCTTCTTGGTGTTTACCATCGCCTTGGGCTCGGTGGACGCGCAGCCGGCAAGAAAGGCCGCGGCAACGGCGAAGACGGCCAAGGCGGATGCGCCACCGAGACGCGAACGCGTCGAACTCTGCATGCGGACTGTCCCCGAACTTCCTCGCGCCCGACATCCCTGCCCCGCGCACCATCCCATATGCACGACAAGTCTTTATCAGGCGCTTAACCGACTATGGTCGGAACAGGGCAAGAATGTGGCGCGCCGCGCCGCAAATGCGACGGACAATTGCGGACGCGTCGGCGGAATTGAACAATTCGTAACGATATCCGCAATCCTACCGCATTTCGCGGAACTATTGCGGGACATAGGGTCTTTCCCGCTGTAAGCGGGATGTGAAAGGAGAGGCGCATGCCCGTTCTGTTGCTCGCGCTCGACATCGCGGAGACGATCGAGAAAGCGCGGGAGGAATTCGACTACGCCGCCAAGGCGTCGGAACTGCTCGCCGCTCACCCCGAGGCATCCGTCGATCACGACACAGTGGTGCAGGCCCTGCAAAGCGAGTTCTCGGCCCCGCGCCCGAAAACTGCTTCCCTTCCCCAACACTGTTGAAATCGCCGCCTTGGTCGGCCGAACTGGCGGAGGGAGTGGGATTCGAACCCACGGTGAACTCGCGCCCACGCCGGTTTTCAAGACCGGTGCCTTAAACCGCTCGGCCATCCCTCCGCATCGGCACGGTCATGCCGGGGCGACACGACATGCAGCGGAACCGCTGGCTCGCTGTCCGGGTCGTGCGCTCATCCTGTAGAGCGGCGGTCGGGGAACAGTCAACCTTTGCCCAACCCCTCGACGGGCAGGCCACAATGCCTTGCCGCCGCGGCTTGCTTACAGATGCGAGACGATGTCCGACCGAGGCTTGGGACGATAGGGGGCTGGCTGCTGCCGTGGCCGTGGGGCGCGGAGCGGCTTTCGCTGCCCGACGCCTTGGCTGAATTCCACCGGATCAGGCGGGCGATGGGTCCATCTGCGAGCGAGTTCGCTCAGGAAGTTTTTGACGGGGCGCATCTCGGAATCCTCCTGATCGCGAGAACGCCGGATGGACGATAACGTTCCCGCCGGGAAAGGAACTTCACGGATCGTCATCCCGTCGACGGCAGACCGGATTCACCGGCAGTTGTCGTTGATCGCCAGACGATTTTCCATCTTGCAATGTTCCTGTTTTGTTCGCAATATCAGGCATGCAGATGGCGTTTGTTTTCGGAGCCGCCGAGGATATGGAGTGGGTGCGGGATCGGCTGATCTCCTGCTTCGGCCGCCCTGAACCTATCCATGCCAGAAGCCCCATCGGCCAGTTGGTGAAATCCATCATCAGCGGGCGCACGCGTGACGAAATCTCTTTGGCCGCCTATCGGCGTCTTGTCGGCGCCTATCCTGAATGGTCCGATCTCGCATGCGCAACGGCTGCCGACATCGAGGCCGTCATCGATGACGTGACCTTTCCCGACGTGAAGGCGCGACATCTTCGCGGCGCCCTCGATGCGATAGCGGCCTGTCGCCCGGATTTCGACCTGACCGTTCTCGGCGGTTTGAGCGTCGCGAAAGCGCTTGCCTGGCTGGAGCGCCTGCCGGGCGTAGGGCGAAAGGTTTCGGCGTCCACCCTCAACTTCAGTACATTGCGCATGCCGGCCTTCGTGGTGGACATGCATATTCTGAGGATATTGCGCCGGTTCGGGTCCGTCCCAAGCAAGGCCGACACGGAAACCGCCTATGGCCTGACGATGGAAACGCTGCCCGACTGGAGCGCCGCCGATCTTGCGGAACTCCATGTTCTTGTGAAACGTCTGGGGCAGACCATCTGCCGCGCCGATCGCGCCGATTGCCGCAACTGCCCGATCGGCCGGCGGTGCTTGGTCGCCCCTGCCGTTTCATCCGGAGAGCGTGCAACGCGGCGTCAGATCAGCATCGAGGCGAGCAGCCACAGTGCGGCGGCGGCGCGCGCCGAGGCCGCGGCGGCGGGCGGCGCGCGGTCGGCCCTGCGCCACACCGCCGCGACGAGGAAGATGTTGTAGGGCAGCGGCGCGTGCATGAGCGCGAGGGCGACCGGAAGGCCCGCCTTGAAGCCCAGCGCCATCAGGCCGGCGAAGGCGGCCGCGACGTTCAATGCCGAGCCGACCAGAAGCATGTCCAGCCAGAGCAGCCGGCCGAGCGACACCTCGCGTCGCCAGCGGCGGGCGAAGAAGCCGACAGAACGGGCGGCAACGGTGCCAGTCATCCAAGACCATGGGCGGCGGGGCCGCTTCCTCTGGAACGGCAAAGTCATAGGAACCGGGCGCTGCCGGCACAAGGCCGGTTGTGGGAAAACGCCCCGGCACGCCGGACGGGCCGTGACGGAAGGCGCGGCGGCGGGATAGGATGGGCTCATGACACCGTCCCACGACATCAGCCGCCTCGTCGAGATCATGGCGGCGCTGCGCGCGCCGCAGACCGGCTGTCCCTGGGACGTGGAGCAGGATTTCAGGAGCATCGCGCCCTACACGATCGAGGAGGCCTACGAGGTGGCCGATGCAATCGGGCGCGGCGACATGGACGATCTGCGCGAGGAGCTCGGCGATCTTCTGCTGCAGGTCGTCTATCACGCGCGCATGGCCGAGGAGGACGGCGCGTTCGCCTTCGGCGACGTGGTCGAGGCGATCACCACCAAGATGATCCGCCGGCATCCGCACGTCTTCGGCGACGAGACGGCGCGCGGCGCCGGCATGGCCAAGGGCATGTGGGACAGGATCAAGGCGGAGGAAAAGGCGGAAAAGGCCGCCCGGCGCATGGCGCGCGGCCTGCCGGAAGAGCAGCGCAAGGGTTTTTTGGACGACGTGCCTTCCAACTTCCCGGCGCTGACCCGGGCGCTGAAGCTGCAGCAGAAGGCCGCCAAGGTCGGGTTCGACTGGAGCGAGGCGGCGCCGATCCTGGCCAAGATCGAGGAGGAGATCGGCGAACTGCGCGAGGCGATGGCGAAGGGCGAGACGGCCGCCATGCAGGACGAATTCGGCGATGTGCTGTTCGCGCTCGTCAATTTCGGCCGCCATCTGGGCATCGACGCGGAAGCCGCGCTGTCCGGCACGAACGCCAAGTTCCGCGACCGCTTCCACCATGTCGAACGCGCGCTGGAGGGGTCGGGCGGCAGCCTCCAGTCCGCCACGCTGGACGAGATGGAAGCGCTGTGGCAGCAGGCGAAGGGAAAGCGCTGACCGGTCACGATCGCGCGCGGCGCATGGAACGTCGCGAGGGTCCGACCTATTTAAGGGTCAGGAGACCATGCCGATGCCGAAAAAAACTCCGACGCTCGCCGCCGCCCTGTTCGCCGCCTTTTCGATGCTGCCGGCCGGCGCGCTGGCGCAGGGCGTCGACCTCAATCGCCCTGGTTCGCTCCAGTTGCGCCAGACCGCGCCGCTGAACGAGCTGCAGACCCTGCAAAACAGGCAGAACCGACAGAATTTCCAGGACCAGCAGCAAAACTACCGGCAGCAGGAGCGGGATTCCAACACCCGCATCGAACGTCCCGCCGTGCCGCGCATGGACAGCAACTGCCAATTGCAGATCTACGGCAACAGCACCCGCACGGTCTGCCGGTAGCTATTTCCCTTAAGCGAGCGCCGCGGCGACGGCCCGCTTCGCCATCACCACGACGAGGTTGGCGCGGTATTCCGACGAGGCGTGCAAGTCGCTCATCATGCCGTCGGCCGGAATGGTGACGCCTTGCAGCGCGGCCGGGTCGAAACCGCGCGCCAGCGCCGCCTCGATGTCCGTGGCGCGGAAGACGCCATTGTCCCCTGCCCCGGTCACCGCGACCTTCACGCCGTCCCCGCCCCTGGCCACGAACACACCCGTCATCGCGTAGCGCGAGGCGGGATTGGGGAACTTGGCGTAACCGGCTTTTTCGGGAGCGTCGAACCTGACCGCCTTGACGATCTCGCCGTCCTCCAGCGCCGTCTCGAACAGGCCGGTGAAGAAGTCCTGCGCGGCGATCTCGCGCCGGTCGGTGACGATGATCGCATCGAGCGCCAGCATGGCCGACGGATAGTCTGCGGCGGGGTCGTTGTTCGAGATGGAGCCGCCGATCGTGCCGCGATGGCGCACATGCGGGTCGCCGATATGGGCGGCCAGATGGCAGATCGCGGGGCAGACGCGTTTCAGTTCGGCATTGTTCGCCACGTCGAAATGCGTGGTCGCCGCGCCGATGGTCACGGACCGGCCCGAGACGGTCACGCCTTTCAGCTCGGCGATATGGGTCAGGTCGATGACGTCGGAGGGAGCGGCCAGCCGCGTCTTCATGGCCGGGATCAGCGTCATGCCTCCGGACAGATATTTGGCGTCGGCGCTTCGGGCCAGTTCGGCCGCCTCGGCGAGCGATTTCGGGCGATGGTAGTTGGTCGCGTACATCGGGTCCTCGCTGTTCAGTGCTTCGCGGCGGAGCGGATCGCCGCCCAGACCTTCTGCGGCGTCGCCGGCATGGTCAGGCCGTTGTCGCCGATGGCGTCCGTGATAGCGTTCATGACGGCCGGCGGCGAGCCGATGGCTCCGGCCTCGCCGCAGCCCTTGATGCCCAGCGGGTTGCCGGGACACGGCGTGTTCGAGGTCGACACGACGAAGGACGGCAGGTCGTCGGCGCGCGGCATGGTGTAGTCCATGTAGCTCGCGGTCAGGAGCTGGCCGTCCTCGTTGTAGATCGCGCCCTCCAGAAGCGCCTGGCCGACACCCTGCGCGATGCCGCCATGCACCTGCCCCTCGACGATCATCGGGTTGATGATGTTGCCGAAATCGTCCGCGGCCACGAACTGCAAGATGTGCGTGAGGCCGGTGTCGGGATCGATCTCGACCTCGCAGATGTAGCAGCCCGCCGGGAAGGTGAAGTTGCTCGGATCGTAGAAGGAGGTCTCCTTCAGTCCCGGCTCCATGCCGGCCGGCAGGTTGTGCGCGGTGTAGGCGGCGAGCGCCACCTGGAACCAGGGCACGCTCTTGTCGGTGCCCGCGACCTTCAGCGCGCCGTTCTCGACCACCACGTCGGCCTCGTCGGCCTCCATCAGATGCGCGGCGATCTTCCTGGCCTTGGCCTCGACCTTGTCGAGCGCCTTGGCGATGGCGCTCATGCCGACCGCGCCGGAGCGCGAGCCGTAGGTTCCCATGCCCATCTGCACCTTGTCGGTGTCGCCGTGGATGATCGACACCGAATCGATCGGCACGCCGAGCCGGCCGGCCACGAGCTGGGCGAAGGTCGTCTCGTGCCCTTGCCCGTGGCTGTGCGAGCCCGTCAGCACCTCGATCGTGCCGACGGCGTTGACGCGCACCTCGGCCGATTCCCACAGGCCGACGCCCGCGCCGAGCGAGCCGACGGCGGCCGAGGGCGCGATGCCGCAGGCCTCGATGTAGCAGCTCATGCCGATGCCACGCAGCTTGCCTTTCGCCTTCGCCGCCGCCTTGCGCGCGGGGAAGCCGGCGTAGTCGGCGGCCTTCATCGCCGCGTCGAGCGAGGCGGCGTAGTCGCCGGCGTCATAGTTCATGATGACCGGCGTCTGGTAGGGGAACTGCGTGACAAAGTTTTTTCTGCGCAAGTCGGCCGGAGAGACGCCGAGCTCGCGCGCGGCCGTCTCGACCGTGCGTTCCAGCAGATAGGTCGCCTCCGGACGGCCGGCGCCGCGATAGGCGTCGACCGGCGCGGTGTTGGTGTAGACGGTGCGCACGTTGCAATGGATCGCGGGGATAGCATACTGGCCCGACAGCAGCGTCGCATAGAGGTAGGTCGGCACGCAGGAGGAGAACAGCGACATGTAGGCGCCGAGATTGGCGACCGTGTCGACCTTCAGGCCGATCATGCGGTTGTCGGCGTCGAACGCCATCTGCACCTCCGAGACATGGTCGCGGCCATGCGCGTCGGTCAAGAAGCTCTCGGTGCGGTCGGCCACCCATTTCACCGGTACGCCGGTCTTCTTGGAGGCCCACAGGCAGACGATTTCTTCCGGATAAATGTAGATTTTCGAGCCAAATCCGCCGCCGACGTCTGGAGCGATGACGCGCAGCTTGTTCTCCGGGGCGACGTTGTAGAAGGCGCTCATCACGAGGCGCGCGACATGCGGGTTCTGCGAGGTCGTCCAGCAGGTGTAGTGATCCTCGGCCTTGTCGTACACGCCGAGCGCGGCGCGCGGCTCCATGGCGTTGGGCACCAGCCGGTTGTTGACGATATGGACCTTCGTCACATGCGCGGCTTTCGCGATCGCCGCGTCGGCGGCTTTCGAATCGCCGATCTCCCAGTCGAAGATCAGATTGCCTTCGGCTTCGGGATGAAGCTGCGGCGCGCCGGGCTTCAGCGCGTCGAGCGCCTGGGTCACGGCCGGCCGCTCGGCGTAGGACACCTCGACCGCCTCGGCGGCGTCGCGCGCCTGCGCCTTGGTGTCGGCCACCACAATCGCCACCGCGTCGCCGACATAGCGCACGCGGTCCACCGCCAGCGGCGACCATGCGCCCATCTTCATCGGCGTGCCGTCCTTGGAATGGATCATCCAGCCGCAGATCAGATTGCCGATGCCGTCGGTCTTCAGCTCCCGGCCCGTCAGCACGCCGATGACGCCCGGCATCCTGCGCGCCGCCGCCACGTCGATGCCGGTGATGTCGGCGTGGGCATGCGGGCTGCGCACGAAGGCCGCGTGCTTCATGCCGGGCACGACCATGTCGTCGGTGTAGCGTCCGGCGCCGGTGATGAAGCGCTTGTCTTCCTTGCGCGCCACGCGGGCGCCGATGCCTTCCATGCCCATCAGAGTTCTCCTCCCAGAGAAACCGGTGAATGGTGAACGGGAAAATGGCGAATGGTCAAAACCGCGCCTGTCGAAAGGCCATTCACCATTCACTGTTCACCATTGACTATGCCGCTTTCGCGGCGCCGCCCGCCATCGCCTGCGCGGCGGCCAGGATCGCCTTGACGATATTGTGATAGCCGGTGCAGCGGCAGATGTTGCCCTCGAGCTCCGCGCGCACGGTCTTCTCGTCCAGCCCTTCGGGATGGCGGCGGATCATGTCGGTCGCGGCCATGATCATGCCCGGCGTGCAGAAGCCGCATTGCAGACCGTGATGCTCGCGGAAGGCCGCCTGGACGGGATGCAGGGTCGCGCCGTCCGCCAGCCCCTCGATGGTCAGCACCGCCGCGCCGTCCGCCTGGGCGGCCAGCATGGTGCACGACTTCACCGACCGTCCGTCGACATGGACGACGCAGGCGCCGCATTGCGACGTGTCGCAGCCGACATGGGTGCCCGTGAGGCCGAGATGTTCCCTTAGGAAATTGACGAGAAGCGTGCGGTCCTCGACGGACGCGCTGACGTTCCTGCCGTTCACGACAAGCGAAATATCCGACATGATCCCTCCCTAGGTACCCAAAGCTGCCTGGGCGAGCGGTCCCGGTAGCCGCGTCGGCATATACAAGCACCGAACACGGCGTTTGAAAACGGAAATCGGCTGTTCGCCGACCACCTGAACATGCTACCCGGAAACGTCAGCGTACATTCAACTTTGGGCGCAGCCACGCATTTCCACACCGCGAAGCCACGTCGATCTGGAATTATTCCAAACTATACGCCATATTCGGCTCACCTTCGCGAGGTTCCCGACGATGCGACTGACCCGACAGACCAACTATGCCGTGCGCATCCTCATGTATTGCGCCGCCAACAAGGACCGGCTCAGCCGCATCCCGGAGATCGCGGCCGCCTATTCGGTGTCGGAGCTGTTCCTGTTCAAGATCCTGCAGCCGCTCGTGGAGGCGAGGCTGGTGGAGACGGTGCGCGGTCGCAACGGCGGCGTGCGGCTCGGCCGGCCGGCCGAGACGATCAACCTGTTCGACGTGGTGCGGGTAACGGAGGACAATTTCGCCATGGCGGAATGCTTCGAGAACGACGCGGTGGAATGCCCGCTGGTCGATAGCTGCGGCCTGAACGCCGCGCTGCGCGAGGCGCTCGGCGCCTTCTTCGAGGTGCTGGCGCGGCATTCGATCGCCGACCTCGCCGCCGCGCGCGTGGACCTGCGCGGCGTTCTGGGCATCGAGCCCATCGAGATGAAGGCCGCCAGCTAAGGCTCTGCGCCGAAAGCGTTTTCGGCGCAAAACAAGATCGGGCGAAGCCGGTGGCCGCCGACTTCGCCCGATCAGGGCCGCACCCCTCGTCGGGATGTCTCTATTTGTTGAGGATCAGCTTGCCCTGGCGGGTGATCTTCAGCCGGTACATCGCACCGCGATGGTCGATGCCGATCTCGAAGGACCCCTCGAACAGATCCTTGCTCGACACCGTCTTGGACGGCGCGCGCGACGGCGCCGGAGAGAGCGGGACGGGCGCGCCCGCCGCGCGGCGCGTCGAGAAGGGGGGGCGGGCGTCAACGATGACGCCAATGTTGGGGTGTAACGAACAAGAGAGCTACAACACGAGTTCGCGACGCGGAGC
>JAPUFC010000097.1:32719-167303 GCA_027492275.1 Mesorhizobium sp. | reverse complement strand
GGCGCGCCCTCGGGGCGCGGCATGGACAGGCGGGTGCGGCTGTAGAAGCTGCCCGGATTGTGGCTGTTCATCGATCGATCCCTCTCCAGTCCGTGTGCGCTCGGAAATCCGACGTCGCGACGCTCCAAAATCTTGACTATTCCTATCATGTTTTATAGCGGTGGCAATACCGGAGTTTCTCAGTCATGTTTTTGACGGGCTCGGCATGAAGCAGGCAAACGGAGGCGGGTGATGAAGCGGGCGGATTGCAGACAAGATCGGATCGGCCCTTTCCCGGCTCGTGCCTCCCTCCGCATCGCCATCGTGGCCACGGTCGCCCTGACCTCCCTGACCGGGCCGCTTTCGTCGGGTCCGGCGCGCGCCCAGGCGACCGCGCCGGACCCGGCGCTGCATCTCGAGCTGAACGCGGCGCAGTCGTCGGAGCGCGGCTGCCGCCTCACCTATGTGGTGACGAACGCGCTGGGCTCCGACCTGACCAAGGCCGCCTTCGAGATCGCCTTGTTCAACGAGGCGGGCGTGGTCGACCGCATGGCCGTCCTGGACTTCAACGAGCTGCCGGCCGGCAAGACCAAAGTCACGCGCTTCGACCTTCCGGGCGTGGACTGCGCGAAGCTCAGCCGCGTGCTGATCAACACGGTCACGGCCTGCGAGGGCGCCGACGTGCAGCCCAATGCCTGCGTGCGGCAGCTCAGGCCGGTGTCCAAGACGGCGATCACCTTCGGCCTGTGAACCGCGACCATGGCGCGCCTGCCGCAGGACGGGCGGCATGCTATGAAGGGGATGCGCATGAAGCCTCGAAAGGAATCGCCATGTTCGTCGCCATGAACCGCTTCAAGGTTGCCGCCGGCCGCGAGGAGGAATTCGAGGACGTCTGGAAGGGACGCGATTCACGGCTTTCGCAGATGAAGGGCTTTCGCAGCTTCCATCTCCTGCGCGGCGGCGCGAACGAGGCGGAAGGCTACACGCTGTTCGCCTCGCATACGATCTGGGAATCGCGCGAGGACTTCACCGCCTGGACGAAATCGGAGAATTTCCGCGCCGCGCATCGCAATGCCGGCTCCAAGGACGGGCTTTATCTCGGCCACCCCCAGTTCGAGGGTTTCGAGTCGGTCGACGGCGCCTAGCCGGCGCCGGCCAGAAGGCTCGCATTGCCGCCGGCTGCGGTGGTGTCGACGCAGACCGAGCGTTCGTGCGCGTAGGCGGCCGGATAGAGGATTTCGCCGACCAGCGGCACGATGGAGCCGTCGCGGCCGGCGAGCGCCTCGCGCACCCTTCGCATCGCCTCCGCTTCGCCGCAGAAGGCCGCGACATCTAGCGGGGCCGTGCGCAGGGCCTCCATGTCCGCCCGGCCGTCCAGCGCCGCGACCGGCAGTCCCTTGCCGAGCAGCGCGGACAGAGCCGCCGGCGCGCCGGGCGCGACCGCCAGCACGGCGTTGCCGGCGGCCAACGCCTGAACGGCCTGCGTCAGCAGCGTCTCCGCGTCCGGCCCCAGGCACAGGACCCTGCCGCGCGGGAACAGGGCGAGCGAATTGGCTTCGCCGGTCGGTCCGGGCAGATCGACGGGGCCGAAATCCAGTCCTGCCGCGGCGGCGATGGCGGCGGCCGCCTTGCCGCGCAGCAGCTTGCGCAGCGCCGGCACGCGGTCGGTTCGCGTCGACCAGCCGCCGGCCGACGGGTCGGGCATGGCGGCGGCAAGCTCGGTCGCCCCGACCGGCCGGCCTTCGCCGGCCGCCGCATGTCCCCGCGCGGTCCTGCGGAAACGCCGCAGATAATGCGGCCCGCCCGCTTTCGGGCCGGTGCCCGACAGCCCCTCCCCGCCAAAGGGCTGCGCGCCGACCACCGCGCCGATCTGGTTGCGGTTGACGTAGATGTTGCCGGCGTGGATGCCGTCGACGATGCGCTGCACGCGCGCCTCGATGCGCGTGTGCAGGCCGAAGGTCAGCCCAAACCCCGTCGCGTTGATCGCGGCGATGACGCGGTCGATCTCGTCGGCCTCGAAGGTGGCGACATGCAGCACCGGACCGAAGATCTCGCGCTCCATCTCCTCGATGCCCGCGACCCGGAAAATCTGCGGCGGCACGAACAGGCCGTCCTGCGGCGCATCGATCTTCGCGACGAGCTTGCCCTTTGCCTCCATCGCCGCGCAATAGGCGGCAATCGAGTCCCGCGCCTCCGCGTCGATCAGCGGCCCGACATCGGTGGCGATATGCCAGGGATCGCCCACCGTCAGCGTCTTCAGCGCGCCCGTCAGCATCTCCATGACCTTCGCCTCCACATCCTTCTGAACATAGAGGATGCGCAGCGCCGAGCAGCGCTGGCCGGCGCTCTGGAAGGCCGAGGCGAGAATGTCGCGCACCGCCTGCTCCGGCAGCGCGGTCGAATCCACGATCATGGCGTTCAGCCCGCCCGTCTCGGCGATCAGCATGGCGTCCGGCGCGGCCGTCCTGGCGAGCTGCCGCTCGATCGCGCGGGCGACCTCGGTCGAGCCGGTGAAGCAGACGCCGGCGATGCGCGGATCGGCCGTCAGCGGCGCGCCGACCGAGGGCCCGTCGCCCGCCAGAAGCTGGAGCACGTCGCGCGGCACGCCGGCCTCATGCAGCAGTTCCACCGCGCGCGCGGCGATCAGCGGCGTCTGCTCCGCCGGCTTGGCCAGCACGCTGTTGCCGGTGGCCAGCGCGGCGGCGACCTGCCCGGTGAAGATCGCCAGCGGGAAATTCCACGGCGAGATGCAGATGATCGCGCCGCGCGCCTCCGAGACCGGCTCGGCATTCACGGCTTCCGCCGCGTAGTAGCGCAGGAAATCGACCGCTTCGCGCACCTCCGCCACGCCGTCGGCAAGCGTCTTGCCCGCCTCGCGGGTGCACAGCGCGAAGAACTCGACGGCGTTCTGCTCGTAGAGGACGGCCGCGCGGCGCAGGATGTCGGCGCGCTCGCTCACCGGTCGCGCCGCCCATGCGGGATGCGCCGCCACGGCGATGCCGACCGCTTCATCGACCTCCCGGGCACTGGCCTCCGCCACGACGCCGACGACCTCGGAGGGCCGCGCCGGGTTGCGGACCGGACGGCCCGGCCTTCCCGGCTCCGTGCGTGCGCGCCACAGCGCCTCGCCGGCGAATTTTTGGCGCTTCTCCTCGATATCCCCCAGTTCGGCCGGGTCGGTGATATCATGGCCGCGGGAATTGCGGCGGCCCGGACCGAACAGGCCGGAGGGCAGCGGAATCGCCGTGTTGGCCGCCGGCCCCTGCTCCAGAACGGTCGCGAACGGGTCGCGCGCGATCTCCTCCGGCGGCACGTCCTCGTCGGTAAGCTGATGCACGAAGGAGGAGTTCGCGCCGTTCTCCAGCAGCCGGCGCACCAGATAGGCCAGCAGATCGGAATGCGCGCCGACGGGCGCGTAGATGCGGCACCGCGTGCCTTCCGTTCTACGCACGGCTTCATGCAGTTGCTCGCCCATGCCGTGCAGGCGCTGGAACTCGAAGGAATCGCGATCGGCCGCCATGGCGAGGATCGCCGCCACCGTGTGCGCGTTGTGCGTGGCGAATTGCGGGTAGATGCGGCCGCCATGCCCGAGCAGCTTGCGCGCGCAGGCGATGTAGGAGACGTCGGTGTTCGGCTTGCGGGTGAACACCGGGTAGCCGGCCAGCCCCAGCACCTGGGCGCGCTTGATCTCGGTGTCCCAGTAGGCGCCCTTCACCAGCCGCACCATGATGCGCCGGTCCAGCCGGCCGGCCAGCGCCGCCAGCCAGTCGATCACGAAGGGGGCGCGAAAACCGTAGGCCTGGACGACGACGCCGAACCCGTCCCAGCCGGCGAGCGAGGGGTCGGCCAGCACGCGCTCGATCACGTCGAGCGAAAGGTCCAGCCGGTCGGCCTCCTCGGCGTCCACGTTGAGGCCCATGCGCGACGCCTTGGCGGCCTGCGCCAGGGCCAGCAGGCGTTCGCCCATGACCGGCAGCATGGTTTCGCGCTGCGACTGCTCGTAGCGCGGGTGCAGCGCCGACAGCTTCACCGAGATGCCGGGGTTTTTCCGGATGTCGTCGCCCGTCGATGTCGCGGCGAGCGAACGGATGGCGTTCTCGTAGGCGCGAAAGTAGCGCAGCGCGTCAGCCTCCGTCCGCGCGGCCTCGCCCAGCATGTCGTAGGAATAGAGATAGCCCTTGGCCGTCATGTCGCGGCCGCGCTTCACCGCCTCGGCGATGGTGCGCCCCAGCACGAACTGGTCTCCCATTTCGCGCATGGCGGCGGCCACCGCCGTGCGGATCACCGGCTCGCCCAGCCGGCGCACCATGCCGCGCAACGTGCGCTCGACGGAGCCTTCGCCCTCGTCCAGCACGCGTCCGGTCAGCATCAGCGCCCAGGTCGAGGCGTTGACGAAGATCGAGGACGAGCCGCCCGAATGCGCCGACCAGTCGTGCGGCACGATCTTGTCGCGGATCAGCTCGTCCACGGTCTCGGTGTCCGGCACGCGCAGCAGCGCCTCCGCCAGGCACATCAGCGCCACGCCCTCCTTGGTCGACAGGCCGTATGCCGACAGGAAGACCTCCATCAGCCGGGGATCGGCGGAGGCGCGCACCTGCCGCACCAGATCGGCGGCGCGGCGCGAGATCGCCTCGCGCGCCGCTCCGTCCAGCTCTGCCTGGGCGACCAGCAGCGCGAGGGCCTCGCCTTCATCGGGCAGTGTATTGGCGCGGATGTCGTGACGCAGCGCTTCGAGCGGAGCCATGGCGAATGCCTCGATGGACGGAGGTTGACCTACACGCAGGCTAGCATGGCGGAGTGATCGGGGGCGTTTCGATATTGCCGCCGAAACGAGCGATACGGACTGATCTTTCTTCCGAATTCTGCCATGATGACCTGAATTCTTCGATCAGTCAGGACGAACAGATGGACCGGCTCGACCTCAACATTCTCGCAGCGCTCTCCCGCGAGGGACGGCTGTCCATGGCCGAGCTGGCCGCGCGGGTCGGGCTGTCGAAGTCGCCGGTGCAGGCACGGGTGCGCAAGCTCGAGAAAGACGGCGTCATCCGGGGCTACGCGGCCATCGTGGATCGCGAGCGCATCGGCGAGGGTCACGTGGCCTTCGTGCAGGTCAAGCTGTCCGACACGCGCTCGGCGGCGCTGGATGCCTTCAACCGCGCCGTGCTGGCGGTGCCGGAGATCGAGCAGTGCCACATGATGGCGGCGGGCTTCGACTACCTTCTGAAGGTGCGGACGAAGGACATCGCCTCGTACCGCCGCGTGCTCGGCGAGCGCATATCCGCCTTGCCGCACGTCTCGCAGACATCGACCTTCGTGGCGATGGAGACGGTCAAGGACCGGTAGGGTCGTCCAGCGTCTTCAGGAAGGCGATGAGCTGCGCCCGCTCGCGCTCCGACAGCGGGAAGGCGTGGAGTTCGCTGACGCCGGCCGGCGCCGCCGGCGCGCGCGCATAGTGGTCCAGCACCTCGTCGAGCGTGGCGAACTGGCCGGCATGCATGTAGGGCGGACGCGCCGCCGCGCCGCGCAGCGAGGGCGTCTTGTAGGCCCGCACGAGACCCTCGCCCCGCGCCATGAAGCGCAGCTCGCCGCAGGCCTGCGGCCCGGAATCGCTGTGCGGGCCGAGACAGTTGAACGGATCGGCCTCCACCTCGTCCAGCGCGCCGGCGCGGCCGGAATCGGCCGGCAGGCCCGCCGCCGGCGGGACGCCCGTGTTGTGGAAGGAACCGTCGGTGAAGCGCGGACCGGTGTGGCAGGTCGCGCATTGGCCCTTGCCGAGGAAGATTTTCAGCCCGGCCAGTTCCTCCGCGCTGAGCGCGGCATTGCCCTCCGGGCGCTTGCCGGCGGCGATCGCATCGGCGAAGCGGTCGAAGCGCGTTTCGGCATGCGCCAGCGAGCGCTCGAAGGCGGCGATCGCCTTGCCGATATTGGCGAAGACGCTGTCGATGCTGTCGCGCTGTTCCGGGGTCAGGCGGTTCCAGGCCGCGATCTCGTCCGGCGACCCGAAAGGTCCCGCCTCGGCGGGAAGGCCGGACAGATCGGGAAGCGGGCCGAAGATGCGCGCGTAGCGCTCGCCGAACTGCTCCTGCATGAAATGCGCGTAGCCGGCGCGCGTGCCGCCATGCTCGCGCGCGTCCTCCAGCGGCACCAGCGCCTGCGCCCACAGGCTGTCGCGCCGTCCGTCCCAGAAGAACCAGTCGTTCCAGGCCATGCCGGCCAGCGGCATGGTGCGGCGGTCGGTGGTGCCGATGCCCCTGCCCAGCGGCAGGCCATCCTGGAACTGGCGGTCGATGACGTGGCAGGTGCCGCAGGCGACCTGGCCGTTGCGGCTCAGCCGCTGGTCGAAGAACAGCGTCGCGCCGAGCGCGGCGGCGGCGGGATCGTCGGCATGGGCATTGCTCGGATCGGGCGGCGGCGGCGCAAGCCGCGACAGCGCCATGGAGGCAGCCGCGCGCCGTTCGCCGTCGCTCAGATCGCTGCATCCGGCCAGGAAAATCGTCGCCAGCGCAAGGAGATGGGCGACGGCCTTCATCCGATCACATATCCAGGACGACGGTGACGGTTTCGGGTCCCGGCGCGGCGGAAATATCGAAGCGCAGTTCCCAGCGCCCGCCCATCGAGAATTTCAGCCCTTCGACGCGATAGCGACCGCCGCCGAGATCGGCCGTGACCTGCGGCCGCGTCGGCAGGCCGTGCCGGTGCGCCGGCATGCCGCCGTCGATGGCGATCGCCGCGCCGTCCACGGCCGTCCCGTCGGGACGGCGCAGGGTGAGAACCCAGTCCTTCATCTCGCCGATGGCCGGCATGGCCTGCTGCGGCTCCAGCACGACGGCATAGAGCGCGCCGGTCGCCGCCGGCGGTCCGGCAGGCCCGGCCGGTCGGTCCGCACCGCCGCGCAGGCCGAGAAACGCGACTATGGCGAGAACGGCGAGACCGCCGGCGACGAGGGCAAGGCGCTGCACGGATTTCATCACACCTCCTGTCCGGGCACAGTATTCAGAACCTGCCACGGCGCGATATCAGGTGCCGGCGGTCTCTTCCACCCGCTCTGCGCCCTGCCCGGCCGGCTTGCGTTCGTAGGGCGGCAAGCCCCTCGCCTCGCGCGAGAAGCGGCGATGTTCGTGCCAAGGCCGGTAGGGCTCGGACACGGCATGCCGGACGGAAAGGAGCGGGCGGCCGTCCTCCCCCGCTTCGGCGAAGACGGCGGCGCCGCCTCGCCGCGCGAGATCGCGCTTCGTGACCGTCACGGCACGGCCGGCGCAGATGTCGCCGGCCGTGGCGTCGTCGACCACGATGAGGGCAGCAGCAGCGCAGGCGCGCGCAGCGGCCGCCGCGTTTGCCGCATGCGCCACCACGAGCCCGCTCTCCGCATCCGCGACCGTGCATAGGCCATCGACACAGGCGAAGCCGGACGTCTCTCCCGGCTTGACCACCGTGCCGGCAAGCACGGCACGCTTCCAGTTCTCGATGGTGAACTGGTTGGGCCGGGCGCGGTTGACGGCGATGCGGCCGTCGCCCAGGCCGACGCCCACCAGCCGCGCGTCCTCGCTGACGAGCACGGCCGGCGGCGCGCCGCGCAGCATCAGCAGGCCGCCGCAGAGCGCGAGGGGCAAAGCGGCAAGCCGCAGCCATGTCGTGGTCAGCGTCGCCGCCACCAGCGCCAGCGTCACCAGGACGACGGCGACCGGGGAAATCGCGCCCACCATGTCGATGGGGGAACGCTCGGCGAACCAACTGGCGATGGCCACGGTCAGCGCGATGCCGTAGCCCATGATGTCGAGAAAGGGCCCGTCCAGCCCGAACGGCATGGCCAGCGCCGCCAGAACGCCGAAGGGCATCACCACGACGGAGACGACGGGCATCGCCGTCAGGTTGGTGAACAGGCCGAGCGACGGCATCTGCTGGAAGTGGTAGGCGGAATAGATCGCGGTCGCGCCGCCCGCGACGATGGAGGTCGCCGCCAGCCCCGCGACGGCCTTCAGCGACGCACCCGCCGCGCGGCGCGCGAGCCCGTGCCGGACCGGCGCCCGCTGCCGGCGCTGGCGATGCTGCGCCCACATGGCATAGGCCCCGACCAGCGCCGCCGTCGCGGCGAACGACATCTGGAAGCTCGGCCCCATGGCCTCGTGCGGGGTCCAGGCCAGCACGACGATCGCGGAGATGGCGAGGTTGCGCATGGTCAGCGCGGCGCGGTCGAACAGCACGGCCGTCAGCATCACGGCCAGCATGATGAAGCTGCGCTGCGCCGCCACCTCCGCGCCGGAGACGAACAGATAGAGGGCGATGCCGGCCAGCGCGGTCGCGGCGGCGAGCTTCTTCACCGGGCGGCGCGAGGCGAAGCCGGGAAACAGCGCGAAGCCGGCCCGCATCAGCCCCATGATGGTTCCGGCCACCAGCGCCATATGCAGGCCCGAAATTGAGATGACATGATAGATGCCGGAGCGGCGCAGCGCCTCGTTGATCTCCTCGGGAATGCCGGCCCGGACGCCGACCATCAGCGCCGCCGCGATCTGCCCGTCCGAGCCGCCGATCCGGGCGGCGATGCGGTCGGCGACGTCGACGCGAAACCGTTCCACGCCGCGCGCCATGCGGTGCACGAGCCCCGGCGCGGGCTGGGCGTCCGCCAGGACAGGATCGCGCAGGAAGAAGCCGCTTGCGCCGACGCCGTCGAAAAAACTCTCGAAGGAAAAGTCGTAGCTTCCCGGCCGCACGGGCCCCGATGGCGGCATCAGCCGCACCAGCCCGGAAACGACCGCGCCGGGCGCCACGCCGTCGGGCAGCCGGCGGGCGGTGACGCGCACGCGGTCGGGCGCATAGCGCAGATGCGGCCGCGCGGTGTCCAGCACGTCGAGCGTCAGGCGCACGCGCCCGCTGGCCAGCCTCTCGATTCCGGCCACCTCGGCGGTCAGCAGGGTGGAGATCTCGCCGCCCAGCATGGGCGTGCTCCGCCGCAGCGTCTCCAGCTTCGCGAACAGGGCTCCAAGGACGCAAAACAGCAGCGCCGCCAGCGCGAGGCAGAGCAGCGGACGCGAGCGGGTCGCCAGCGACAGCGGTGCGAGCAAGGCCACGCCGGCCACGAGCGGCAGCAGGGCGGGCTCCTCGCCCAGCGAGAAATAGGACATCGCGCCGATGCCCATGCCGACCGGCGCAAGGAGGAAGGCGAGGCCGCGCTCGAATTCCAGGACGGCGGCGGCGACGGCGGCCCGTCCCAGCTTGCGCGGCAACGGTTGCAACGCGCGCTGTTTTGGCAGCCGGCCGTTTGCCAAAGCCAGCCGGAGTTCCTGCGTCACGCCGCGGGCGGCGAGCGCCGGCCCGTCGCGCGGCGGGCCGTCGACGCGCGCGAACAGGGCGCGTTCGCCTGCTTCGATCTGATGCCCCGGCTCCGCCACCGCCATCCCCATGGCCGCCGCCTCTTGCGCGGCAGGCCCTCTATGCTACATCACCGGCGACTTCGCGCCAGCACCCATCCATTCCAAAGCCGAGGCTCGATGCCCGACACGATCGTCACCCGTTTCGCCCCCTCGCCCACCGGCTATCTGCACATCGGCGGCGCGCGCACGGCGCTGTTCAACTGGCTCTATTCCAAGCATGCCGGCGGCGTCATGCTGCTGCGCATCGAGGATACGGACCGCGAGCGCTCGACCGAAGCGGCGACGGCCGCCATTCTCGACGGCATGTCGTGGCTGGGCCTCACCTGGGACGGCGAGCCGGTCTCGCAATTCGCGCGCGCGGAGCGGCATCGTGAAGTGGCCGAAGAACTGGTGCGGCGCGGCCAAGCCTATCGCGCCTACGAATCGCCCGAAGAGCTCAATGCGATGCGCGAGAAGGCGCGCGCCGAAGGCCGCCCGCCGCGCTATGACGGAAGCTGGCGCGACCGCGACCCGTCCGAGGCGCCGGCAGGCGTGAAACCCGTCATCCGCATCAAGGCGCCGCGCGAGGGCGAGACCGTGGTGCACGACCTCGTGCAGGGCGAGGTGCGCTTTCCCAACAAGGATCTCGACGACTTCATCATCCTGCGTTCCGACGGGGTGCCGACCTACATGCATGCCGTGGTGGTGGACGACCACGACATGGGCGTCACCCACATCATCCGCGGCGACGACCATCTCACCAACGCGGCGCGCCAGACCGTCATCTACAAGGCGATGGACTGGGACGTCCCGGCGATGTCGCACATCCCCCTGATCCACGGCGCCGACGGGGCGAAGCTTTCCAAGCGCCATGGCGCGCTCGGCGTCGAGGCCTACCGCGCCATGGGCTACCTGCCGAAGGCGCTGCTGAACTACCTGGCGCGGCTGGGCTGGAGCCACGGCGACGACGAGGTGATGAGCATCGAGCAGATGGTCGAATGGTTCGACATCGTCGACGTGAACAAGGGCGCGGCGCGCTTCGACTTCGCCAAGCTCGAAGCGCTGAACGGCCTGCACATGCGTCGCATGGACGATGCTGAATTGACGACGGCGCTGATCGACACGCTGCCCTATCTCCCCGGCGGCCCTGAGATCGCGGCCAGGCTGGACGACCGGCGCAGGGCGCAGCTTCTGGCCGCCATGCCCGGCCTCAAGGAGCGCGCCAAGACGCTGGTGGAACTCGCCGACAGCGCCGGCTTCCTGTTCGCCGAACGGCCGCTGCAACCGGACGAGAAGGCCGCCGCCCTGCTCGGCGGCGGGCACAAGGCGATCCTGGCCAAGGCGCATGCCGCGCTCGCGGCGGTCGGCGGCGACTGGACGGCGGCGTCCGCCGAAGCCGCGATCCGCGACCTCGTCGCGCGCGAAAACCTCAAGCTCGGCGCGGTGGCGCAGCCGCTCAGGGCGGCATTGACCGGCCGTTCCACGTCGCCCGGCGTGTTCGACGTTCTTGCCGTTCTGGGGCGCGACGAAAGCCTGGCGCGCATCGCCGATCAAATCGATTAGGACAACAACACTGTCATTTTTTGAATTGAAACCATCCCCGTGCAGTGCAACATAGAGTCGGGGGCGAGCAGTGAATTCCAGACCGAAACAGCGCGATTTGGACCTTTCACGGGTTCGACATGCGCCGCCTGTATCGGTAGATCGTCGCCAGCCAGATAAGGGAGTTTGTGATGACTGAATCGACTGCGAAACTTGAGGTTGGCGGCAAGTCACCGGCATTCTCCATCCGAACGGGCAGCGTCGGGCCGGCGGTCATCGACATCGGCAAGCTCTATGCCCAGACGGGCATGTTCACCTACGATCCGGGCTTCACCTCCACGGCAAGCTGCGAATCCAAGATCACCTTCATCGACGGCGACGAGGGCGTTCTGCTGCATCGCGGCTACCCGATCGAGCAGCTCGCCGAGCACAGCGACTTCCTGGAGGTCTGCTACCTGCTCCTCTACGGCGATCTGCCCACCAAGGCGCAGAAGGAGGATTTCGACTATCGCGTCACGCGCCACACGATGGTGCACGAGCAGATGTCGCGCTTCTTCACCGGCTTCCGCCGCGACGCGCATCCGATGGCGGTCATGTGCGGCGTGGTCGGCGCGCTGTCGGCCTTCTACCACGACTCGACCGACATCTCCGATCCCTATCAGCGCATGGTCGCCTCCATCCGGCTGATCGCCAAGATGCCGACCATCGCCGCGATGGCCTACAAGTACCATATCGGCCAGCCCTTCGTTTACCCGAAGAACGACCTCAACTACGCCGCGAATTTCCTGCACATGTGCTTCGCCGTGCCGTGCGAGGATTACAAGGTCAACCCGGTGCTGGCGCGCGCGATGGAGCGCATCTTCATCCTGCACGCCGACCACGAGCAGAACGCCTCGACCTCGACCGTGCGGCTCGCCGGCTCGTCGGGCGCCAATCCGTTCGCCTGCATCGCGGCCGGCATCGCCTGCCTGTGGGGCCCCGCGCATGGCGGCGCCAACGAGGCCTGCCTCAACATGCTGGCCGAGATCGGCACGGTGGACCGCATTCCCGAGTTCATCGCCCGCGCCAAGGACAAGAACGACCCGTTCCGCCTGATGGGCTTCGGTCATCGCGTCTACAAGAACTACGACCCGCGCGCGCGCCTGATGCAGAAGACCACGCACGAGGTTCTCGGCGAGCTCGGCATCAAGGACGACCCGATGCTCGACGTGGCGATGGAGCTGGAAAAGATCGCGCTCACCGACGACTACTTCATCGAGAAGAAGCTGTATCCGAACGTCGACTTCTACTCGGGCATCACGCTGAAGGCGCTGGGGTTCCCCACCACCATGTTCACCGTGCTGTTCGCCGTGGCACGCACCGTCGGCTGGATTTCCCAGTGGAACGAGATGATCGAGGATCCGGAGCAGAAGATCGGCCGCCCGCGCCAGCTCTACACCGGCTCGCCGTCGCGCGACTACGTGGCGATCGCCAAGCGCTGACCGGACGCCGGGCCATGCAACGAAGGCGGCCTTTCGGGCCGCCTTTTCATTTGGGCTGTCACCTCGCCCGCCCCTTGTCCAGCAGGTCGAGCAGGATATCCGCCGCCGTCTCGCCCGGCGGCCTTTCCGTGCGCATGCGGCGGGCCACCTCGGCCAGCCCTTGCTTTTGCCAGTCGCGCATCGGCGTGTCGGCCAGCAGCGCCTCCAGCGCGCGGGCCAGCATGTCGGGGCGGACGAACTGGTTGTAGTATTCCGGCGCGACCGGCCTGTCGGCAATGAGGTTGGGCAACAGCGCCGACCATACGGTCACCAGCCCCTGCGCCATCCGCATCAGCGGGTCCAGCCTGTAGCAGGACAGCATCGGGACGCCCGCCAGCGCCAGTTCCAGCGACACCGTTCCCGACGCGATCAGCGCGGCGTCCGCCCGCGCGAAAGCCTGCCATTTCTCCTCCGCGCCGGTGGTGACGCGCGGCTGGATCGCCCAGCCCGCGACCGCCGTCCTTACCGGACCGGCGAGGCGCGGCAGCGTCGGCAGCAGGATGTCCGGCCTAAAGCCCCTCTCCGCCAGGATCCGCACCGTCTCGCCGAAGGGCCCGAGCAGCGCCGACACCTCGCTGCGGCGCGAGCCCGGCAGAACGAGCAGCGTCCTTTCCGCCTTCCCGTTCAGCGCGCCCTTGGCGGATTGCGTCGCGGCCGCCGCCATCAGGCCCGGCTCGGCCGTCAGCCGGTGACCGACATAGGTCGAGGGCGGGCCGCCGAGCTTTTCCAGCATGGCCGGCTCGAAGGGCAGCACGCATAGCAGACGATCGACATAGGCGCGCATGGCCGCCGCGCGACCCGGCCGCCACGCCCACACGCTCGGGCTGACATAGTGGACGGTCGGAATGGCGGGCGCGGACACCCTCACCTTCCTGGCCACGCGCAGGCTGAAATCCGGCGTGTCGATGGTCAGCAGGCAGTCAGGCCTGGCCTCGACGACTGCGCGCGCCGTCTGGCCGATGCGGCGGATCAGGCGCGGCAGGCCGAGCGCGACCTGCGTCAACCCCATCAGCGCAATCTCGTCCGCGTCGAAAAGCGGGGCGAGGCCGCGCGCCTCCAGATGCCTGCCGCCGACACCGGCCAGCGTCACCTCATGGCCGGCGCGGCGAAGCGCGTCGACCACGTCGGCGCCGAGCAGGTCGCCGGACTCCTCGCCCGCCACCACGGCCAGCCGGATCGGGCGGGGCGCGTTCATCCCGCACCTCCCCGCGGCGGCAGGCCGACGACGAACAGGCCGAGCGCATCGGCCTGCCGGACGACCTCCATCTGGTCGAGGACGAGCGAGCGGCCGGCCTCCACGCCGATCCCGGCCAGCCCCGCCGCATGCGCGCCGAGCACGGTGGCCGGGCCGATCGCCGGAAGGTCGGCGCGCAATTCCTGGTTCGGCTTGGCGCATTTGACCAGCACGCCGCGTTTGACGCCGGCGATGCGGCCGTGCGACCGCAGGCTCCCGACGCGGGCCAGCATGTCGTCCGTGCCCTCTATGCCTTCGAGCGCCACCACGCGTCCGCCCACGGCCACCGCCGCCTGCCCGATGTCCAGCGCGCCGATGGCATGCGCGGCCGCGAAGGCGGCGTCCAGGTCGCGGCGGTCGGCCGGCAAGGGATCGAGCGTGCCGATCCGGCCCTCCTGCGCCAGCAGGTCCGGCACCACCTCATGCGCGCCCAGCACCGTGAGCCCGCGGCCTTCCAGGATGCGCACCGCCTTGGCGAGCAGGCCGTCGTCGCCGGCGCGAAGCGCGCGCATCACCTGGGGCAGGATGGTCAGAAGCGCCCAGCTCGGCCGCAGGCGGCGCAGCTCCGGCCGCCGCGCGATGCCGCCCGCCATGACGACGTGAGTGACGCCGCGCTCCTTGAGGACGGGCAGGATGGCGGCGAAATTCTCCAGCGGGATTCGCGCGGTTTCGTAGCCCGCCAGTTCGGGGCCGTCCGCCTCCCCGTCCAGCAGGACGACGAACGGCTTCTGGCCGAGCGTTTCCAGACCGGAGGCGACGTCGACCGGCAACCGGCCGCTGCCCGCTATGACGGCGACGCGGTCGCCGGGGCCGAGCGAGACGCGTTGGCGCTCAGCGCTCGTCGTCATCGGTTCCGCCGCCGCTGGACAGCGCCGGCACGGCAAGATGGCGATGGCCGTCGGCGCGGATGAAGCCGATGATGTCGGCGACGACGGCCGAGCCGGCGAACTGCGCGTCCGCGAGCGCGAGATTTTCGGCCACGGTCCGCGACCTGTCGAAGATCAGCCGGTAGGCCCGCCGCAATTCGTGGATGCTGGCGCGCGGCAGACCGGAACGCTTCAGCCCGACGAGATTCAGGCCCTGCAGATGGCCTCCCGGACCCATCATGCCGTAGGGAATCACGCTGCCCCGCACCATGACGCCGCCGCCGACGAAGGCGTGGTGGCCGATGTGGCAGAACTGGTGGACGGCGCAGAGCCCGCCCAGCGTGACGAAATCGTCCACCACGACATGTCCGCCCAGCGTCGCGACATTCGCCATTGTAACATTGTTGCCGACCGCGCAGTCATGCGCGATGTGGGTGTAGGCCAGGAAATTGCCGTTGTCGCCGACGGTGGTGCGGCCACGGCTGGTGTCGGTGCCAAGATGCATCGTCACGCCTTCGCGGATGGTGCAGTTGCGGCCCACCTCCAGCGTGGTGCGCCCGCCCTTGTGCTTGGTGTTCTGCGGCGGCGCGCCGAGAACGGCCATCGGATAGACGGTGCAGCCCTCGCCCAGCGTCGTCGCGCCCATGATCGACACATGGCCGGCCAGGCTGACGCGGTCGTGCAGGACGGCTTGCGCGCCGACATGGCAGAACGGGCCGATGCTGACGCCCTCGCCGAGCGCCGCGCCCGGCTCCACGATCGCCGTCGGATGGACCTTCGTCTCCGCCATGGTGCCGGGTCAGTCCGCGCCGGGCGCCGCCAGCATGGCGGAAATCTCCGCCTCGGCGACCTTGGCGCCGTCCACCTCCGCATGGCAGGCGAAGCGCCAGATGTTGCCCCTGTTCTTGGTTTTGCGCACGTGCAGCTCCAGCCTGTCTCCCGGCACGACCGGTTTGCGGAACTTGGCGTTGTCGATGGTCATGAAATAGACCAGCGAGGGCGAGTCGCCCTTCTTCCGGCGGATGCAGATGGCGCCGGCCGTCTGCGCCATGGCCTCGATGATGAGCACGCCCGGCATGACCGGCTGGCCGGGAAAATGGCCGGTGAAATGCGGCTCGTTCATCGTCACGTTCTTGATGCCGACCGCCTGCTCGTCGCCCCTGATGGCGACGATGCGGTCGATCAGCAGGAAGGGATAGCGATGCGGCAGGAGCCGCATGATCTCGAGGATGTCGATCGATTCGAGAACCTCGCCTGCGGCATCAGCCATCGTTCGCATCCTTGTGTTTGCGGGCGAGCCCCTGCACCGCCGCCACCTGCCGGAAGAAGTCGCGGATCGGCATGGCCGGCGCGCCGGCCCAGCGCTGGCCGTCCGGAATGTCGTTCATGACGCCGGCGGCGGCGGCGATCTGCACGCGCGAGCCGACCGTGATGTGATCGGCGATGCCGACCCGCCCGCCGAGCATCACCTGGTCGCCCAGCGTCACGGAACCGGAAAGCCCGCAATGACCGGCGATGAGGCAGCCGCGGCCGATGCGCACATTGTGCGCGATCTGCACGAGATTGTCGATTTTCGTCGCCTCGCCGATCACCGTGTCGGCCAGCGCGCCACGGTCCACGGTGGTGTTGGCGCCGATCTCGACGTCGTTCTGGATGATGACGCGGCCGATCTGAGGAACGCGCTCCGGCCCGTTGGGGCCCGGCACGAAGCCGAAACCGGCGCGGCCGATCACCGCGCCGGCATGAATGACCACGCGGTCGCCGATCAGCGCGCATTCGATGCTGGCGTTGGCGCCGACATAGCCGTCGCGCCCGATCTGGCAGGAGGGGCCGATCACCGCATTGGAGGCGATCACGGTGCCCGTTCCGACCGCCGCGCGCGGCCCGACGACGGCGCCGGCCTCGATGATCGCGCCCGGCTCGACGCGCGCCGACGGATCGACCCTTGCAAGGGGCGAGATGCCGGTCTCCGCCGTCTGCGCGCCGGGCGCCGATCCGCGGAAAAGCGACCTGCCCACCTTGGCGAAGGCGGCCTGCGGCCTGGATGTGACGAGGATGGCCATCGCGGGATCGGCGCGGGACGCGAGATCCTCGCTGCACAGGATGGCCGCCGCCCGCGCCTCTTCGGCAAGCGCGGCGTTGCGGCGTCCTTCCACGAAGACCAGCTTGCCCTCGCCGCCGTCCGCCGCCGACGCGATGCCGTCGATCTCGACATCCGCCTTGTCGGGATTGGTCAGCACGGCTCCGGTCAAGGCCGCGATCTCGGCGGCGGTGAAGCGCCGAGACGGCACGAAGAAGACCGGGTCAGACATTCAGGATGTCATCCAAGGAAAGGCGGCGGCCCGGAAAGCCGCCGCTCGGGCTTCCGCTCAAGCTCAGAAGCGGGTCGAAATGCCGAAATTGAATTCCTGCACTTCGTCCGTCTTCTCCTTGAGGAGCGGCACCGCGTAGTCGACGCGCAGCGGGCCGAAGGGCGAGTCCCAGATGAGGCCCGCGCCGACGGAAGCGCGCCACTTCATCGAGGTCGACGCGTCCGCCTGCGCCAGCTTGTTGCCGAACAGGGTCGCGGCATCGGCGAACACCGCGCCGCGCAGGCCGAAATTCTCGGCGATCAGCGGAAGCGGGAACTGCGCCTCGGCCGTGGCATTCAGATAGCTCGACCCGCCGAGATGATTGACGTCGCCATTGGCCAGAACGTCGGCCGGGCCGATGCCGCCATACTCGAAGCCGCGGATCATGCGCTCGTTGCTCGAGAAGTAGTCGAACACGCGCAGGTCCTTGCCGAAGCCGGCGATATGCCCGCCGCCAAGACTGACCATGCCGACGATGTCCATCTCCTCGGAAAGCGTCTGGTAATAGGTTCCGCGCGCGGTCAGCTTCACCCACTGGGCGTCGCCGCCAAGACCCGCCACCTCGGTCGTCACATTGGCGAAGATGCCGTTGTGCGGGCTCTTCTTGTCGTCGATCGTGTCGTAGGTCAGCGCCGCGGACACGGAGGACTTGATCCACGGGCTGGTGGCAATGCCATTCACGATCGCCGGCGAGATGTCGCAGGTCGGATTGCCGTTGCCGTCATCGCAGGAATTGCGCAGCGCGTACTCTTCCCGAGAGAAGTTGTAGGCGATCTGCGACGAGAGGGTCTCGGTGATCGGCAGGCCGAAGCGCACCGTGCCGCCCATCGCGACGATGGAGTAGTCGTCATAGAGACGCGAGGTGCGGAAGACGTCGAAGCCGGCCGATATGCGCCGCCCGAGGAAATAGGGCTCGGTGAAGGACAGCATGTAGTCGCGCGAATTCTTGCCGCCGCCGGCCGAGAAGCGGATGAACTGGCCGCGGCCGAGGAAATTGCGCTCAGTGATGGAACCTTCGATGACCGGACCGGCGTTCGAGCCGCCCGTCGAGTATCCGGCTCCGACCGCGAACTCGCCCGTCGACTTGTCCACCACGTCGACCACCAGCACCACCTGGTCGGGCTGCGAGCCCGGAGAGGTCGACACCTCGACGCGCTCGAAGAAATCGAGGGCTTCGAGCCGCCGCTTGGCGCGCTGGACCAGAACCTGGTTGAAGGCGTCGCCCTCGCTCAGGTCGAACTCACGACGGATCACGAAGTCGCGCGTGCGGGTGTTGCCGCGGATCTCGATGCGCTCGATGTAGGTCTTGGCGCCCTGGTCGATCGTGTAGACGATGGAGATCGTGCGGGTCTCGAAATTGCGGTCGCCGCGCGGCGTCACCTGCGCGAAGGCGTAGCCGTTGCCCGCCACGCGCTCCGTCAGCGCGATGATCGTGTCCTCGACCTCCTTGGCGCTGTAGGTCTCGCCGGGCGAGGTCTCGACCAGCGGCATCAGCGAAGCGCCGTCGATATCGGGGATGGAGCTGTCGACGCTGACGTCGCCGATCTTGTACTTCTCGCCCTCGTTGATGGTGAAGGTGATGGTGTACGCGTTCTCGGCCTCGTTCAGCTCGGCGTTGGAGGAAACGACCTCGAAATCCGCATAGCCGTGATTGTAGTAATAGCGGCGCAGCGCCTCCTCGTCGGCGCGCAGGCGGTTCTCGTCGTAGATGTCGTCGCGCATGAACAGCGACAGGATGTTGGAGCGCTTGGTGGAGATCACGCTCTTCAGCCGCCGGTCGCTGATGGCGCTGTTGCCGACGAAATTGATCGCCGCGATCTTGGTGCGCCCGCCTTCCTGGATCTCGAAGATCACGTTCACGCGGTTGTCGCCGAGCTCCATCGTGCGCGCGTTCACCACCGCGTCGTCGCGGCCGATGCGGCTGTAGGAATCGCGGATCGCCTGCGCGTCGTTTTCCATCTGGTCGGGCGAGAAGGTGCTGCGCGGCTTGAGCTGCACGATGCCCGCGAGCTGGGAATCCTTCTGCTTCTTGTTGCCCTGGAAGATGACCTGGTTGACGACCTGGTACTCGGCGACCTGCACGACCAGCGTGCGGCCGACCTGATTGATGCTGACGTCGGAGAACAGGCCGGTGCCGAACAGGCGCTTCACCGATTCGTCGATGTCGGAGGCGGAGAAGTTGGCGCCGGGCTTTATGGTCACATAGCCGCGAACGGTCTGCGCGTCGACGCGCCGGTTTCCACGCACGTCGATGGAGGACACCACGGCGGCCTCGGCCACCGACACGCCCGCGAGCTGGACAACGGTAGCGCCGGACACAACCAGAGCCGCGGAAAGCGCGACCGCGGAAACGGCGCTGACAAAACCTGAAGTTGCCTTCATAGGGCGTATTTACCTTTTCTCGTTGTCCCCACGGCGAGAAAACCGAGCATGCGATCGATCTCCGTCACCGTAATAGCCGGATTTTCCCTACACGCAAGGGTGCCGGTTAATTTGCATTTACTTAAACGAGTCCCGTGTCATTCGCGTCACGCCTAAACCCGCTCATGGTAAACGCCCTCTCAACCAAATGCCGGAAGCAGCGGATTTCCTTAAAGATTCAGCAGGCGAAGAGGTCGTTCCAGAAGACGAAGCCCATGAAGCCGAGCACGAGCAGCAGGCCGACCCGGTAGACCGCCTCCATCGCCCGGTCCGACACCGGCCGCCCCTTCACCGCCTCGATGGCGTAGAAGAGGAGATGGCCTCCGTCCAGCGGCGGAATCGGCAGAAGGTTAAGAAAGCCGATGCCGACGGAGAGCAAGGCGATGAGCTGCACCAGCCATTCGAAGCCGAGCTGCGCGGCCTGGCCCGACATCTTGGCGATCTTGACCGGGCCGCCGAGCTGGCACTTGTCCTCCCGGCCGACCACGAATCGCTTCAGGAACTGCCCCGTGCGCACGAGGATATGGCCGGTCTCCTTGACCGCTTCCGCGACGGCCTGCGGCGGCGAATAGTCGATCACCCGCATCTGCCCGACCTCGGCATTGCTGACCACGCCGATCAGGCCGACCTTGATCGTGTTGCCGAGCGCGTCCTTCTGCTCCGACACCGTCGGCGTTGCGACCAGCTCGATCTCCGCGCCGTCGCGTCGCATGACGAAGGTGATCGGATCGCCGGCTCGGCCCTGCACCAGCCGCTGCACGTCGGCGAAGGTCTCGACCGGCGTGCCGTCGACGCGCACGAAACGGTCGCCCGGCATGATTCCGGCGATGGCCGCGGGGCTGCCGGGCTGCACCTCGGCGACCACCGGCTCGGAAATGCCGCGGCCGTAGATGCCGAAGAACATGGCGAAGACCACGATGGTCAGCAGGAAGTTGAAGGCCGGCCCCGCCGCGACGGTGGCGGCCCGCTTCCAGACCGGCTGGGTGTGGAAGGCGACCTTCTTCTCGTCGTCGGTCAGCTGCTCGGTCTCGTCCGCGTCGGGCGCGCTGGTGGCGCTGCCGTCTCCGACGAACTTGACATAGCCGCCGAGCGGGACGGCGCAGAGCTTCCAGCGCGTGCCGCGGCGATCGTCGAACCCGATCAGCTCCGGCCCGAACCCGATGGAGAAGGCCTTGACGCCGATGCCGCACCAGCGGCCGACGAGATAGTGGCCCATCTCATGGATGAAGACGACGACCGTCAGGACGAAGAGGAACGGCACGATGGTGCCGATCAGCAGGCTCTGCGTTCCGAATATCCCGGATAAGAAACCGTCCAAGTGACCCCGCCCTACCCTTCTTGCCGCCGGACAGGACCGGCCGCGCCGCAGTGTCGCGACAATATCGACAAATCCAAGACCAAACGGAAACTAGCCATGTCAGCGCATCAACAGGCCTTGCGCCGGGTTGTCGGCGCTTCCCGACAGCCAGCCCACCACATAGAGCGCGAGCGCGGCGGCGACGAGGCCGTCGACGCGGTCCATGACGCCGCCATGGCCGGGAATCAGCGCGCCAGAATCCTTCTTGCCGTGACGGCGCTTCACCCAGGATTCGAACAGGTCGCCGGCCTGCGAGACGACGGAGAGCAGAAGCGCGGCGGGAGCGAGAAGCAGGACGCTGGCGCCCGCCGCAAACGCCACGCCGACACCTGCCAGGACCCCGAACAGCGCGCCGCCGGCCGCGCCGCTGCGGGTCTTGCCGGGCGAGATCGACGGCGCGAGCTTCGGCCCGCCGAGCGCGCGGCCGCAGAAATAAGCCATCACGTCGGTCGCCCAGACGACGGCGAAGAGGAACAGGATCGCGACCAGCCCGGCCTGGTCCGAGCCGCGCAGGAAGGCGAGCGACGCGGCCGAGAGGCCGGCATAGGCAAGCCCGGCCGCCGGCCAGACCTGCTCGCGGCGGATGCGGCTGTCCACCAGGCTGGCCACGACGCCCGCGCCGAGAAGGGAAAAGACCAGCTCGGCCGGCAGGCCGGCCAGTATGGCCAGGAGCATGGCGCACAGGAAGCCGCCGGCGATGGCGGCGCCGCGCCGGGAGCAGGCCTCGCCCGCCATCGCGCACCATTCGACCATCATGGCGGCGCCGATGGCGACCGCGAGAAGCCGGAAGGGCAGGCCGCCGAGGCAGGTCAGCCCCAGGACGGCGGCCGCGAGGACGACGGAGGAGACAATCCGCAATTGCAGATTGCTGAGACGACCGCCCTCGCCGCTCACGATGCCATGCCCCGCGCGACGACGCCGCCGAAGCGCCGCTCGCGCGCGGCATATTGCTCGAGCGCCTCCAGCATGGTGTCGCGCCGGAAATCCGGCCAGTAGCAGGGCATGAAGACCAGCTCGCTGTAGGCGGCCTGCCAGGGCAGGAAGTTCGACAGCCGCAGCTCGCCGCTGGTGCGGATCACGAGGTCCGGGTCGGGGATGTCGAACGTGTCCAGATGCGCCGCGAACAGTTCGGGCGACACCGCCTCGCTCGCCAGCTCGCCGCGCCGCACCGCCTCCGCGATCTTGCGCGCCGCGCGCACGATCTCGTCGCGGCCGCCATAGTTGAAGGCGACGACGAGGTTGAGAATGCGGTTGCCCGCCGTCAGGGCCTCCGCCTCGTCCAGAAGGCCGTTGATGTCGGGCGACAGGCCGGCGCGGTCGCCGATGATGCGCACGCGCACGCCGTTGCGGTGCAGCTCGGCGAGATCGCGGCGGATGAAGATCTTGAGCAGGCCCATCAGGTCGCTGACCTCGGCGGCGGGCCGCGACCAGTTCTCCGAGGAGAAGGCGTAGACGGTCAGCCAGGAGATGCCGAGATCCGAGGCCACGCGCACCGTTTCGCGCAACGCCTCGACGCCGGCGCGATGGCCGGCCACGCGCGGCAGGCCCCGGGCCTTGGCCCAGCGGCCATTGCCGTCCATGATGATCGCGACGTGCTCGGGCGTGGTCACTTCCGCTCGCTTTCAGCGTCCGGCAGGGCGGACTCCCTCAAACCTGCATGATCTCCGCTTCCTTGGCGGCCAGCAGGGAATCGACCTGGGCGATGGTCTCGTCGGTCAATTTCTGCACCCGGTCGGCCTCGCGGCGGTGATCGTCCTCGCCGATGTCGCCGTCCTTCTCCGCCTTCTTCAGATAGTCCATGCCGTCACGCCGCACGTGCCGGATCGCGACGCGGGCGTTCTCGGCGTAGCCGTGGGCGAGCTTGGCCAGTTCCTTGCGGCGCTGCTCGTTGAGCTCGGGCAACGGGATGCGCAGGTTGACGCCGTCGACGATGGGGTTGAAGCCGAGATTGGCCTCGCGGATGGCGCGGTCGACCGCCGACACCATCGACTTGTCCCACACCGACACGGAGATCATGCGGGGCTCCGGCACGGAGACGTTGGCGACCTGGTTGATCGGCATGGCCGTGCCGTAGGCCTGCACGGTGACGGCATCGAGGAGGTTGGCCGAGGCGCGCCCTGTCCGCAGCGAGGCGATGTCGTTCTTGAACGCGCCGACAGCGCCTTCCATGCGCCGGTTGATGTCCTGATAGTCTCCACTCTTCATTCTTCTGTCTCCTTGGACTTCCGGCGCGATCCGGGCGCCATGGGTGGCGCGTCAGGAAACGACCGTGCAGTGGCCGCCGCCCCTCAGGATTGCGCCGAAGCCGCCCTGCTCGTGTATGGAATAGACGATTATCGGAATGTTGTTTTCCCGCGCAAGCGCAATCGCGGCCGTATCCATGATGGCGAGCCCCCTGGCCAGCACCTCCTGGTGGGTGATGCGCTCGTAGCGCACCGCGCCCGGATCCTTCTTGGGATCGGCCGAATAGACGCCGTCGACCTGCGTGCCCTTGAACAGCGCATCCGCACCGATCTCGGCGGCGCGCAGCGCGGCTGCCGAATCGGTGGTGAAGAACGGGTTGCCGGTGCCGCCGGCGAAGATCACCACCTTGCCCTCGTTCATGTAGCCGGTCGCCTGGCGCTGCGAGAAGCTCTCGCAGATCTCCGGCATGGCGATGGCCGACAGCACCACCGCCTCGACGCCGAGCTTGGTCAGCGAGGTGCGCAGCGCCAGCGAGTTGATGACGGTGGCCAGCATGCCCATGTGGTCGCCGGTCACGCGGTCGCCGCCCTTGGAGGCCACCGCGACGCCGCGGAAGATGTTGCCGCCGCCGATCACCACGCCGACCTCGACGCCCATCGCCCGCGCCTCGGCGATGTCGGCGGCGATGCGGTCGACCACGGAGACGTCGATGCCGAAGTGCTGGTCGCCCATCAGCGCCTCGCCCGAAGCCTTGAGCAGGACGCGTCTGTAGATTGGCTTGCCGGTCATCTGGCCTCTGTCCGCACGCATGGAATCGCGGGGGCCGCCGCCTGCCAGCCCCGCTGGCGAAGGCGAATACACGAAGGGCGCCGCGATGTCACGCGGCGCCCTTTCCCGATCGTGCGCAAAAACCGCGAGAAGCGGTTGAAGCCGTTAACCTTTTACGGCGGCCGCGACTTCCGCGGCGAAATCCGTGGCTTCCTTCTGGATGCCCTCGCCGAGCGCGAAGCGCACGTAGCCGGTGATCGCGGCCGGCGCGCCGATCTCCTTCTCGGCATCCTTCAGCGCCTTCTCGACCGTGACGTCCGGGTTCATGACGAAGGCCTGCTTCATCAGCACGACCTCCTCGTAGAACTTGCGCAGGCGGCCCTCGATCATCTTCTCGATGACGTTCTCGGGCTTGCCGGACTGGCGGGCCTGCTCGGAGAAGATGGCGCGCTCGCGCTCCACCGCGGCCGGATCGACCTGGTCGACCGACAGCGAGATCGGGTTGGTGGCCGCGACGTGCATGGCGACCTGACGGCCGAAGGCGCGCGCGGCCTCCTCGTTGCCGGTCGTCTCGACCGCGACCAGCACGCCGATCTTGCCCAGCCCGTCGGCGACCGAATTGTGCACGTAGGTGGCGACCGCGCCGTGCTGCACCGACAGCTTGGCGGCGCGGCGGAAGCTCATGTTCTCGCCGATCGTGCCGATCGCGTCCTTGATCGTGTCGGCCACCGACTTGTCGGAGCCCGGATAGCTGGCGTTGGCGACGGCGTCGGTGGCGGGGCCGAAAGCCAGCGCGACCTTGGCGACGTTGCGCACGAGATCCTGGAAGGCCTCGTTGCGGGCGACGAAGTCCGTCTCGGAGTTGACCTCGACCACGGCAGCCTCGCGGAAGCCGCCGTCGATGCCGATCAGGCCCTCGGCGGCGGTGCGGCCGGCCTTCTTGTCGGCCTTGGCGATGCCCTTCTTGCGCAGCCAGTCGACGGCCGCCTCCATGTCGCCGCCGGTCTCGGCCAGCGCGGCCTTGCAGTCCATCATGCCCGCGCCGGTCAGTTCGCGGAGTTCCTTCACCTGTGTCGCCGAAATGCTCATCGAAGCCTCTTCATCCTCTCAAAACGCGCCGGCGCACCATCGCTGCCGATGATGCGCCCCGACGCCCGGCGGCCTGAAAACCCGAGGCCGCCTCACAATATGGCGGAGGCGATGCCTCCGGTCGGCCGGCGATCAGGCGCCGGCCTGGTCCTTGTTGTCGTCCAGCGCCGGCTCCACCGGCGCCTCGGCCGAGGCGCCGACGTCGACGCCGAAAGCGCCCTGCTGACGCGCGATGCCGTCGATGGCGGCCTTGGCGATCAGTTCGCAGTAGAGCGCGATGGCGCGGGCGGCGTCGTCATTGCCGGGGATCGGGTAGTCGACCTTGTCCGGGTCGCAATTCGAATCGATGACGGCGACGACCGGGATGCCGAGACGCTTGGCCTCGAGGATCGCGATCGCCTCCTTGTTGGTGTCGATCACGAACATCAGGTCGGGGGTCGAGCCCATGTCCTTGATGCCGCCGAGCGCCTTGTTGAGCTTCTCGCGCTCGCGGTCGAGGTTCAGGCGCTCCTTCTTGGTGAAGCCCTGGGCCTCGCCGGCCAGCAGCTCGTCCAGCTTGCGCAGGCGCTGGATCGAGTTGGAGATCGTCTTCCAGTTGGTCAGCATGCCGCCGAGCCAGCGCGAATTCACGTAGTACTGCGCCGAGCGCTGCGCGGCGTCGGCGACGATGTCGGACGCCTGGCGCTTGGTGCCGACGAACAGCACGCGGCCGCCGCGCGCCACGGTGTCGGACACGACCTTGAGCGCCTGGTGCAGCATCGGCACGGTCTGGCTGAGGTCGATGATGTGGATGTTGTTGCGCGCGCCGTAGATGTAGGGCGCCATCTTCGGGTTCCAGCGATGGGTCTGGTGGCCGAAGTGGGTGCCAGCTTCCAGAAGCTGGCGCATGCTGAAGTCGGGCAGTGCCATTCTCGTATCCTTTCCGGTTGGCCTCCACGGACACGACGGGTCGGGACGATTCCCTCGCCGCCACCGGAGGTTCCGGCCGGATTTCTCCCGGCACGTCACCAAAGTCCGTGTGTGGAATGCGGCGGCATATAGACGCTGCCGCCATGCTTGGCAAGCGCGGCCCCTGCCGGCGCTTCAGTCCGGCTTGTCGCAGGGCTTGGCGTCGGCCGGGAAAACCGCCAGGTCGACCAGCGTTCCCTTCACGACGAATTCGCCATAGTCCATCACCAGGTCTCGGGTCAGGCCGTTCTCGTAGAGCTTGAAGCTGATGCGATACTCCGGCAACTGCTCGCCGCCCTCGTCCGCCTCGCTGTAGTAGGCGATGTCGACCGGCCAGAAGGACTGCGCCGGCAGCACGGCCAGCGGCTTCGCTTCCGGGTCGGCGGCCTTCAGAGCCTCCTTCTTGCCCACCACCACCGTGGTGGTCATCACCTTGTCGGCGTCCTCGGAGCCGTCGAAGATCGTCGTCTCGTAGAAGGTCTCGCCCTTGCCGACGCGATCGATCAGGTCGACCAGATGCTGCGTCGGGAACTGCGCGGCATCGAGTTCGAGCCGGTTCGTCGCCGGCTTGTCGATCTGCACCTTGAGCGTCCCGCCGTCGCGGCTGGCCTCGCCGCGCAGTTCCTTGTCGAGGGTCTGGTCGGTGTAGGACTTGGTCGAGAAGCTGAAGGTCTTGGCGTCGCCGTCCTCGAAGGTCGTGGTCTGCTGGTCGGTGAGCTGCGAGGTCTCGCGCGCCGCCGAGCGCGTCACGTAGCGGAAGCGCGTCGTGTAGCCCTCGCAGGCCGTGCCCCTGAACTCGTAGACCATGCGCCCCGAGATGGAGGAGATGCCCGACTTCGGCGAGGCGCTGTCGAGCCTCAGGTCGTAGACGGCGCGGTGCTGGAGCAGCGGGACGGCGAAAGCCTGGCCGCACAGCATGGCGAGCGGCAGGGCGAGAGACAGTGTCTTGAGGCGCGATGCCCGCATGGGATACTCCGTTGGCGACGCCATCCCGTCGCGAGACCGCCGAGTTGACGAGACAGTCGTGGCACGAGCAAGGCGCGCGGCGCAATCCGGTGCCGCAAATTCGTTGGCAAAGGCAGATAGGTCATGGCGATGGGCAGCACAATCGACAAGAGAGGCTCGGCGGTGAACGACATCGCCTGGCTGACCGAACGTCCCATCGCGCATCGCGGCTTGCACGACGGCAACCGGACGCGCTGGGAGAACACGCTGTCCGCCTTCGCGGCGGCGGCCGAAAAAGGCTTTTCCATCGAATGCGACGTGCATCTGACGGCGGACGGCGTGCCGGTCGTCTTCCATGACGACCATCTGTCGCGCCTTGCCGGCACGACGGGCTTCGTCTGGCAGCGCACCGCCGCCGAGATGGGCGCGCTCAGGATCGGCGGGACGTCCGACCATGCGCCGACGCTCGGCGAAACGCTCGACCTGGTCGCCGGGCGCGTGCCGCTGGTCATCGAGATCAAGGGCATACCCGGCCATGACGAGGGGCTGGTCGCGGCGGTCGCCCGCGACCTGGAACGCTATGACGGCAAGGCGGCGATCATGTCCTTCGACCATTGGCTGGTCCGCGATTTCGCCCGCCACGCGCCAGGCATTCCGGCCGGGCTGACGGCGACGGGCGTTGCCCCGCACGAGCTGGAGGCGCATTTCTCGATGCTCGCGAACGGCATCTCCTTCGTTTCCTTCGACGTCACGCAACTGCCCAACCCGTTCGTGTCATTCGTGCGCGACAGGCTGGCCATGCCCGTCATCACCTGGACCGTGCGCGGCCCCGACGCGGTGGACGCCACGCGCCGACATGCCGACCAGATGACGTTCGAGGGTTTCGACCCGGCGGAACCCTTCATCGCGTGAGCGCCCGTCTTGCTGCGCCGCGAAATGTGCTTAGATAGGCGGCATGGCGAATGACGGCGACGACGAGGCAGGCGACGGGCGAGACGACTACACGCTCAGCGTCGCGGCCAGCATCGGAGCCTTCACGCCGGACGAATGGAACGCCTTCGACGGCGCCTCGAAGGACGCGGCCGGAAGCGTCTACAACCCCTTCATCTCCCACGATTTTCTCAGCATCCTCGAAGAATCGGGCTGCGCGGTGCGCAAGACCGGCTGGCTCGGCCAGCATCTGCGGCTCGAAGCGCCCGACGGCACGGTCGTCGGCGCGGTGCCCTGCTATCTGAAGTCGCACAGCCAGGGCGAATACGTCTTCGACCACGGCTGGGCCGACGCGCTGGAGCGGGCCGGCGGGCGCTATTATCCCAAGCTGCAGGTTTCGGTGCCTTTCACGCCGGCCACCGGCCCGCGCCTGCTGGTGCGCCGCGACGCCGACGCCGGCGCGGTCAAGGCGGCGCTGGCCGCCGGCCTTCGCACGCTGACGGACAGGCTCGGCGTGTCCTCCGCGCACGTCACCTTCACCCGCGACGACGACATGGCGGCGCTGACGGAGGCCGGCTTCCTGCCGCGCACCGACAAGCAGTTCCACTTCTTCAACGAGGGCTATGCGACTTACGACGATTTCCTCGCCACGCTGGCGTCGCGCAAGCGCAAGGCGCTGAAGAAGGAGCGGCGCGAGGCGCTGGACAACGGCATCTCCGTCGACCGGCTGACCGGCCGCGACCTGACCGAGGCGGTCTGGGACGATTTCTATGCGTTCTACGTGGATACGGGCAGCCGCAAATGGGGCCGTCCCTATCTCAACCGCGCCTTCTTCTCGATGGTCGGCGAGCGCATGGCCGACGACGTTTTGCTGGTGATGGCCAAGCACGGCGGACGCTACGTCGCCGGAGCGATCAACTTCATCGGCGGCGACACGCTGTTCGGCCGCCACTGGGGCTGCATCGAGGACCACCCCTTCCTGCATTTCGAGGTCTGCTACCACCAGGCCATCGACTTCGCCATCGAGCGCGGGCTGCGGGTGGTCGAGGCCGGCGCGCAGGGCGAGCACAAGCTGGCGCGGGGCTACATGCCGGTGACGACGCATTCCGCCCACTACCTCGCCCATCCGGGCCTCCGCGCCGCCGTCGACGACTATCTGCGGCGCGAGCGCGCCGAGGTCGACCGCATGACGGAGTATCTGGAAGAGCACGGGCCGTTCAGGAAGAGCGAGTAGCGAATAGCCAGTAGCGAGAGAGCCTGCGCGGTGGACCTGCGGTGCCCTATTCGCTATTTCCTATTCGCCATTCGCTCAGGAACCGCCATGCCCGCCTACGATCCCTCCAACGTCTTCGCCAAGATCCTGCGCGGCGAGATGCCGTCGCACCAGGTCTACGAGGATGCCGATTTCGTCGCCTTCATGGACGTCATGCCGCAGGGGCCGGGTCACACGCTGGTGATCCCCCGCGCGGCATCGCGCAACCTTCTCGACGCCGATCCGGCGGTGCTGGCCAGGCTGCTGCCCGTCGTGCAGACGATCGGCGTGGCGGTGAAGAAGGCCTTTGCGGCGGACGGGCTGACGGTCATGCAGTTCAACGAGGCGCCTGCCGGCCAGACCGTCTTCCACCTGCACGTCCACGTCATCCCGCGCTTCGACGGGGTGCCGCTGCAACGCCACGCGGGCGACTTCGAGAAGCCGGACGTGCTGGCCGCCAACGCCGCGAAGGTGCGCGCCGCGCTCGCTTCGTGACTATCCGATGAGGAGCAGGTAGCCCATCAGCATCGCCTCGCAGGCGGCGATGCCGGCGATGATGCGCCTGCCGGAGACCAGATAGGCGCCGAAGCCCATCGCCACCGCGCCGATGCGCACCGCCAGCGGCGTGGCCGCGAGGGCGCCGCCCGGGAACACGACCAGATTGCCGACGACGCCGGCCGCAAGCGCGGTGGCGACGGTGCGGGCCAGCACCAGCCATTCCGAATCGGTCGCCAGCCGTCCGGCGAGATAGACGCCGAGGACGCGCCACACGTCGGTGGCCAGCCAGCCGGCGACGAGGATGAACAGATACGGCCACCACCAGTCGTCGAGCGCATGGTAGCTCATGACCGGCGCTTCCGTGACAGGAGGTGATAGGCGTAGGCGATGGCGCCGCCGATCAGTCCCGCCGCCAGCAGGTCGAATTGCGGCATGTGGACGTGGAAGACGGGACCGAGCACGACGCCGCAGCCGAGCGCGACATAGGCGGCGGGCTCGCGGGCCGATTTCCACATGGACATCAGGAAGTAGATCGGCGTCAGCATGAACAGGCCCGCCGACAGAAGCGGCGGCAGCCCGCCGACCAGCGGGTAGGCCACGGCCACGACGGCCGTGTTGCCGAAGCAGGTGATGACCCCCAGACCGGCGAAAAAGACCGCGCGCATCTCGCGGGGAATGGCGGGCAACCGTTCGAGAGCGATGACCCAGGCCGTGACGGCGACGAAATGCGACAGGAGGTAGAGGACCCACTGCGGCATCTTCGGAGCGCGCATGTCGGGCATCAGCGCCACCGCCATCGGCATCAGGCGCACTGAAGAGAGGCCCACGGCGAGCGCGGCGGCGGGAAGCGAAGCGCCCGACAGGATCATGCCGATCAGGACCACCTGCGCGGGCAGGGCCCAGACGAAAGCCGTCATGACGAGGGTCTCGCCATAACCGAGGCCGGACTCCCGGGCCAGGCCGACGAAGCCGACGATCGCCCCGGTCAGCATGAGGCCGGGCAGCGAGAACCCCGCCCTTAGACCCCGCCCGAACCAGCGGACACGTTCCCTGCCCCGGCCGGGCTCGTTCATGCCCATTGCGGACAGGCGGGCGCTGACACCGTCATCTCCTCCATGGGCCGGCGCGCCCGAGCATGTGACTGAAACGGCAATTCGGCTACATCCACGGGAGCCGCGTCCCCGGAGCGGACGAAAGGAAAGGCCGGCGACTCGAGGTCGCCGGCCTTTCCAGTGACATCGGTCAGCCCTTTCGCGGAAGCTGCGGGACGAGGCTGCGCTTGTTGCCGTCCTTGCCCTTGGCCTGCGATTTCGGCTTGGCGGACCTGGTCGGGGCCGCCTTGGCTGCTGCCTTGCGCGGCGGAGCCTTGCGCGGCGGAGCCTTGCGCGGCGCGGCCGGCTCCTCCTTCTTCGGCTTCACGGGCACCTCGTCGGCAAGCGCCTGCAGCTTGAGCTTGGCGTCCTTGCCCTGGCCCTCGACGGTGACGCGGACCGTTCCGCCCTTCCTCAGCTTGCCGAACAGCACCTCGTCCGCCAGCGGCTTCTTGATGTGCTCCTGGATGACGCGGCCGAGCGGACGCGCGCCCATGCGCTCGTCGTAGCCCTTCTCAGCCAGCCAGGCGATCGCCTCCGGCGCGAGGTCGAAGGTGACGCCGCGCTCCGAAAGCTGGGCCTCGAGCTGCATGACGAACTTCTGCACCACCTGATGCACGACCGGAACCGGCAGCGGACCGAACGGGATGATGGCGTCGAGACGATTGCGGAACTCCGGCGTGAACAGGCGGTTGATCGCCTCCACGTCGTCGCCCTCGCGCTTGGTCGAGCCGAAGCCGATGGCCGCGCGCTGCGCGTCCGACGCGCCCGCATTCGTGGTCATGATCAGGATCACGTTGCGGAAGTCGATCTGCTTGCCGTTGTGGTCCGTCAGCTTGCCGTGGTCCATGACCTGCAACAGGATGTTGAACAGGTCGGGATGCGCCTTCTCCACCTCGTCCAGCAGCAGCACGCAGTGCGGATGCTGGTCGACGCCGTCCGTCAGCAGGCCGCCCTGGTCGAAGCCGACATAGCCGGGAGGCGCGCCGATCAGGCGGCTGACCGTATGGCGCTCCATGTATTCCGACATGTCGAAGCGCAGCAACTCGACGCCGAGCGACGAGGCGAGCTGCTTGGCCACCTCGGTCTTGCCGACGCCCGTGGGGCCGGAGAACAGGTAGCAGCCGATCGGCTTCTCGGGTTCGCGCAGGCCGGCGCGCGCCAGCTTGATCGCCGAGGTCAGCGCGGTGATCGCGGTATCCTGGCCGTAGACGACGCGCTGCAACTCGTTCTCCAGCGTGGCCAGCACCTTCTCGTCGTCCGCCGAGACGGTCTTGGGCGGGATGCGCGCCATGGTGGCGATGGTCGCCTCGATCTCCTTCACGGAGATGGTCTTCTTGCGCTTGTTCTCCGGCAGCAGCATCTGCGATGCGCCGGTCTCGTCGATCACGTCGATCGCCTTGTCCGGCAGCTTGCGGTCGTTGATGTAGCGCGCCGACAGCTCCACCGCCGCCTTGATGGCGTCGTTGGTGTACTTCACCTTGTGGAAGTTCTCATAGTAGGGCTTGAGCCCCTTCATGATGGCGATGGCGTCCTCGACCGACGGCTCGTTGACGTCGATCTTCTGGAAGCGCCGCACCAGGGCGCGGTCCTTCTCGAAGAACTGGCGGAACTCCTTGTAGGTGGTCGAGCCGATGCAGCGGATCGCGCCGGAGGACAGCGCCGGCTTCAACAGGTTCGACGCGTCCATCGCGCCGCCGGAGGTCGCGCCGGCGCCGATCACCGTGTGGATCTCGTCGATGAACAGCACCGCGCCGGGATACTCCTCGAGCTCCTTGACGACCTGCTTCAGGCGCTCCTCGAAATCGCCGCGATAGCGGGTGCCGGCCAGCAGCGTGCCCATGTCGAGCGCGAAGATGGTGGCGTCCTGGAGCACTTCCGGCACGTCGCCCTCGACGATCCGCTTGGCCAGGCCTTCCGCGATCGCCGTCTTGCCGACCCCGGGATCGCCGACATAGAGCGGGTTGTTCTTGGAGCGGCGGCACAGCACCTGGATAGTGCGGTTGATCTCCTGCTCACGGCCGATCAGCGGGTCGATCTTGCCGGTGCGCGCCTTCTTGTTCAGGTCGACGCAATAGGCCGTCAGCGCGTCCTGCTGCTTCTTCTTGCCGTTGTCCTCGGCCGCCTCGGCGCCGCCCGCGCCGGGCTGCTCCTCCTCCGCGCCGCGCGGAGCGCGGGATTCGGACGCGCCCGGCCGCTTGGCGATGCCGTGCGAGATGTAGTTGACCGCGTCGTAGCGGGTCATCTGCTGTTCCTGCAGGAAATAGGCGGCGTGGCTCTCGCGTTCGGCGAAGATCGCCACCAGCACGTTGGCGCCCGACACCTCTTCGCGGCCGGAGGACTGCACATGGATCACGGCGCGCTGGATGACGCGCTGGAAACCGGCCGTCGGCTTGGAATCCTCGTCATAGCCGGTGACGAGATTGTCCAGCTCGGTGTCGACGTAGGTCAGCACCGTCTGCTTCAGCTCGTCGAGGTCGACGTTGCAGGCGCGCATGACGGCGGCGGCTTCCGCGTCGTCGATCAACGCCAGCAGCAGATGCTCCAGCGTCGCGTATTCGTGATGGCGTTCGTTTGCATAGGTCAAAGCCTGATGCAGCGCCTTTTCGAGGCCTTGGGAGAATGCGGGCATCTAAGACCTCACTTCCTTACTTCTTCTCCATGACGCATTGCAGCGGATGCTGGTTCTGCCTGGCGAAGTCCATCACCTGGGACACCTTGGTCTCGGCGACTTCATATGTATAGACCCCGCACTCGCCCACCCCGTGGTTGTGCACGTGCAGCATGATGCGGGTCGCGGCTTCGCGATCCTTCTGGAAGAAGCGCTCCAGGATGTGGACCACGAACTCCATGGGCGTGTAGTCGTCGTTCAGGATGAGAACGCGGTAGAGGCTCGGCTTCTTGGTCTTGGCGCGGGTGCGCGTGATGACGGCGGTGCCGCGGCCGGTCCCGCTGTTGCGGTCGTTCGCCGCCTGCATATGCGGCCTGCCGGCCGCCCCGCCCAACTTCACCGAAAAAGCTCCCGTCGATCTCATCCAACGACCATGTAAGGCACCCATGGCCCGATTTTAAGGCCTTCCTGCCGGCTGACAATATCGCCCTGCGTCACATTGCGCCAAATTGCTAAAACGTGAGCCCCGCCGGGTTCGGCGCCCAGCCCTGGAAACGCAAAAACCCGGCCGCGCGCGGCGACCGGGCCCGATGCAGCCTTCCGTCGTTCAAAAAAATATGAGCCGGCGCCGTCTTAGCCGGCTTTGGCGACGATCGATTCGAACGGCTTGCAGGCCTCCTTGAGCATGTCGGCGTAAAGCCCGCTGACCGTCGTCGCCTCCGCGACCATGTCCGCGTAGCTTCGCCGTACGTAGTCGGCCTGGATCTCCAGCGCCTTCTCGACCGACCCCGCCGCGGCGAGCTTCTCGAGCGCCGCGACCCCCATCTCGACGCTCTTCTGCGCGTAGTCGGACGCATGGGCGGCGATCGCCTGCGCGCCGTCGGCCGCGGCCGTCGCGCTCTTCATGCCGGTCTCGGCGAACTCCCTGCCGAACTGTTCGAAATTCTGCGCCATGAGGGACTTTCTCCAGGTTGCAAGGGACCCGAATCTTCATTGTGCATCGCACAAATGTCAACCGTCCGATATGCCGCCAATTTTAACCGTTTTCGGCTCAAATCCGGAATCCGGCATGAAGGTTGCGGTTACCATAAACGGATTGGTAACGCTGATCCGGCTACTGTTCACCCCGTGAAGCGGAAAACCGCCACGCCAAAAATCCAAGCTTTGGTCAAGGGTTCAACAGTGCGTCACGCGTCATCCCGTTTTGTCTTTTCCGTCCGTTCCTCCCTCAAGCCCCTGCTCTTCCTGATCGCCCTCATGGCGGCGGGCATGGGCGCCGCGCCCGCGCTTGCGCAGGCCAATTCGAAATATGCGGCGGTCGTCATCGACGCCAACACCGGCAAGGCCCTGTTCTCGGCCAATGCGAACGCTCGCCGCTATCCGGCGTCGCTGACCAAGATGATGACGCTGTACCTCACCTTCGAGGCGCTGCAGGCCGGTCGCATCAGCAAGGACAGCAAGATCGTCTTCTCCCGCAACGCGGCCGCCGAGCCGCCGACGAAGCTGGGCGTCAAGGCCGGCGGTTCGATCACGGTGGAGACCGCGATCCTCGCCCTGATCACCAAGTCGGCCAACGACGCCGCGACGGCGCTCGCCGAGACGCTTGGCGGCTCGGAGGAGAACTTCGCCCGCATCATGACCGCCAAGGCGCGCGCGCTCGGCATGAGCGGCACCGTCTTCCGCAACGCGCACGGCCTGCCCAATCCGGGCCAGTTCACCACCGCGCAGGACATGGCGACGCTCGGCCTCGCGCTCAACGAGCACTTTCCGCAGTACTACGACTATTTCTCGGTCCGGTCCTTCCAGTTCGGCAAGCAGCGCATCGCCGGCCACAACCGCCTGCTCGGCCGGGTGAAGGGCGTCGACGGCATCAAGACCGGCTACACCCGCGCCTCCGGCTTCAACCTCGCCACCTCGGCCTCGGACGGCAACCGCCGCATCGTGGCGGTGGTGCTCGGCGGCGTCAGCGGCGGCGCGCGCGACAAGCACATGACCGATCTGGTCGGCACCTACCTGCCCAAGGCCTCGACGCGCGGCGGCGGCAACCTGGTCGCGCGCGCCGCGACCGCGCCGCTCAACGCCATCGCCAAGGTGATCCTGCCCAAGAAGAACGCCCCGACGCCCGACAGCCGGCCCGGCGCCGACGGGGTGCAGGTGGCCTCCGCCGACGAGGGCATCCTGTCGCTCGCGGAGGAGCAGAACACGCAGGTCGCCGCCATCGCGCCGGCGCCGATTCCGGCCCCGGCTCCGGCTCCCCGCCCCGAGAATCTGCCCTTCGCCTATTCCAAGCTCGATCCGGCCCGGCTCGGCGGGGTGGACCCGGTCAAGACCGCCTCCGTGCCGTCCAAGGGCGCATGGGCCGTGCAGGTCGCGTCCTCGCCCAGCCAGACGGAAGCCAAGGCCTTCCTCGACCGCACGTCCGGCAACGCCGGCCGCGTTCTCGGCAGCGCCTCGGCCTACACCGAGCCCTTCGTCAAGGGCGGCGTGACCTACTACCGCGCCCGCTTCGGCGGTTTCGAGACCAAGACCGCCGCCTGGGACGCCTGCAACGCGCTCAAGCGCCAGAAGATCTCCTGCTACGCCGTCGAGCAGTGATCGCCAAACCGTTGTCTGTGTAACCGTCGGGGGACGAGTGCCGTGTTCGGGGGAAAGTCAGTGACTGGAGAGCAGGATATCCTTGGCCTCGTTGATCCGCGCCGCAAGGAAAGACGTGCCGCCGAGGTCGGGGTGGAGGCGCTGCATCAGGCGGCGATGCGCCTTGCGGATGTCCGCCGCGGAGGCCCCCGTTTCAAGACCAAGGACCTTGTAGGCCTCCTCCTTAGTCATGGCGCCCGAACCTGGCGCAACACGCTTCCCGTCACGGACGTCCGCGTGAAGGTCCTCACGCCAGACGGGAAAGCGGCCGTCAAGATACGCCTCTAGGAGCTGGCGGCTTTCCGCGTCGGCGGCAAGCTCCGCGTAGAGGTCGAGGATGTCGTCCAGCTCCATCCCGCTCAGCCGGCGCGATTCGTGGCGGCCCGCCAGAACCACGCCCTGCAACTCGCCGCTGTCGTGATCGAGCTCCATTTCGAGCGCCGCGGTCCTCACCGTCGAACGGCGGCCCGACGACGCTCCTCGCGTCGCGCCGACCGGACGGACACGCGCATACCAGGCGGCGGCGACCGTCAGGAGCAGGCCGCCGATCGCGGCGCGCCCCAGCACGACGAAGATGACGCCCGCGAGCCCAAGGACCAAGGGACCGGCCAGACGGAGCGCCTTCGCCAGCGAGGCGGCGTCCAGTTTCAGGAAAACCGAGGCAAGCGCGGCAAGGCCCACGATTCCCGCGACGACGCCCAGCAAAACGCTCATCGGCCAGAGCCACCCCGCAAATGCTCGATCAGCATGCGATCGCCGGGATGGCCCCGCGCCTCCAGCGCCGCCAGACCGCCCGTCGCGAACACCGCCGCCGCCGACAGGAGCTTGGCCAGCGTTGCGGCGGAATTGCGGTCGAAGCGGAACCATGCGCCCTTCGACAGGCGCGCCACCTCGCGCAGCGTGCGTTCGGCCCGGGCATCGTCGCCCTCCTGAAAGACGAAGACCGGGAGCCCGCGCAGGCCGAACTCGCCCGCCTGCCGCAAAAGCGCGTCCGCCTGCTCCTCCATCGCGTCGCCGATATAGACCAGCGCGCCGACCTTGCGGGCCGCATGCTCCTTCAGCGCGTGCGCCATGACCTTGCCGATCTGGGTGGTGCCGCCCTGGCAGCGTATGCCGCTCATCAGCTTCTTCAACGACGCGGTGTCGCCGACGAAGCGCGAGGCGCGGCATTCGCCGAGGCCGCGGAAGTAGACGAGCTGGACCGACAACGCGCCGATCTTGCCGACCGCGTCGAACATCTCGCCCTGGATCGCGCAGGCCAGGTCCCAGGTGGGCTGGCGGCTCATCGTGGCGTCGAGCGCCAGGATCAGGCGGCCGCCGTTTTCCGCGCGCGGGCCGAGCGCCCTCGCCTGCCGCAGGAAGGCCTGGATGTCGGTTCCTTCGGAACGCCTGGCGACGCGCGACGGTCCCGACGGCGCGATGCGCTTGTCATCGGTCATGGATCAAAGATGGGGCATCGGGTCGGCGCTTTGCAAGCCCGGCGCACCGCCCCTCACAGCAGGCCGAGCTCGGCGAGCTCGCGCAGCAGTTTCGGCGGCATTTCCGCCAGTCCCGCCGACGCCCGGCCGGTCAGGTCCACGGGCGCGTCTTCCGGCTTCAGGTAGCGCCAGCCCTGGAAGGCACGGCGCGGCTGCCAGGCCGTGCGCGTGACGACGGGATCGAGCACGAGATGACAGCGCGAGATGCCCTCGCGGTCGACGAAGGGCCGCACCTCCAGCAGCCGCTGCCGGCACTGCACATTGCCCTTGATGACCCAGTAGAGCGAGCCTTCATCGACCAGCTCGGGCGCGCGGGTGGGGACCATACGCGTGGTGTGCATCTGCTCGGCCGCCTCGCCGGCCCGGCGCTTCTCGGCGAGGCGCGACGCAATCCATTCCTCGAGATCCTCGACGCTGTCGCAGCCGACGCAGAGTTTTATCAGGTGGAGAGACATGGCGGTCAGACTAGGCGACGCTAACAGCCCGATCAACGTGCATCGCGGTTATGCACAAGGGGTTCAACATTCGACAACGTTGACGGCCAGGCCGCCGAGGCTGGTTTCCTTGTAGCGCTCGTTCATGTCCGCGCCGGTCTGGCGCATCGTCTCGACGGCGGCGTCCAGCGGCACGAAATGGCTGCCGTCGCCCTTGATGGCCAGCGAGGCCGCCGTGACGGCCTTGACCGCGCCCAGCGCGTTGCGTTCGATGCAGGGCACCTGCACCAGCCCGCCGACGGGATCGCAGGTCATGCCGAGATGGTGCTCCAGCGCGATCTCGGCGGCGTTCTCCACCTGTTCGGGCGTGCCGCCCATCACCGCGCACAGACCCGCCGCCGCCATGGCGGAGGCGGAGCCGACCTCGCCCTGGCATCCGACCTCGGCGCCGGAGATCGAGGCGTTCGTCTTGATGATGCCGCCGATCGCGGCCGCCGTCAGCAGGAAGTCGCGGATGCTCTCCTCGTCCGCCTCGACGTGGAAATGCAGCCAGTAGCGCAGCACCGCCGGCACGACGCCCGCCGCGCCGTTGGTCGGGGCGGTGACCACGCGCCCGCCGGCGGCGTTCTCCTCGTTGACCGCCATGGCGTAGACCGACAGCCAGTCGTTCGCCAGCAGGGGGTTCGGCCGGTTCAGCCGCGATTCGTCGATCAGGCGGTCATGGATACGGCGCGCGCGCCGCTGCACCCTGAGGCCGCCCGGCATGACGCCTTCCTTGGACAGGCCGCGCTCGATGCAGCCCTTCATGGCCGCCCAGATGCGGTCGAGCCCGGCATCGAGTTCGGCGCGGGACAGGAAGACTTCCTCGTTGGCGCGCTTCATGGCCGCGACGGAAAGGCCGCTTTTGCCCGCCATGGCGAGCATTTCGGCAGCATTGCGGAACGGGTGCGGCACCCGCATTTTACCCGCGCCGCGCAGCGGCCCTTCGGCCTTGACGCGCTGCAACTCCTCCTCGGAGACCACGAAACCGCCGCCGACCGAATAGTAGACCCGGCGCAGCAGCAGCCGGTCGTCCTTGTCATAGGCATAGAAGGCCATGCCGTTGGCGTGGCCGGCCAGCGGCGTCTTCTTGTCGAGGACGACATCGGCGGCGGGATCGAAGCGGTAGGACGGGTGGCCGGGCGGCGCGACTCGCTTTTCGGCCGCGATGCGCGCCAGCGTCGCCTCGGACGCGTCCGGATCGGTCGAGGTCGGATTCTCGCCGGCCAGGCCCAGCACCACGGCGCGGTCGCTGCCGTGGCCGATCCCGGTGAAGGCCAGCGAGCCGTGCAGACTGGCGCCTACGCGGTCCACCCGCGCATTGGCCGGGCGCGGCCATTCGCCGTCGAGCAGTTCGCCGAGGAAGCGGCCGGCGGCCGTCATCGGTCCCATCGTGTGGGAGCTCGATGGGCCGATGCCGATCTTGAAGAGGTCGAATACGGACAGGAACACGGGCACGATCCGAGGTGAGTTGCTGTCCGTCAAAGATGGGGGATTTTCGGCGTCTTGCCAATGCGTGCCGGCAAAAGCACCCCGGTCAGCGCGCGGCGATCGCGGCGCCGGCCTCGACGCCTCCGGCCAGCCAGGCCAGCAGAAGCAGCGCCGCGACGCCGAGCAGGGCCTTGGCGGTCACGCCCCAGCAGGAATGTCGGGTCTGTTCGTCCATGATCTTCCTTCGCGGGGATCTTCCTTCGCGGGACATCCCGGAAATGCGGCGCTGCACATACGCTTCCGGCGCGGCCTTCGCAACCGCAAAAATGGCGAAACCGTGTCAGCGCTCAGTGCGGGCCGGGGAACGGCGAATCGATCTGGCCGGTCAGCCAGTAGGCCGTGAGGCCGATCCATTCGCGTATGGCCAGGGTGCTGGCGACCAGCGTGTCGGTCTGGTTGTCGCGGAACAGCCCAAGCCCCTCGCGGCCGGACGTGCGGTAGTCCACCGGCCACGGCGTGACGGCGAAGCCGGTTTTTCGAAACAGGCCGATGGAGCGCGGCATGTGGAAGGCCGAGGTGACCAGCAGCCACGTCTCGCCGGGTCGGGGCGACACCAGCTCCCGGGTGAAGACCGCGTTTTCGTGGGTGTTGCGCGAGCGGGTTTCCAGCACCAGCCTGTCCCGCTCGACGCCGAGCGCGGTCAGCAGGCGCATGGCGGCCGTGGCGTCCAATTCGCCGTCCAGGAGCAGCGATCCGTCGCCGCCGCTGATGACGACTTTCGCCCGCGGGTAGCGGCGGGCGAGCACGGCCGTCTCCACGAAGCGGTCGCCGGCGCTGTTCAGTTCATAGCCGCCGCGAACCAGATTGATGGCGCCCTCGAAGCCGCCGCCGAGCACGACGATGCCGGCGATTTCGGCCGGCGCGGGCGGACGCGCAAAACGGTCCTCCAGAACGCCCAGGGCCAGTTGCCCGGCGGACGTCCAGACGGCGAGGACGAGGACGAGCGTCGCCGACACGAACGCCGCGAGGGAGGCGCGGCGGAAGCGGACCAGCCGCGCGAGAAGGCCGAGCAGCAGAAGAAAGATCGCCAGATTGAGCGGCTGGATGAAGAACCAGAATATCTTCGAGGCGTAGAAGAACATGCACGTCTCCGACTCGTCATGCCGCCGGCCCGGGATCGCCCGAAGGCATCAAGACGACCGTCAGGCGGCGGACTTGCGGGCGATGGCCATGTAGTTGACCGGCATGGCGCCGCGATCGTAGCGCGAATGCACCGCCGCGCGCGCCGCCAGCGCGGCCATGCCGCGCGCCAGGAAGCGAAAGGGCGTGAACGCGGCCAGGAACAGATAGCCCCGGACGCCCGGCGCATAGTCCGACGGCTTCCACGGCAGCCGCCGCATCATGAAGCGCAGTACATGGGCGACCATGGACAGCGTGCCGTCCAGCGGCCGCAGCGTCTCGATCTCGAAGCCGGCCTTGGTCAGCAGGTAGCGCACGCCATACTGCGTGTAGCGGTAGAAATCGTATGGCTGCTCGTGTTCCTGATAGACAAAGGGGGCGGTGTAGAAGATCGTTCCGCCCGGCTTCATCACCCGCGACAGTTCGGTCAGCACTTCGAACGGCTCGGGCAGGTGCTCCATGACATGGGTGAACACCACCGCGTCGAAGCGGCCGTCTTCGACCGGAATCGACTTCAGGTCGCACACATAGGTGCTGGGCCTGTAGGTCTTGCCGACCGTCTCGACCTGCTCGAAATCGGCGGTTTCATAGACACAGTGGGCGAAGAGATCCCGATAGGGCTGGTGGCCCGCGCCGGCATCCAGCACCACCGAGCCGGCGGGCAGCGAGGCGGCGAAGGCGGTCAGTTCCCGCTCCAGCCACACGCGGGGCGCGTTCAGCATCGTCATGGCGCGGCCCCTCCCCGTTCAGGCGCGATGCGGCTTCACCACCACGCCTGCGGCGTGAACCGGCCGGCGGCCTGCTCGATGACGTGACCGGCCTGGAACAGTGTCTCCTCGTCGAAGGGACGGCCGATCAGTTGCAGGCCGAGCGGCAGGCCCTGGCCGTCGAGCCCCGCCGGCACGGCGATGCCCGGCAGGCCGGCCATGTTCACCGTCACGGTGAAGATATCGTTCAGGTACATTTTCACCGGGTCGGCGGCCATGTCCTGGTCGGCCACGCCGAAGGCGGCAGAGGGCGTCGCCGGCGTCAGGATGACGTCGACGCCGGCATCGAAGACCTGCTCGAAGTCGCGCTTGATGAGCGTGCGCACTTTCTGCGCCTGGATGTAGTAGGCGTCGTAATAGCCGGCCGACAGGACGTAGGTGCCGATCATGATGCGGCGCTTGACCTCGCGGCCGAAGCCGGCGGCGCGGGTCTTTTCATACATGTCGACGATGTCCTTGCCCGGCAAGCGCAGGCCGTAGCGGACGCCGTCGTAGCGGGCGAGGTTGGACGAGGCTTCCGCCGGCGCGACGATGTAATAGGCCGGCAGGGCGTATTTCGTGTGCGGCAGCGAGACGTCGACCACCTCCGCGCCGGCGTCCTTCAGCCAGGCGACACCCTGCTGCCACAGCGCCTCGATTTCCTGCGGCATGCCCTCGACGCGGTATTCCTTCGGAATGCCGACGCGGATTCCCTTCAGCGAGCGGCCGAGCGCGGCCTCGTAGTCCGGCACGGGACGGTCCACCGAGGTGGTGTCCTTCGCGTCGACCGACGCCATCGACTTCAACAGGATGGCGGCGTCGCGCACGTCGCGGGCGATCGGCCCGGCCTGATCGAGCGAGGAGGCGAAGGCGACCGTGCCCCAGCGCGAGCAGCGGCCGTAGGTCGGCTTGATGCCGACCGTGCCGGTGAAGGCGGCCGGCTGGCGGATCGAGCCGCCGGTGTCGGTCGCCGTAGCGCCGGCGCACAGCATGGCCGCGACCGCCGCCGCCGAGCCGCCCGACGAACCGCCGGGCACGAGCTGCATGTTGCCCTGCCCGCCGGCCTTGGCGCGCCGCCAGGGATTGATCACCGGACCGTAATAGGAGGTCTCGTTGGACGAGCCCATGGCGAATTCGTCCATGTTGAGCTTGCCCAGCATCACCGCGCCGTCGGCCCACAGATTGGCCGTGACCGTCGACTCATAGCGCGGCTCGAAGCCGTCGAGGATGTGGCTGCATGCCTGGGTGTGCACGCCCTCCGTGGCGAACAGGTCCTTGATGCCGATCGGGATGCCCTCCAGCGCTCCGCCTTCGCCCGCCGCCAGCCGCGCGTCCGAGGCCTTCGCCATGGCTCGGGCTTTGTCGTGCGTCACCTTCACATAGGCGTTGAGCTGCGGGTTGGCGCGGTCGATGGCGGCGAGATAGGCGTCGGCCAGTTCGACGGCGGTGAACTTCTTGTCGCGCAGCGCCTTGCGCGCCTCGGCGATGGTCAGTGCTGTCAGGTCGCTCATGCCGGCTACTCCACGACCTTCGGGACAAGGAAGAAGTTCTCGTCCGTCGCCGGTGCGTTGGCGACGATGTCGGCGGCCTTGTTGCCGTCGGTCACGCCGTCCTGGCGCTTCTTCATCGCCATCGGGATGACCGAAGTCATCGGCTCGACGCCGGTCACGTCGACCTCGCCGAGCTGCTCCACGAAGCCGAGAATAGCGTTGAGCTCGCCAGTCATGCGGTTCGCATCCTCGTCGCTCACCGCGATCCGGGCGAGGCGCGCGACCCGCCTGACAGTCTCCACATCCACCGACATTCGCTCGTTCCCGCAGGCTCCGACAGAAGCCCGCGCTATAGCGGCGCGCCGGGCGGCGCGCAACAGCGTCACGCGCTATCCGATCTCAGGGGCCGTTCACCAGCGCCAGGATGAGCTGGTGGATGTTGCCACCCTGGCCCATCTCGACCCTGTCGAAGTCGCGGCTTTGCGCGCGCTGCGCCAACGACAGTTCGGACAGGCGCCTGGTCAGCGTCGTCCGGATGGTCTTGCAGGCGGGATCGCTCGGTTCCGTCAGCCCAACCGAATAGGCCTCGATCGCGCGCACCATCTCCTTGATGTGGTCGCCATGAACCTTCTCGTGCGTCGCAAGCCCGGATGCGAAGGCGTCCCAGCTTTTTCGCACCGCGTCCGGCAGTTTCGCGGACGGCTTCGGCAGCAGGTAGGTGATGGTCAGGTTCGGCCGCGCCGAGGCCAGCACGCAGCTTTGGCCGCGCGGCTCGTATTTGCGCGACCATGTCAGCGTGAAGGTGGTGTGGGCGATGGCGCGGCCGACGCCGATCCTGGGGCCGCGCTCGCCGATCGATTCGTAGAGCGCCGCGCCCGTCCTGCCCTCGATGGCGTAGGTGCCGACCTTCTCGACCGCCGTCCAGTCGGCCGCGGACGCGGGCGCGGCGGCCCAAAGGCAGGCCGCCAGCAGCGCCGATCCGTATGGCCGCACGGGCGAAGCGCTCAGATCTCGACCGCCTCGCCGATCTTCGGAAGCAGCACGCCGGTCTTGCTGTCCTTCATGCCCTCGACGAACTTGTCCGCCGACTGGTCGAGCAGCCCGAACGTGCCGAAATGGCAGGGAATCACCGTATCGAACCGGAAGAAGCGCCGGCAGGCCAGCGACGCCACCGCGCCGCCCATGGTGAAACGGTCGCCGACCGGAACGATGCCGATCGCCGGCTCATGCAGTTCCTGGACGAGCTGCATGTCGAGGAAGATGTCCGTGTCGCCCATGTGATAGAGCGTCTTGTCGTCCGGGAAATGCAGCACCAGACCGTTCGGATTGCCCATGTAGACATTATCGCCGCCGATGGCCGAGGAATGGAGCGCGTGGACGAAGGTGGTCGTGAAGCCGCCGCAGTCCACCGTTCCGCCCGTGTTGCCCATGTTGAACCGGGAGCCCGCGACGCCCTGCTTGCCCAGATAGCCGCAGACTTCCGGGTTGGCGACCAGCATGGCGCCGGTCTTCTTCAGAATGTCGGCCGAATCGCCGACATGGTCGCCGTGCCCGTGCGTTAGCAGGACATGGGTGACGCCTTCGGCCGGTCCCTCCCAGCCCTTGCCCCAGGACGGGTTTCCGCTCAGGAACGGATCGATGAGGATGACGGCTCCCGCCGCCTCCACACGAAAGGCGGAATGCCCGTACCAGGTCAGCTTCATCGGTGTACTCCCTAGATTTCACGACGCCTTGAGGATAGGTCCGGACGGAGCCAAGTCAAAGAAGGCGCAACGTGGCGATTGTCGCGGTCGAAGATCTGCCGTCCCTGCTGGAACGCGGGCGGACATTAGCGGGGCTCGACCTCGGAGAAAAGACGATCGGCGTCGCCGTCTCCGACGCCGGGCTCGCCTTCGCGCATCCGCGGCCGGTGATCCTGCGCAAGAAGTTCACGCTCGACGCCGAACGGCTGCTCGGGCTTCTCGGCGCGGAGCGGGTCGCGGCCGTCGCCATCGGCCTGCCGAGAAACATGGACGGCAGCGAAGGGCCGCGCGCGCAGGCGACGCGCGCCTTCGTGCGCAACATGGAGCGGCTGACGCCGCTGCCCTTCCTGTTCTGGGACGAGCGCCTGTCGACCGTGGCGGCGGAACGCGCGCTGCTGGAGATGGATGTTTCGCGGCGCAGGCGCGGCGAGCGAATCGATTCGGCGGCGGCCGCCTTCATTCTCCAGGGCGTGCTCGACCGGCTTCAGACGCTTCCCGAAGACCCCTCGGCCCCGCCCTGGACGGCGTAGCGGGCGCGCCACCACGCCTTGAGCTCGCGGCGGCGACGGAACGCCCAGATGCCGAGCAGCAGAAACGTGTCCAGCACGCAGGCCCGCGCCACCATCGCCGGAATCGTCTTGGGGTCGATGCCCAGCATGTCCCCGTAGAGCTGGAAGAAGAAGTCGTGGAGCTGCCGCGACAGAACGAGGTAGCCGAAGTTCATGTCGTTCAGGGAGAGGAAATACCATCCCCAGAACAGCCCCATCGGAACGGCCCAGAAGCCGAGAACATATTTCATCGGGCGCTCCCCTTCCGGGGCGCGCGCTCGAATGCCGTCAGCGCTGGCGCAGAATCCCGCATCTCGACCTCGTTTGCTCAGCCGAAGGTGCGGCATGCGCCCGGCGGACGCAATGTAAACCATTCGTTAAGGTTAATGGCGCGCGGGGAGCCGCCCGGATCAGGCGGCGGGGTAAAGCGTGTCGATGATCAGGCGCGAATCGTGGCGCGCGTCGAGCATGCCGTAGGTGGTGCGCCACTGGCCGGCCAGCCGCGTTTCGATGAAGGCGTCGGCGATGCGCCCCGCCCCCATGCGCTTCAGCTCGGCGGCGGCGGCGGCCAGCGCGAGCTGCTCGGTCAGGATGCGCGCCGATCCCTCGTCGGACGCCGCCACCTGCATGGCCGCGCGCAGCACCGCCACGGTGCCCTTGCCGCCCGCGCCCAGATCCTTCTCGATGCCGGCCAGCACCTCGTCGAACAGGCCCGGCGCGCGCGCCAGCACGCGCAGCACGTCGAGCGACATGACGTTGCCGGACCCTTCCCAGATGGCGTTCACCGGGGCCTCGCGATAGTAGCGCGCGAGCGGCATCTCCTCGACATAGCCGTTGCCGCCCAGGCACTCCATCGCCTCGTACAGCAGCGCTGGCGCGATCTTGCACACCCAGTACTTCACCACCGGCGTCATGGCGCGGGCGAAGGACGCCTCGCCCCGGTCGCCCGCCGCCTCGTCGAAGGAGCGCGCCAGGCGGAACGACAGCGCGGTCGCCGCCGCCACGTCCAGCGCCATGTCGGCCAGCACGCGCTGCATCAGCGGCTGGTCGACCAGTTTCTGGCCGGACACCACGCGGCCCCGCGCGTGGTTGACGGCTTCCGCCAGTCCCGCACGCATCAGGCCGGACGAGGCCACGGCGCAGTCGAGCCGCGTCAAGGTCACCATGTCCATGATGGTCTTCACGCCGGCGCCCGGCTCGCCGACCATCTCGCCGATGGCGCCGTGGAATTCCACCTCGGCCGACGCGTTGGAGCGGTTGCCGAGCTTGTCCTTGAGCCGCTGGAAGCGGAAGCCGTTGCCGGCGCCGTCGCCCAGCACGCGCGGCACGAGGAACAGCGACAGGCCCTCGCCCGCCTGCGCCAGCACCAGGAAAGCGTCCGACATCGGCGCGGACAGGAACCATTTATGGCCGGTCAGGCGGTAGAAGCCGTTGCCGGCGCGCTCGGCCCTGGTGGTGTTGGCGCGCACGTCGGTGCCGCCCTGCTTCTCGGTCATGCCCATGCCGAGCGTCAGGCCGGCCTTGCCCACCGGCGGCTTCTGCGACTGGTCGTATTTGCGCGTGGTGATGCGCGGCGCCCATTCGCGGAACAGCTTGGGGCTCGCCATCAGCGCCGCCAGCGAGGCGCTGGTCATGGTGACGGGGCACAGATGCCCAGCCTCGAGCTGCGCCATCAGGTAGAAACGGGCCGCGCGGATCTGGTGCCGGCGGCCGGTCTCGGCCTCGCCGTTCTCCCAGATGGAGGAATGCAGGCCGCTCGCCACCGAGCGCCTCAGCAGCGCATGATAGGCCGGGTGGAACTCGACCATGTCGATGCGCCGGCCCTGCCGGTCGTGCGTGCGCAGCACGGGCGGCACGACATTGGCCAGCCGCGCCAGATCCTGCGCCTCGGCCGTCAGCACGAAGCGGCCCACCGTGTCGAGATCCTTGCGGACGGGGGCGGAAAAGGTCTCCGCGATCTGGATCAGCAGCGGGTCGCCGCGCCAGGCATTGCCGCCCGTCAGCGGCGGCGGTTGGTTGGTCACCTCGTGCGTCACGTCAAAAAGCTCCAGCCGCCGCACGATTCCCTGTCTTCATCCCCGTCATATAGCGGGGGCGGCGCCGCGCGGCGACGAAAATCGGGGACGGTCGCCCCGCAATCCAAAGCCCAGTGCAAACCCGGCCTTGCCGAGCCGCGGACCCGGCCCTATAGCACCGGCTTGACATGACGCCAGCGCCCGACCTGCCGCTCTTCCCGCACCGACACCTGCTCGGCATCCGCGATCTTTCGCCGGCCGACATCGAATTCCTGCTCGACCGGGCCGACGAGGCCGTGCCGCTGTCGCGCCAGCCGGAAAAGAAGAAGAACACGCTGCGCGGCCGCACGCAGATCAACCTGTTCTTCGAGGCATCCACCCGCACGCAATCGTCCTTCGAGCTCGCCGGAAAGCGGCTCGGCGCGGACGTGATGAACATGTCGGTCGCGTCCTCCTCGGTGAAGAAGGGCGAGACGCTGATCGACACGGCCATGACGCTCAACGCCATGCGCCCCGACATCCTCGTCATCCGCCACGCCTCGGCCGGCGCGGCGGCGCTTCTGGCGCAGAAGGTGGGCTGCTCGGTGGTCAACGCCGGCGACGGCACGCACGAGCACCCGACGCAGGCGCTGCTGGACGCGCTGACCATCCGCCGCGCCAAGGGCCGGATCGGACGGCTGGTGGTGGCGATCTGCGGCGACGTGCTGCATTCGCGCGTGGCGCGCTCCAACATCATGCTGCTCGGCGCTCTGGGCGCGCTGGTGCGGGTGGTGGCGCCCTCCACCCTGCTGCCGTCCGGCGTCGAGAGGATGGGCGTCGAGGTCCACCGCAGCATGGAAGAAGGATTGAAGGGCGCGGACGTGGTGATGATGCTGCGCCTCCAGCGCGAGCGCATGACCGGCGCCTTCGTGCCCTCGGTGCGCGAGTATTTCCATTTCTTCGGCCTAGACGCGCAGAAGCTGAAGGCGGCCAAGGAGGACGCGCTGGTCATGCATCCCGGTCCGATGAACCGCGGCGTCGAGATCGCCTCCGACGTCGCCGACGGGCCGCAGAGCGTCATCCAGGAACAGGTGGAGATGGGCGTCGCCGTGCGCATGGCGGTGATGGAGACGCTGCTCGATCCCAGGCGCGGCCAGGCGGGTGCGGCATGAGCGGCTTCACCGTCTTCGAACGCGCCCGCATCGTCGATCCCTCGCGCGGCGTCGACGCCGTCGGTTCCGTCATCGTCGACGGCCAGAGGATCGTCGCCGCCGGTCCCGGCGCGCTGAACCAGGGCCGGCCGGACGGCGCGACCGTCATCGACTGCGCCGGCAAGGCGATCCTGCCCGGTCTGGTGGACAGCCGCGTCTTCATCGGCGAGCCGGGCGCGGAGTATCGCGAGACCATCGCCTCCGCTTCGCGGGCGGCGGCGGCCGGCGGCGTCACCTCAATCGTCATGATGCCCGACACCGCGCCCGTCATCGATGACGTGGCGCTGGTGGAGTTCGTGCAGCGCGCCGCGCGCGACACCGCGCTCGTCAACGTCTTCCCCTCCGCCGCGATCACGAAAGGCTTCGAGGGCAAGGAGATGACCGAATTCGGCCTGCTCAGGCAGGCCGGCGCGGTGGCGCTGACCGAGGGCCGGCACACGCTGGCCAGCGCGCTGGTCATGCGCCGCGCGCTCACCTATGCGCGGGATTTCGGCATGGTCGTCGCGCATGAGACGCAGGACGCCGAGCTCGGCTCCGGCGTCATGAACGAAGGGCTGTTCGCGAGCTGGCTCGGGCTGCCCGGCATTCCGCGCGAGGCGGAGGCGATCCCGCTGGAGCGCGACCTGCTGCTCGCCCGCCTTACCCGCGGCACCTACCACGCCGCCAAGATCTCGACCGCGCTGTCGGCCGGGGCCATCGCGCGCGCCAAGAACGACGGCGCGACCGTGACGGCCGGCGTCTCCATCAACAACCTGTCGCTCAACGACAATGATGTCGGCGAGTACCGCACCTTCTTCCGCCTGTCGCCGCCGCTGCGCGCCGAGGAGGACAGGCTGGCGACGATCGAGGCAGTGCGCGACGGCACGGTGGACGTCATCGTCTCCTCGCACGACCCGCAGGACGTCGACACCAAGCGCCTGCCCTTCGCAGACGCGGAAAGCGGCGCGATCGGGCTGGAGACGCTGCTCGGCGTCGCGCTGCGCCTTCATCACAATGGCGACGTGCCGCTTTCGCGCCTCGTCGAGCTGCTGTCCACCGCGCCGGCAAAACTCTACGGCCTGCCGGGCGGCACGCTCGCGCCGGGCGCGCCCGCCGACCTGATCGTGGTCGATCTGGACGAGCCGTGGGTGGTGCGCGAGGCCGGGCTCGTCTCGCGCTCGAAGAACACCTGCTTCGAGGGCTCGCGCCTTCAGGGGCGGGTCTTGCAAACCATGGTCGCGGGCCGCACAGTGTTCGAGGTGGACGGGGACCGGCAGGGGAAGGCATGACGCTCGGATCGCTTGTCGCTCTCGTCTTCGGCTACCTGCTCGGCTCGATTCCCTTCGGCCTCGTGCTGACCCGCGCGGCGGGGCTGGGCGACGTGCGCGCCATCGGCTCGGGCAATATCGGCGCGACCAACGTGCTGCGCACGGGCAACAAGAAGCTCGCCGCCGCCACCCTGGCCTGCGACATGCTGAAGGGCACCGTGGCCGTGCTGGCCGCCGGCGCGTTCGGCCCGGCCTATGCGGCGATCGCCGGCTTCGGCGCGTTCATCGGCCATCTCTTCCCGGTCTGGCTGCGCTTCAAGGGCGGCAAGGGCGTGGCGACCTTCCTCGGCGTCGTGCTGGGCCTCTTGTGGCCGGCGGCGCTGCTCTTCGCCGTGGTGTGGATCGCGCTCGCCGCGACGCTGCGCTATTCCTCGCTCGCCGGGCTTTCGGCCTCGGCCGCGGTGGTGCTCTACGCCTTCTTCACCGACGCACAGAACCTGCCGGCCCTGTTCTTCATCATGGCGGCCATCGTCTTCATCAAGCACCACGCCAACATCAGGCGGCTGATCGCCGGCACGGAGCCGAGGATCGGAGCCAAGGGGTGAGCGGCGCCCCTGCCGCGCCGCGCCTGAGCGACCGGCAGAGAGCGAGCTGGCTGCGTCTGATCCGCACGCCCAATGTCGGGCCGGCGACCTTCCGCGACCTGATCAACCGTTTCGGCTCGGCGGAAAACGCGCTGGAGATGCTGCCCGAACTCGCCCTGTCCGGCGGCAGGCAACAGCCGCCGCGCATCCCGACGGCCGGCGAGGCCGAGGCCGAGATGGACGCGGCGGCACGCTGCGGCGCGCGCTTCACGGCCATCGGCGAACCGGACTACCCGCCGCTGCTGCGGCGCATGGAGCAACCACCGCCGCTGCTGGCGATCAAGGGCGGCGGCGAGGTCTTCTCGCTCGCGGCCGTCGCGGTGGTCGGCGCGCGCAACGCCTCGCTGGCCGGAATCAAGATGGCGCGGATGCTGGCGGGCGATCTGGGACAGGCGGGATACGCCGTCGTGTCTGGCCTGGCGCGCGGCATCGACACGGCGGCCCACGCGGCGAGCCTCGCCACCGGCACGGTGGGGGTGCTGGCCGGCGGGCTCGATCGCCCCTACCCGCCCGAGAACGTCGCGCTGGCCGGCGAGATCGCCGCGCGCGGCGGCGCGCTGGTCTCCGAGATGCCGTTCGGCTGGGAGCCGCGCGCGCAGGATTTTCCGCGCCGCAACCGGCTCATCGCCGGCATGTCGCTGGGGCTGGTGGTGGTCGAGGCAGCGAAGCGGTCCGGCTCGCTGATCAGCGCGCGGCTGGCCGGCGAGATGGGCCGGCTGGTGTTCGCCGTCCCCGGCTCGCCGCTGGACCCGCGCGCGGCCGGCACGAACGGCCTGCTCAAGGACGGCGCGATCCTGGTCACGGAAACTGCGGACGTGATCGAGGCGCTGGCCCCCCTGTCAGGCAAGAAGGCCCTGACGGACCCGTACAGGCTGGAAGAACCGCCCCCCGATTTCTCCTCCGCGCCGCCGGCGCGCGAATCGGATCGCGACCGCGTGATCCAGGCGCTGGGTCCCGCGCCCGCCGAAATCGACGAGCTGATCCGCCACACCGGGTTGCACCCGGCACAGATATTCATGATCCTGCTGGAGCTCGACCTCGCCGGACGGCTGGAACGGCATTCAGGCGGTGCCGTGTCGCTTGCCATGGTTGACCCGTGACGGCCGCTCGCCGCGAATGATGTCGCTGGCCTCGATGTAGGCCATCTCGATGAGGTAGGCGAGCATGTCCAGACGCTCCGCTTCCGCCATCTGCCGGAGCTGGCCGAGCATGGATTGCAGATAGTCGAGCGTCTCGGTGCGGCGATAGGCGCGGTGTGAAGCAGGCATACGGGTCCCCTATCGGCGACCCGTTTCTGCCCGGTCCGCCGCCTCTCGTTTCCTCAATCTTCGATTGATTTAGAGATTAGCAATTTAATCGGCAGTTGCAAGGAATTATTACCTACACCTTTGGTTGTGCAGGATTGCATCCGACTCCGTTTTCGGCGTTGCCCTTGACCAAGCGCGAAAGCACGGCCATGTGACGAGCGGATTCGAATTGCCCGCGCAGCTTTCTGCCGCCTGCTGGACCCCGGAGTATCATGGACGTCGTCGTCGTCGAATCGCCCGCCAAGGCGAAAACGATCAACAAGTATCTCGGCAAGGACTACAAGGTCCTGGCGTCCTACGGCCATGTGCGCGACCTGCCGCCCAAGGACGGCTCCGTCCGGCCGGACGAGGATTTCGCCATGTCCTGGGCCGTCGACGGGCCGGCGTCGAAGCGGCTGTCCGATATCGCCAACGCGTTGAAGGGCGCGGACGGCCTCATCCTCGCCACCGACCCGGACCGCGAGGGCGAGGCGATCTCATGGCACGTGCTGGAGGTGCTGCGGCAGAAGCGCGTGCTGAAGGACAAACCGGTGCGGCGCGTCGTCTTCAACGCCATCACCAAGCGCTCCGTGCTCGACGCCATGGCCAATCCGCGCGACATCGACGCGCCGCTGGTCGACGCCTATCTGGCGCGGCGCGCACTGGACTATCTCGTCGGCTTCACCCTGTCGCCGGTGCTGTGGCGCAAGCTGCCCGGCGCGCGATCGGCCGGCCGGGTGCAGTCGGTGGCGCTGCGCCTCGTCTGCGACCGCGAGGCCGAGATCGAGCGCTTCGTGCGCGAGGAATACTGGCAGGTCGCCGCGCTTCTGGCCACGCCCCGCGCCGATACGTTCGAGGCAAGGCTCACCGCCTTCGAGGGCAAGCGGCTGCAAAAGCTCGACATCTCGTCCAGGGCGCAGGCCGACGACATCAAGTCGATGCTGGACGGCGCGCGCTTCACGGCCCGTTCGGTCGAGGCGAAGCCCACCAAGCGCAGCCCCGGACCGCCCTTCACCACCTCGACGCTGCAGCAGGCGGCGTCCTCGCAGCTCGGCTTCTCCGCCAACCGCACCATGCAAGTGGCGCAGCGCCTCTACGAAGGCCTCGACATGGGCGGCGAGACGACGGGCCTGATCACCTACATGCGAACCGACGGCGTGCAGATGGCGCCCGAGGCGATCTCGGCCGCGCGCACGACCATCGGCAAGGAGTTCGGCGAAAAGTACCTGCCGGACCAGCCGCGCTACTATTCCAACAAGGCCAAGAACGCGCAGGAGGCCCACGAGGCGATCCGGCCGACCGATTTTTCCCGCACCCCGTCGCAGGTGAGGAAGTATCTCGATGCCGACCAGGCGCGGCTCTACGAGCTGGTGTGGAAGCGCGCCATCGCCAGCCAGATGAATCCGGCCGACATCGAGCGCACCACCGCCGAGATCGACGCCGCGAACGGCGCGCGCACGGCATCTCTGCGCGCCGTCGGCTCCGTCGTCCGCTTCGACGGCTTCCTGGCGGCCTATGCCGAAAACAGGGACGAGGACAGCCAGGACGAGGAAGACCGCCGCCTGCCGGAAATCCGCGTCGGCGAGGTTCTGGACCGCAAGAAGATCGACGCCACCCAGCACTCGACCGAGCCGCCGCCGCGCTATTCGGAAGCCTCGCTGATCAAGAAGATGGAAGAGCTCGGCATCGGCCGCCCCTCCACCTACGCGGCGACGCTGAAGACGCTGGAAGACCGCGACTACGTGGCCATCGACAAGCGCCGGCTGGTGCCGCAGTCCAAGGGCCGGCTGGTGACGGCCTTCCTGGAAAGCTTCTTCGACAAATATGTCGAGTACGACTTCACCGCCGCGCTGGAGGAGAGGCTCGACGAGATCTCCGACGGAAAGCTCGCCTGGAAGGATGTGCTGGCCGATTTCTGGCGCGATTTCTCGGCGGCCGTCGACGGCATCAAGGAACTGCGCGTCACCAACGTCCTCGAGGCGCTGAACGAGGAGCTGGCGCCGCTGGTCTTCCCGGCCCGGCCCGATGGCACGGACCCGCGCATCTGCCCGAAATGCGGCACCGGCGCGCTGTCGCTGAAGCTTGGCAAGTACGGCGCCTTCGTCGGCTGCTCGAACTATCCGGAGTGCGGCTACACCCGCCAGCTCGGCGACGACCCCAACGCCGAGGGCGGCGGAACGGAGGACGGCGCCAAGGTTTTGGGCAACGACCCCTATACGGGCGAGGAGATCACGCTGCGCAGCGGCCGCTTCGGCCCCTACCTCCAGCGCGGCGAGGGCAAGGACGCCAAGCGCTCCAGCCTGCCCAAGGGCTGGACGCCCGAATCGATCGACCACGAGAAGGCGCTGGCGCTTCTGTCCCTGCCGCGCGACGTGGGAAAACATCCCGAGAGCGGCAAGATGATCTCGGCCGGCCTCGGCCGCTACGGGCCGTTCCTGCTGCATGACGGCGCCTACGCCAATCTCGAGACGATCGAGGACGTGTTCTCGGTCGGCTTGAACCGCGCGGTGTCGGTGATCGCCGAGAAGATGGCCAAGGGGCGCGGCGCGCGCGGCGGCACGCCGGCCGCGCTGAAGGAACTGGGCGACCACCCGGACGGCGGCAAGATCACCGTGCGCGACGGGAAATACGGTCCTTACGTGAACCACGAGAAGACCAACGCCACGCTGCCCAAGGGCAAGGACCCGCAATCCGTGACGCTCGAGGAGGCGATGGCGCTCATCGCCGAGCGCATCGCCAAGACGGGCGGCGGCAAGAAGCCGGCCCGCCCAAAGGCCTCGGCCGCGAAGAAGGCTCCCGCCAAAAAGGCGGCGGCGAAGAAGCCGGCGGCAAAGAAACCGGCGAAAGAGAAAGCGTAGGCGAGCTTGGCGCGCAGCATCTCCGGCAAGTCGAGGACCGCGGGCGGCGCGAGGACGGCCGCCAGCGACTTTCGCCCGACCCGCGACGACATCCTGCGCTACGTCACGGAGAATCCCGACCGCGCGGGAAAACGCGAGATCGCCAAGGCCTTCTCGCTGAAGGCCGGCGACCGCGTCTGGCTGAAGGACATGCTGCGCGAGCTGCAGGACGAGGGGCTGCTGGCCGGCAACCGCAAGCGCCTCGCCCGCGTCGGCTCGCTTCCTTCCGTGAGCGTTCTGGAGGTTTTTGGCCGCGACGAGGACGGAATCCTGCTCGCGCGGCCGGGCGAATGGGACGCCGCCTTCGGCGAGCCTCCCGTCGTGGCGATCCGGCCTTCGCGCAGCGGCCCGGCTCCGGGCGTCGGCGACCGCGTGCTGGCCAAGACCTTCGCCGCCGACGGCGGGGACGGTCCAGCCTATACCGGCCGCATCATGAAGGTGCTGGAGAAGCGGCCGGACCGGGTGATCGGCGTGTTCCGCATCCTCGCCGACGGCGGCTACCGCATCGAGCCGGCGCAGAGGCGGCAGTCCGAGCTGATCGTCGAGCGCGAGTTCCGCAACGGCGCGGAGCCGGGCGACCTCGTCGAGGTCGAGCAGATATCCTCGGGACGCTACGGCCTGCCGCGCGCCAAGGTGGTGGCGGTGCTGGGCTCGGTCACCAGCGAGAAGGCGATCTCGATGATCGCCATCCACGCGCACGAGATCCCTTACGTGTTTCCGCCCGAGGCGTTGCGGGAATCGGAGGCGTTGCAGCAGGTTTCGCTCAAGGGGCGCGAGGACTGGCGCGACCTGCCGCTGGTCACAATCGATCCCGCCGACGCCAAGGACCATGACGACGCCGTGCACGCCATGCCGGACCCGGACGAGGCCAATCCCGGCGGCGTGATCGCCACGGTCGCCATCGCCGACGTGGCGGCCTATGTGCGGCCGGGCTCCGCGCTCGACCGCGAAGCGCTGAAGCGCGGCAATTCGGTCTATTTCCCCGACCGCGTCGTGCCGATGCTTCCCGAACGCATTTCCAACGATTTGTGCTCGCTGCGCGAGGGCGAGGAGCGCCCTGCCCTGGCCGTGCGCATGACGTTTTCGGCCGATGGTCGCAAGCTGCGGCACAGTTTTCACCGCGTCATGATGAAGTCGGCGGCGAAGCTCGCCTACACCCAGGCGCAGGCCGCCATCGACGGCAATCCCGACAAGAAGACGAGTCCGCTGCTCAACACGGTGCTGACGCCGCTGTGGAATGGCTACGCGGTGCTGAAGCGCGGGCGCGAAAAACGCCAGCCGCTCGACCTCGACCTTCCGGAACGCAAGATTCTGCTGAAGCCGGACGGCACGGTGGACCGCATCGTCGTGCCCGAACGCCTCGACGCGCACCGGCTGATCGAGGAGTTCATGATCCAGGCCAACGTCGCCGCCGCCGAGACGCTGGAGGGCCGCAAGCAGGCGCTGGTCTACCGCGTCCACGACGCGCCGGCGCTGGCCAAGCAGGAGACGCTGCGCGAATTCCTCGCTACGATCGGCATCTCGCTGGCGCGCGGCGCGCAGCTCAAGCCCGGCCAGTTCAACCAGATCCTCGAGCGGGTGCGCGGCGCGGACAATGAGGAGCTGGTCAACGAGGTGGTGCTGCGCACGCAGAGCCAGGCCATCTATTCACAGGAGAATCTCGGCCATTTCGGCCTGAACCTGCGCCGCTACGCGCATTTCACCTCGCCGATCCGCCGCTACGCCGACCTGATCGTGCACCGCGCGCTGATCGGCGCGCTAGGGCTCGGCGAAGGCGGCATCACGCGCGGCGAGGAGGAGCGGCTGGAGGAAACCGCCGCGCTGATCTCCGCGACGGAACGCCGCGCCATGGCGGCCGAGCGCGAGACCGTGGACCGGCTGATCGCGGCCTATCTGGCCGACAAGGTGGGTGCTTCGTTCGAGGCGCGGGTCTCCGGCGTCACCAAGGCCGGACTATTTGTCCAGTTGCGGCAGTTCGGCGCGGATGGCTTCGTGCCGGTGTCGTCGCTGGGCGGCGACTACTATATATTCGACGAGACGGCCCGTGCTTTGGTCGGCGAGCGTAGCGGAGAAGGCTTCCAGCTCGCCGATCGCGTCGAGGTCAAGCTTGTCGAGGTCGCGCCCCTGGCAGGGGCGATGCGCTTCGAGATGCTGAGCGAGCCGAAGGCCCTTCCCGGGTCGCGGCGCTCGTTTCACAAGTCGAAGGGCGGAGCAAGGCAACGCGCCCGTGCCGGCCAAGGCCGCAAGGGCGGCAGGAGACGATGATGGAAAAGGCGATCTACGGCGGCGAGCTTCATTCCGGCAGGCCGGCGCGCCCGTTGTGGAACGCGATATGGAACGGTTTGCGCTGCAAGTGCCCGAAATGCGGACAGGGCAAGCTGTTCTCCTCCTTCCTGAAGATCGTTCCCGCCTGTGAATCGTGCGGCGAGCGCATGGATCACCATCGCGCCGACGACCTGCCCGCCTATCTGGTGGTGGTCATCGTCGGCCATCTGGTGGTGGGCGCGTTCATGGGCGTCGAGGCGACCACGGAACTCTCCACCCTGGCGCATATGGCGATCTGGACGCCGCTGACCGTCGCCCTGTCGCTGGCCCTGCTCAGGCCCATCAAGGGCGCGGTGGTCGGCCTGCAATGGGCCCTCTACATGCACGGCTTCGGCGACGAGGATGATTCTGTGGAGAGGCATCCCGAACTGTGATACGGCGTGGCCCCGCTGCGCACGCGAGCTTACGGTGAGGGGATGCAGGACAACACGGACGCCGGACAGAGCGGCACTGGTTCCCCCGAGGCTTCCGTGAAGCACCCGACCCTGCGGCCGAGGGACGCGGCGACCCTTCTGCTCCTCGACCGCCAGAAGACGCATGTCCGGGTGCTGATGGGCCGCCGGCACATGCGCCATGCCTTCTTTCCCGGCGCGCTGGTCTTCCCCGGTGGTCGCACCGACCCCGACGACAGCCGCGTCCCGGTCGCAGAGGGCCTCCTTCCCGACGAGGAGCGAAAGCTGGCACAGATCGGGACGCGCACCAGCGCGACGCGCGCGCGCGCCATCGCCCTGTCGGCGATTCGCGAGACCTACGAGGAAACCGGCATCCTGATCGGCCGCAGGGGCGTCTTCGACCGCAAGTCCTCCGGCTGGCAGGGCTTTGCCGACCACGACGTGCAGCCGGCGCTCAGCGGCTTGCGTTTCTTGGCGCGCGCGATCACGCCCCCCGGCAAGGTGCGGCGCTACGACACCCGGTTCCTGGCCTGCTGGAAGGACGAGGTCGCCACCGTGCTGCCGGAGGGAGGACCGACCGACGAGCTCGGCGAACTCGTCTGGCTGACGCTGGACGAGGCGATGGAGAACGAGCTGCCCGGCGTGACCAGGCGGGTGCTGAAGCTGCTCCGCGGCCGGCTCGGAGACGATCCCGACCTGAGGCCCGGCGGGCCGGTGGCCTTCATGCGCACCCTTCGCAACCGGCTCGTTCAAGACACGCTCTGACGCATGAATCCCGAAAGCGGCGTTTCGCGGCAGGTTCGCGAGGATACACATTGGCTCGCGATCATCGCCGCGATCTCGTCGATCAGCGTCGTCGGCGTGGCCATCGGGCTCGGCATGCCGCTGCTCAGCGTCATCCTGGAATCGCGCGGCCACACGACGACGATGATCGGCCTCAACACGGCCGTCGCCGGCCTGGCCTCGCTCGCCGCCGCCCCGCTTGCCGCGCCGCTCGCGGCGCGGCTGGGCGTCGCGCCGTCGATTCTCGCCATGATCGTGCTGGGCGCGGTGTCGTTCACCGGCTTCTACGCGGCTCCCTCCTTCTGGATGTGGTTCCCGCTGCGCGTCGGCCTGCACGTCGCGCTGACGATCCTGTTCATCCTGTCGGAATTCTGGATCACCAGCTCCGCGCCGCCCAGCCGGCGCGGCTTCGTGCTCGGCATCTACGCCACCGTGCTGTCGCTCGGCTTCGCCGGCGGGCCGTGGCTGTTCTCCAGGATCGGCAGCGACGGATTCCTGCCGTTCGGCGTCACCTGCGGGCTGGTGGCGCTGGCCGCCCTGCCCGTTATCGCGGCCTGGCGCGACAGCCCGCCCATGCATTCCGAGGGGCCGCGGCCGGGCTTCCAGCGCTATATCTGGCTGGTGCCGACCGCGACGGCGGCCGTGCTCGTGTTCGGCGCGGTCGAGACCGGCGGCTTCGCGCTGTTTCCGGTCTATGGCGAGCGCATCGGCTATTCCGAGACGGACACGGCGCTGCTGCTGACCATGATCGGGCTCGGCAACGTCATCCTGCAAATCCCGCTCGGCATGCTCAGCGACCAGATCCGGGACCGTCGGCACCTGCTGCTCGCCTGCGCCACGATCGGCCTCATCGGCACGCTGCTGATGCCGCTCGCGGCGTCGAACTGGCACCTGCTGGCGGGGCTGCTCTTCCTGTGGGGCGGCGTCGTCGCCGCGCTCTACACCGTCGGCCTCGCCCATCTCGGCTCGCAGCTCACCGGCGCGGAGCTCGCCGCCGCGAACGCGGCTTTCGTGTTCTGCTACGGCATCGGCATGGTGCTGGGGCCGCAGGCGATCGGCATCGGCATGGACATCGCCGGGGTCAACGGATTCGGCTGGTCGCTGTCGCTGTTCTTCGGCGCCTACATCCTGCTGCTCGCCGGACGGCTCGCCGCGAGGGCCCGGGGCTGACGAACATCCAGGGGCTGGCCATCCGGGGTTGACTTTCGGACGCCGTCCTATATGTGTCGCGCAGATTTCGCGCCGGGCCGCAAGGCTGGCGCCCTTGAAACAATCTGGACAAAAACACCATGGCCAAGGCCGCGAAACTCAAGATCAAGCTCCTGTCCACCGCCGACACCGGCTTCTTCTACGTGACCTCGAAGAACAGCCGCACGAAGACGGACAAGCTGTCCTTCCGCAAGTACGACCCGGTCGCGCGCAAGCACGTCGAGTTCAAGGAAACCAAGATCAAGTAAGCCGCTGCGTCCGCCGAGCATGCCGCGCCGCCCTCCGGGCGGCGTTTTCGTTTGTGGGCCGGCGGGATTTGGGGGACGGCCTCGCCTCTTTCACTGCGTCCTTCGAGGCTCGCTTCGCTCGCACCTCAGGATGAGGGAGCTCGGTGCCTCGTCACCCTGGGCATCGACAGGCGCAGGACAACGCAACAGCCGGCACACAGGCCGGACGGCACAGGCGATCATCGATCCGTTTCGGAAAGAACGAAGGGGGCCGGTCGGCAAACTGACAGCGGTACGAGGAGGCCACTATATGTCAGCGCCGGCCGGCCGACCCCACGGACCCAGGAGATGCGGCGGACCTGAGCATCATGGGGTTTCTGGAACCCGCCCGCTGAAGCGCCAGAGGCAGGTCCCGTCTGCGCGCACTGTCGCGCAGCGCATGCGGGAAATCAACACTTTCTTAACCAACGGGCGCTGCTGTCCGGGATTAAGGTAAACAGCTAACCTTTATGTCTTGACGGGCTTTTTCCTCACGCCGCCGTGGCGACGACCCGATTCCGGCCGCCGGACTTGGCCTCGTAGAGCGCCATGTCGGCGCGCTTGACGAGGTCGGCGGCGGCGTCCGCGCCGCGCAGCAGCGAGGCCACCCCGACGCTGACCGTCACGGCAAGGCTGACGCCGTCGCGGCCGATCTGGAACGGCGCCTGCGCGATCTCGGTGCGCACGCGCTCGGCCACCTTCTCGGCGATGGCGGCGTCCGTGTCCGGCATCACCACCACGAACTCCTCGCCGCCGTACCGGCACGCCAGATCGATGCCGCGCACGTTCTTGCGCAGCCGCCGGGCGAATTCGCGCAGCACCTCGTCGCCGGCATCGTGGCCGTGCGTGTCGTTGATCGCCTTGAAGCGGTCGATGTCGGTGATCATCAGCGACAGCGGGCGGTGGCGCGACACGGCGCGCTCGAACAGCGTCTGCAGATGCGTGTCGAGATAGCGCCTGTTGTGCAGGCCGGTCAGCCCGTCGGTCACCGCCATCTCGATCGTCTCGGCGACGCTGGCGCGCAGATGGTCGTTATAGCGCTTGCGGGTCACCTGGGTGCGCAGGCGCGCCAGCAGCTCGTTCTCGTCGACGGGCTTCACGACATAGTCGTTGACGCCGAGGTCGAGGGCGCGGCTGATGCGTTCGTCATCAGGCTCGTCCGCCATCAGGATGATCGGGATGAAGCGCGTCCTGTCGAAGGAGCGGAGCTGCGCGCACAGCCGCAGCGGGTCGAAATTGGCGAAGCGCGTGGCGATGAACAGGCAGTCGTACTGGGCCTCCGCCGCCTGGAAGAAGCTGGCATAGGGGTCCTGCACCAGATCCACCGTGGCGGCGCCGCGCAGCATGCGGCGCATGCGGTCGGCCGAGGCCGGACGCTCGTCCACCATCAGCACGCGCGGCGGCGTGTCGGTATCCGGTCCACGCCGGCTGAGCAGTTCCTCGATGCCGATGTTGCGGGTCGTGGCGGCGCGCAGCCTGAGCTCGTCGGTCAGCGCCTTCAGACGCACCAGGCTTTTGACGCGCGTCATCAGTTGCAGGTCCTTGACCGGCTTGGTCAGGAAATCGTCCGCGCCGGATTGCAGGCCGCGCACACGGTCGGACGTCTGGTCGAGCGCCGTCACCATGACCACCGGAATATGCGCGGTGGCCGGATCGGCCTTGATTCGGCGGCACACCTCGAAACCGTCGATGCCCGGCATCATCACGTCGAGCAGCACGACGTCGACCTTGTTGGTCTCCAGGGCCTCCAGCGCCTCCATCCCGTCGAAGGCCGTCACCACCTCGAAATACTCGGCCAGCAGCCGCGATTCGAGCAGCTTCACATTGGCGGGAACGTCGTCGACGACGAGGATGCGGGCGGTCATCGGTCAGCTTCTCCGCTCATGCGTCGCCGAGATAGGATTTGATCGTCTCGATGAAGCGCGGCACCGAGATCGGCTTGGAGATGTAGGCCTCGCAGCCGCCCTGCCGGATCCGCTCCTCGTCGCCTTTCATCGCGAAGGCGGTGACGGCGATGACCGGGATCTTGTGCAGGTCGTCGTCCTCCTTCAGCCATTTGGTCACCTCCAGCCCGGAAACCTCCGGAAGCTGGATGTCCATGAGAATCAGGTCCGGACGGTGCTGGCGCGCGAGATCGAGCGCTTCCAGCCCGTTGCGCGTGCGCACGGTCTCGTAGCCGCTCGCCTCGATAAGATCGCGGAAGAGCTTCATGTTGAGCTCGTTGTCCTCGACGATCATGACTTTCTTCGGCATCGGTATCCTGCCCGGCTCCATGGCGACCCGCCCGAAAGCGGCATCGCCGGAAGCGTCCAACCCACCGTCACGTTAGACCAATAACATTGATGAAACGCAAACCGCGTCGGTCGCATTGTCGGCAGGGCGAACGTCCGGCTTGCGGCGGAGGGTTGCCGGCGCTACGCGTCGATCTCGAACCGGAGCAGGCCCATGGCGCGCAGGACGATGAATCGCGAGGAGGCGGAGATGCTGGCGGTGCGCGCGCTGAGCTTCGTGGCGGCCGACCCGGAGCTCCTGCCGCGCTTCCTGTCGCTGTCCGGCATCGACGCGGCGGCCGTGCGCGACGCGGCGCGCGAGCCGGGTTTCCTGGCCGGCGTGCTGCGCTTCGTCACCGACCATGAGCCGACGCTGCTGAGATTCGCCGAGGAGACGGGCGTTTCGCCGCAGGACGCCGTCGACGCCCTCGGCCTGCTGCCCTTCGGCGGGCATGGCGAAGGCTGACGGTCCCGATTGCGACCGGACGGGGCGCGGTCTATCGTCGCCGCTCCGATCGCCATGAGCCCGCGCAAACCAGACCCCGAATCCGGCTTCTGCCGCGACTGCCTGTCCCCGCAGCGGGAACAGGCCCGCCGTTGCGATGCCTGCGGCAGCCCGCGCCTCGCACGCCATGCCGAGCTCTACCGGCTCGCCATCGCCCATGTCGACTGCGACGCCTTCTACGCCGCCATCGAGAAACGCGACCGGCCGGAGCTCAAGGACAGGCCTGTTATCGTCGGCGGTGGCAAGCGGGGCGTGGTGGCGACCGCCTGCTACATCGCGCGCATCCGGGGCGTGCGCTCCGCCATGCCGATGTTCAAGGCACTGGACGCCTGCCCGGACGCTGTCGTCATCAAGCCCGACATGGAAAAATACGTCGCCGTGGGACGCGAGGTCCGCGCCATGATGCTGGCGCTGACGCCCATGGTGCAGCCGATCTCGATCGACGAGGCGTTCCTCGACCTGTCCGGCACGCAGCGTCTGCACGGCGAACCCCCTGCCCTGGTGCTGGCCCGCTTCGCCGCCGCCGTGGAGAAGGAGATCGGCATCACCGTCTCGGTCGGCCTCTCCTACTGCAAGTTCCTCGCCAAGGTCGCCTCCGACCTGCGCAAGCCGCGCGGCTTTTCCGTCATCGGGGAGGCGGAGGCCGTCAGCTTCCTCGCCGACCAGAAGGTGACGCTGATCTGGGGCGTGGGAAAAGCCTTCGCCGCCACGCTGGAGCGCGACGGCATCCGCACCATCGGCCAGTTGCAGCGCATGGAGCGCACCGAGCTGATGCGCCGCTACGGCACGATGGGCGACCGCCTCTACCACCTGTCGCGCGGCGAGGACGAGCGGCAGGTGCGGCCCGAGCGCGAGGCCAAGAGCGTGTCGGCCGAGACGACCTTCGACACCGACCTCGCTGCCTCCGCCGACCTCGTGCCGGTGCTGCGGGCGCTGTCGGAAAAGGTGTCGGCGCGCCTCAAGAAATCCGGAATCGCGGGACGCACCATCGTGCTGAAGCTCAAGACGGCCGATTTCAGGATCAGGACGCGCAACCGCCAGCTCGCCGACCCGACGCAGCTCGCCGACCGCATTTTCGGCACCGGGCGCGAGCTTCTGGCCAAAGAGGCCGACGGCACGCGCTACAGGCTGCTCGGCATCGGCGTGTCCGACCTTTCCGATCCCGCCAAGGCCGACCCGCCCGACCTGATCGACATGCAGGCGCGCAAGCGGGCGCTGGCCGAGGGCGCGATGGATTCGCTGCGGCTGAAATTCGGGCGCGGCGCGGTGGAAACCGGCTATACGTTCGGCAAGGGGCGCAATGCGCATCCGCGCGAGGATGTCGATTAGGGAGAAGACCATGTCGAAGCTCGTCGTCCGTTCGTTCAGCGTCTCACTGGACGGGTTCGGTGCCGGCCCGGACCAAAGCCTCGAAAACCCGATGGGCGCCGGCGGCATGCCGCTGCACGATTGGGCCTTCGCGACGAAGACCTTCCGGACGATGTTCGGCAAGGAGGACGGCGAAACCGGCCTCGACGAAAGCTTCGCGGCGAGGGGTTTCGAGAACCTCGGCGCGTGGATTCTCGGCCGCAACATGTTCGGCCCGGTGCGCGGGGCCTGGCCGAACGAGGACTGGAAAGGCTGGTGGGGCGACGAGCCGCCCTACCACGTGCCCGTTTTCGTGCTGACGCACTATCCGCGTAAGCCGCTGGAGATGGCCGGCGGCACCACCTTCTTCTTCATCACGGACGGCGTCCGGGCCGCGCTGGACCGCGCCAGGGCGGCGGCCAACGGAAAGGACATCCGCGTCGGCGGCGGCGCCGACACGATCCGCCAGTATCTCGAGGCCGGACTGATGGACGAGATGCACCTCGCCGTGTCGCCGGTGCTGCTCGGCAGGGGCGAAAGCCTGTATGCCGGGCTCGACCTGCCGGCGCTGGGCTATGAGGTGGCCGAAAGCCGCGCGGGCGAACGGGCCACGCATATCGTGGTGCGGCGCGCGTAGCTGATCTGGGCATTGTTGAAAGCCGCCGGAGATGTTATCTTCATGACCAGAAAACTGGTCATGAAAGACATGAATACCGTCAATCTGGCTGATGCCAAAGCTCACTTGAGCGAAATCATCGACAGGGTAGAGGCCGGGGAAACCGTGCAAATCCTGCGGCGGGGCAAGCCTGTCGCCCAGCTTACGCCCGTAAAGCGCGCGCTGAAGCCGGTGGATGTCGGAACTTTGCGCCGGAACGCCCTAAAGATGCCTTTTCAGACCGAATCAGCGGGGGATTTCATCCGTCGCATGCGGGACGACGACCGCTATTGATATTCTATCTGGATACTTCTTTCCTCGTCACGGCCATCGTGGAAGAAGCGGCATCCGAAGCGGTCTGGAAATGGCTCGACGACAACAGGCACAGCGAATTGTTTGTGAGCGATTGGGTGGTGACCGAATTTTCGTCGGCGCTGTCAGTTAAAGTTCGCACTGGCCAATTGTCGGCGGGTGGCCGACTGTTGGCGGCGCGCATGTTTTCTCGCCTGCAGCGGGCATCGCTTGATTTCATTCCAGTGGAGAGCCGCCATTTCAGCGCGGCGGCAAATCTGTGCGCCAATCCATCGACAGGATTGCGCGGCGGTGACGCGCTTCACCTGTCGCTCGCGGGCGATGTCGGTTCGATCGTGACGCGGGACCGAATCCTGGCGCAGGCAGCGTTCGGAGCCGGCATCGACGCGATCCTCCTCTAAACCAGCTCCACCTCGACCACGCCGGGCACCGCGCGCAGGGCGGCGGCGACCTGGGGAGAGATGCGGTAGCGCTCCGGCAGCGCGATCTCGACCTCGCCCTGCGCGTCGTCCTTGATGACGATAATGGAGACCTGGCCGTCGCCCTTCTGCGCAAGCTGGTTTGCCAGCGCGCCGGCAGGCCCGGCGTCGCGCACGAAGACGCGCAGCATCTTCTGCACCCGGCTCGCCTCTTCCTCCAGCGACTGCACGCCGTTGATGCGCAGATTTACGCCCTCCGGCCGGTCCTCCGCCGACACGGTGATGACCACGGAGGTGCCGGGCTCCAGCAGGTCGCGGTACTGGGCCAGCGCTTCCGAGAACAGCACCGCCTCGTACTGGCCGGTGTTGTCGGAGAACTGGATGACGCCCATCTTGTTGCCGGTGCGCGTCTTGCGCTCCTGCTTGGCCGTGACGGTGCCGGCCAGCCGGCCGGCTGTGACGCCCGCCTTCACGGCCGCCGAGAACGCACCCCAGCTCTGCACGCGCATCTTTTCGAGCACAGCCCTGTACTCGTCCAAAGGATGGGCGGACAGGTAGAAGCCGACGGCCTGGAACTCGCGATGCAGGCGGTCGGCCGGCAGCCAGGAGTCCGCGGCGGGCAGAAAGAGCTTCTGCTGGCGGCCGGCGGAGCCGGAACCGAACATGTCGACGATGCCGAAGGCGGCATCCTCGCTGGAGCGCTGGGCAAGGCCCATCATGCGCTCCATGCCGGCCATCATCGCGGCGCGGTCGTGGCCGAAGCAATCCAGCGCGCCGGCCTGGATCAGGCTTTCCAGCACGCGCTTGCCGACGATCTTGGGGTCGATGCGCTCGCAGAAATCCTCGAGGTCGGAGAACATCTTCTCCCGGCGTTTCGCCACGATATGCTCCACCGCCGCATCGCCGACGCCCTTGATGGCGGCGAGCGCGTAGAAAATTCTGTTCTCGCCAACCTCGAAATCGCGAAAGCTGGTCAGCACGGAGGGCGGCACCACCTCGATGCCGAGACGCATGGCGTCCTGCCGGAAGTCGGCCAGCTTGTCGGTGTTCGACATGTCGAGCGTCATGGACGCGGCGAGGAACTCGACGGGGTAGTGCGCCTTGAGATAGGCGGTCTGGTAGGAGACTACCGCGTAGGCGGCCGCGTGGCTCTTGTTGAAGCCGTAGTCGGCGAACTTGGCCAGCAGGTCGAAGATGAAGTCTGCCTGGGGTTTGGTCAGCCCGTTCTTCAGCGCGCCTTCGACGAAGCGCACGCGCTGCGCGTCCATCTCGGCGCGGATCTTCTTGCCCATCGCGCGGCGCAGCAGGTCGGCTTCGCCGAGCGAATAGCCCGACAGCTCCTGCGCGATCTGCATCACCTGTTCCTGGTAGACGATGACGCCTTGAGTCTCCTTCACCAGATGATCGATCTTGGGGTGGATCGAGGCGATCTCCTCCTCGCCGTGCTTGCGGGCGTTGTAGGTCGGGATGTTCTCCATCGGACCGGGGCGGTAGAGCGCCACCAGCGCGATGATGTCCTCGACGCGGTCGGGCTTCATGCCGATCAGCGCCTTGCGCATGCCGGCCGATTCCACCTGGAACACGCCGACCACCTCGCCGCGCGACAGCATCTCGTAGGTTTTCGGGTCGTCCAGCGGGATGGTCGCCAGATCGATGTCGATGCCGCGACGGCGGATCAGCTTCACCGCCGTGTTCAGCACGGTCAGCGTCTTCAGGCCGAGGAAGTCGAACTTCACCAGTCCGGCCTGTTCGACATATTTCATGTTGAACTGCGTGACCGGCATGTCGGAGCGCGGGTCGCGGTACATCGGCACCAGCTCCGACAGCGGCCGGTCGCCGATGACGATGCCGGCGGCATGCGTGGACGCATGGCGGTAGAGCCCTTCCAGCTTCTGCGCCATCTCCAGCAGCGTCTGGACGGCCTGCTCCTTCTCGGCCTCCTCGGCGAAGCGCGGCTCGTTGGCGATGGCCTCAGCGAGCTTCACCGGGTTCGCCGGGTTCTGCGGCACCATCTTGCAGAGCCGGTCCACCTGGCCGTAGGGCATCTGGAGAACGCGGCCGACATCGCGCAGCACCGCCCTCGCCTGCAAGGTTCCGAAGGTGATGATCTGGCCGACCTGGTCGCGGCCGTATTTCTGCTGGACGTAGCGGATCACCTCCTCGCGCCGGTCCTGGCAGAAATCGATGTCGAAGTCCGGCATCGACACGCGGTCAGGGTTCAGGAAACGCTCGAACAGCAGCGAGAAGCGCAGCGGGTCGATGTCGGTGATGGTCAGCGCATAGGCGACGAGGCTGCCCGCGCCCGAGCCGCGCCCCGGCCCGACCGGGATGTCGTGCGCCTTGGCCCATTTGATGAAGTCGGCGACGATCAGGAAGTAGCCCGGGAACTTCATCCGGGTGATGATGCCGATCTCGAATTCCAGCCGCTTCTCGTAGTCCTCGACCGTGTAACCCTGCGTTGGCCCGTGCGCGGAGAGCCGCTCGGCAAGCCCCTCGCGCGCCTGCCGGGCCAGTTCGTCCGCCTCCGCCTGCAACGCCGCGTCCGGGTCGGCGGCGTCCGCGCCGGTGAAGCGCGGCAGGATCGGGTTGCGGTTCCTGGGATAGTAGGAGCAGCGCCGCGCGATCTCGATCGTGTTGTCCAGCGCTTCCGGCAGATCCTGAAAAAGCGCGGACATCTCCTTCTGCGATCTCAGGAAATTGTCCGGCGACAGCCGCCGCCGGTCGTCCACGGCGATGACCGAGCCCTCGGCGATGGCGATCAGCGCGTCATGCGCCTCGTAATCGTCGCGGACGTGGAAAAAGGCCTCGTTGGTGGCGACCAGCGGCAGTTCGTGGGCATAGGCCAGCTCGATGGTGGCCGTCTCGACGCGGCGGTCATAGCCGGCAGGCCGTTCCAATTCGACATAGAGCCGGTTGCCGAAGATCGCCTTCAACTGCACCAGCCGGCTTTCGGCGACCGCGCGGTGGTCCGATCTGAGCAGCGTGCCCACCGGCCCGCGCTGGCCGCCGGTGAGACAGATGATGCCGTCGGCGAGATTGGCGACGGCATCGAGCGGCACGCCGACCGGGTCGCCCGGCGCGCCTTCCAGATAGGCCCTGCTGACAAGCTTCACGAGGTTGGCGTAGCCGCCCTCGGTGGCGGCGATCAGCACCAGCGGCTGCAGGTCGCGCCCGTTGCCGCGCCGGGCGGCGGAGCGGCCGGCATCCGCCGCCATGTCGTTGAAGGAGACGTCGAGCTGGCAGCCGACGATGGGCTGCACGCCCTCCTTGGTCGCCTTCTGCGCGAATTCGAGCGCGCCGAACAGGTTGTTGGTGTCGGTGACGGCGATCGCCGGGGCCTCGTCCTTGACCGCGTGCGCGACGATCTTGTCGAGCTTCAGCGCGCCTTCCAGCAGCGAATAGGCGGAGTGCACGCGCAGATGCACGAAGGGGCGCAGCACCGGCTCCGGCGGGGCCGCCCTCTGGATCGCCTCACGCCTCAGCGGGTCGCGCGGAAGTCTGTCGCTCGCCATGGTCAGCCTGACTTAGGTACGGGGAGACTCGGGGTCCAGCCGATTGTCCCCCACCGGGGCGGCCGGGTCGAGTCACGAATTCGGCCGGCCACAGCAAATGCTCGCCCCACGGCGCGGCTTGAAGGCGAACGCAAAAGCTGGGAAACCATGCCGGCAACCGCGAGATTTCCATGACGCCTCCCGCCATCTATGTCGATGCCGACGCCTGCCCGGTGAAGGAGGAGGCCGCGCGGGTCGCCGGGCGGCACGGGCTGGTGGTGACCTTCGTCGCCAATGGCGGGCTGCGGCCGTCGCGCGACCCGATGGTGCGCCATGTCGTCGTGTCCGGCAAATTCGACGCCGCCGACGACTGGATCGTGGACAATGCGAAGGCGAACGACATCGTGGTGACCGCCGACATCCCGCTCGCCTCGCGCGCGGTGGCGCTCGGCGCGCATGTGCTGGGGCCAACCGGGCGGCCCTTCACGCCGGAGACGATCGGCATGGCGGTGGCCATGCGCGACCTGAAGCAGCATCTGCGCGAGACGGGCGAAAGCAAGGGCTACAACGCCGCCTTCTCGCCGCGCGACCGCTCCGCCTTCCTGTCGGAGCTGGACCGCCTCGCCAGGAAGGCGCTCAACATGGCCGGCGCGTCATGAGACGGTCGCTGCGCCGCCACGTTTCGTTCGCCCTGTCGGCCCTCCTCGGGCTGGCCGCGCTGGCGGGCGCGCTGGCCCTGTCGATCCCGATGCCCTACGCGATCGGCGCCAATGTCTTCTTCCTGGCCTACCTCGCGCTCGTCTTCCGCGACTTGCCGAAGCTGACGCCGGATTTCCTCAGCCGCAACGCCAGCGAGGAGGACCCGCCGGTGGCCGTCATCTTCGCCGTCACGCTGTGCGTGGTGGGCGTCGCGGTGGCGCTTCTGTTCCAGCTCATCAACGCGCCGCAGGGGCCGCAGACCGGCCAACTCCTGTTCTCGCTCCTGTCGCTGCCGCTGGGCTGGGCCACCATCCACGTGATGGCGGCGATGCATTACGCCCATGTCTACTGGATCGGCGCGGACGGCAGGCACCCGAAAAGCAAGGCCAAGCCGCGCGGCGGGCTCGAGTTTCCCGGCGACGAAGACCCCGGCGGCATCGATTTCCTCTATTTCTCGATGACCATCGGCATGACCGCGCAGACCGCCGACACGGCGATCACGTCGTCTTCCATGCGCAGAATCGTGACGCTGCATGCCGTCGTGTCCTTCTTCTTCAACACCGTTCTGGTCGCGGCGGCCGTCAACCTGGCCGTCAGCTTCGCCGGCTGACACAGGTGGGGATATTGTCGCCGACGGGTGACAAAGCGCCGGGCATGGATTATCTGTGTTGCGTCGGGGGCGTGACGAACGCTCCGGCCGCTCACGGGAGAGAGCAGCGAAAGCTGCCGCCGAAGGGGAAATCGCCCGAAATCTCTCAGGCAAAAGAACCGTAGCGGTCAAGACACTCTGGAAAGTCGGGGTTTTCTCAAAAACCCCGCGCCGAAGGTGTAAGCGAGGCCGAAAGGCTTCGCGAGTCTCTCAGGCTTCAGACAGAGGGGCACGGCGGCCGCGCAAGCGGTCGATGGCGTGCGATTCTGGATGAGCTGAGATGCATATGACGGGCGAACGATCCCTTCCTCTCGAAGAACTCCACAAGGCGGCCGGCGCCAGGTTCGGCGGCTTCGCCGGCTGGTCGATGCCGCTGACCTATCCCGCCGGGGTGATGAAGGAGCACCTTCACACCCGCGAGCATGCCGGCCTGTTCGACATCTCGCACATGAAGCTGATCGAAATCGCCGGCCCTCGGGCCGCCGCGCTTCTGTCTCGCGCCTGCCCGCTGGACGCCGCGGCGCTGGAGACCGGACAATCGAAATACACCTTCTTCCTCGACGATAAGGCCGGCATTCTCGACGATCTGATCGTCACGCGGCTCGGCGAGAGCCGTTTCATGGTTGTCGCCAATGCCGGCAACGCCGATGCCGACATCGCGCATCTGAACGCCGTCGCGAAGGATTTCGACGCGACGATCGATCCGCTGGACCGCGTCTTCCTCGCCATCCAGGGACCGGAGGCGGCCGCGATCCTCGCAGAGGCGGGCTTCGACACCGAAAAGCTCGCCTTCATGACCGGCTTCGAGCCGAAGCCCGGCTGGTTCATGACCCGGTCCGGCTACACCGGCGAGGACGGGTTCGAGATCGGCCTGCCCGTCGCGAAAGCGAAGGCGCTGGCGGACAAACTGCTGGCCGACGAGCGGCTGACGTGGATCGGGCTCGCCGCGCGCGACAGCCTGCGGCTGGAAGCGGGGCTTTGCCTGCACGGCAACGACATCACGCTCGACACGACGCCCGCCGACGCCGGCCTGCTGTGGGCGATCCCGAAGGCGCTGCGCGAGACCGGCACGTTCATCGGCGCGGACGCCCTGCGCGCGGCGATCGCCGCCGGACCGGCGCAGAAGCGCGTCGGCCTGAAGCCACAGGGCCGGCAGCCGGTGCGCGCCGGGGCGGAACTCTTCGATGCGGACGGCAAGCCGGTGGGCCGCGCCACCTCGGGCGGCTTCGGGCCGTCCGCCGGCCATCCCGTCGCCATGGGCTATGCCGCGACCGCGCTGGCGAAGCCCGGCACACCGCTTTTCGCAGACGTTCGCGGCACGAAGGTGCCCGTCGAGATCGCCACCCTTCCCTTCACGCCGCATCGCTACCGCAAAGGATAGGCAGCATGTCCAAAACCTACTTCACCGAAGACCATGAATGGATCCGCGTCGAGGACGGCGTCGCCACGGTCGGCATCACCGACTACGCGCAGGAACAGCTCGGCGACCTCGTCTTCGTGGAGCTGCCGGAGATCGGCAAGGCCATGAAGAAGGGCGACACCGCCGTGGTGGTCGAGTCGGTCAAGGCGGCGTCGGACGTCTACGCGCCGGTGGACGGCGAGATCGTCGAGGCTAACGGCGCGCTGTCCGGCGATCCGGCGCTGGTCAACTCCGCCGCGCAGGGCGACGGCTGGCTGTGGAAGATGAAGCTCGCCGACGAAAGCCAGCTTTCCGGCCTGCTCGACGAGGCGGGCTACAAGGCCCATATCGGCTGATTTTTTCGGGGAAATTCCCATGACGCTTTCCACGCACCGTTTCGCCCCCCGCCATATCGGCCCCGGCCCGGCAGACCAGCGCGCCATGCTGGCGGCCATCGGCGTTCCCTCGGTGGAGACGCTGATCTCCCAGGCCGTGCCGAAATCGATCCGGCTCGACCGACCGCTCGATCTGCCGGCCCCGGCCAGCGAGGCCGAGGCGCTGGCCGAGCTCGGCATGGTGATGGCGCAGAACACGGTGCTGAAAAGCTTCATCGGCGCGGGCTATCACGGCACCATCGTGCCGCCGGTCATCCAGCGCAACCTGTTCGAGAACCCGGCCTGGTACACGGCCTACACGCCCTACCAGGCCGAGATCAGCCAGGGCCGGCTGGAGTTGCTGTTCCATTTCCAGACGCTGGTGACGGAGCTGACGGGCCTGCCGGTCGCTTCCGCCTCCCTGCTGGACGAGGCGACCGCCGTGGCCGAGGCCGTGGGCATCGCGCATCGCCATCACCGCGACAAGCGCCAGACGATCGCGCTGGCCGGGCCGCTGCATCCGCAGACGCTCGACGTGGTGCGCACCCGCGCCGAACCGGTCGGCATCGAGGTCGATGGCGACACAGTTGACGACAACACAGCCGCGCTGATCGTGCCGTGGCCGGACACCAACGGCGTCTATGGCGACCATGGCGACATTATCGCACGGGCGAAAGCCGCCGGCGCGGTCGTCATCTTCGTGTCCGATCCGCTGTCACTGACGCTCACCGCCTCGCCGGCGGAACTGGGCGCGGACATCGCGGTCGGCTCCATGCAGCGCTTCGGCGTGCCGATGGGCAATGGCGGGCCGCACGCCGCCTATTGCGCGGTTTCGGACAAGCTGACGCGCCTGATGCCCGGCCGACTCGTCGGCCAGTCGGTCGACGCGCATGGCCGCCCCGGCTACCGCCTCGCGCTCCAGACGCGCGAGCAGCATATCCGCCGCGATAAGGCGACCTCCAACATCTGCACGGCGCAGGCGCTGCTGGCCAACATGGCCGCGTCCTACGCCATCTGGCACGGTCCGGCGGGATTGCAGGAGATCGCGGGCCGCGTGCACGCGCTGGCCGCACGGCTGGCCGCCGGCCTTTCCGCCGCCGGCCTGACGGTGCTCGGCCAAAAACGCTTCGACACGGTGACGGTCTCCGTGCCGGGCAAGGTGGGCGAGATCGCGGCGCAGGCCGAGGCCGGCGGGCGGCTGCTGCGCGTGGTCGACATCGACCACGTTTCGGTCGCCTTCGACGAGACCTCGACCGAGGACGATCTTTTCGCCATCGCCGCGCTGTTCGGCGCGAAGCCGGCGGCTGAGGCGGCCGCCGCTCTGCCTGAAGGCTTGCGGGCCAAAGGCTTCCTGTCGCAGCCGGTGTTCCACGAGAACCGGTCCGAGACCGACATGATGCGCTTCCTGCGCCGGCTGGCCGACAAGGACCTGGCGCTCGACCGCACCATGATACCGCTCGGCTCCTGCACCATGAAGCTGAACGCCGCCGCCGAGATGATGCCGGTGAGCTGGGCCTCGGTGGCCAATCTGCATCCCTTCGCGCCGAAGGCGCATTCGGCCGGCTACCGCAGGATGTTCGACGATCTCGAACGCTGGCTGTCGGAGATCACCGGTTTCGACGCGGTGTCGCTCCAGCCAAACGCCGGCAGCCAGGGCGAATATGCCGGCCTGCTGGCCATCCGCCACTACCATCTGTCGCGCGGCGACACGAACCGTACCGTGTGCCTGATCCCCTCATCCGCGCACGGCACCAACCCGGCCAGCGCCGCGATGGCCGGCATGAGGGTCGTGGTCGTGCGCTGCACCGATGACGGCGACATCGACGTGGAAGACCTCAAGGCCAAAGCCACCGAGCATGGCAAGGACCTTGCGGCGCTGATGATGACCTATCCGTCGACGCATGGCGTGTTCGAGGAAGGCGCAAAGGACATCTGCGCGCTGATCCACCAGCATGGCGGGCAGGTCTATCTGGACGGCGCGAACCTCAACGCGCTCGTCGGGCTGGCGCGTCCCGGCGACATCGGCGCGGACGTCTGCCACATGAACCTGCACAAGACCTTCTGCATCCCGCATGGCGGCGGCGGCCCCGGCATCGGCCCAATCGGCGTGAAGGCGCATCTCGCGCCCTTCCTGCCCGGCCATGTCGCGGAAGGCAGCAAGCATGCCGTGTCGGCCGCGCCGTTCGGCAGCGCCTCCATCCTGCCGATCACCTGGATGTATATCCGCATGATGGGCGCGGCGGGGCTGAAGCAGGCGACGGAGATCGCCATCCTGTCGGCCAACTACGTCGCGGCCCGGCTGGCGGCGCACTACCCGGTTCTGTTCAAGGGCCGTTCGGGGCGCGTGGCGCATGAATGCATCCTCGACACGCGCGTGCTGAAGGACCGCGCCGGCGTTTCCGTGGAGGACATCGCCAAGCGGCTGATCGACTATGGTTTTCATGCACCGACCATGTCGTGGCCGGTGGCGGGCACGCTGATGGTCGAGCCGACCGAATCGGAGCCGAAACCCGAGCTCGACCGTTTCTGCGAGGCCATGATCGGCATCGCCGAAGAGGCCGTGCGGGTGGAAAAGGGCGAATGGCCGCGCGACGACAACCCGCTCGCCAACGCCCCGCACACGGCGGCCGAGACGCTGGCCGGCGAGTGGTCGCATCCCTATTCGCGGCTGGAAGCCGCCTATCCGGGCGGCGACCCCGCGACGGCGGCCAAATACTGGCCGCCCGTCTCGCGCATCGACAACGTCGCCGGCGACCGCAACCTCGTCTGCTCCTGCCCGCCGGTGTCCGACTACGTCGACGCGGCGGAATAGGGGTCATTGACGGGCGTCGCCGAGATGTACATATTGTACGAAACGTACAAAGGCGACGTCAGTGAAATCCTGGTCGATCAGCGAAGCACGCACCAACATAGCTGCGGTTTTCGACTCGGCCTTGACTGACGGGCCGCAGCGCATCGAGCGCCGCGACCGTCAATCGGTGGTCATGGTGTCGGAGGCTCTTTGGCGACGGCTGGAGGCTGACTATCCGTCCTTCGCCGACGTCGTACTCGGCGCCCCCTTGGAGGTGGACGATCTGCCGGAAAGACGGCCCGCACGCGTGCTGTCGCGCTGATGGTCCTGCTCGACACGGACATTCTGTCCCTGACAAGCCCGGCCTCCCGCCTCGACGAGCAGGAGGTGCGGGGCTGGAGGGAATGGGTCCGGCACAACGTGCATCTCCTGCACCTGAGCGTCGTCACGCTGATGGAGGTTCGCTTCGGCGTCGAAAAGCTCGCCGCGCGCGGCGCGAGCCGCAAGGCCGACGACCTGCGCAGATGGCTGGCCGTCACCGAAACGATGCATGGGACGCGCCTGCTTCCGGTCTCGGCCGAGATCGCGCACAAGGCGGGCGAATTTCTGCATGTCGCCATGGCGGCGGGCGTCACGCCCAGCAGCGAGGATGCGTTGATCGCGGCGACGGCGCATTGCCACGGTTTCCGCCTGCTTTCCCGCAACCTGCGGCACATGTCGGCTTTCGGCATCGATGTCGCGGACCCGCTTGCCATCGCAGGCCGATCTGGATAACCCCCTGAACGAAGCCGGAACCTCTGTCGCGGTTGGGTTTCGCCGTGGCACACTGATCCTCTGATTCGCATCTCGGACCGCATCACCGATGGATGACAGCAACGATCTTTTCGGCGCAGCCAAGGCAGCGCCTGCGCCCGCTCCCAAGCCGGCGGCGCGCCCGCTCGACCCGATCCTGCAGGCGGCGACGAAGCGCGCGCAGGCCGCCAAGGACGGCAGCGAGGGCTACGACGCCAGCCATATCGAGGTGCTGGAGGGGCTGGAGCCGGTGCGACGCCGGCCCGGCATGTATATCGGCGGCACCGATGAGAAGGCGCTGCACCATCTGTTCGCCGAGGTCATCGACAATTCCATGGACGAGGCCGTCGCCGGCCACGCCACCTTCATCGACGTCGAACTGTCGGCCGAGGGTTTTTTGACCGTCACCGACAACGGGCGCGGCATTCCGATCGACCCGCACCCGAAATTCCCCGGCAAGTCGGCGCTGGAAGTCATCCTGACGACGCTGCATTCGGGCGGAAAATTCGACTCCAAGGTCTACGAGACCTCCGGCGGCCTGCACGGCGTCGGCGTCTCCGTCGTCAACGCGCTGTCGGACCATCTGGAGGTCGAGGTGGCGCGCGGCAAGCAGCTTTTCCGCCAGCGCTTTTCGCGCGGCATCCCGCAGGGGCCGCTGGAAAGCCTTGGCGAGGTGCACAACCGGCGCGGCACGCGCACCAAGTTCCACCCCGACCCGGAGATCTTCAAGGGCATCCAGTTCGATCCCGGCCGGCTCTACCGTATGGCGCGCTCAAAGGCCTATCTGTTCGGCGGCGTCGAGATCCGCTGGAGCTGCGCGCCGTCGCTGCTGACCGACAAGGACAAGACGCCCGAGAAGGCGACCTTCCACTTCCCCGGCGGGCTGAAGGACTATCTCGCCGCCTCGCTCGGCGACGAGATGCAGGTCACGCGCTCGATCTTCGCGGGAAAAAGCGAGCGCCAGGGCGGTCACGGCTCGGTCGAATGGGCCGTCACCTGGTATGGCGGCGACGGTTTCCTGAACTCCTACTGCAACACGATCCCGACCGGCGAAGGCGGCACGCACGAGGCCGGCCTGCGCAATGTGCTGACGCGCGGGCTGAAGGCCTATGCCGACCTCACCGGCAACAAGCGCGCCTCGATCGTCACCAGCGACGACGTGATGATCTCGGCCGCCGGCATGCTGTCGGTCTTCGTGCGCGAGCCGGAATTCGTCGGCCAGACCAAGGACAGGCTGGCGACGGTGGAGGCCATCCGCATCGTGGAGAGCGCGGTGCGCGATCCGTTCGATCACTGGCTGGCCGACAATCCGCAGGAAGCCTCGAAGCTGCTCGACTGGGTGATCGCGCGCGCCGACGAGCGGGTGCGCCGCCGCCAGGAGCGCGAGGTGTCGCGCAAGACGGCCGTGCGCAAGCTGCGCCTGCCCGGCAAGCTGGCCGACTGCACGCAGAACGCCGCGGCCGGCGCGGAACTGTTCATCGTGGAAGGCGATTCGGCCGGCGGCTCGGCCAAGCAGGCGCGCGACCGGCAATCGCAGGCCGTGCTGCCGCTGCGCGGAAAAATCCTCAACGTCGCCAGCGCCGGCAACGACAAGCTCGCGGCCAACCAGCAGATCTCCGACCTCATCCAGGCGCTGGGCTGCGGCACGCGCACGCGCTACCGGGAGGAGGACCTTCGCTACGACCGCGTCGTCATCATGACCGATGCGGACGTTGACGGCGCGCACATCGCCTCGCTGCTCATCACCTTCTTCTACCAGGAGATGCCGCAGCTCGTGCGCGGCGGGCATCTCTACATGGCCGTGCCGCCGCTGTTCCGCATCAGCCAGGGCGGCAAGGTGATGTATGCGCGCGACGACGCGCACAAGGACGAGCTCCTGAAGACCGAATTCACCGGGCGGGGAAAAATCGAGATCGGCCGCTTCAAGGGTCTTGGCGAGATGATGGCCTCGCAGCTCAAGGAGACCACCATGGACCCGAGGAAGCGCACGCTGCTCAGGGTCGAGGTGCTGGACGAGGAAGAGGCCACCAAGTCGACGGTCGACGCGCTGATGGGCACCAAGCCGGAAGCGCGCTTCCGCTTCATCCAGGAGAGGGCCGAATTCGCCGAGGCGGAAGAGCTGGATATCTGAGCGCTGTCAGGCCGCCGCGATAGCCAGCGCGTGACCGCGCGCATTGTCGCGCAGCGCCTCGAGATGAATGGCCTTCAGGAGCGCCGCGATCTCGCCTTCGGCCTTGTCGCCGCCGAGCGTCTCCAGCATCAGCCACGAGACTTCCTGGGCTCCGGCCAGCCGCCTGCCCGTCGCCACGTCGCGCCAGATGCGAAGCGCCCGCGTCAGGACCGGGTGAAGCGCATCGGCCAGGCCGGCGCGCCGAAAGGCGGCGGCCAGGGCGATCTCGCCGCCGCCGGCCAGCAGCGCGCTGACCCGCTCCGGCGCGGACGCGCCGAGCGCGACCAGCGCGGCGCCAAAGAAGTCGATCGCGCCATGCGCCACGGCGCGCACCAGAAGGCCGACGGTCAGGTGGCCGCCGAGGCGCAGATGCGAGATCAGCGCCGCATGCTCGGCGGCGGGGGTGCGCTCGATCAGGCCGACAAGGCTGCGCGCGCAGGCGTCGTTCACCAGCCTCTCGGCGCGGGCGGGCGCGATCAGCCTCGTCACCAGCGGCGATGCGCGCAATGCTTCGCCGAGCTTCACCAGCAGCAAATGGCGGCAGTCCGCCGGCAGGCGCGGATCGGCCAGCAGGCCCGCGCGCACGCGCGGGACATGGCCGTGCCGCTCGCACAGGCGGCGCAAGCTCAGCGCGGCGATCGAGGCGCCGCCGTTCTCGACGAGGACGGCGCAGGCCTCGGCCTCCGCCACCTCGCAGATGGCGGCCGCCAGCGCCATGGACACGACGGGACGCGCGGCGATGAGCCGCTGCACCGCGCATCCGGCCGCCGCGACGCGGTCGATCAGGTCGTTGTCGGTCAGCAGCGGCGAGCGCGCGATGACATAGGCGGCAACCTCCGGCTGGTCGTCGGCCAGCACGGAGACGACCTGCAACGGCGCATGCGGGCTGTGCGCCAGCGTTTCCGCCAGAGCGCCCCGCACCTTGGCGGAGGGATCGTCGAGCAGCATGGTGAGGGCGGCTTCCGCCGCACAGCGGTCCTCGAAGGGCAGGTCCCGGTTGATGTAGGCTCGTCCCAGCGCGCTGGCGGCCGCCGCGCGCTCGCAGACCCGCGCGGTCTCGATCCATTTCAGGAAATGGGAAACGACCATTCTACCCCCGCAGAGTTTCGTTTCACGCCCGCGCCCGGAAAACCGTTTCCGGCAACGGGCTTGGCCACTGTCCGCACCCTAGCAAGGCAATGCTCTACGAAGCGTTAACCATGTCGATTAACCCGCTTGCCCGCAGGGTGGCCGCTCCCTATCAAGGCGCATCCCGGTCGAGAGAGGCTCGCGCGCATGAAATCGCTGCTTTTCGTTCCCGCCAATTCCGAACGAAAGCTGCACAAGGCGCTGGTTTCCGGGGCCGACATCATCATCCTCGACCTGGAGGATTCGATCGCGCCGTCCGACAAGGCGGCGGCACGGGCCGCCGCCGGCGCGTTCATCCGCGACCAGCGCGGGAAAGCCGCCGCCCGGCTCTACGTCCGCGTCAACGATCTGCGCAGCGGCATGGCCGACGACGATCTCGCGGCCACGGTCGCGGCCAATCCGCACGGCATCATGCTGCCCAAGGCGGAAAGCGGCGCGGATGTCCAGCACCTGTCGGCCAAGCTGCGCGTGCACGAAGCCGAGAACGGGCTCGAGGACGGCTCGATCGCCATCCTGCCGATCGCCTTCGAGACGGCGGCGTCGGTGTTCAACGGCGGCGGCTACCGGGGCGCCAGCGCGCGGCTTTCGGGATTGACCTGGGGCGCGGAAGACCTGTCCACCGCCATTGGCGCGCGCGCGGCGCGCGACGGTGCCGGGGCTTTCACCGATCCCTGCCGGCTGGCCCGCTCCGTCTGCCTGCTCGCCGCGGCGGCCGCCGCGGTTCCGGCCGTCGACACCGTCTTCGCCGATTTCCGCGACTCCACGGGTTTTCGGGCGGATTGCGAGGCGGCGGAACGCGACGGGTTCACCGCCAAGATGGCGATCCACCCGGACCAGGTTGCGGTCATCAACGCGGTGTTCACGCCATCGGCCGAATCGGTCGCCCACGCGCAAGCCGTTCTGGACGCCTTCGCCGCCGCCGGCGATGCCGGCGTCGTGGCGATCGCGGGCCAGATGTACGACGTGCCACACCTCAAGCGCGCCAGGGCGCTGCTGGCCCGCGCCGCCAAGCGATCCTGACCCGTCCCTAGCTGTCCTTCGGTCCGGAATAGTCGCTGACCAGGCCGGCGAGGTCCGGGCGCGGGCGTTCGAGCGGCGTACCGGCATAGCTGCCGACATGGACGAAGCCGACCACGCGCTCGTGCGGCTCCAAGCCGAGAATCGCCCTGCCTTCGGGCACGTCGGAATACCAGTTGGTGATCAGGTTGGTGCCGTAGCCGAGCGCGTTGGCGGCCAGCGCCAGCGAATGAGCCGCCATGCCGCCGGACAGCAGCATCTCCCATTGCGGGATCTTCGGGCTGTCCTTGGGACAGGACACGACGCCGATCACCATCGGCGCGCGCGCGAATCGGGTCAGCTCCTGCTGGCGGCGGCCTTCGCCGAGCGGCCCCTCGCGCCTCTCGGCAAGCTCGGCCAGCAGTTCGCCGACGCGGTGACGCGCCTCGCCGCGATAGATGATGAACCGCCACGGCACGAGCCGGCCGTGATCGGGCACGCGGGACGCGGCGGTGAGGATGGTGCGCAACTCCGCCTCGCTCGGCGCGGGTTCCTTCAGTTCGTGGATCGGCGCGGACGCCCGGCTGAGCAAAAAGTCGATGACGGACGACGCCATTTTCCGGAAAACTCCTGCGTGACAGCCGATGCGCGACCGGGGCGGCGCGCCTTGGCGGGCCGGCCGCAGCCGGCGAGAACGGCCTTGAAATTGCCACCGCGCCCTGCTTCAAGGCAAGGCATGATCGTCGGGGGTCTTCGACTTTTCGCCGTCGTCGTCGCGACGGCCGTCTTCACCGTCCTGCCCGCTCTGGTCAGCGCGCAGGACAACGGCGTGACGCTGCCCGCGATCCAGCTTCCCGACGGCAACAGCTACGCCCCTTCGGGCAGCGCGTCCTCGCTGGCGGCAGGCCAGGCACGCAGCGTGACGCTGACGGCCAAGCTGACGGAGACGGGCGAGGACATCAGCCGCGGGCTGGTGTGGCGCGTGTTCAAGCCGGAGCCGGAGGCGAACGGCAAGCTGCCCCTGGTGGCGACCGCGCAGGGCGGCTCCAGCACCTTCCATCTCGATCCGGGCACCTATCTCGTGCATGCCGCCTTCGGCCGCGCCGGGGCGACCAAGCGCATCACGGTCGGGCGCCAGGGCGGCCGCGAAAATCTCGTGCTCGACGCCGGCGGGCTCAAGCTCGACGCCGTGCTGACGGGCGGCGTGCGCATACCCGCCGCCAAGCTGAAATTCTCGATCTACGACGAGCAGGCCGACGCCACCGGCGAGCGCGCGCTGATTATCCCCGACGTCAGCCCGAACACGGTGGTGCGGCTCAACGCCGGCACCTACCATGTCGTCTCCACCTACGGCTCGGTCAACGCGGTGATCCGCTCCGACATCCGCGTCGAGGCCGGCAAGCTGACCGAGGCGACCGTCGAGCATCACGCGGCGGAACTGACGATCAAGCTGGTGCGCGAGGCCGGCGGCGAGGCCATCGCCGATACGTCGTGGTCGATCCTGGCCGAATCGGGCGATCCCGTGCGCGAGATCGTCGGCGCCTATGCCTCGGTCGTGCTAGCCGAGGGCGACTACACCTTCATCGCCAAGAACCGCGACCGCATCTACCAGCGCGACTTCACGGTGGAAGCCGGCCGCAACCAGGAGGTCGAGGTCCTGGCCATCGAGGCGAATTCGGCGGACACGATCGAAGGCGCGGATTGAGGGAAGTAGCGAATAGCGAAGCCAAGCTGACTTCGTCTCTATTGGCTGCTCCCTATTCGCTGCTCGCTCCTATTCGCCCTTTCTGCGCAAATCCGGCGGCACCGCTTCCGCCGCCAGTTGCGCCACCGCCTCATCGAGCGTCAGCGACTGCTGGTCGCGCGAGCCGAGGCGGCGCAGGTTCACGGTCGCTTCCTCCGCCTCGCGGCGGCCGCAGACGAGGATGACAGGCACCTTTGCCAGGCTGTGCTCGCGCACCTTGTAGTTGATCTTCTCGTTGCGCAGATCGGTCTCGACCGACAGGCCGGCATCGCGCAGTCGCCTGGCGACATCACCGGCATAGCCGTCGGCGTCCGAGGTGATCGTCGCCACCACGACCTGCACCGGCGCCAGCCAGAGCGGGAAGTGGCCGGCGAAGTTCTCGATCAGGATGCCGATGAAGCGCTCGATCGAGCCGCAGATGGCGCGGTGGATCATCACCGGCTGCTTCTTCTCCGAATCGGCGCCGATGTAGAAAGCGCCGAACCGCTCCGGCAGGTTGAAGTCGACCTGCGTGGTGCCGCACTGCCATTCGCGGCCGATTGCGTCCTTCAGCGTGTATTCGAACTTCGGCCCGTAGAACGCACCCTCGCCCGGCAGGATGCCGGTCTTGATGCGGCCGCCGGCCTGCGCCTCGATCTGTTGCAGCACGTCGGTCATCACCGTCTCGGCGCGGTCCCACAGCTCGTCGGAGCCGACGCGCTTCTCGGGCCGGGTCGACAGCTTGACGACGATCTCCTCGAAGCCGAAATCCTCGTAGACCGACAGGATCAAATCGTTGATCTTCAGGCACTCGGCGGCCATCTGCTCTTCCGTGCAGAAGATGTGCGCGTCGTCCTGCGTGAAGCCGCGCACGCGCATCAGCCCGTGCAGCGCGCCGGACGGCTCGTAGCGATGCACCGTGCCGAATTCGGCAAGCCGGATCGGAAGTTCGCGGTAGGATTTCAGGCCGTGCTTGAAGATCTGCACATGGCCGGGGCAGTTCATCGGCTTCAGCGCGAAGACGCGCTTGTCCTCCGCCTCCTCGCCGGCCGACTGCACCGCGAACATGTTCTCCCGGTACCAGCCCCAATGGCCGGAGGTCTCCCAAAGGGAATGGTTCAGCACCTGCGGCGCGTTCACCTCCTGATAGTCGCCTTTCAGCCGGCGGCGCATGTAGGCGACGAGGTTCTGGAACACTTTCCAGCCCTTCGAATGCCAGAAGACGACGCCGGGGCCCTCCTCCTGGAAATGGAACAGGTCCATCTCGCGGCCGATGCGGCGATGGTCGCGCTTCTCGGCCTCCTCCAGCATGTGGAGATAGGCGTCGAGTTCGGCCTGGTCGGCCCAGGCCGTGCCGTAGATGCGCGTCAGCATCGGGTTGTTGGAATCGCCGCGCCAGTAGGCGCCCGCCACTTTCATCAGCTTGAAGGCGTTGCCGATCTGCCCGGTGGATGCCATGTGCGGGCCGCGACAGAGATCGAACCAGTCGCCCTGGAAATAGATCTTCAGGTCCTGATCGTCCGGAATCGCGTCGATCAGCTCGACCTTGTAGGCCTCGCCCTTGTCGCGGAACACTTTTTTGGCGCGGTCGCGGTCCCAGACCTGTTTCGTGAACGGTTTGTTGCGGCCGATGATCTCGCGCATCTTCTTCTCGATGGCGGGGAAATCGTCGGGCGTGAACGGCTCGTTGCGCGCGAAATCGTAATAGAATCCGTTCTCGATCACCGGGCCGATCGTCACCTGCGTGCCGGGCCACAGCTCCTGCACGGCCTCGGCCAGCACGTGGGCGGCGTCGTGGCGGATCAGTTCCAGCGCGCGCGGATCGTCGCGGGTGATGATCTCGACCCTGCCGCCCCGGCCGAGCGGTTCGGACAGGTCGCGCACGGTGCCGTCCAGCGTGTAGGCGACGGCCTTCTTGGCGAGCGACTTCGAGATGGATTCGGCCAGCGCCGCGCCGGTCGTCGCGGCGGCATAGGCGCGAGCGGAGCCATCGGGGAAAGTGAGGGAAACGTCGGACATCGTCTGCTCCTATCCAGTCCCGCAAACGAGCGCGGGTGGGTCTGGCCGGGTCCATTCTCCGGCGGGCGGTTTTCTAGACGCAGATGCGCGGGCCGTAAAGCGGCTCAGTCACCGCAGCGGTGTTTTCCGATGCGCCAATAGCGCCACGGCATGAACCAGCGATAGCGCGGCTCCAGCCGCTCCGGCACGTTGTCGATGCCGTGCGTGCCGCCCGGCCCGCAGCGCATGACGCGGAACAGCCCCATGAAGCCGCCGGCCCAAAGGCCATGGCGCGCGATCGCCTCGTAGGCATATTCCGAGCAGGTCGGCAGATGGCGGCAGGAATTGCCGACGAAACCGGACAGGGTGAGCTGATAGAGCCGGACAAGGCCCATGCCCAGCAATCGTCCCGGCGTCTTCGGCCATGGGCCGGCGTAGTTGCGGGACGCGGCTTTCAACGTCCGTCCAGAAACTTGCGTATCCCGTCGGCCAGTTCCGGCACAGCCCGGCTTGCCGTATCCCACACCTGGTCCGCATCGAGATCGAAATAGCCGTGAACATATCGGTTGCGGGCTGCGTAGGCCTGCCTGATACGCAAAAGGGGATGGTCGGCATCGAAACCGGGCGACACCTCCAGAACCTTGCCGCACGCTTCTCCGATACAGGCGATGCACCAGCTTGCGGCGTCAATGGCGATGTCGTCGGCGACGAACCGTTCCTGGGAATACCCTTGCAGGTGGTCCTGCAGGCGATGCGCAGACAGCAAGACCTGCTCGAGCCAGAACTCGACCGGGCGGGATTGCCTGGCCATCAGACAGGCCGGAGATCCGTGGTGGCATTTCGCGCCACGTCGGCCCTCAGGCTTCTGGCCGTCCCGATATCGATCGGACAGCCGAGCAGCCGCTCCAGATCGATTGCCAGGTCCGCCATGTCAAAATAGGAAAACGGGCCAACCGCATCGACCACCATGTCCAGATCGCTGCCCTCCCTGTCCTCGCCCCGCGCCACCGAGCCGAAGATGCGCGGATTGCTCACCGGATAGCGCGCGAGTATGGCGAGCACCTCGTCGCGATGCCTTGCCAGAGCTTCCGACGGGCGCATGGCGGCCTCCCTCACGCAGCCTTGCCGGCGTCGCGCCGCTCGATCTGGCCAATGGCGTCGACCACGGCGTCGAAGGTCAGGAGGGTTGACGCATGGCGGGCCTTGTAGTCGCGCACCGGCTCCAGATATCTCAGGTCCTCGAAACGGCCCTGCGGCGCCGGGCCGTTCTCCTTCAGCATCCTGCGCATCGTCTCGCGAACGGCTTTCAGCTCGTCGGCGGACGCGCCCACGACATGGCTCGCCATGATCGAGGACGACGCCTGGCCCAGCGCGCAAGCCTTCACCTCATGCGCGAAATCGGTGACGACGCCGTCCTTCATCTTGAGGTCGACGGTGACGGTCGAGCCGCACAGGCGCGAATGCGCGGTGGCGGAGGCATCCGCGTCCGCGAGCCGGCCCAGCCGGCCGATCGATCCGGCGAAGCCCAGAATTTTCGCATTGTAGACGTCGTCGATCATTTTGTTCTCTCTGCCGACGGCACGATGGTCAAGCTTTGTGCAGCCGCAGCTTTCATTTGCCACCCATGATCCTATATAGTGGTCCGACGTCATGCTCGGCAAGGCAACCGCCTCCGGCGCATCGGCGCCGCCCAGCTTCTTCCTCAAGGCTGTGGTCCGTTCAACTCGTTCCCTCGTAGAAGGGAACTACGGGAGACACCTTTCCATGGATGCCAGCTTGAAGACGCTGAAGCCGCAGCCGTCCTACATGGACAAGCCGGTGACCGACCGGCCGACGCAGGAAGAGGCGGAAGCGGCGGTGAAGGTCTTGCTGCGCTGGACCGGTGACGATCCCGGGCGCGAGGGGCTGGTGGATACGCCGCGCCGCGTCGCGACGGCGTTCCGCGAGATGTTCAACGGCTACGACATGTGCCCGGCGGAAGAGCTCGGCCGCACCTTCGAGGAGGTCGCCGGCTACGACGACCTCGTCATCGTGCGCGACATCCAGTTCTATTCGCATTGCGAGCACCACATGGTGCCGATCATCGGCAAGGCGCATGTCGGCTACCTGCCGGACGGCAAGGTGGTCGGCCTGTCGAAGATCGCGCGCGTGGTCGACATCTTCGCGCATCGCCTCCAGACGCAGGAATCGATCACCGCGCAGATCGCCGGCGTCATCCAGGACGTACTCAACCCGCGGGGCGTGGCGGTCATGATCGAGGCGGAGCACATGTGCATCGCCATGCGCGGCATCAAAAAGCAGGGCTCGACCACGCTGACCTCGACCTTCACCGGCGCGTTCCGCGACCATCCGGAGGAGCAGGTGCGCTTCATCACCATGGTGCGGGGCGGCAAGGCGGCCTGAGCCCCTTCCCGGTCACGGACGGCTCCCATGAACACTCCGAACGGTTCCGCCGACAAGACGGCGCTGGAAGAAGGCAGCGCCTTTTCGCCGCGCTTCGGCGCGGACGGCCTGATCACAGCAGTCGTGGCCGACGCCGCCGACGGCGTGGTGCTGATGGTCGCGCATATGAACGCCGAGGCGCTCCGGCTCACGCTGGAAACCGGCGTCGCGCATTACTGGTCCCGCTCGCGCGCCTCGCTGTGGAAGAAGGGCGAGACCTCCGGAAACCTCCAGCGCGTGAGAGAAGTCCGCACCGACTGCGACCAGGACGTGGTGCTGCTGAAGGTCGAGGTGGGCGGCAACGACGCCACCTGCCACACGGGCCGCCGTTCTTGCTTCTATCGCACGGTGCACCTAGATTCAGGCGGCAATGCAACGCTCCTCCATGACGGCAGCGAGAAGCTGTTCGATCCGGCCGTCGTTTACGGACACGACAAGTCCTGAAAGCCACCTTTCGGGACGGTTGACGATTTTGATACCGGCTGCGTCTACCCTTCATGACACGAAAGGCAGGGTGTGATGCTCAACTGGGGCTCATCGCGACATCAGGCGGGCGTTCACGACGCCGGGGAGCGCTCCTCGGCCGGCGGCGCGCAAACCCCTTCGAAGGATCGCAAGACCGGCATCGCGCTGGCGTTGGGCGGCGGAGCGGCGCGCGGCTGGGCGCATATCGGCGTGCTGCGCGCGCTCGACGAAGCGGGCATCCAGGTCGAGATGATCGCCGGCACCTCGATCGGCGCGCTCGTCGGCGGCTGCTATCTGGCCGGCAAGCTGGACGAGCTGGAGGAGTTCGCGCGCAGCCTGACGCGCCGGCGCATCTTCGGCCTTTTGGACTTCCGCCTCGGCGGCGCCGGCCTGCTCGGCGGCATGCGGCTGACAGGCCGCCTGCAGGAGCATTTCGACAGGCTTCGTTTCGAGGATCTGCCGAAACCGTTCGTCTGCGTCGCCACCGAAATCAGGACCGGGCACGAGATCTGGCTGTCCAGCGGCTCGCTCATCAACGCCATGCGCGCCTCCTACGCCCTGCCCGGCGTGTTCGAGCCGGTGACGGTCAACGGGCGCGTGCTGGTGGACGGGGCGCTGGTCAACCCCGTTCCGGTCTCCGTCTGCCGCGCCTACGAGCAGCGCCTCGTGGTCGCGGTCAACCTGCATTACGACCTGTTCGGCCGCGCGGCGGTCATCAAGCACGACGCCGGCGACCTGCTGGTCAGGCAGGACCTGCCGACGGCGGAGCGCTTCAACGCGGAACGGCAGTCGCGCGAGACGCGGCTGGGCATCACGGGCGTGATGGTCGAGGCGTTCAACATCATCCAGGACCGCATCTCGCGCGCCAGACTGGCCGGCGACCCGCCGGACCTGTCGCTGCAGCCGCGCCTCGGCCATATCGGGCTGACCGAATTCCACCGCGCCGACGAGGCGATCCAGCTCGGCTACGAAGCGACGAAGGCGCGCATCCCGGAGATCGAGCGGGCGCAGGCCGTTCTAGGCTGAGGCCACATCGGTCACGCGAAACTGCACCGAGCGCTGGCCGTTCCAGTGGTTGCCGCCCAGCGTCCCGGCGACGTGCAGCGGCCGGTCGCGGTTCTTCATCAGGAAATTGCCGAGCTCGGTGTCGACGGCGCGGAAGGCCATGACCTGGATGCGGCCGCCGATCTCGGAGCGCAGCTCGGCGCGGATGTGGTTCGCGCCGACCGGGCGGGCATCGAGCAGCCGGTGACGCGGCAGCACGAACAGCGGCGACGGATGGCCCGAGCCGAAAGGGCCCGCCTGTTCCAGTCGGTCCAGCAGGTCGAGCGTCGCGCCCTCGGCGCTGAGCGCGGCGTCCACGAGCAGGGTTTCCTCGGCGCGCAGGCGCTGCACCTCGGCCGCCGCCTGCTCCTCGAAGAAGGCCCGCAGATGCCCCAGCTTCTCCCGCTCGACGGTGATGCCGGCCGCCATGGCGTGGCCGCCGCCCTTGACGATCAGCCCGCGCGCGGCCGCCTCGCGCACCAGTCGTCCGAGATCGAAGCCGCTGACCGAGCGGCCCGAGCCGGTGCCGACGCCATTGGCGTTGAAGGCGATGGCGAAGGCGGGGCGGCGCGCGTATTCCTTCAGCCGCGCCGCGATCAGGCCGACGACGCCGGGGTGCCAGTCTGGGCTGGCGGTGACCAGCACGGCGGGGCCGTGGCCATGCGCCAGCTCGGCGTCCGCCTCGTCGCGCGCAGCGGCCAGCATGGCCTGTTCCATCGCCTGCCGCTCCTGGTTCAGACGGTCCAGCGTCTCGGCGATCTTCTGGGCCTCGACGGGATCGTCGGTGGCCAGGAGCCGGCTGCCCAGCGCCGCATCGCCGATGCGCCCGCCGGCATTGATGCGCGGCCCCAAAAGGAAGGAAAGGTGAAAGGTGCCGAGCGGCTCGCCGATGCGCGCCACCCGCGCAAGCGCGGCCATGCCGACATTGCTCTGCTGGCGCGCGACCAGCAGACCCTTGACCACGAAGGCGCGGTTCACGCCGGTGAGAGGAACCACGTCGCACACCGTCGCCAGCGCCACGAGGTCGAGCAGCGACAGGAGATCGGGCGGCTGCGGCAGGCCGGATTCGCCGCGCAGCAGCCGGGCGGTCTGCACCAGCGTCAGGAACACGACCCCGGCGGCGCACAGATGCCCCTGCCCCGACAGATCGTCCTCGCGGTTGGGGTTCACCACCGGCGTTCCGGCCGGCAAGTCGCCGCCGACCTGATGGTGGTCGAGCACGACGACGTCCGCGCCGGCCTCCCGCGCCGCCGCGATAGACGGCGCGCTGTTGGTGCCGCAATCCACGGTGACGATCAGCGAGGCGCGGCGCGCCAGCTCGCGCATGGCCTCGGGGTTCGGGCCGTAGCCCTCGAAGATGCGATCGGGAATGTAGATTTCCGATTCGATGCCATAATGGGACAGGAAGCGCTTCATCAGCGCCGAAGAGGCCGCGCCGTCCACGTCGTAGTCGCCGAAGACGGCGACGCGCTCGCCGCGCTTCACCGCATCGGCCAGCCGCGCGGCGGCGGCGTCCATGTCAGTCAGCGTGGCCGGATCGGGCAAAAGATCGCGGATCGTCGGCGCGAGGAAGCGCTCCGCGCCCTCGGCATCGACGCCCCGCCCCGCCAGCACGCGCGCGATAAGGTCCGGCACGCCGCGGCTCTGCGCCATCGCCAGCGCCGTCATCTCCTGGCGCTCACTGAGCCTGTGCGCCCAGCCGAGCCCGGAGACGGACCGCCTTACATCGAGGAAATAGCGCCTGCTCTCGCCCATTCGCTCCTCATAGCGGACGGGCGGGTCAACACAATGGCCGTTCCGTCAGGACCATCTCAGGCCGGGAACTTGTCGAGGTCCTGGTGGCGGGCCTTGATCTCGCGCACGGTGCGCGAGGAGGAACGCAGCACGATGGTGTCGGTGGTGATCGAGTTGCGGCCGAACTTCACGCCGGCCAGCATGTTGCCGTCGGTCACGCCCGTCGCGGCGAAGAGCACGTCGCCCTTGGCCATGTCGAGCACGTTGTAGATGCGCTTCGGATCGGTGACTCCCATCTTGCGCGCCCGCTCGACCTTCTCGGGCGTGTCGAGGATCAGCCGGCCCTGCATCTGGCCGCCGGTGCAGCGCAACGCCGCCGCCGCCAGCACGCCCTCCGGCGCGCCGCCGGTGCCGAGATAGATGTCGATGCCGGTCTCGTCCGGGTCGGTGGTGTGGATGACGCCGGCCACGTCGCCGTCGCCGATCAGGCGGATCGCCGCGCCCGTGGCGCGCACCGCCTCGATCAGCCTGGCGTGGCGCGGGCGGTCGAGGATGCAGGCGGTCACTTCCGAGATCGGCACGCGCTTGGCGTTGGCGACGCGCTTGATGTTCTCGGCCGGCGAGGCGTCGATGTCGATCAGCCCTTCGGGATAGTTCGGGCCGATGGCGATCTTGTCCATGTAGACGTCGGGGGCGAAGAGCAGGCTGCCCTTCTCGGCGATGGCGATGACGGCCAGCACGTTGGGCAGGTTCTTGGCGCAGATCGTGGTGCCTTCCAGCGGATCGAGCGCTATGTCGACCTCGGGGCCCTCGCCGGTGCCGACCTCTTCGCCGATGTAGAGCATCGGGGCCTCGTCGCGCTCGCCCTCACCGATCACGACCGTGCCGCGGATCGGCAGGCGGTTGAGCTCGGCGCGCATGGCGTCGACGGCGACCTGGTCGGCGGCCTTCTCGTCGCCGCGCCCGCGCAGCCGCGCCGCCGCCACCGCCGCGCGCTCCGTCACCCGCACGAGCTCCATCGTGAGCACGCGATCGAGCCCAGCCACAATATCCTTAGACATTCAATTTTCCTCGTCGCAATGAAGATAGTGCCGAAATTCCCGGCCCTTGTGGCAAAGAGGCGTGACAAGGGCAAGACCGCATGAGGCATCGCCTCCCGTCGCCGGGCGTAGGGTCCGGCGATCAGTCGAGATCGGCGACCGGCTGGCCGGAGCCGCCCTCGATGCGCTGCGCCAGCGAGGCCTCCATGAATTCGTCGAGGTCGCCGTCGAGCACGTCTGACGGGCTGGTGCTTTCCATGCCCGTGCGCAGGTCTTTCACGAGCTGGTAGGGCTGCAGCACGTAGGAGCGGATCTGGTGGCCCCAGCCGATGTCGGTCTTGGTCGCCTCGGTGGCGTTGGCGGCGGCCTCGCGCTTCTTCAGCTCTTCCTCGTAGAGCCTTGCGCGCAGCATCTCCCACGCCTTGGCGCGGTTCTGATGCTGCGAGCGGCCCATCTGGCAGGCCACGGCGATGCCGGTGGCGATGTGCGTGATGCGCACGGCCGAATCGGTCGTGTTGACGTGCTGGCCGCCCGCGCCGGAGGAGCGGTAGGTGTCGATGCGCACGTCCGACTCGCTGACCTGGATCTCGATCGAATCGTCCACGACCGGATAGACCCAGACGCTGGAGAAGGAGGTATGCCGGCGGGCGTTGGAATCGAAGGGCGAGATGCGCACCAGCCGGTGCACGCCCGATTCGGTCTTCAGCCAGCCATAGGCGTTCTGCCCCTTGATGAGAATCGTCGCGGACTTGATGCCCGCCTCCTCGCCGTCGTGCATTTCCAGCACTTCGACCTTGAATTTCCGGCGTTCGGCCCAGCGCGTGTACATGCGCAGGAGCATGTTCGCCCAGTCCTGGCTCTCGGTGCCGCCCGCGCCGGCGTGGATTTCGAGATAGGTGTCGTTGCCGTCGGCCTCGCCGGACAGCATCGTCTCCACCTGCCGCGCCTTGACCTCGCCCGACATGGAGCGGATCGCCGCCTCGGCGTCGGCGACCACACTCTGGTCGCCCTCTTCCTCGCCGAGCTCGATCAGCCCGATATTGTCGTCAAGCGCCTGCGTGAGCTCGCGCACGCCACGGATGCCGTCGTCGAGCGTCTGGCGCTCGCGCATCAGCTTCTGCGCTTCCTGCGGGTCGTTCCACAGCGCCTGGTCCTCGGCGCGGTTGTTCAGGTAATCGAGACGTTTTAGGGCCTGATCCCAGTCAAAGATGCCTCCTCAGCAGGGTTATGCCCTGCTTGATCTCGTCGACCAGCTTTTCCGTCTCGGCTCGCATCGCAGTTCCGTCTCTTCGAATGGGCGCGGACCATAGGGGCGGCGGCGGCAAAGCGCAAGCCGCGGTCCCGGTCCAGAAATCCAGATCAGTAGAGGCCGCCGCCGCCGGTCTGGATGGCGCGGCTGGCTTGCGGAGACAGCGCCTCGCCGAGCTGCCCCTCGCCCTCGCCCATGCCGATCACCCAATAGGTGTCGGCCGGGCCCGTGCCGGGCTTGAACGCCTCCAGAATGGTGCCGGGGGCGCCCTCGGACGCCTGCATGCCGGTCTTGCGGTCGATGGCGATGAGCTTCATGCCCTGCGGCACCTGGAAGTCGACGACCGGCGTGTCCTTGAGCGCCTGGGCGGCGAATTCCTTGAAGATCGGCGCAGCGAGGCCGCCGCCGGTGGCGCCCTTGCCGAGCGGCTGCGGCGTGTCGTAGCCCATGTAGAGGCCGACGACGAGGTTCGGCGTGTAGCCGATGAACCAGGCGTCCTTCTCGTCGTTGGTGGTGCCGGTCTTGCCGGCGATCGGCCGCTTGAGGTCGAGCAGCGTCGTGGCGGTGCCGCGCTGGATGACGCCCTCCATCATGGAGGTGATCTGGTAGGCGGTCATCGGGTCCAGCACCTGCTCGGAATTGTCGACCAGCACCGGCTCGGCCTGGTTGCTCCATTCCGAGGCGTTGCAGCCCTCGCAGCTCCGCTCCTCGTGCCGGTAGACGGTCTTGCCGTAGCGGTCCTGGATGCGATCGATCAGCGAAGGCTTGATCTGGCGCCCGCCATTGGCCATCACCGAATAGGCCGAGACCATGCGCATGACCGTCGTCTCGCCCGAGCCGAGCGACATGGCGAGCACCGGCAGCATCTTGTCGTAGACGCCGAAGCGCTCGGCATATTCGGCGACGAGGTTCATGCCCATGTCGTTGGCGAGGCGCACGGTCATCAGGTTGCGCGAGCGCTCGATGCCGGAGCGCAGGGTCGCCGGGCCGGCGGCCTTGCCGTCATAGTTCTTCGGCGACCAGACGGTGTCGCCGGTCTTGATTGTGATCGGGCCGTCCATGATGACGGAGGCCGGGGTGTAGCCGTTGTCCAGCGCCGCCGCGTAGACGATCGGCTTGAAGGAGGAGCCGGGCTGGCGCATCGCCTGCGTGGCGCGGTTGAACTCCGACTGCGAATAGGAGAAGCCGCCGACCATGGCGAGCACGCGGCCGGTGTGCGGGTCCATCGCCACCATGCCGCCGGAAACGGCGGGAACCTGGCGCAGCAGGTAGCCCTGCCCCTCCTGCTTCTTCTCGGCGTAGACCACGTCGCCGACCTTCAGCACGTCGGCGGGGGACTTTGCCCGCACCAGCTTGCCGTCGACGATGTGGCGCATGGCGAAGCTCATGTCCTCCTTGCCGATCAGCCCCGTGTCGCGGTCGGCGCGAATCGCGCCCGACGCCTCGCGCCCCGGCTGGATGCCGATCTGCACGCCGTCGTCGGCGGCATCGAGCACCACGGCGAGCTTCCATTCCGGCACGTCGTCGAGGCCCTTGACCTCCGACAGCGCCTTGCCCCAGTCCGCGCCGAGCTCGATCGACTTGACCGGCCCGCGATAGCCGCGCAGCGTGTCGAACTTGATCAGGCCGTGCTGCATGGACGCGCGCGCCATGCGCTGCAGGCGCGGGTCGAGCGTGGTGCGGACCGACAGGCCGCCCTCGTAGAGCGCGTTCTGGCCGTAGCGCGCGATGATCTCGCGCCGCACTTCCTCGGTGAAATACTCGCCGGCGAACAGATAGGTGCCGCCGCGCCGCGGCGTCACGCCGAGCGTCGTCGCCTTGGCCTTGGCCGCCTCCTCGGGCGTGGCGTAGCCGTTCTCGACCATCTGGTCGATCACCCAGTTGCGGCGCTCGATGGCGCGCTCCGCGTAGCGGAAGGGATGGTAGTTGGACGGTCCCTTGGGCAGCGCCGCCAGATAGGCGGCGTCCGCCAGCGTCAGCTCGTTCACGGACTTGTCGAAATAGGTCAGCGCCGCGCCGGCGATGCCGTAGGCGCCGAGGCCGAAGAATATCTCGTTGAGATAGAGCTCGAGGATGCGGTCCTTGGAATAGGCCTGCTCGATGCGGAAGGAGAGGATCGCCTCGCGGATCTTGCGGTCGAAGGTCTGCTCGTTGCTGAGCAGGAAGTTCTTCGCCACCTGCTGGGTGATGGTCGAGCCGCCCTGCATGGGGCCGCCCTTCACGTAGACCAGCGCGGCGCGCGCGATGCCCTCGATGTCGACGCCGGGGTGCTTGTAGAAATTCTTGTCCTCGGCCGACAGGAACGCCGCCTTGACGCGGTCCGGCACGGCCTGGATGGGCAAATAGAGCCGGCGCTCGCGCGCGAACTCGCCCATCAGCGCGCCGTCCGAGGCGTGGACGCGCGTCGTCACCGGCGGCTCGTAGCGGGCCAGCACCTCGTAATCGGGCAGATCCTTGGCGACCATGCCGATATAGATCGCCACCGCGGCGGCTGCGGCGAGGCCCAGCGCCGTGGCGATGCCGAAGAAGTAGCCGATCAGACGAATCATGCGCGCTCCACCGTCGGTGTATTCCGGCTCTTTGCCATGCCTGCCGCATGCGGCAAGGGCCGCCGGCTCACCCGACCCGAAACCGTTGCCGCGCGCTTGTGGGCAAAATGCGGCAGCGACGCGGCCGAGCCGGAATCACGCCCGAATAATTCCACCTTGTGTTGTGGGAACGCAACGCCTTACCGCGCCCCCTCGCCGTCATCCCCCGGCGGCCCTGCGGCTGCCGGCGAACTGCTCGACCGCCCTGGCGATGCTGTCGGCCGCCTTGCCGCGCCATTCGACGCTTTTCAGCCGCTCCTCGTCCTCCGCGTTGGAAAGGTAGCCGAGCTCGACCAGCACGGAGGGCACATCGGGCGCGCGCAGCACGCGAAAACCGGCGAAGCGGTGCGGATTGTTGATGACGCCGATCGACGTCGACAATTCCTCCACCAGCGACTTGGCGAAGCGGATGGAAAAGCCGTGCGTCTCGCGGCGGATCAGGTCGAACAGGATGTCGGCCACCTCGGGATTCTCCTGGACCGGCGGGAAGCCGACGAGCTGGTCGGACAGGTTCTCGCGCTCGGCCAGGGCCTGCGCCTCGGCGTCGGAGGCCTTGTCGGAGACCGTGTAGACGGTGGCGCCGCGCAGGCTCTTCACCCGGATGGTGTCGGCATGGATGGAGATGAACAGGTCGGCGGCATGCTGGCGGGCGATGCGGACACGGTCGTCGAGGCGCAGGAACTCGTCCTTGTCGCGCGTCATGTGCACGTCGTATCGGCCGGTGGCGGCCAGCTTGTCGCGCAACTGCATGGCGAAGGACAGGGTGATCTCCTTCTCCGCCGTGCCGGTCGCGCCCTCCGCGCCGCCATCCGCGCCGCCATGGCCGGGGTCGATGACGACGACGAACGGTTTCGGCGGCGGGTTGAGGCGGTCGGTCTTGGCGGCGACCGTGGCGCCGGTGGTCTCGGCCTGCACCGCCAGAGCGGCCTCGAAAGCCGCCTCCGAGGCGGCCGAAATGTCGATGGCCAGACGGTAGCCGCCGCCCTCCTCGTTGGCGAGCACCTCGAAACTGTCGACCGCGAAGGGGCCGTTGCCGGTCAGCACGATTCGGGCGGCGTCCTCGCCCAGCGCGCCGTAGCCGACGTGGCTGACCAGACCAGCCGGCTCCAGCGCCTTCTGCTCCAGCAGGAAGGCGGTCTTCGGCAGGTCGATCACCAGCCGGTGCGGCGAGCGCAGAAGCAGCCAGCGCACGTCGGGCTCGCGGTCGAAATCCAGCACGACGCGCATCTTCACCGCGTCGCCGGCCATGCGGTAGTCACTGGCCCTGAGCGCGTCGGCGAAGGCCGGAGAGGCGAGATGGAAGGCGGAGCCGAGAACCAGGACGATCGCGGCGAGCAGCGCCCTTCCGAAAAAACCCGCCTCCAGCCCGCCTGCTGCTGACCTCATGGATGTCCCTCAAACCGAACGCGTCGTCATCGATGGCGGCCCTGTCACGCGCCGAGCGTTAACGACTGGTATCCAGAGAAGGTTAATCAAGCCTTTCGCAGGCACCGCGCGGTTTCTCCGGGCCGTCCATGCCTCCCGAAACGGGGTTGCCTAAACGGCCGGCAAATCATAAAAGCGACATCGGATCATCGCAATGCCCGGGCCTGACTGCACCGCTTTCCCAAGATGAGCCAGCGGCCAATCATCCACAGGTCAATCGCCACAGGCGATCAAAAGGCGGCGGTCGATCCGCGTAGGATTTCGGCGGCGGTTCCGGTGGCGCGGAACCGGGCCGACAGGAAAACGGCCGGATTCATCGTCCGCGCCGGCTCTGCCAAGAGCGCTTAGCTGGTCCGGGTTTCCGGGCTTTGTTCAATCATACCGCCGGGAAGGCGATGGTTCAGACAGCAAGGATGGGACGTTCCGCACGACACCGCGCCGGACAGGCAGCGGGCGGCACCCTTCGCGCTTCGGGCCTCGGCCGGGCGGATGTTCATTTATCCGGCACGACAATTCCGTCAGAGACGCACGCGGGGACAAGTCCCGGCGCGCGCCTGCTCGCGGCTGCCGGGAGGAAACGAAATAATGCCCAACAAGATGCTTATAGATGCCTCCCACCGGGAGGAGACGCGGGTCGTCGTCGTTCGCGGTAACCGCATAGAAGAATTCGATTTCGAATCGCAGGACAAGAAGCAGCTCAAAGGAAACATCTATCTGGCGCGGGTGACGCGGGTCGAACCCTCGCTCCAGGCTGCATTCGTCGAATATGGCGGCAACCGCCACGGCTTCCTCGCCTTCAGCGAGATTCATCCCGACTATTACCAGATTCCGGTCGCCGACCGGCAGGCGCTGCTGCGCGCCGAGGCCGAGGAAGCGTCGGAGGAGGACGACGACGCCGAGGAGGCGAAGCCGGAGCGTGAGCGCGCGCGCGCCGGCAACGGCCGCCGCCGCCGCAGGGGCCGCGACCGCGGCCGCGATTCGGACGTATCCGTGGCCGAGACCAACATGCAGGGCGTCGAGCCTACGCCCGAGGAAAGCGGGCTCGAGGCTTCGTCCGACGAGATGGCGCCGGCGGTCGAGAGCAGCGACCACATGGACAATGGCCCCGTCGATGATGCGGGCGGCACTGCTGAAAGCGACGAAACGCCAGCGGCGCGGAGCGGCGGCGAAGCCAAGGCGGCCGCGGTGGACGCCGACGTGGTGTCCGAGCCGGCTCCGGAATCTTCGGAGGATCGCGGCACCGTCGAAGACGTCGCCTCCGGCTCCGAGGAGCACGATGTGGAATCCGTCGGCGCGGAAGACGCGCTGGAGGAGGCCCAGACCCGGCGCAGGCCGGTTCGCCGCCACTACAAGATCCAGGAGGTGATCAAGCGCCGGCAGATCCTGCTGGTGCAGGTCGTCAAGGAAGAGCGCGGCAACAAGGGCGCGGCGCTGACCACCTACCTGTCGCTCGCCGGCCGCTATTCGGTGCTGATGCCCAACACGGCGCGCGGCGGCGGCATTTCGCGCAAGATCACCAACGTTCAGGACCGCAAGCGCCTGAAGGAGGTCATGGCCGACCTGGAGGTGCCGCAGGGCATGGGCGTGATCCTGCGCACGGCCGGCGAAAGCCGCACCAAGGCCGAGATCAAGCGCGACTACGAATATCTGATGCGGATGTGGGACAATGTCCGCAACCTGACGCTGCAATCGACGGCACCGGCGCTGGTCTACGAGGAAGGCTCGCTGATCAAGCGCTCGGTGCGCGACCTCTACAACAAGGAGATCGACGAGATTCTCGTTGCCGGCGAAGAGGGGTATCGCGAGGCGAAAGACTTCATGCGCATGCTGATGCCCAGCCATGCCAAGATGGTGCAGCCCTATCGCGAGACGACGCCGATCTTCGTGCGCTCCGGCATCGAGGCGCAGCTCGACAGGATGCTGCAGCCGCAGGTGACGCTGAAATCCGGCGGCTACCTGATCATCAACCAGACCGAGGCGCTGGTCTCGATCGACGTCAACTCCGGCCGCTCGACGCGCGAGCACTCGATCGAGGAGACGGCGCTCCACACCAATCTGGAAGCCGCCGAGGAGGTCGCCCGCCAGCTTCGCCTGCGCGACCTCGCCGGACTGATCGTCATCGACTTCATCGACATGGAGGAGAACCGCAACAACCGCGCGGTCGAGAAGAAGCTCAAGGATTGCCTGAAGAACGACCGGGCGCGCATCCAGGTCGGCCGCATCTCGCATTTCGGCCTTCTGGAGATGAGCCGCCAGCGCATCCGCGCCAGCGTGCTGGAATCGACCATGAAGCCCTGCCCGCATTGCGGCGGCACGGGCCATGTGCGCTCCGATTCGTCCATCGCGCTGGCGGTGGTGCGCGCCATCGAGGAATTCCTGCTCAAGGATTCCAAGCACCACATCACGGTGCGCACGCCTGTCTCGACCGCGCTCTACGTGCTCAACCACAAGCGCGCGACGCTGTCGGAACTGGAGCGCCGCTTCCAGCTCACCGTCACCATCGAGGCCGACGATTCGGTCGGCACGCAGCACTACGTCATCACCCGCGGCACGGTGATCGAGCGGCCGGAAGGCTTCGTGGAGCCCTCGACGATCGTTCCGGCCGTCATGCCCGAGGAAGACGAGGACGAGGACGAGGAGATCGTCGCCGAGGAGGAGACGGACGGCGAGGACAAGGCCGAAAGCCAGGCCGAATCCGCCGCCCAGGAGGCCACCAATGGCGAAGGCGGCGACCGCCGCAAGCGGCGCCGTCGCCGCCGCCGCGGCGGACGCGACCGCGGCGATCACCCCGAGGGGCAGCCGGCCGAGCACGCCGCCGACGCCGCGGAGGGCGACGCCGTCGCCGAGGACGCGACCGCCGAGCCGGCCGCAAGCGAGCCGGAGCCCGGCCTCGCCGAGGCGATCGCGGAGGACGCCGCAGCCGAGCCGGCCGAGGACGCCGGCAAGAAGCGGCGTCGCGGCAAGCGCGGCGGCAAGAAGAACCGGACCGAGGACGACGCTTCGGCGCAGGCCGAAGCCGCCGGATCGCAGGAGGCCGTGACGACCGAGGAGGCGCCCGCCGTCGAATCCGAGACAGCTCCGGTCGCGGAAGTCGACGCCGCCCCTGCCCCGGAGCCCGTCGCGACGCCGGAAGCCGTCGCGGCCGAACCACCGGCGAAGCCCAAGCGCGCGCGCCGCACGACCAAGGCTAAGAAGGCCGAGGAGGCGGCGATCGCGGAGGAGCCCGTTCAGCCGACCGCCGAGGCCGCCGTGGAAACCGCGCCGGCAGAGGAAACGCGGGAGGAGATCGTCGTGGCGCCGGCGCAAGCCGAGCCGGCCGCCGCTGCCCGACCCTCGCGGCGGCGGGCGAGCGCGTCGCCCGCGCCGGCCGAACCCGCGGTTTCCAGCACCGCCCCGACCACCGAGCCCGAAGGCGAGCAGAAGCCCAAGAAGGTCGGCTGGTGGCAGAAGCGCAGCTTCTTCTGAGCCTTTGACGAACACCAAAAAGACCCGCGCGAGGAATCCCTTGCGCGGGTCTTTTCATATTGCGGACGAAGAAGCGGTCAGCGCGGCGAGAAGATCGACCAGCCCATGATGCGGGCGAGCTTTTCGAGCGCCAGGGAGCCGAGCTGCGAATTGCCGTTGGCGTTCAGGCCCGGCGACCAGACGGCGAGCGAGGCGATGCCGGGCACGATGCCCAATATGCCGCCGCCGACGCCGCTCTTGCCCGGAATGCCGACGCGGAAGGCGAAGTCGCCCGACCCGTCATAGTGTCCGCAGGTCAGCATCAGCGCGCTGATGCGCCGCGCGCGCTCGGCCGAGACGACCGAGTGGCCGGTGGCGGGATGCCTGCCGCCATGGGCAAGGAAGCGGCCGGCATTGGCGAGTTGCCGGCAGGTAATGGCGATGGCGCAATGGTGGAAGTAGACGCCCAGCGCCAGTTCCGGCGCGTGCGTCAGGTTGCCGAAGGATTTCATGTAGTTGGCGAGGGCGAAGTTGCGGAACCCCGTCGCCTGCTCCGATGCCGCCACGGCGTCGTCGATGACGATGGCGTCGTCGTCGGCGAGGAAGCGGATGAAGCGCAGGATCTCGCCGATGGTCTCGCGCGGGCGGTGGCCAGCCAGCAGGATGTCCGACACCACGATGGCGCCCGCATTGATGAACGGGTTGCGCGGAATGCCGTGCTCGTGCTCGAGCTGGACGATGGAGTTGAACGGATTGCCGGAGGGCTCGCGCCCGACCCGCTTCCACAGCGCGTCGCCCTTCTCGCCCAGCGCCAGCGTCAGCGTGAACACCTTGGAGATGCTCTGGATGGAAAAGGGGTCGTCGGCATCGCCCGCCGTCAGCGTGCGGCCGTCATTGGTCACCACGGCGATGCCGAATTTCTTCACGTTGACCTTGCCGAGCTGCGGGATGTAGGTCGCGACCTTGCCGCGGTCGGGGGCCTCGGCCATCTCGGCCGCGATCTCGCCGAGCGCCTGTTCCAGATCGGGCATGCCTATCTCCCCAGCCAGCGCGCGATGCGCTCCAGCGCCACCTCCATGTCGGAATGGCTGCCGGCGTAGGAGAAGCGCATCGTCCGGTGGCCCTGCCGCAGATCGAAATCGCGGCCCGGCGTGGCGGCGACATGCGCCTCGCGCAACATCTTCCAGGCGAAGTCCATGCTGTCGTTGCTGTGCCGGGTCACGTCGCAATAGGCGTAGAAGGCGCCGTCCATGGGCGCGGCCAGCGGCAGGCCGAGCTCCGGCAGGCGGCGCATCAGCAGCGCGCGGTTGTCGACGTAGCGGCGCCTGACCGCCTCCAGCTCGCCGGACGGCCGGAACGCCTCCGCCGCCGCCATCTGCGACACTTCCGGCGCGGAAATATAGAGGCTCTGCGCGATGCGCTCCACCGGGCGCACCATGGCTTCAGGCAGCACCATCCAGCCGATGCGCCAGCCGGTCATGCAGTAGTATTTCGAGAAGGAGTTGATGACGGTCACCTCGTCGGAGAAGGCGAGCGCCGAGATGTCCGGCGCGTCATAGGCAAGCCGGTGATAGATCTCGTCCGAGATGACGGCGATGCCGAGATCGGCGGCCGTCCGCACCAGCTCCTTCAGGTCGTGCTCCGGCACGACCGCGCCGGTGGGGTTGGCGGGGCTGGCGAAGAGGACGCCCTTGACCGGCTTTTCGGCATGCGCGCGGGCGAGTTGCTCCGCCGTCAGGAACGGCGCGTCCGCCAGCTCGATCTCAACCACGTCGAGGCCCAGGCTGCGCATGATGTTGCGGTAGGCGGGATAGCCGGGCGAGGCGATGGCGACGCGGTCGCCCTGGTCGAACATGGCGAGGAAAGCGAGATTGAAGGCGGCCGAGGAGCCGGTCGTGACCGCGATTCGCGACGCCGGCACGTCGAGCCCGTAGTGCTCGCCATAGTGGTCCGCTATGGCGCGGCGCAAGGCGGCGACGCCGAGGGCGTCGGTATAGCCGACGCGGCCGAGCTCGACCATCTGCCGCGCCGCCTCGCGCACGGCCAGCGGCGCGGGATCGGAAGGCTGGCCGACGGCCATCGACACCACCGGATATCCCATCGCCTTGAGGCGATTGGCCTCGGCGAGGATATCCATGGCATGAAAGGGCTCCACCTCGCCCCGCCGCGACAGCGCTATGGCCATGTGATTGCGTCCCGGATCGACCGATCGTAGCTGCGATACGCCGCACAAATGCCGGATTGATGTGGGGATCACAAGTTCATGATGTCGGGCACCCCTTCTTTTCATCGTCGGCGCGGTCGTCTACCTCTCCTGCCCAGCATGGAAGGCACGCTCACCACATTCGCCGGCCGCTGGGCGCGGGCCGCAAGAACCGCCGTCGCCGGCGCGGTCGCCATGGCGCTGTCGGCCGGCACGGCGCTCGCCCAGGGCGTGCCTATCGTGCGCGACGCCGAGATCGAGGCGCTGGTGCGCGACTATGCGCGGCCGATCTTCAAGGCGGCCGGCCTGCCCGAGACGGGCATCCAGATCGTGCTGGTCAACGACAACTCCTTCAACGCCTTCGTCGCCGGACGGCGCATGTTCATCAACACCGGGGCGCTGCTGCAGTCGGAGACGCCGAACGAGATCATCGGCGTCATCGCGCACGAGGCGGGCCACATCGCCGGAGGGCATCTTGAACGGCTGCGCCAGCAGTTGGAACGGGCGCAGACGATCGCCATCCTGGCCAGCCTTCTGGGCGCGGGCGCCGTCGCGGCCGGCGCGGCCACGGGCAGCAGCGGCGCGGCGCGGGCCGGCGCGGGCATCGCCATGGGCGCGCCGGAGATGGTGCGCCGCTCGCTGCTGGAATACCAGCGCTCGGAGGAGGCCACCGCCGACCGATCGGCCATCACCTATCTGGAGCGCACCGGCCAGTCGGCCAAGGGCATGCTGACCACGTTCAAGCGGTTCCAGACTGCGCTGTCGCTGTCGGGCACGCGGGTGGACCCGTACCAGATCAGCCACCCCCTGCCCCGCGACCGCATCGCCAATCTGGAGACGCTGGCGAAATCCAGCAAGAACTTCGACCGGCAGGACCCGCCCGAACTGCAGCTGCGCCACGACATGATGCGGGCCAAGATCGCCGTCTACACGGGCGGCGGCCAAGGCGCGTCGCAGCGAATCGCCCGCGGCGGCGGCCTGCCGGCGCGCTACGCCGACGCGCACTCGACCTATCTGCGCGGCAGCCCCTCCGCCGCGCTCGCCAAGGCCGACGCGCTGATCAAGGAGCAGCCGAGGAACGCCTACATGCACGAGTTGCGCGGCGACATATTGATGCGCGCCAACCGGCCGGCGGAGGCCGCCAAGGCGTATCAGCAGGCCATGCAGCTCGACCCCTCGAAATCCAGCATCATCCAGATCGCCTACGGGCAGGCGCTGATGTCGACCGGCAAGGCCGACATGGTGCAGCAGGCGGTGCAGCAGATCGAGCAGGGCCTGCGGCGCGACAAGGAGAATTTTATCGGCTACCGCTATCTCGCGCAGGCCTACGGCCAGCTCGGCGACGTGGCCGACGCCGAGCTGGCGACGGCGGAAGGGCATTTCTATTCCGGCGAGTATCAGGATGCGAAGATCTTCGCGATGCGGGCGCAGACGAAGCTGAAGCGCGGCACGCCCGCCTGGCTTCGCGCCGACGACATCATCAAGTACAAGCCGCCCGGAAAGAAAAAGTAGCGGATTTCGTTCGTGCCGGGAGCGGCGGAAGGATTTGGAACCATGAGCAAGACCATCACGCTCGGCATCGCCGGTATCGCCGTCGCCTTCGCGATGCTGGCCTCGGGCTATCTGGCCGGCCGCCACCAGCCGGCGGTCGCGGGCGGCGATCCGCAGGTCATCGCGGCGAATCAGGGCACGACGAACCGCCTCGCGGTGGAGGAGATCGTCCGCGACTACCTGCTCAAGAACCCGGAAATCCTGCTGGAGGTGCAGCAGGCCCTGCAGGACAGGCAGGAGGAGCAGCAGCGCGTCGCCTCGCTCGACACCATCAACCAGGCGCGCGAGAATATCTTCCGCGCCGACCATGACGGCGTCGTCGGCAATCCGGACGGCAAGATCACCATCGTCGAGTTCTACGACTACAATTGCGGCTTCTGCAAACGCGCGCAGGAGGACATGGTGGAGCTGACCAACAGCAATCCCGACCTGCGTTTCGTGCTCAAGGAATTCCCCATCCTCGGGCCTGATTCGCAGAAGGCGCACGTCGTGTCCATGGCCTTCCGCAAGCTGATGCCGGACAAGTTCCGCGCGTTCCACGACAAGCTCCTGGTGGGTTCGGGCCGCGCCACGGAGGACACGGCGATCCGCATCGCCGTGTCGCTCGGGGCAGACGAGGCCGCGCTGCGCGAAGGCATGAAGGACCCCGCCATCGGCCGGGCGTTCGAGGAGACCTACGAGCTCGCCAACCGTCTCGCCATCACGGGCACGCCCTCCTACGTGGTCGGCAACGAAGTGGTGTTCGGCGCGCTCGGCAAGGACGTCCTGTCGGAGAAGATCGCCGCCGCGACGGCCGCCTGCACCGGCAGCGTCTGCTGAAAACCGGCCCGTCGCGCCGCGATGCTGTGGAAAGAGAGCGACATGCGCCCTTTTCGCGGCAGGACAAGGCGACTATAGAGGCTTTGCGCGCGCGGACCCGCGCGCGTGGAAAGGCCAAAGCTTGACATCGATCTTCGTTCTCAACGGACCCAACCTAAACATGCTCGGCAAGCGCGAACCGGGCATCTACGGCACGGCGTCGTTGGCGGACATCGAGGCCGACTGCCGCAAGGCGGGCGAAGAGCTCGGCCTCGCGATCGACTTCCGCCAGTCCAACCACGAAGGCTTTCTGGTCGACTGGCTGCATGAAGCGGCGGACAAGGCGGACGGCGTGGTGCTGAACGCCGGCGCCTACACCCACACCTCCATCGCGCTGCTCGACGCCGTCCGCGCCATCGCGCCGCTGCCGGTGGTCGAGGTGCATCTGTCGAACATCCACGCGCGCGAGCCGTTCCGGCACGTCTCGCGCATCGCGCCGCATGCGCTGGGCATGATCTGCGGCTTCGGCCCGCTCGGCTACAGGCTTGCGCTCCAGGCGCTGGCGGCACGTCCCTGACAAAAGAAACAAGGAAAAGGCAACCTCATGTCGACCAGGAAGTCCGCGATTGATCAGGATCTCGTCCGCGACCTCGCCGGCATTCTGAACGACACCAACCTGACCGAGATCGAAGTCGAGCTGGGCGACCTGAAGGTGCGCGTCTCGCGCCAGGCGGCCGCGCCGGTCCAGTCCTACGTCGCCGCCGCTCCCGTCGCCGCTCCGGCGGCCGCCGCCGCAGCACCGGCGCAGGCGGGTTCGGCGACCGCGAGCAAGGACGCGTCGAAAAACGCCGTTCCCTCGCCCATGGTCGGCACCGCCTACCTGGCGCCCGCGCCCGGCGCGAAAGCCTTCATCGAGGTGGGGCAGAGCGTCAAGGAAGGCCAGACGCTGCTGATCATCGAGGCGATGAAGACGATGAACCAGATCCCCTCGCCCCGCTCCGGCACCGTCACCGCCATCCTGGTCGAGGACGCGCGGCCGGTGGAGTACGGCGAGCCGCTGGTCGTGGTCGAGTAAGGCCGCATGTTCCAGAAGATCCTCATCGCCAACCGCGGCGAGATCGCGCTCCGGGTCCTGCGCGCCTGCAAGGAGCTCGGCATCCAGACGGTGGTGGTCCATTCCACCGCCGACGCCGACGCCATGCATGTGCGGCTGGCCGACGAGAGCGTCTGCATCGGCCCACCGCCGTCGCGCGAGAGCTATCTCAACATCCACCAGATCGTCGCCGCCTGCGAGATCACCGGCGCGGACGCGGTGCATCCCGGCTACGGCTTCCTGTCCGAGAACGCCAAGTTCTCCGACATACTGGCCGCGCACAACATCACCTTCATAGGCCCGACCGGCGACCATATCCGCATGATGGGCGACAAGATCGAGGCCAAGCGCACGGCCAAGCGGCTCGGCATCCCCTGCGTTCCGGGCTCCGACGGCGCGGTGTCGGACGAGCGGGAGGCCAAGCGCATCGCCGCCGAGATCGGCTATCCCGTCATCATCAAGGCCTCGGCCGGCGGCGGCGGACGCGGCATGAAGGTGGCGCGCAGCGAGGAGGACCTCAGCGTCGCGCTGGCCACGGCCCGCTCGGAAGCGGGCGCGGCCTTCGGCGACGACGCCGTCTACATCGAGAAATATCTGGAAAAGCCGCGCCACATCGAAATCCAGGTCTTTGGCGACGGCATGGGCGCGGGCGTCCATCTCGGCGAGCGCGACTGCTCGCTGCAACGCCGCCACCAGAAGGTCTGGGAGGAAGCGAATTCTCCGGCCCTCAACGCCGAGGAACGCGCGCGCATCGGCGAGATCTGCGCCCGAGCCGTGGCCGATCTCGGCTATTCCGGCGCCGGCACCATCGAATTCCTCTACGAGGACGGTCAGTTCTACTTCATCGAGATGAACACGCGCCTCCAGGTCGAGCATCCCGTGACCGAGGCGATCACCGGCATCGACCTCGTGCACGAGCAGATCCGCGTCGCCTCGGGCGGCGGGCTGTCGGTGCGCCAGCAGGACATCCGCTTCCACGGCCACGCCATCGAGTGCCGCATCAACGCCGAGCACCCGCGCACCTTCACGCCCTCGCCCGGCACGATCACGCATTTCCATACGCCGGGCGGGCTGGGCATCCGCGTCGATTCGGGCGTCTATTCCGGCTACCGCATACCGCCCTACTACGACAGTCTGATCGGCAAGCTGATCGTGCACGGCCGCAACCGCGTCGAGTGCATGATGCGGCTGCGGCGCGCGCTGGACGAGTTCGTGGTCGACGGCGTGCAGACGACGCTGCCGCTGTTCCGCGACCTCGTCGGCAATCCCGACATCGCCAATGGCGACTACGACATCCACTGGCTGGAAAAGTATCTCGCCGCCGAGGCTTAGGGTTTTCGCCGTGCAGGCGGCGCCTTATGTTCGGGTGCGGATGGCTCCTTTTCCATGACACGTCCCTACGCGCCCGGCTTCCACATCCCGCCCGACCTTCTGTTGAAGGCGTACGCCTCCGGCGTGTTTCCGATGGGCGAGAGCGCCGGCGATCCGGAGGTGTTCTGGGTGCGGCCGGAGGTGCGCGGCGTCATCCCGCTCGACGGCTTCCACGTGCCGCGCAGCCTGCGGAAGGTCGTCAAGCAGAATCGATTCGATATCCGCTTCGACACCGACTTCGAAGGCGTAATCGATGCCTGCGCGGAGGAGCGCGCGGTCCGCAAATCGACCTGGATCAACGCGCCGATCCGCGAAGCCTATATCGAGCTGTTCAAGCGCGGCCACTGCCATTCGGTGGAAGCCTGGCGGGAGGAACGGCTGGTCGGCGGGCTCTACGGCGTGCGGCTCGGCCGCGTCTTTTTCGGCGAGAGCATGTTCTCGCGCGACACCGACGCCTCGAAGGTCTGCCTCGTGCATCTGGTGGAGCGCCTGCGCGCGCGCGGCTTCGCGCTTCTCGACACGCAGTTCACCACCGAGCACCTGAAACGCTTCGGCGCGGTGGACGTGCCGCGCCGCCGCTACGAGCGCCTGCTGCAGGAAGCGCTGCAGGGCGAGGCCGCCTTCGGCTAGGATTTCTTGTCCAGCGGCACTTGGGAATGGAACATTAGCTTCCAGCCGTCGAGCCGGCGCACATAGCCGCTGCTGACGAGCGCGGCGTAGGGCTCGCCGCCCTTCCGCTCGGCGCGGGCCTCATAGGTGAGCATGGCGACGTCGGTTCCGGGCTGGACCATGCCCTTGACGTCCATCTCCACCGACGTCCAGCGCTTCGGGTCCTTGACGGTGTCCGCCAGATCGGAATTGGCCATGGCCGCCGACATGCCGGGAAAGGCCACCAGGCATTCGGTGTCGGCGTTGGCCTTGTAGAAATCCGCGTCCCCGGTCCAGAAACCGCGCTCGAGTTCCAGCAATTCGTCGCTGCTGACCGTCATGACGCCGCTCTCCTTTTTGGCGGCACAGCAACGTGGCGGGGCGGCGGACGGTTCCGGGGCGTCAGCTCGGCTTCGGCGCCGGCACGTCCGACTTGTCCTTGCAGCCCTTCAGCCAGACGTCGTAGACGGCGTGCTCGACGGCGTTCAGGCCCGGGCTTTCGGCAAACATCCAGCCGGTGAAGATGCGCCGAATCTTGCGGTCCAGCGTGATCTCGTCCACCTCGACGAAGGAATCGGTCTTGGGCTCCTCGGTGAGCGGCGAGGAGTAGCAGACGCGCGGCGTGACCTGCAAAGCGCCGAACTGCACGGTCTCGTTCACATAGACGTCGAAGGTGATGATCCGGCCGGTGATCTTGTCGACGCCGGTGAATTCCGCCACCGGGTTGGTGATGCGCTGCTGCTGGCCGGCGGCGCCGGTGCCGAGCGCACAGGCGAGGATCAGCCCCGCGAAAGGCGCCAGACGCTTGGAACGGCTTTTCATGGACGGCATCGGATGTCCCGTGGCGCGCTCATCCGCGCGCGGACGGCGCGGATGCTGACTGAATGAACTCAAGGGACGCGACTAACCGAAAATTGTGGCGACACAAGCTCAGCCGCCGGGAGTCCAAGCATCGTAGTCGCCCGTGACCTGCGGACGCTTTGCCTGGCCGAGCAAAGAACCCTTCGGGCGATACGCCGCCGCCGTTCCGGTCAGGTTCGGCAGGTGCGGCTTCTGCCACTCGCGCGGCTTGTAGGTCTCGCCGGAGGGGGCGATGTCGGTGCGGTAATGCAGCCAGCCGTGCCAGCCGGGCGGCACGGCTGAGGCTTCCGAATAGCCGTTGTAGATGACCCAGCGGCGCGTCTTGCCGTCGGAGTTCCTGCCGCCCTCGTAGTAGACGTTGCCGAACTCGTCCTGCCCGACCCTGTTGCCGAAGCGCCAGGTGTTGAAGCGCGTGCCGAGCGTCTGGCCGTTCCACCATGTGAAGAACTGGGTGAGGAAGGTTTTCATTCCAAATCCTGTCGGCGGCCGTCCTGCCGGTGTTCCGCCTGCTTATGGCCCCGCCGGGAGCCCATGGCAAGCGACGGTTGCTATTCGATGCCCAGCTTCGCCTTGACCAGATCGTTGACGGCCTGCGGATTTGCCTTGCCGCCGGTCGCCTTCATAACCTGCCCGACGAACCAGCCGGCCAGCGTCGGCTTGGCCTTGGCCTGCTCGACCTTGTCCGGGTTGGCGGCGATGATCTCGTCCACCGCCTTCTCGATCGCGCCGGTGTCGGTCACCTGCTTCATGCCGCGCGCCTCGACCAGCGCGCGCGGGTCGCCGCCCTCGTTCCACACGATCTCGAACAGGTCCTTGGCGATCTTGCCGGAGATCACGCCTTCCTTGATCAGATCGATGACCGCGCCGAGCTGGTCGGGCGAAACCGGAGTCTCTTCAATGTCCTTGCCGGATTTGTTCAACTGGCCCATCAGATCGTTGATGACCCAGTTGGCCGCCATCTTGCCGTCGCGGCCGGAGGCAACCTTCTCGAAATAGTCGGCGATGGCCTTTTCCGACACCAGCACGGAGGCGTCGTAGGCCGACAGGCCCACCGTGCCGACCAGCCGCGCCTTCTTGTCGTCCGGCAGCTCGGGCAGGTCCTTGGCCAGCGCGTCGACATAGGCCTGGTCGAACTCCAGCGGCAAAAGATCCGGGTCGGGGAAATAGCGGTAGTCGTGCGCCTCCTCCTTGGAGCGCATGGCGCGCGTCTCGCCCCTGGCGGGGTCGAACAGCCGCGTCTCCTGGTCGATGCTGCCGCCGTCCTCCAGGATGGCGATCTGGCGGCGCGCCTCCGATTCGATGGCCTGGCCGACGAAGCGGATGGAGTTGACGTTCTTGATCTCGCAGCGCGTGCCGAATGCGCCGCCCGGCCGCCGCACCGACACGTTCACGTCGGCGCGCATGGAGCCCTCGTCCATGTTGCCGTCGCAGGTGCCGAGATAGCGCAGGATCGTGCGCAGCTTGGTGAGAAAAGCCTTCGCCTCGTCGGAGGAGCGCATGTCGGGCTTCGACACGATCTCCATCAGCGCCACGCCGGAGCGGTTCAGGTCGACATAGGACATGGTGGGATGCTGGTCGTGCATCGACTTGCCCGCGTCCTGCTCCAGGTGCAGGCGCTCGATGCCGACCTCGATGTCCTCAAACTCGCCCTGTCTGTCCGGGCCGACGGAGACCGTGACGGTGCCCTCACCCACGATCGGCTGCTTGTACTGCGAGATCTGGTAGCCCTGCGGCAGGTCGGGGTAGAAATAGTTCTTGCGGTCGAAGACCGAGCGCAGGTTGATTTCCGCCTTAAGGCCGACGCCGGTGCGGATCGCCTGGCGCACGCATTCCTCATTGATGACCGGCAGCATGCCCGGCATGGCGGCGTCCACCAGGCTGACATTGGCGTTGGGCGCCGCGCCGAAGGCGGTGGAGGCGCCGGAGAACAGCTTGGCCTCCGACGTCACCTGCGCATGGACCTCCATGCCGATGATAACCTCCCAGTCGCCGGTCGCGCCGGGAATCAGTCGCTTGGGGTCGGGCGTGCGGGTATCGACGAGTGACATGCGGGCCTTGGCGGATTGCAACGCGCTGCACCTGCGCAGCATGCATGCTCGCTAAGCCAAACAGGCCGGCGACGCAAGCTTGCCGCCGCCTCGCCGGGCCTTACGGGGTCACGCCGTCGCGATGTATTCCTTGATCTGCTCGGCCTCGCGCTCGACCTCGCTGATGCGCCGCTTGACGACGTCGCCGATGGAGACGATGCCGTCGAGCTGCCCGTCCTTCTCCACCGGCAGGTGCCGGAAGCGGCCGTTGGTCATGATCTCCATGACCTCGTTCACGGTGTGGTGCTCGTAGCAGATCTTCACCTTCGGCGTCATGGCGGTGCGAACCTGCTCGTCCAGGGCCGACATGCCCTCGGCGGCGATGCAGCGCACGATGTCGCGCTCGGACAGGATGCCCAGGATCTTGCGGTCGCCGTTCGTCACCACCAGCGCGCCGATCCTGTGCTCGGCCAGCAGCCTCACCGCCTCGGAAAGCCTGTCGTTGGGGCCGACGGTCAGCACGTCATGGCCCTTTTCGTCGAGAATCGACCGCACGGTCATCGCATCCTCCTCGCGTTCTGCCGCGCCATCTCGCCACGACGCGGCTTCCATAGGGGAAGGTGCGACAGCGCCGGCCCGATTTCAAGGGCGGCCGGTTACCGGCGGTCGAAGGAGCGGATGCCGAGGAAGCCCGCGAGGAAGCCGCCTATATGCGCCTCCCATGCGATCTGGCTCTCGCTACCGGGCATGAAGCCGGCCAGGCCGGTCACCAGGTTGACGCACATCCAGACGGCCAGGAAGGTCAGCACGCCGCGCATGCGCAGCACCTGGGCGACCGGCAGGATGGGGCCGCCGAAGCCCGAGCCGCCCGGCCGGCGATCGATGCGGAAACCGAAGCGCGCGGCCGCGCCCATCATGCCCGAGATCGCGCCCGACGCACCGACCAGCGGCGCATGGTCGCCGGAATGCAGGACGTAGTGGAGGGCGGCGGCGGCCACCGCCGTGGCCACCCAGAACAGCAGGAACCGCCACGCGCCCAGCCGAACGGCGAGCGGCGCGCCGAACGCCGCCAGCCAGATCGCGTTGACGACCAGATGGGGGATGCTGCCATGCAGGAGCGAATAGGTGACGGGACTGGTGAAGGCGTAGACGTCCAGCGAATACTCGCCGGAATAGCGGACCGGGATGAAGGCGGCGCGCACCAGCAGCTCGATGTCCTGGTCGACGCTGAGCACGTAGAGCCGCAGCAGGTGGATCGCGACGCACAGCGCGATCAGGCCGACGACCACGGCGGGGATGTTGAACATCGGCTCGCGCGGGGCGCGTTCGCCGCGCTGCGGGCTTGCCGGGGCTTCGCGCGGCGCGGCAGGGGCCGGTTCGTCATGGGGCTGGACCATGCCGCGCTGTAGCGCGCGCCCGGCGAAAGCGCAAAAGAAAAGCCGTCCAGGACATGCCTGGACGGCCGGCGGAGTCCCCTGCTCTCCCCTGAATTCGTGCTGGAGGCCGGCGACCAGGAGCCGCTCGTCCTGGCGCAATGTCCCACACGCCACGGTAGCCCGCAACGTCAACCATTGATTAACCTTAACAGCCCCCGCCCGTGCACAACCCGCCTGCGAACTGGCACGCATCCTGCTCCATCCTGAATCTGGGGGCATCAAGCGACTGATTCTGTTCGACCTTGGGACAGGGTCCGCCGGGATTCGGAGACGGGATGAAACACAACGGGACGATCGCGCTGTTCCAGTACTGGAACAATTTGCGAGACGGGAGGCCCGCCCCCCGCCGGACCGAGGTCGAGCCGGCGGACATCAAGACGCTGCTGGCCGACACGTTCATCCTGGAAAAGGACACGCGCGGCGCCGCCATCTTCCGGCTGGCCGGCACGCGCCTGTGCGCCATCTACGGACGGGAGCTCAAAGGCTTCTCCTTCTCCTCGCTGTGGCGGGGCCGCGACGAGCGTCTGGTCGGGCGGCTGACGGCCAGCGTCTTCGACACCAACGCCGTGGTGGTGGTGTCCTTCGAGGGCGCCACGCACCGCAAGCGCTCCAACCCGTTCGAGCTGCTGCTGCTGCCGCTGGACGGCGGCGTGGAGAGCCCGCGCTGCCTCGGCATCGTCTCGACCGATTCCAAGCCGTTCTGGCTCGGCGCGGACCCCATCACGCAGGGGCAGATCGAATCGGTCCGCGTGGTCGATCCCGACCGCGAGCCGGTGTTCCTCAAGAATCGACCGGCGATCAGCGTTCCGGGCCTCTACCGTTCCGACTACGATTCCCCCGAGCACATCCTGCCGCCCTCCAATGCGCGCCGGATACGGCACCTCGTGGTTCTCGACGGCGGGCGGGAAGAATAACGAAATCGCCCGTAGACGAATCTGAAAATTACACGTTATTAACCTGTCGGGCTTAATTTTGACGGTGGTTTCATCCAAGATTCGCCAAGTCCAACGGGGGTCGGGACGACAATGAAGTCAGCGGCGACGGATTTCGCGCCGTCTACAGCCGAGCGGCGGAACTTCCAGCGCGTCCGTGTCAAGATTTATGGCAGGTTCATGCTGGAGGATCGCACGGAGCATCCGTGCCAGGTTCTCGACATGTCCCCGGGCAACGTGGCGCTTCGCGCCGACCGCATAGGCCAGCCCGGCGAGAAGGTCATCGCCTATATCGACCATATCGGCCGCGTCGAAGGCGTCGTCACGCGCACGCTCGAGGACGGCTTCGCCATGACGGTCATCGCCTCCGACCGCAAGAAGGACAAGCTGGCCGCGCAGCTCACCTGGCTCGCCAACAAGCACGAGCTCGACCTGCCGGAGGATCGCCGCCACGAGCGCGTCGCGCCGCGCAATCCCATGAGCGTGCTGGTGCTGACCGACGGTCGCCAGTATCAGTGCCGCATCATCGACCTGTCGCTCTCCGGCGCGGCCATCGAGATCGACGTGCGCCCGGCCATCGGCGTCCAGGTGACGCTCGGCACCATGCGCGGCCAGGTCGTGCGCCACTTCGACGAGGGCGTCGCCATCGAGTTCGCCGCGATCCAGCCGCAGGAAGTGCTGGATTCGGAGTTCAACACGCCCCTTTCCTGATCGTTCGTCCATCCCGTCTCCGACAGGCGCGCCCGAGGGCGCGTTTTTTGTTTCGGCCGTCCAAACCGGCGCGGACGGGCCTATTCAAGATCGATAAAATTTGAATCAAATTCGCCGATACTTTTATTCTTATTCGGCCTTTCTTTTATTCAACATCGCCATCGCGGTTTTGCGTCAAATAAATCCGCCTCTGTCATTGTCTACTCGAACGGGGAGACAAGACGATGACTGCAAAGGGGATGCTGTTGCTTGCGGCGATAGCCGCGGGGATCATCGGTTCCGCGCAGGCCGCGACCGCAGGCGCCTTCATGCCGACGGGCGGCCGCACCACGCAGCCGGTGGGCCACTACGAATTCTGCCAGAGAGAGCCGCAGGAGTGCCGGCAGCGCACCTCCAATCGCGGACCGGCCGAGCTGACACGCGCGCTCTGGTCCGAGATCATCGCCGTCAACGACGCCGTCAACGCGGCGGTCGCGCCGAGCACCGACATGGAGATGTGGGGCCGCGAGGAATACTGGTCCTACCCGACGACGGTGGGCGACTGCGAGGACTACGCGCTGGAAAAGCGCCGCCGGCTGATGGCGCTCGGCCTCGAGGCGGGCGATCTGCTCATCACGGTGGTGCGCCAGCCCAACGGCGATGGCCACGCCGTGCTGACCGTGCGGACCAGCCGCGGCGACTTCATCCTCGACAACCTGGAAGCGCGCGTCCTGCTGTGGACCGATACGGACTACACCTATCTGAAGCGCCAGTCGGACCGGAACTCCGGCGCGTGGGTCAGCATCAACGACAGCCGCCAGACCGTTGCCGTGGGCAGCGTCCGGTAGGAACAGCGAAAAACCCGGTCGAGTCCCCCACTCCCCGTCCCCACGACCGGGCTCAGGAGCCGGCCCCCGTCCCCACGACCGGGCTCAGGAGCCGGCCCCCGTCCCCGGGGCCGGCTCCGTCCTTTTTCGGGCGTCGATCGCCTGCGCCGGACCGGTCAGACCTCGCGCATGCCGCGCACGAATTCCCGTCCGCGCTGGACGTAGCGGTCGGCGGCGGAGCGCAGGCCGGCGATCGCATTGTCGTCCAGCGCGCGCACGACCCTGGCGGGCGAGCCGACGATCAGCGATCCTTCGGGGAACTCCTTGCCTTCCGTGACCAGCGCGCCTGCGCCGACCAGCGAGTTGCGGCCGATGCGGGCGCCGTTGAGCACGATCGCGCCCATGCCGACCAGCGTGTCGTCGCCGATCGTGCAGCCGTGCAGCAGCGCGCGGTGGCCGATGGTGCAGCCCCGGCCGATGGTGAGCGGAAAATCGGGATCGGTGTGCATGATCGTGTGTTCCTGCACGTTCGAGCGGTCGCCGATGGCGATGAGCTCGTTGTCGCCGCGCAACGCGGCCCCGAACCAGATCCCCACGTCGCGCCCGACGCGTATCCTGCCGACCAGCATGGCGTCCGGCGCGATCCAGTTGCTGGCGCGATCGACGAATTCGGGCTCGATCCCCTCGAACGAATAGACCGGCATGCGGGCGCTCTCCTTCTGGCTGACACCTCGCTTATGCAGAAGGTCGCCTTCGATGACAATCGCGGCCGCAGACGCCGGCGGTTTACCGGCCGTTTACCATGTCCGGCAATGCTGTGGCCGGACAACCAAGCGTGGAAACGACGATGACGCATGCCGAAGCCGGCGCGCCAGTGACAAGCGGCGTCGCCGGTTCATCCCTGATGGTCAGAATCTTCTACGGATTCGTCGTCCTGGCGGTGCTGTCGCTGTGCGTTAGCCTGGGCGGCAAGATGCTCGGGCGCAGCGTCATCCTGGGCGGGCACACGGACGACCGGACGCCGCACCTGATCGCCATCGGCGACGACGTGCTGAGCGTCCCCGCCAACATGATCCGGCAGCAGGGCGCCCGGCACGACGGCGCGGCGAAGCGGCTCGACCTGTATCTGCTGTGGCCCGCCCTCGACGGCTACACGGCCGGAACCCGCGACGAGTTCAACCATGTGGGCGGGCGCAAGGGCATCCTGTTCGTGTCGATCGAGGAGCGCAGCATGTCGCAGGACATGAGCGGCCGCCTTCGCCCGATCTACGACCACATCGTCCGCCAGCCCGGCACGCCGGCCGCCGCCGGCCTCGTCGCCTTCGACTTCAAGGAAGGCTCAGGCTACGCCAACGAGACGCTGATGGTCGCGGCGGGCGCGGACAGCGCGCAACCGTTCGCGGCGCGCTGCCTGTCGGGCCGCTCCGCGACCGAATCGCTCGCGCCGTGCGAGCGCGACGTCCATGTCGGAAAATCGCTGAGCCTGACCTACCGCTTCCCGGCCGAACTGCTGCCGCACTGGCGGGAGCTGGAGGCGGCCATGCGCGCCAAGGCCGAGGAGTTCCTGGGCGCGCGGGACGCACGCCCGTAGCGCGGCGCTACAGATCGACGTCCAGAATGGCCATCGAGAAATTGTAGTCGCCGTCCTCCTCGTCCTTGAAGACGATGCCGAGGAATTCGTCGCCGACATAGACCTCGGCCGAATCGTCCTTGCGAGGACGGGCTTTCACCTGGATCGCGGCGTTCTGGAACGTCCGCTTGAAATAAGCGTCCAGTTTCTTGATCTCGTCTGGTTTCAAGGTTCTTGCTCCGCATTTTGCCGCTTGCTCGCGCGGCTTCTGGCACGGCGCCGGGCCGCCTGTAAAGGCGGCTTCCCGGCGCGGATGCCGACGTTCGGGTCAGATGTCGCCTATCAAATGTCGAAGGTGACGACGTGATCCATCGACTGGGACGGCAATAGCTGGTCCATCTGGCGCGAGGGGCGTTCGCAGCCGGATTCGCCGACCACGCGCGCCGGCACGCCGGCCACCGTCTTGTTGGGCGGGACGGGCGCCAGAACCACCGAGCCGGCGGCGATCTTGGCGCAATGGCCGACCTCGATGTTGCCGAGAATCTTCGCCCCGGCGCCGATCAGCACGCCGTGCCTGATCTTGGGATGCCGGTCGCCGCCGGCCTTGCCGGTGCCGCCGAGCGTCACCCCGTGCAGCATAGACACGTCGTCCTCGATCACGGCGGTCTCGCCGACCACGACGCCGGTCGCGTGGTCGATGAAGATGCCCTTGCCGATGCGCGCCGCCGGGTTGATGTCCGTCTGGAAGATCGACGAGGCGCGGCTCTGCAGATAGAGGGCGAAATCCCGGCGGCCCTGGCTCCACAGCCAGTGCGCCAGCCGATGCGTCTGGATGGCGTGAAAACCCTTGAAATAGAGCACCGGCATCAGGAAGCGGTCACAGGCCGGGTCGCGATCGTAATAGGCCTGGATGTCGACGCGCATCCAGTTGCCCAGCTCCGGCACGGCTTCCAGCATGGCGTCGAAGGTCTGGCGGATGATGTCGGCGTTGACGTCGGCATGGCCGAGCCGCTCGGCGACGCGATGGATGACGGCCTGTTCGAGGCTCGGCTGGTTGAGGATGGCCGAATAGAGGAAGGCTGCCAGCAAAGGGTCCCTGTCGACCGATTCCCCCGCCTCGCGCCTGACCTCGCTCCAGATCGGATCGACCGGCTGAACGACGTTGCCCCTTGCCGTCACGAGCTTGCTCATACGCGCCTCATCCTTCCTTCCGGAGGCCCTATATAGTGCAGCGGCAAGGTACATTGAACCCGAAATCGGCCGTTTGGGCCAAAGCCGTTCTCCGGCGCGGCGCCAACGCGCAATCACGAACGGCGCTGCCGGCGGCGCTCCCACCAGACGACGAAGCGGCGGCGGCGGCGGCGCACGGAGGCGAACTCGTAGGACAGAACCAGGAGACCCAGCGGAATCATCCAGAAGCCAAGGATCGGCAGGAAGCCCAGGCAGCCGAGGAAGACGAGAACGACGCCGATGGTGACGCGCGCGGCGCGCGAGCGCGGCATGTGGAACTGCCGGCCGAAGACGGTAATCTTGCGCGGTTGGTTTTCGTGTTCCATGCAGCCTGCCGTGTCGCCGGACGGCGTTCCGGCCGGCATGATATGGATCGGCGGGGGCGGCATTGCGAGGGAAAAAAGTTTGCCGAAGGTTCTTTGCAAATGCGGGACGGGTTTGCTATAGGCAGCGCCACGTTGCGACGAGCTCACATTCCCCGGTAGCTCAGTGGTAGAGCAACCGGCTGTTAACCGGTTGGTCGCTGGTTCGAATCCGGCCCGGGGAGCCAGCTTCTCCTGGAAAGCGGCCGAAACCCTGCGACAGGCAATGAATTCGGATGCGCGCGCGCATTCCGCCGGCCGAAGCATGCCGTATCGCCCCGACATAGACGGGCTTCGGGCGGTGGCCGTGATGCCGGTCCTTCTGTTCCATTTCGGCTGGAGCGGTTTTTCCGGCGGGTTCGTCGGCGTCGACATCTTCTTCGTCATCAGCGGTTTCCTGATCACGCGCCTGGTGGCGGCCGAGATCGCCGGGAGCGGCGGTTTCCGCTTTCGCCGCTTCTACCTGCGCCGGCTGCGCCGGCTGTTTCCGGCGCTGGCGGTCGTGCTCGCTGCCAGCGCCGCGGCGTCCTTCCTCATCCTGTCGCCCGAGCATTTCCGCCTGTTCGGCCGCGAGCTGGCGACCGCCATCCTCTCCGTCTCCAACATCTACTACTTCACCGAAAGCGGCTATTTCGACGTCTCGAAGGAATTCAAGGTGTTGCTGCACACCTGGTCGCTGGGCGTCGAGGAACAGTTCTACCTCGTCTGGCCGGTGCTTATCCTGGCCTGCCTGCGCGTCGGCCCTCGCCTGCTGTTCCCGGTTCTGGCCGCGCTCGCGCTTGTCAGCCTCGCCTGCGCGCAACTGCTGCCGGACCGCGACCTCGCCTTCTTCCTGACGCCGTTCCGGGCGTTCGAGTTCTGCGTCGGCGCGGCGCTGGTGTGGCTGCCGCCGCTGCGTGGGAGCCACAGGCTCGCCGATCTCGCCGTCGTCGCCGGGCTGGGGCTGATCGCGCTATCGGTGCACCTGTTTTCGGCCGAACTGCATCTGCCGGGGCTGCTCAGCCTCGTGCCGGTGCTCGGCGCGGCGCTCTGCATCCATGCCGGCGCGGCCGCGCCCGTCGCGGGCAGGCTGCTGCGCAACCGTCCCGTCGTCTGGATCGGGCGCATCAGCTATTCGCTCTACCTTGTTCACTGGCCGCTGTTCGTCCTCTACGCTTATTCGGTCTCGTCGCTGACGACGGCCGACCGCGTCGGCCTGCTTGCGGCCTCCTTTCTGCTCGCCGCGCTGCTGCACCGCTGGGTGGAGCAGCCCCTGCGCCGGCCGAGGCCCGACACGGAAACGCGCTTCGTCGCCGGGTCGGCGGCTGCCGCCGCGGCCTGCCTGGCGCTGGCCGCGGCGATCACGCTCGGCAAGGGCTGGCAGTGGCGGCTGCCGGCGGACACGGCGGCCATGCTGGCCAGCGCCCGGCGCACGGTCGATCTCCGGTCGCCATGCCAGTACGACCGGCAGACCATCGACGCCGATCTGCAGCGGCAATTCGACCGTTGCGTCGCGGAAGCCGGCAAGGCGGTGCTGGTCGTCGGCGACAGTCATGCCGACGACCTGTTCAACGCCCTGGCCGTCAACGGCACGCGCCGGCATGTCGTGGCGATCTGGGCGGCCAGTTGCCGGCCCGGCGGCGAGGGCTGCTTCTACGACGCGCTCGGCCCCTTCATCGAACGCAACCGCGCCTCCCTCGACGCCGTGCTCTACAAGCAGAGAGGCGGCCAGCTTCTCGACGCGCAGAAGCGCCTTCCCGTCATGCAGGAGCCGATCGACTCCACGGCCCGCTATCTGGCCGGGCTCGCCGCGCTCGGCGTGCCGGCGATCTGGGTCGGGCCGCAGTGGGAGCCGGGCTACGAGATCGACAAGCTCGTCGCGATGGCGGCTTCGACGCCCCGCACGGACTATCTGCGCGATCAGATCCTCCCCATCGCCGATGTCGACCGGGCCATAGCCGCGACGCTGCGGCAAGGCGGGGGAACCGTCGCCTACGTGTCGATCTGCGACCTGCTCGGGCCGCTGGCGCTGGACGACTTCGTCATCGACAACGAATACACCTATTCCGACGAGGACCACTGGTCGGCGAAGGGCGAGGAGGTTTTTGGCGCGCGGCTGCTCGCGGCGAGTGCCGAGTTGCGAGGACTTTTCACGCCCCAAGGCCAGCAATAGACGAGAGCAAAACGTCAGCCGAAGCGCCTGGCCGCGTCGACCGCCAGCCCGAGTCCGACCGAGCCGAAGCGATCCGACTGCACGATGATCGCCTCGGGGAACCGCGACGTCGCAGCAGCCCGCACGCTGGGCACCTGCGCGCCGCCGCCGGTCATGATGACCGTGTCGATCGCCGCGGCCGGGGTACCGGCGCCGGCCAGCGCGTTCTCGATGGCGGCGCCGATCCTCGCCACCAGATCCGCCGTGGCCGCCTCGAAGGCTGGTCTCGACACCGGCAGCCGCAGCGACAGGCCCGGCTCGATCAGGGATATGGCCGTCTCATCGGTATCGGTCAGCTCGATCTTCGCCTTCTCCACCTGCCCCGCCAGCCTGTGCCCGGACCGGTGGACGAGCAGGTGCTCGAAGCGCTCCAGTCTCTCCGGCTCGGCCGCTTCGCGCATCAGCGACTGGATGTCGCGCAGCGTTTTTTGCGTATAGAGCTGGTTGATGCGGTGCCAGGTCGCCATGTCGTTGAAGTACCAGACTGGCAGGTGGCGCTTGCCGTCGCGGGTCATGGTGCCGAGGCCCATATGCGGCATCACCTCGGCGATGTTCAGCCAGCGGTCGAAATCCGTGCCGCCGACATGGACGCCCGCCGTGCTCAGTATGTCGTCGCGGCGGTCGACCGCGCGCGACCGCTCCGGTGACAGTCGCACGACCGAAAAGTCGGAGGTGCCTCCGCCGATGTCGACCACCAGCGCCAGCGCCTCCCTGTCCAGCGTGCGCTCGACGTGCAGCGCGGCCGCCACCGGCTCGAACTGGAACTCGATGTGGCGAAAACCCTCGGCGCGGGCGGCCGCCTCAAGCTGGTCCTGGGCGGTGCGGTCGGCGGTCTCGTCGCCGTCGACGAAGAAGACCGGCCGCCCGAGCACCACCTGCCCCGGCACCTCGCCATGCTGCTCCTCCAGCCGGCTCCTCAACTGGCGCAGGAAACGTCCGATCAAGCCCTGGAAGGTCATGCGGTCGCGACCGACCTGCGTCGTCTCCTTCATCAGGCTGGTGCCGAGGATCGACTTCAGCGCCCGCATGAAGCGTCCCTCGGTGCCCTGCATGTATTCGCCGACGGCGGCGCGGCCGAAATAGACGTTGCCGTCCTCGAGGCTGAAGAACAGCGCCGAAGGGATGGTCGGCTGGTCGCCCTCGACCGCGACGAGGAAAGGCTCGGAGCCGCGCGCACACAAGCCGACGGTGGAATTGGTGGTGCCGAAATCGACGCCACAATGAAGACGGCCCATGATCATGCCCGCTGAACGCCGCCCGGCGGGGCGGCTCGAAAAAGGGGCGTCCGTTTAGCCCAGCTTCGCGCCGATGGAAACCCCGGCCCCTCCGTCCACCCAGAATGAATTTTGCGCGCCTCCGGCCAAAACGGGAATGAAATTTTTCTCACAAGGGCGTTTTTGGAGCCGGAACCGTTCTGTTTTTTCGCAGACGGCTTAGTTTAGCCGGAAATTCTCCCAGGGACCCCTTCCATGAAGAAGCTTTTCGCCACGCTGGCCCTCGCGGCCGGTCTCGCCCTCACCGGAGCCGCCCAGGCCGAGCGGCTAACGGACAAGCCGCTGGTCGATGCCGACTGGCTGGCCGCCAATCTCGGCAAGAAGAACCTCGTCATCCTCGACATCCGCGACGCCACGCAGGACAAGGACCCCTATGCCGAGGGCCACATCCCCGGCGCGGTCAGCGCGAAATACTCGCAGTCCGGCTGGCGCGCGACGGTGAACGGCGTGCCGGGCCTGCTGCCCTCCAAGGAAGCCATCGAGAAGCTGGTCGAAAGCCTCGGCGTCAGCGACGACAGCCATGTCGTGATCGTGCCCGCCGGCACCAACGCCTCCGAATTCGGCGGCGGCACGCGCGTCTACTGGACGTTCAAGGTGCTCGGCCACGACGCGGTCTCGGTGCTGGACGGCGGCTACGCGGCCTGGACGAAGGCCGGCAAGGAGGTTTCCAGGGACGCCGTGACGCCGGCCGCCGGCTCGTTCACGCCGAACTACCGGCCGGAGCTCCGCGCCGAGGTGCAGGAAGTTCAGGACGCCATCGCCAACGACACCAACCTGGTCGACGCGCGCTCGGTGGCGCAGTTCATCGGCAAGGAAAAGACCAACACCGTCAAGGCGCTGGGCACCGTGCCGACCTCGGTGAACGTCAACTTCGACAAGTTCTACCACAACGACAAGCCGGGCTTCGCCAGCGCCGACGAGGTCGCGCAGCTCACCAAGGCCGCCAGCGTGTCGGACGACAAGGGCGTCATCACCTTCTGCAACACCGGCCACCTCGCCTCCATCGCCTGGTTCGGCCTGTCCGAGGTGCAGGGCCTGAAGAACGTGCGGCTCTACGACGGCTCGATGTCGGAGTGGACCGCCGATCCCGCCCGCCCCGTCGTCGTCCAGTAACCGACCGAACCCACGCAACGCCTCATGCCCGGGTGGTCATCGCCCGGGCATCGTGCTTCAAGGCAGATCATGACAGACATCACCGCCGGAAACCTGTCGCGACGGCCGCGCATCCCGATCGACCGGGGGCCCGTCACCACCACATTGCTGGGGCTCGCCGTCGGCGCGTCGGCCATCGCCGCGCTCATCGACGGACGGCAGGCGGCACTGTTCCTCGTCGGGGCGCTGCTCGGCATCACGCTCTACCACGCCTCGTTCGGCTTCACCGGCGGCTGGCGGCGCTTCGTGGTCGAGAAGCGCGGCGCATCGATCCGCGCGCAGATGCTGATGATCGGCGTCACGGCGATCGTCTTCATCCCCCTGCTGGCGGCGGGCGAGGCCTTTGGACGGCCGCTGGTCGGAGCCCTCGCCCCGGTCGGCGTGTCGGTGCTGGTCGGCGCGGCGCTGTTCGGGCTCGGCATGCAGCTCGGCGGCGGCTGCGGCTCCGGTACGCTGTTCACGGTCGGCGGCGGTTCCTCGCGCATGCTGGTCACGCTGATCTTCTTCATCGTCGGCGCGGTCATCGGCACGGCGCATCTGCCGTGGTGGCTGGAGCGGCCCTCGCTGCCGGCCATCAGCCTCGGCAAGAGCCTCGGCGTTCCCGGGGCCATCGCGGCGACGCTGCTGTTCCTCGGCGCGGTGGCGTGGCTGAGCACGGTGGTCGAAAAGCGCGCGCACGGATCGCTGGAAACCGAGAAGAAGCCGTCCGTCAGCGGCCTGCCGCGTCTGCTGCAAGGACCGTGGCCGCTGATCTGGGGCGGGCTCGGGCTGGCCGGGCTCAACCTCGCCACGCTGCTTCTGGCCGGCCATCCGTGGTCGGTGACCTACGGCTTCGGGCTGTGGGGCGCCAAGACGGCGCAGGCCGTCGGCATTCCGGTCGCGGAGTGGACGTTCTGGCAGTGGCCGGCGCAGGCCCGCGCGCTGCGGGCGAGCGTGCTGGCCGACGTCACATCGGTGATGAATTTCGGCATCATCCTGGGTGCGGCGCTCGCCGCCGGCCTGGCCGGCAAGTTCGCGCCGAAGGTGCATGTGCCGTTCGCGTCCTTCCTCGCGGCGGCCATCGGCGGCGTGCTGATGGGCTATGGCGCGCGGCTGTCCTTCGGCTGCAACATCGGCGCGCTGTTCAGCGGCATCGCCTCGGGCAGCCTGCATGGCTGGCTTTGGTTCGCCGCCGCCTTCGCCGGCAGCTATGTCGGCATGTACGCCCGGCCACTGTTCGGCCTCGACGGATTGAAACGGACATGAGTTCACGCAACACGCTTCTCTTCGGCGCGGCATTGCTCGCCGCCACGGCGGCGGTCGCAGCCGACCATGTCGCCTCGGCCAACCGGGCCGCCGTGGCTGCGGCGCAGCCCGCCCAACCGGCGCAGCCGGCGGCGAACCCATGCGCGGCCGACAATCCCTGCGCCGCCGGCGCCCCCTGCTCCGCCGCCAACCCCTGCGCGGCAGGCGCGCCTTGCGCGGCGGCCAATCCCTGCGCGGCAGGCGCGCCCTGCGCGGCGGCAAGTCCGTGCGCGGCAGGCGCGCCTTGCGCCGCCGCCAATCCCTGTGCCGCCGGTGCGCCCTGCGCCGCCGCCAACCCCTGCGCGGCCGGAGCGCAATGAGCGCGGGCGGGGATCTGTTCCAGGCGGCCCGCGAGGCGCAGTTCTGCGAGCGCATCCTCGCCAAATCCGGCGAGAACGTTCTGCGCGCCACCCTGACGGACGCCGCCTCGGTGGACGCCTGGTCGCACTACCCGCCGGGCGACGTGTTCGACCCGGAGAGCGGCGCACAATGGTATTATCACTGCCATGTCCCGTCCGTTGACGGCGAGCACGGGCATTTCCATTGCTTCGTGCGGCCGCAAGGGGCGCAGGGACCGGTGCATCACCTTGTCGCCGTCGGCGTCGACGCCTTCGGCAAGCTCCATCGCCTGTTCACCGTCAACCGCTGGGTGGTGGGCGACACCTTCCTCGACGCCGATGGCACGATCCCGCTGCTGCAACGCTTCGACATGCAGATGGCCAGGCCGTCCTATCTGGTGAACCGCTGGCTGACCGCCATCCTGCGCCTCTACGAGACGGAGATCGCCGAGCTGGTGCGCGAGCGCGACCGCGTGCTTGCCGCGCATCCCTCAGGTTCGGCCGTACTCGACGACCGGGCGCTGGAGGTGACCTCCTCGCTTGCCGTGGACCTCGCCGCCCGCACACGCGTGCTGGAAGCCGCGACCGCCGGATAGGTCCGCCTTTTCGGGCCGCGAAATACGCCTCCGCCGGCCGTTGCTGCAGGGCGCGCGCGGGCGCATGCCTGCGGCACCAACAGGCGGGAGCGACATGCCGGACATGGAATTCGACTACGTCATCGTCGGCGCGGGCACGGCGGGCTCGGTGCTCGCGGCGCGTTTGTCGGAGGACGGCCGCAAAAGCGTGCTGCTGCTGGAAGCCGGCGGGGCCGACCGCGACATCCTCATCCATGTGCCGCTCGGCTTCGGCCGCATCAACCAGAAGCGCTATTTCGACTGGGGATACGACACCCAGCCGGAAGAGTTTTTGGACGGCCGCGTCGTGCCGCTGCCGCGCGGACGGGTGATGGGCGGCACGTCCTCCATCAACGGCATGGTCTATGTGCGAGGCAATCCGGCGGATTTCGACCGCTGGGCCGACAACGGGGCCACCGGCTGGTCCTATGAAGAAGTGCTGCCCTACTTCAAGCGCCTCGAGACCTGGGAGGGCGAGCCGAGCCAGGCGCGCGGCATGACCGGGCCGGTGCATGTGCGCGAGAACGCCTATCGCGACCCGCTCAACGCCGCCTTCTCGGAAGCCCTGCCCCGCCACGGCCTGCCGCGCAACCGGGACTACAATGACGGCGAGCAGATCGGTCACGCGCCCTTCCAGCAGTCGCTGCGCAGGGGCCGGCGCGCCAGCGCCTCGGTCTCCTACCTGCGCCCGGCGCGCGGCCGGAAAAACCTCCGAATAGAGACCGGCGCGCTGGCCGAGAGGATCGTCTTCGAGGGCCGCCGGGCGACGGCCGTTCTCTACCGCACGCGCGGCGGCGAGGCGCGGCGCGCGACCGCGCGCGGCGAAATCCTGCTGTGCGGCGGCGCCTACAATTCGCCGCAGCTTCTGATGCTGTCGGGGATCGGCCCGGCCGAACAGCTCAAGCGCCACGGCATCGCGCCGCTGGTCGATGCGCCGTCGGTGGGCGCAAACCTGCAAGACCATGTCGTGGTGCTGCTGGAGTATGAGCGGCTCGATCCGGGTCCCTTCGCCAAGGGTTCGCGCTGGGACCGCGCCATCGCCTCGTCCCTGCTCGCCTATCTGGCCGGCGTCGGGCCGGCGACCAACGTGCCGTCGAGCGGACTGGGCTTCGCGCGAATCGACCCGGCGGCCGAGGTGCCCGACATACAGTTCCTGTTCCGGCCGGTGTCGCGGCTGGCGCGGCCGTGGTTCCCGCTGATCGCGGCCAAGGGGCCGAACCGCTTCGGTTGCAGCATCATCCTACTGCATCCCGAAAGCCGGGGCCGCGTCGAGCTGGCCGGCGCGGACGGCAGGACGCCGGTGCGCATCTTCCAGAATTTCCTCCAGGCGGAGAAGGACCGGCGCGTGCTGCGCGAGGCGATCCGGCTCGGGCGCGAGATCATCGGCGACGCCGCCTTTTCAGCCTTCCGCGGCGAGGAGGTGCTGCCCGGCGGCGAAGCGCGCTCGGACGACGAGCTGGACGCCTATCTGCGGAAATTCTCGAGCACCGCGCACCACCCCGTCGGCACCTGCCGGATGGGCGGCGACAAGGCGTCGGTGGTCGATCCGTCGCTGAAGGTGCGCGGCGTGGAAGGCCTGCGCGTCGTCGACGCCTCCGTCATGCCGGACCTGATCAGCGGCAATACCAACGCGCCGACCTTCATGGTGGCCGAGAAGGCCGCCGACATGATCCGCGAGGATGCGAAGCGGGGCTAGAACCCCATGATCACCGACTTGACCTCGGTGAACAACTCTATCCCCTCGCGCCCGCTCTCGCGGCCCCAGCCCGACTGCTTGTAACCGCCGAACGGCAGCACGTTGAAATGCGCCCCGCCGTTGACGCGCACGAAGCCGGCCTTCAGCTTGCGCGCCATCCTGTGCGCGATGCCGAGGTCGCGCGTCCACACATAGGCGCCGAGGCCGTAATTGGTATCGTTGGCGTCGGCGATGATGCGATCCAGTTCGTCCTCGCCGAAGCTGGCGGCGCACAGCACCGGCCCAAAGATCTCCTCGCGCCAGACCGACATGTCCGGCCGCGTCTCCGTGAAGATCGTCGGCTCCACGAAGAATCCCTCGCGCTCGATGCGCCCGCCGCCGGTCACGACATGCGCGCCCGCCGCAGCGCCGGCCTGCATGTAGCCGGTGACGCGGTCGAGCTGCCGCTGCGAGATGATCGGTCCGAGGTCGGTGTCGGGCTCCAGACCCGAGCCGACTTTCAGCTTCTGAGCCTGCGCGGCGATGCCCTCGACCACCCGATCGAAGATGCGGCGGTCGGCATAGAGCCGCGAGCCCGCGCCGCAGTTCTGGCCGGTGTTGCCGAAGATGAAGTCGGCCGCGCCCTTGATCGTCCTGTCGAGATCGGCGTCCGGGAAGATGATGACCGGCGACTTGCCGCCGAGCTCCAGCGACACGCGCTTGAGATTGCCGGTGGCGGCGCGCACGATCTGCTTGCCGACATCGGTCGAGCCGGTGAACGACACCTTGTCGACGCCGGGATGCTCCACCAGCGCCGCTCCCGCCACCGCGCCGAAGCCCGTGACGACGTTGACGATTCCGGCGGGCACGCCGGCCTCCATGACGATCTCGCCCAGCCGCAGCGCCGAAAGCGGCGTCTGCTCGGCCGGCTTCAGCACCATGGCGCAGCCGGCGGCGAGCGCCGGCGCGATCTTGTTCACCGCCATCGACAGCGGAAAGTTCCACGGCACGATCAGACCCGCGACGCCCACCGGCTCGCGCACCGTGAAGCCGTGCCAGCCGGCCGGCAGCGTGGAATCGAACGCCTCGCCGGTCAGCTTGGTGATCCAGCCGGCGCAGTAGCGGAATTTCTCCGCCGCGCGCAGCACGTCGCCGCGCGACGCCTTCAGCGGCTTGCCGTTGTCCAGGGTCTCGATCAGCGCAAGCTCGTCGGCATGGGCGTCGAGCAGGTCGGCGATGCGGTTCATGATGCGCGAGCGGTCGGGCGGCGCGATGCGCGTCCACCGCTCATCGTCGAAGGCGCGCCGCGCCGCCGCCGCCGCGCGCGCGATGTCCTCGGCCTCGCCCTCGGCGACATGGGCGATGGTGCCGCCGGTCGCCGGGTCGGTGACGGCGAAGCTTTTGCCAGCCGCCGAATCCACCCATTCGCCGTCGACCAGGTGGCGATGGCGGCGCGCCAGGAATTCCCGCGCCGCCTGCTGTCCCGCCAGATCCGCTTTGCTTCCAGTCAATGATCTATCCTCCGGCATTCATCGTGCTTGGGATCAGGCCAGCGCGCCCGCATCGACACCGAGCTCACCCGCCAGCCGCCGCAAGGCGGCGACCTGTGCGGCCTCGAGCTTGATCGTGCCGTCGTTGGCGCGCGCGATCTCCCATTTCCGTTCGCCCGGCACATAGAGGCGCCCGGTGCCCGGCGCCTTCTTCGAGCCATGCACGCGCTCGACGACGCGCCCGGACTCGGCGAGGAACTCCTCGACCGGCCGGAAATGGCCGACATGGATCGCCATGAACAGATGGCTGGTGTCGAACGGCTTCGTCAGATCGCCATGCAGGCCGGGCACCGCGTCGCCCCAGGCGCCGGAGGACAGCAAACCGCACAGCGTGTCGATCATCAGGGACAGCCCGAAACCCTTGGCCCCGCCCATCGGCAGCAGCATGCCCTTCAGCGCCTCGGCCGGGTCGTTGGTTGGCTCGCCCTCGGCCGTCACCGCCCAGCCGTCGGGCAGCGGCTTTCCGGCCTTGCCGGCCATGCGCACGCGGCCGGAAGTGCCGGCGCTGGTCGCCATGTCGAGGATCATCGGCGGCTGCTCGTCCGGTGTCGGCACCGCGATGGCCAGCGGGTTGGTGCCGACCAGCCGCTGCGCGCCGCCCGGCGCCGGCATGGAGGGGCGCGAGTTGCACATGGCGATGCCGACGCAATCCTGTTCGGCCGCCTGCCGCACGTAGCGCCCCGCCGGCCCGAAGTGGAAGGCGTGGCGCACCGCGACGATGCCGATGCCGAAGCGCTTCGCCTTGTCGACCGCCAGCGCCATCGCCTGATTGCCGGCCAGATGGCCGAGCATGTGATGCGAATCGAGCACAGCCATGGCGTCGCGGTCCACCAACAGCTCGGCCGTCTCGGCCGGTATCACCGATCCGGCCTTCAGCCGTGCGAGATAGACCTCGGCCTGCATGACGCCGTGCGACGGCAGGCCCTCCACATCCGCCTCGACCAGCGCCTCGCCCATGGTGCGGGCAGCGGCGGCAGACAGCCCGGCCGCCGCGAACAGGCTTGCGAGCAGGTCCCGCACGCGCTCGACCGGAAACCGTCTGGGCGATTGCGTCTCCATCTCGGCCTGTCCGCTCATTGCCGGGCTCCTCCGCGTGTCATCGTGTCCAGCCCCGATCCTATTGCGCGAATTCCTTCAGCGCAGCAGCGGCGGCGGATTTGACGAAGCCGTGGTCGCTGGAGATCAGCATGGCCGATGCGCCGAGCTCCACGGATTTCGCCAGGTCGGCCTTGCTCGTAGGCAGCATCATCAGCGGCACGCCGGCATCCTTCGCAGCCGCCGCGACCTTCGCCGTGATCGCTGCCACCTTTTCGCCTGCCTTCGGATCGTCGCCGAAGGCCGCCGTCAGGTCGCCGCGTCCGATGAACAGCGCGTCGACCCCTTCCACCCGCGCGATGTCGCCGGCACGATCGACGGCCTCGATGTCCTCGATCATCGCGATGCAGGCGACCTGGCCGTCCTGCGCGGCCATGTGCCGCGCGCCGCCCACCCGGCCCCAGCCGCTCGCCCGCGTCAGGCCGGCGAAGCCGCGTTTTCCGCCGGCATAGCGGCAGGCGCTCACGATTGCCTTCGCCTTCTCGACGCTGGTGACGTGCGGCACCATCACGCCCATCGCGCCGCAGTCCAGCGACGACAGGATGCTGGCGTCGGTGAACTCGCCGACCCGCACCACGGGCGCGATGTCGGACGCGCGCGCCGCCAGCAGCATCATGTCGGTGATGCCGCGATCGAGCGGCGCGTGCTCCTGGTCGATCACCACGAAATCATAGCCGACAGGCCCGAGAATCTCGATCACCTGCGTCGTCGGTAGCTTGAGAAACGTGCCCCACATGCGCTCGCGCGCCAACAGGCGCTGGCGGAATGTGGTGAAGCTAGGACGCTGGTCGGTCATGTTTTCCTTCCCGTGACGACCCGGTTCTAACGTCCGGCGCCGGAGCGCCGAAGCATCCGCGCCCGCTATTTCTCACTCCGAAACGGAGGGGGAAACGCGTTTCCCGCGCGGCGCGGACGCGGCAAGTCATGCTCGTGCAATGCCGCATGCGGGACAGGACATGGCCGATCCGACGATCATCAGTTGCGCCGTTACAGGCAACATCACGACCGTCGAGCAGACGCCCCATCTGCCGGTGACGCCGGAGCAGATCGCCAATGCCTGCCTCGACGCGGCGCGCGCCGGCGCGGCCATCGTGCACATCCACGTGCGCCACCCCGACGGCCGCCCGAGCATGGAGCTGGCGCATTACCGCGAGGTCGTGCAGCGCATTCGTGCGGCCGACGAAGACGTCATCGTCAACCTCACCACGGGTCCCGGCGGGCGCTTCATCCCCAGCGACGCCGATCCGAGCGTCAAGGCGCCCGGCACCAACCTTCTGCCGCCCGAGCGGCGTGTGGAGCATGTCGTGGCGCTGCGGCCGGAGATTTGCAGCCTCGACTTCAACACCATGTATTCGGGCACGTCCGTGGTGATCAACACGCCGCGCAATGTCGGCATCATGGCAGACATGATCCGCGAGGCCGGGGTGCGGCCGGAGATCGAGGTGTTCGACACCGGCGACCTGCAACTCGCCAACCATTTCATCGAGCAGGGCAGGCTCGACACGCCCGCGCTGTTCCAGATCGTGCTCGGCGTGCGCTACGGCGCGATCGCGACGCCGGAGACGCTTCTCTACATGAAGTCGCTGCTGCCGCGGGGGTCGCACTGGGCGGCCTTCGGCATCGGCCGCTGGGAATTTCCGATGCTGGCGCAGGCCTGGCTGCTCGGCGGCCATGTGCGCGTCGGGCTGGAGGACAACATCTACCTGGAAAAGGGCGTGCTGGCGCAAAGCAACACGGTGCTTGTCGACAAGGCCGCGCGCATCCTCAAGGAACTCGGCGGACGCGTCGCCACGGTCGGCGAGGCGCGCGAGATGCTCGGCCTGACGCGCCGCATGCCGAGGCCCGACTGAACGCGGACACGACAGTGCGCCCCTCGCATCGGGGGATGCCTTCACCGGGCCGGCGAGACCCGGGAAACCAAGCGGAGTGAAACCCATGTATGTGCAAAGCGACCCAAGAGCCTCGCTGGCCAGCGCGGCCAAGCCGAAGGACGGCCCTGTCCACAAGAGCTATTTCGGCTCGCAACTGGCGCTGTTCTACGGCACCGCGCCGCAGATATCCGACGCGAACGGCGACACCTGGATCGCGCGCGGCCAGAACTTCGTCGTCGCCTGCACCGACGGCAAGGCGGGCGGCACCTTCTCGCGCGACGCGCAGCCCGACGAATACGCCATCATCATTCCCGACAAGGAAACGGCCGTGGAAATCACCACGGCGGACGGCACGACCGCCGTGCCCGGCTATTCGCTCGCCTTCGTTCCGCCCGGCAGGAGCTCCGTGCGCATGGTGAAGCCCGGCCGCATCGTGCGGCTGTTCACGCCGAAATCCGCCGACCTCGCCGCACTCTCGTCCAACGCCGACGCCTTCGCCGGACAGCATCCGAACGTGCCGCCTTTCCAGCCCTGGCCGGAGCCGAACGGCGGCTTCAAGCTGAGATGGTATTCGCTCGACGTGCCGGACGATCCGAAGCGGTTCGGGCGCATCTGGCGCTGCACCACCTTCATGATCAACTACCTCAACCCGCGCATCGGCCCGCGCGAGCGCGACCAGGTCTCGCCGCACCACCATGACGATTTCGAGCAATGCTCGCTTGCGGTGAGCGGTACATTCACGCATCATCTGCGCTGGCCGTGGACGACCGACATGAACATGTGGCGCGAGGACGAGCACCTATATTGTGAATCACCGTCGATCTGCATCATCCCGCCGCCGTCCATCCACACGACGACTGCGGAATCGCAGGGCGTCAACCAGCTGGTCGACATCTTCTCGCCGCCGCGCATGGATTTCTCCCAAAAACCCGGCTGGGTGCTCAACGAGGCCGACTACCCCATGCCGCAGGGCTGACGGCACGGCATGGACACGGTAACGCTCGGCCGGACCGGACTGGATGTCAGCGTCGCCTGCCTGGGGGCCGGCGGGCACAGCCGCCTCGGCATGCGCGCCGGCGCTTCCGAAGCGCAGGCGGCCGAGCTGGTCCGCGCCGCCGTCGGCCGCGGGATCACCCTCATCGACACGGCGCGCTCCTACGGCACGGAGGATGCCGTGGGGCTCGGCCTGCAAGGCCTGCGCGACGGGGTGGTGATCTCCAGCAAGGCGCGCTGCACCCGGCCGGGAACCTCGTTCGAGGGGATGGACCTCATGGACGCAGGCGAGGTCCGGGAAAGCGTCGAAACCAGCCTCAAGGCGCTGAGGACCGACCGCATCGACATCCTCCACGTGCACGGCGTGCGGCCGCAGCAATACGACCACTGCGTCGAGCACCTCCTGCCCGAGCTCCTGCGCCTGCGCGACGAGGGAAAAATCCGCTTCCTCGGCATCACGGAAGGGTTCGGCGTCGACGGCGGGCACGTCACCATGCAGCGCGCGGTGCGCGAGGGCGTCTGGGACGTGCTGATGCTGGGCTACAACTTCGTCAACCCGTCGGCGGCCGAGCTGGTGCTGCCGCAGGCGCGGGCGAACGGGCTCGGCGTCATGTGCATGTACGCAGTACGCAGCGCGCTGGCGCGGCGCGAGACGCTGCGCATCCTCATCGATCGGCTGGTGGAGCAGGGAGAGGTCGACGCGACGACCGTCGAGGGCGACGATCCCATGGGCTTCCTGCTGGAGGACGGCGTCGCGGGCTCCTTCACCGAGGCCGCCTACCGATTCTGCCGGCATACGCCGGGCATCGACGTGGTGATGACCGGAACCGGCAACCTGGCCCATCTCGACCAGAACATCGCCGCGATCCAGGGCGCGCCCCTGCCCGCCCCCGTCCTCGACCGCCTCGCCGCCCTGTTCGGGCGGGTTCGCAGCGCCACCGGCGATCCGGAAAAGGAATAGCCGGGCTTCGCTTTTCCTACCGTCCCGCGACGGCCTTGCCGATCTTCGAGGGCCGCGCCAGCACGGCCGCCTCGTCGATGTCCGTGCCCCAGCCGGGACGGTTCGGCACCAGCATCTCGCCGTTCACGAATTCGGGCGCGTGCGTGTAGAATTCGTGCCGCCACGGCACGCAGTCGATGTCGGTCTCCATGACGCGCAGGTTCGGCACCACCGCCGCGAGGCTGACGCTGATGAAGTCCGACAGGTAGCCGTAGTAGTTGTGCGGCGCGACGTTCACCTCATACACGTCGGCCAGAGCGGCGATGCGAACCGATTCCGAAAAGCCGTTCCAGATCGGATCGATGATGGCGACGTCGACGGCCAGCCGGTCCAGGAAATGCTTGTACTCGCGCCGGCCGTAGAGATGCTCGAGCGAGGCGATCGGTATGGAGGTCGAGCGCCGGATGAAGGCCAGCGTCTCGGGGTCGTGGTTGTCGATTTCCAGCCAGTAGAGGCCGATCGGCTCCAGCGCATGCGCGATCTGGCGAAAGCCTTCCGGCTTGAAGAACAGGTTGCAGTCGAGCGCCACGCCCATGTCCGGCCCAGCCCCATCCTTCAACGCCTGGATGACGCGCGCGATACCGGCGATATGGCGCGGCTCGGCATTCAGCGCCGGAAAGCCGCTGCTTTCGCCTGTGGTCGGGCGATAGTTCGAGAAACCGCCATCGACCGGCAGTATCGTGGTTGTCTTGACCGCCTTGAAGCCACGGCGGGCGGCTTCCTCGGCCAGACGCGACAGGTCGTCGAAGCTTTTCGGGGCGTCACCGACGAATTGCGGATAGCGCACGCGGTAGCTGGCGAAATGCGACCAGTAGCACGGCACGCGCTGGCGCAGCGCGCCGCCGAACAGCGCGTGCACCGGCACGCCCATCGCCTTGCCCCTGATGTCGAGCAGCGCGTTGTTGATCGTGCCGATCGCCTGCTGGTTCAGGCCGCCGGGGGCCTGCAGCGTCCTGCTGTGCAGGCCGGTCAGGATCAGCTCGACCTCCGTCGGGTCCTGGCCGATCAGCCGTTCCAGATGCGCGGCGACGAGCGCGTTGAGGCCGAGATTGCCGGCGCCCTCGTAGTATTCCGTCCAGCCGACGATCCCCTCGTCCGTCTCGACCTTGAGGAAGGACAACGTGCGCCAGCCCAGATCGCCGTGGAGCTGCCTGAAACCCGTGATCTTCAATTGGTCCTCCCGCGCGCGAGTCAGGCGGAGAGCGTGCACGCTCCCCGCGGCGGCGACAATATGGGGAGCGCCCCGGCCGGCCCAACGCCGCCCGCACCGGTTTCGATGCGCGAAACAGGCCTCGGTCTCCGTGACGCCGGCAAACGGATACGCCAGCGGATTGGCGGCATGGCGAATCCATGCAATGTTTCGCCAGGCGAAACTCATGGGGCGCCGTGTTCCTGCCCCGGCGGATTGCCGGTAGCTTTCGGATCGGTCGCCTGGCGGCTCGACGGCCCGGGAGGAGCCGACAGGCACGTGCCGGCCGAACGCGCCGGCCATGCGTCCGCCGCGACATGACGGGCCGATCCGCTGGGAGGTGGTTATGGACATGGATGTTGTGGCGAGGACGTCGCCGGCCGGCTACGGTTCCTCCGTTTCCGACCCGGGAAGCTGCCGGGCCAATTCGCGGCGCGGCATCACCGACCGGGTCAAGCCGTCCTATCCGCCGGTGGAGTCGGTGCGCCGGGCGCTGGAAATCCTGCGCGTCGTCAACCGGCTGAGGATCGCCACCGTCGGCGAGATCCATGCCGCAACCAAGCTGCCCAAGCCGACGATCGTGCGCATGCTCGACACGCTCGTTGTCGACGGCTACGTGGCGCGCGACAACATGTGCGGCGGCTATCGCGTCACGCGCAGGGTGCAGGAGCTCGATTCCGGCTATGAGGGGATCGCGCAGATCATTGAGGTATCAAGGCCTTTCGCGATCGAGCTCACCAATCGAATCAAGTGGCCCGTGGGCATCGGAACGCTCGACGGGGACGCCATGGCCGTGCATTTCTGGACCGGCACGATCAGCCCGTGGGTGCATACCAACACGCTGCTCGGCCACCGGCCGAACCTGATCACTTCGGCCATGGGCCGCGCCTACCTCGCCTTCTGCGAGCCGGCGGAGCGGCAGGCGGCGTTCGACGCCCTGCGCCGCACCAATCCGGCCGGCTTCAGCACCCAGCAGGAAGAGCAGTATCTGGCGCTGCTGGCCAGCGTGAAAGACAAGGGCTACGCGCTGCGCTCGCCGCAGACAGAGCCGAAGCGCAACACGACGGTCGCCGTGCCCATGCGCTATGACGGCAAGGTGCTGGCGTCGATCACCGTGAGCTTCTTCATCACCGCCGTGCCGCGCAACCAGGTGACGGAGCGCATCATCGACCCGCTGCGGGAAACGGTGCGCAAGATCGAGGACGTCATCGCCTTCATGGAGCCCGGCCGCCACCGCCAGCCGCTCAATCCGGGCATCGCCGACGAGACGGCGCTGTCGCTGTAGCCTGATTTTCAGCGTGCGGAACGACCGGCGGACGGCATTGTAGCGCCGCGGCCCCGCCGGTAACGCTCGGCCGCACGGGCGTCCCGCATAGCCATCACCCATGGGACGCCGGGACGGAGTGCCGGCCTCATGACATCGATCGACCGCTGCTACAACATCGCCGACCTGCGCAGCGAGGCGAAACGCCGGCTGCCGAAGTGGATCTTCGAGTTCGTCGACCGGGGGACCGAAGACGAGGTCGGCATCGACCACAACATCAAGTCCCTGCAGCGCATCAAGCTGCGCCAGAAGGCGCTGGTCGACGTGTCCGGCCGCGATCTCGGCGCCGACGTGATGGGCGCGCGCGCCACGCTGCCGATGGCGGTCGGACCGACGGGCGCGGCCGGGCTCTGCTGGTACGAGGGCGAGCTGGCGCTGGCCAAGGCGGCAGCGGCGTTCGGCATCCCCTTCACCATGGCCATCAGCTCCACGACCAGCCTGGACAAGGTAGCGAAGGAGGCCGGCGGGCGGCTGTGGTTCCAGATCTATGTCTGGGAGGACCGGCAGCTCACCTACGATCTGGTCAAGCGCGCGGAGCACGCCGGCTACGAGGCGCTGGTGGTGACCGTCGACGTCAATCTCGGCGTCAACCGCGAGTTCAACCTGAGGAACGGCTACGGAAACCCGTTTCGGCCGAGCTACCCGACCGTGCGCGACATCCTGCTGAAACCCGGCTGGATGACCACTGTCCTGTTCCGCTATCTCGCCACCACCGGCATGCCGCGCCAGGCGAACATGCCGCCCGTGGCGCGCAACGTGCACGGCTCCGTGCTGCGCGGCAAGGACAGCCGCATCACCTGGGACGACATCGCCCGGCTGCGCGAGCGCTGGCCGGGCAAGCTGATCGTCAAGGGGCTGATGCGCGCCGACGACGCCGCGCGGGCCGTCGCGGCCGGCGCCGACGGCGTCGTCGTGTCCAACCACGGCGGGCGCAACGTCGACATGGCGCCCGCCCCCATCGATGTGCTGCCCTCGGTCGTGGCAGAGGTCGGCGGCAAGGCGTCGGTCATGATCGACAGCGGCATCCGGCGCGGCAGCGACATGGTCAAGGCCTATGCGCTCGGGGCCGATGCCGTGCTGATCGGGCGCGCCGGCCTTTACGGCGCGGCGGCCGGCGGGCAGGCCGGCGCGGAACGCGCGATGAGCCTGCTCAGGCGCGAATACGAGCTGACGCTGGCGCATCTGGGTTGCCGCAACCGCGACGAGCTGACGCCCGACGTGCTGGCGAACGATCTTCCCTTCATGGGCATGGCGCCGACAGGCCGGCCGAACCGGCGCTGACGATCCCTCAGGCAAAGCAGAAGGGGCGGCGCGTCCGGCGCCGCCCCGTCTGGGTGTGGGGCGGAGTCCGGTCAGTCTTCGGATTGCGCGAAGGCCT
>JAPUFC010000097.1:0-32709 GCA_027492275.1 Mesorhizobium sp. | reverse complement strand
CCCCAGGCGCGGGCCCGGCCCCGCCCCGCGGCCCCCGCGGCCGCCCCCCCCCCCCCCGACCCCCCCCGGGGGGCGCCGCCCCCGCCCCCCCCCCTTCTGCTTGTGGGTCGAAGACCGGTCAGTCTTCGGATTCCGCGAAGGCCTCCTTGCGCGTCCTGCTGATGGCCGGCACGGCGACCGCCAGGATGATCAGCGCGGTCACGGCGAGGATGCCGGCGCTGATGGGATGGTCGAGGAAGGTCATCATGTCGCCGCCCGAAAACACCAGCGCGCGGCGGAAATGCGTTTCCAGAAGGCCGCTGAGCACGAAGCCGATGAGGAATGGCGCGACCTCGCAGCCGAGCTTGCGGAAGGTGTAGCCGAGCACGCCGAACAGCAGCAGGACATAGAGGTCGAAGGCGCTGTTGTTCACGGTGTAGACGCCCATCGTCGAGAAGATGACGATCGCCGGCAGCAGCATGCGGTAGGGAATCTTGAGCAGCGCGACCCACAGGCCGACCAGAGGCAGGTTGAGGATCACCAGCATGACGTTGCCGATCCACATGGAGGCGATGACGCCCCAGAACAGCTCGGGCTGGTCGCGCACGACGTTCGGGCCGGGCGTGATGCCCTGGATCATCAGCGCGCCCGCCATCAGCGCCATCAGCGCGTTGGGCGGAATGCCGAGCGTCAGCATCGGGATGAAGGAGGTCTGCGCGCCTGCATTGTTCGCCGATTCCGGCGCGGCGACGCCCGCGATGGCGCCGTGACCGAAACGCTCCGGATGCTTGGAAAGCTTCTTCTCCAGCGCATAGGACGAAAAGGCGGAGATGATCGAGCCGCCGCCGGGCAGGACGCCCATGACCGCTCCAAGCAGGGACCCGCGCACGATCGGCCCGGCGGACTCCTTGAGGTCTTCCTTCGAAGGCATCAGGCTGGTGATCTTGGCGGTAGTGACTGGCCCTTCCGAGCCGCTCGTTTCCAGATTGCGCAGGATTTCGGAGATGCCGAAGATGCCCAGCGCCACCGCGACCGTGTCGAGGCCGTCCGAGAGCTGTATCATGCCGAGAATGTAGCGGAACGTGCCGGAGTCGGTGTCGGCGCCGACCAGGCCGAACAGCATGCCCGTGACGATCATGGCCATGCCTCTCACCACGGAGCCGTGGGCCAGCGCCGTCGATGCCACGATGCCCAGCACGATCAGGGCGAAATACTCGGTCGATCCGAAGCTCAGCGCCACGGCCGACAGCGGCAGAGCCGCCAGGGCGATGACGAAGGTGGCGAAGGTGCCGGCGACGAAGGAGCCGATCGCGGCGATGGCAAGCGCCTTTCCGGCCTGGCCTTTCCGGGCCATCTGGTAGCCGTCGATCGCCGTCACCGAGGAGGACACCTCGCCCGGCAGGTTCATCAGGATCGCCGTGGTCGAGCCGCCATATTGCGACCCGTAGTAGATGCCGGCCAGCATGATCAGCGAAGCCGTCGGCGACAGGTAGTAGGTGATCGGCAGCAGCATGGCGATGGTTGCGGTCGGACCGAGGCCGGGCAGCACGCCGATGAAGGTGCCGAGCAGCACGCCGATGAAGCAGTAGAAGATGTTTTCCACCTGAAGCGCGGTGCTCAGGCCGAGAGCGAGATGATCGACGAATTCCATTGCTCTTTCCTCAGCGGCCCCCGAGCCATGGCCCGATCATCGGATAGGGAAGTCCAAGGGCATAAATGAAGACGGCGACGCAGAACGCGGTCAGCGCCACGGTGATCGCGGCGGCGGATTTCCACGTCGCGTCGTTCGGGGAGATGGCGGCCAGGAAGCAGCAGCCGGCCAGCGCCGGCAGGGCGCCGAGCGTGTCCACCGCCAATGCGAAGAACAGGATGGCTCCAAGGAGCAGCAGCGCGCCGCGCCAGGGCACGGTTCCGATGTCCTCCGGCGCCGTGCGAAACCCCTTGATGAAGATGCCGAGGCCGAAACAGGTCAGGATGACGCCCAGCCACAGCGGAAAGTAGCCCGCCCCCATCGAACTGGCGCTGCCGATCGGAAGCCCGAACACCGCGCCCAATGCAAAGAACAGCCCGATCGACGTGAAGAGCAGTCCGGCGCCCAGATCCTTCTGATTGGCTTGCATGTGTTTCCTCGATGGTGGCCGGGATGGCGAGTCTGTCGGCGCTCGCACGGGCAGAATAGCGACGAAATACGCTTTCGTCGGCTGGCTGGCGGCTCGTTCCGTGGAACGAAATCATCGCCGGTCGGGCTGGCCTCTGCCGCGGCTTTCCTTGCGTTGCCGGGCAGAGGCCTGATTGCGGCCGTCGAGAGCGTTCTCTCGTAGCCTATTTCGGCGTCGTGCCGGTGAAGGCGACAAACTCGTCGACGAGGTGGGCTTCCTGCTTGATCGTGTCGATGAAGCCATCGGCCGATTTCTGCGCCGGAATCGCGCCCGACTTGGCGAGCACGGCGATGAAGGCCGCGTCGTCCAGGGCCTTGTTGATCGCGGCGTTCATCTGGTCGGTCAGTTCCTTCGACAGGCCCTTCGGGCCGAACACGCCCCACCAGACCTGCGAGCCCTGCATGCCGTCTATGCCGGCCTCCGCCATGGTCGGGGCTTTGGGCGAGTCGGGGGTGAAGTTGTCGTTCGTATAGGCGAGAAGCTTCAGCTGCCCGGCGTCGAGCTGCCCGCGAACGCCCGCGATGGTGGAGAACTGCACATGGAGCCGGCCCGCGATGAGGTCGGTCGTGGCCTCGGCGGCGCTCTGATAGTTGACGCCCTTCAGCTTCACGCCGGTGATCTTCCTGAACTTCTCCGCCATCTGGTGCTGGGTCGCGCCGACGCCGACATAGCCATAGAACGTATCCTGGCTCCTGCCGTTGGCGAAGTCGATGAATTCCTTGACCGAACTGACCGGCAGCGAGGCCGGCACGACCATGCCGCCGGGTGACGTGGCGAGCTGCGCGACCGGGGTCAGGTCCACCAGCGGGTCGAGGTTCACGCCCATGACCTTCTTGAAGGCCACGACGCTGCTCGGCATCTCGAGGAAGCGATAGCCGTCGGCCGGGGACTGCGAGACCGACAGGGCGCCGGTAAAGCCGCCCGCGCCCGGACGGTTCTCCACCACGAAAGGCTGGCCGAGGCTGCGGCTGAGCACCTCCGAAAGCTGGCGCGTGAAGATGTCGTTGCTGGCGCCCGGCCCGAACGGCACCAGCATGGTCACGGGTCGGGTCGGCCACTGCTGCGCGAACGCCGATCCGGCAACCATCGCCGCCGCCGAACCGGCGGCCATGCCCGCGATGACGCTGCGCCGGGAAATCAAAAATCCTGCCTGAGACATGTCGTCCTCCACCTGTTCTTATAGGCGGGAAGGATACCGGCGCTTCGGCTGCCGGGCAGAGTGCCGCTCGACCTATTTCGGCTGCTGAAATCCGTCCGCCGATGCTTCCATACCTCATGCCGGGCAATTCCCGCCGCGCTAAGTTTCGCGGGAAGAAATGCAGCGACGACGGCTCGGACTTGGTCGGGCCGCCGCGATAGAGGGAGGCGAAATCTCGCGGAGACAGCCTGCCCATGTGGTCCGAGGAACGACTGACGATAGCGCGCGAACTGGAACTCCAGCTCGCGGATTTCTGGCACGACGTGGACCAGAACTGGGGTCGCCAGGCCGCCGATTTCTTCACCGAGGACGGCGTCTTCGAGGCCAGCGAGCAAACTTATCGCGGCCGCGAGCACATCCGCAAATTCTACGAGTACCGGCTCAGCCGCGGCCCGCGCGTGGCGGTGCACGCCTTCGCCAATTTCCGCGCCGAGCCGCAGACTCCCACGGAAGCGGTCAGCACTTGGTACCTCATCCTCTACGCGCATGACGGCGAGCCGGTCCAGCTTTCCGCGCCGCCGATCCAGATCGCCCTGGCGACCGACCACAACGTCAAGGGCGAGGACGGCCGCTGGCGCTACAAGCACCGCAAGTTCGAGTCGCTGTTCAAGGGCGGCGTGTCGACGACGACGCTGAAATAGACGAGAACACGTCCGCGCGGCGCCGCGCGGATGAAACGCCATCGCCCCTGGCGCGTTCAGGAGATCATCCTCAGGCGCGAAGGGGCGACATGGCCAGGAAGACGAAAGACCGCAACCGCGTATCGCACGCTTCCGTCAACCTTCCGGCCGTGACCGTCGAGAGCACCAATCTCCTTATCCAGGACGGAGATGGCTTCATCGGCGACCGCGCCAACAGCGGCGCGTTCCTGGAGATGCTGGACGGGGTGCGCGCCCGGCTGCGCGAGACGGGCGACGATCCGCTCGGCAAGAAGCCCTCGGCGGATCTCGGCCGCTCGAAGATCGGCCGCCTGCTGCTCAAGGGCGAAAGCGCCGCCTCCGGCGCGATCCTGACGGCGATCGAGGAATTCGCCCAGACGCTGGCCGGCGTCATCCGCCGCTATGTCGAGGAGCCCGGCTGGAAGAAGATCGAGCGCATCGCTGTGGGCGGCGGCCTGCGCGGCAGCCTGGTCGGCGAGCTGGCGCTCGGCCGCTGCGCGGCGATTCTGCGGCTCGACGGCCTGCCCATCGACCTCGTGCCCATCGACAACGATCCCGACGAGGCCGGCCTGATCGGCACCGCCTATCTGTGGGAGCCCGAGATGCTGAAGGGCCATTCCAGCCTTCTCGCCATCGACATCGGCGGCTCCAACATCCGCGCCGGCATCCTCGACCTTCCTTCCGGCAAGAAGGGCGGGCCTTCCGGCAAGAAGGGCGGGCCGATCACGGTCCATGCGATGGAGCTGTGGAAGCATTCGGAGGACGAGCCGAGCCGCGAGGAGACCTTGAACGAGCTCGTCGCCATGATCCGCCGCCTGATCAAGCGCGCCGACAAGGACGACCTCGACCTCGCGCCGCTGATCGGCATCGGCTGTCCCGGCATGATCCATTCGGACGGTTCTATCCTGCAGGGCGGTCACAACCTGCCCGGCGACTGGGAGAGCGAGAGTTTCCGCCTTCCAGACCGCCTGCTCCACGCCATTCCCGAGATCGACGGCGAGGCGGTCACGGTGCTCCTTCACAACGACGCGGTCGCGCAGGGCCTGAGCGAAATCCCCAACATGCGCGACGTCGAGCGCTGGGGCGTGCTGACCATCGGCACGGGGCTCGGCAACGCGTCCTTCGTCAACCGGCGCAGGGTCGACTGGGACGGCTGACCCGCCAGCAGGGCGGCCTGGATTTGCATCGGCGGCGCTGCGGCCTTATTGAGTAGTCGGCGCGCGAAACGCGCCGTCACGAACCGTCCACCGTTTGCACAGGTCAGCCCATGCCCGCATACCGCTCCCGCACGACGACACACGGCCGCAACATGGCGGGCGCGCGCGGCCTGTGGCGCGCCACCGGCATGAAGGACACCGATTTCGGCAAGCCGATCATCGCGGTGGTGAATTCCTTCACGCAGTTCGTGCCGGGCCATGTACACCTCAAGGATCTCGGCCAGCTCGTGGCGCGCGAGATCGAGAAGGCCGGCGGCGTCGCCAAGGAGTTCAACACCATCGCCGTGGACGACGGCATCGCCATGGGCCATGACGGCATGCTCTATTCGCTGCCGTCGCGCGAGATCATCGCCGACTCGGTCGAGTACATGGTCAACGCGCACTGCGCCGACGCCATGGTGTGCATTTCCAACTGCGACAAGATCACGCCCGGCATGCTGATGGCCGCCATGCGCCTTAACATCCCGTCGGTCTTCGTGTCCGGCGGGCCGATGGAAGCCGGCAAGGTCGTGCTGCATGGCAAGAAGGTGGCGCTCGACCTCGTGGACGCCATGGTCGCCGCCGCCGACGAGGCGGTGTCGGATGAGGACGTGAAGGTCATCGAGCGCTCCGCCTGCCCCACCTGCGGCTCCTGCTCGGGCATGTTCACCGCCAATTCGATGAACTGCCTGACCGAGGCGCTCGGCCTGTCGCTGCCTGGCAATGGCTCGACGCTGGCCACGCATGGCGACCGCAAGCGGCTGTTCGTGGAGGCCGGCCATCTCGTCGTCGACCTGGCGCAGCGCTGGTACGAGCAGGACGACGCCAGCGTGCTGCCGCGCTCCATCGCCAACAAGCAGGCGTTCGAGAACGCCATGAGCCTCGACATCGCCATGGGCGGCTCGACCAACACCGTCCTGCACATCCTGGCGGCCGCCTATGAGGGCGGGGTCGACTTCACACTGGAGGACATCGACCGCCTGTCGCGCAAGGTTCCGTGCCTGTCGAAGGTGGCCCCCGCCAAGAACGACGTACACATGGAGGACGTACACCGCGCCGGCGGAATCATGCGCATCCTGGGCGAGCTCGAGCGCGGCGGGCTCATCCACCGCGACACGCCGACCGTCCATTCCGCGACGCTCGGCGAGGCCATCGACCGCTGGGACATCACCCGCACGAATGCCGAGAACGTGCACGACTTCTTCCGCGCCGCGCCGGGCGGCGTGCCGACGCAGGTGGCGTTCAGCCAGGAGGCGCGGTGGGAAGACCTCGACACAGACGGCGAGAAGGGCGTCATCCGCTCGGTCGAGCATCCGTTCTCGAAGGATGGCGGGCTGGCGGTGCTCAAGGGCAACATCGCGCTCGACGGCTGCATCGTGAAGACGGCCGGGGTCGACGAATCGATCCTGAAATTCTCCGGCCCGGCGAAGGTGTTCGAAAGCCAGGACGCCGCCGTGAAGGGCATCCTCGGCAACGAGGTCAAGGCGGGCGACGTGGTCGTCATCCGCTATGAGGGACCGAAGGGCGGGCCGGGCATGCAGGAGATGCTTTATCCGACCAGCTACCTGAAATCGAAAGGGCTCGGAAAAGCCTGCGCGCTGCTCACCGACGGCCGCTTCTCGGGCGGCACGTCCGGCCTGTCCATCGGCCACGTATCGCCCGAAGCGGCGCTCGGCGGCGCGATCGGGCTGGTGCGCGAGGGCGACGTGATCGACATCGACATCCCCAACCGCTCCATCTCGCTGCGCGTCGACGAGGCCGAGCTGGCCGCGCGCCGCGCCGCGCAGGACGCCGCCGGCTGGAAACCGGTGGAGAAGCGCAAGCGCAACGTCACCACCGCGCTCAAGGCCTATGCCGCCTTCGCGACCAGCGCCGACCGGGGCGCCGTCAGGGTGCTGCCGGAAGACTGAGCTTCCGGCAGGTCAGGTGCCGGCGTTCACGCTTTCGCCAGCTTGTCCTGCGTCTTCGTGTCGAAATCGCCGGCGTCATGGCGCTCGTGCAACTGCTCGTGCGGCTCGCCGCTGGTGCGGTTGACCATGCGGCCGCGCTTCACCGCCGGGCGCGCGAAGAGTTGGTCGGCCCAGCGCAGGACGTTGCCGTATTCGTGCACCGACAGGAATTCCCCGGCGCCGTAGTTCCAGCCCTTCGCCAGGCCGCCATACCAGGGCCAGATCGCCATGTCGGCGATGGTGTATTCGCTGCCGGCGACGTATTCGTTGTCCGCCAGCCGGCGGTCGAGCACGTCGAGCTGCCGCTTCGCCTCCATGGCGTAGCGGTCGATGGCGTATTTGATCTTCTCGGGCGCGTAGGCATAGAAATGGCCGAAGCCGCCGCCGACGAAGGGCGCGCTGCCCATCTGCCAGAACAGCCAGTTGAAGGTTTCGGCGCGCCCCGGCTGCGTCGTCGGCAGGAAGGCGCCGAACTTCTCCGCCAGATGGACGAGGATCGAGCCGGATTCGAACAGGCGGATCGGCGTCGCGCCGCTGCGGTCGACCATGGCCGGGATCTTGGAGTTCGGATTCACCTCAACGAAGCCGCTGCCGAACTGGTCGCCCTCGCCGATACGGATCAGCCAGGCATCGTATTCCGCGCCCGCATGGCCCGCCGCCAGCAATTCCTCCAGCAGGATCGTGACCTTCTGGCCGTTCGGCGTTCCCAGCGAATAGAGCTGCAGCGGATGCTTGCCGACCGGCAGTTCCTTGTCGTGAGTCGGGCCCGCGACCGGCCGGTTGATGCTGGCGAACTGCCCGCCATTGCCCTTCTCCCAGGTCCAGACCTTGGGCGGAACGTAGTCGCTCATGAAATCACTCCGATGCTCGATGTTTGACGGTGGACGGTGGGTCCCGGGGAAAAAGCGGCGTGGTTCTTCTAGCTGGGGAGGAGCGGCCGGATCGTCAATGCGCGCGCTGCAAATCACGGTCCGGACTGGAACATGCAGCGTGAGCCGGCGTTTCGGCACCATCCCCGAACGCAAGGAGAATCCGCATGACCATATCCGGAAAGCGCGTCGCCGTCCTGGCCACGAACGGCTTCGAACAGTCAGAACTCGAAGTGCCCGTGAAAAAGCTCAGGGAGGCCGGCGCAGACGTGCATGTCATCTCGCTCGAAGCCGGCGAGATCAAGGGCTGGGACAAGAAGGACTGGGGCCGGCCCGTCAAGGTGGACAGGACGCTCGATGAGGCGAAGGCCTCCGACTACGATGCGCTGGTGCTGCCCGGCGGCCAGATCAATCCAGACCTGCTGCGCGTCGAGCCGAAGGCGCTGGACTTCGTGAAAGCCTTCTGGACCGACCGCAAGGTGATCGGCGCGATCTGCCATGCGCCCTGGCTGCTGGTCGAGACCGGCATCGTGAAGGGGCGTCGCGTCACCTCGTACAAATCCATCAAGACCGATGTCATGAATGCCGGCGGCAAGTGGGAGGATTCGGAGGTGGTGACCGATCAGGGCCTCGTCACCAGCCGCAAGCCGGACGATCTCGACGCCTTCTGCGCCAAGCTGGTGGAAGAAATCGCCGAGGGTCGGCACGAACGCCGCGCCGCCTGACCGATCGACATTTTTTTCACGCCGGAATGTGACGGCGGCCCCGTCGGCCGCCTTCACCGCCGGCGGGCGGCCTGCTACCAATCGCCCAGCCAGGGATCGCCGCTGTCGCGCGATTCCAAAGCCGGGGGAACATTGATGTTGCGGGCAATGGTCGTGGGCGGGCTGCTGGCCCTGCCAGTTCAGGCGGCGTCGGCCGCTTCGGTCGAGGACGGCGCGCGCCTGGCCGTCATCTCCGGATGCCATGACTGCCATACGCCGGGATACGCGCAATCGGGCGGCCAGGTCGATCCCGCCAGGTCGCTGGTCGGCGACGGGGTCGGCTTCCGGGGTCCATGGGGTACGACCTATCCGGCCAATCTGCGGATAACCCTGTCGAAGATGAGCGAGACGGAGTTCGCCGACTACGCCAAAAGCTTCCAGACGCGGCCGCCCATGCCCTGGTTCAACGTTCACGCCTGGACGGAGGACGAGGCGCGATCATTCTATCTCTACGTGAAGTCGCTCGGCGAGCTCGGACCGGCCGCGCCGGAATTCGTCCCGCCGGGAGCGGAGCCGAAATCGCCGTTCATCGTCTTCGCGCCGCCTCAGATGCCCGGACAGTAGTCAGCGCTTGGCCTTGGCCAGCGCCTTGCGGCGCGCATCGTCGATCAGCCGGTTGGCGATCTGCATGCGCGCCAGCGCGCGTTCGCGCAGATGCGGCGGCACGCGGTCGGGATGGTTCCTGAGCGCGAAGGCGCGGCGAAGCTGTCCGAAATCGGGCGCGGGATCGGCGTCCAGCGCCAGCTCCACGGCGATCGCCGCCGGATCGGCCGGCGGCAGGTCCGTCTGCGCCCGCTCCTGCGCCTTGTCGGCATGCGCTTCGGCGAGAATTGCGGCCAGCTCCTGCTCCAGCGTGGCGGCCTCGCGGTATTCCGCCTCGACCGCCTCCCCGGCCAGCCGGATGCGGCCGGAATGCAGCTCATCCGCCACCGCCAGATAGTCGAAGCTCACCGGAGCCTGCGGGGGCTGGGGCGCGGACTCCTCCTCGTCGCACGCCGTGCGCGCGAAGAGAGCGTCGAGGATCGATGCAAAATCGCTGTTCGGGCGAGCGCTCAGGACAGCCCCCTCTGTCGTAACGGCAGCAAGTTAAACGATGCTCGTTAAAAATGGCTGCAAGCCATCCCTCGGATTGCAGCAATTTGACGAAAGTCCCCTCGCCGACGCATGCCAGCCATGCGTTATGTTGCACTGCACAATGAACAGGAATCGGCTATCTGTCAGGCGGGAGGACCGAGCAGAGAGCCTGGTCATGGGTTTCCATACTGAATTTTTCTCCCGTCCGCGGCCGACCGAGCAGGCCGGCTATCGCGCTTCGCTCGCGCTCATTCCCTCCATGTGCCGCGCCGACCGCGTGGACGTCGTCGCGCGGCCGGCGGATTTTCCGCGGCGCGGCCGCGATCCGCTGACGCGGAACTGAGCCGGCGGGTACGCCTCAGCGCACCTGCGAGAGCATCCATTCGAGCGTCTCGCGCCAGTCCGCCATGCGGATCGGCGTGCCGTGCGTCCCGGTCTCGAAACGCACGAAGCGGGCCGGATAGGAGGGGGAGCGGGCGAGGATCGCGCGGAAGAACGCCTCCTGCCTGCCGACGGGGAACACCGTGTCGCGGCTGCCATGCGCGAAGAACAGCGGCAGGCCGCGCCGGAAGGATTCCGTCTTCAGGTAGGATTCGTCCCAGTGCGAGCCGAGAAGCATCAGGCCGGACAGGCGTCCGGCATCCGGCCGGGCGGCCAGCTTCCAGCACAGCGCGCCGCCCATAGAGCCGCAGGCGACGACGATTTTGGCGCGCGGCGAATCCTTCGCATAGTGCGCGAGCAGCGCCGCGACCTCGGCCGCGCCCTTGTCGCCGAAGTCCGAAAAATCCGGCGACAGATAAAGCCCGTCATTGCCGGCCATCAGGTTCTTGATACGGTTGAAATTGCCGCCGAAGGTGAAGTCGTCGACGCCCTGCCTGCGGCTGCCGCCTTGGCCGTGCAGATAGACGGTGATGATGCGCGCGCCGCTCCTGCGGCCGACGGCGACGTGGCGCACCGTTCCGGCCTCGGTCGCCAGCGCCAGATCCTCCTGCACGCTCCTGACGCCGGTCGACACATATTGCCGCCGGACGCGGCGTTCGGGCACCTCGTCGCGCTCGTCTATGTCGCGCGCCTCGCGGTAGTCGATGACGCGATACGCCATGCCTTCGGCGGACAGGGTTTTCGGATAGGCGAAGAGGTCGTCCTTGAAGGGTTTGAGCGCCTGCGCGCCCGCCGAGCCTTGCAGGGCAAGCACGGCCAGCGCCGCCACGGCCACGCGAACGGAAAAAACCGCGCTCAATCCTGCACCATGCCGCCGGCCCGCAGCATGGCCTCGCGCGTGTCGACGTCCAGCGAGGCGCCCTCGCCGATCTCGACATCCACGACGGGGGCCAGGCCGCCCTCGACCAGATGGCGCGCGCCGGTATCGCCTTCGAGCTGCGCGACGGCGGAGAACAGCGCCTTCGGCAGGATGACCGGATTGCCGCGCTTGCCGGCATGGGTGGCACGCACGATGCTGGCCCCGCCCGCCGCGCGGAACGCCTTCATCAGGCGGTCGAGATCGGCGGCGGCGACCGCCGGCATGTCGCCCAGCATGACCAGCGCGCCGCCCGCGCCGTCAGGAAGCGCGGCGATGCCGGCCTTGAGCGAGCCCGACAAGCCGGCGGCGAAATCGGGATTGTGCGCGAAGCGCAGGTCCAATCCGTCCAGCGCGGCGCGGATCCGGGCCGCCTGGTGGCCGGTGACGACGAGCGCGCCGGCCGCGCCCGATTCCAGCGCCGCGCGCGCCGTGCGGCGAATCAGCGGCTCGCCGGAAAACAGCGCCAGCAGCTTGTTCGGCCCGCCCATGCGGCTCGATCGTCCGGCGGCCAGCACCACCGCGTGCACGTCGGTCCCGGCTGCGCCGCGCGCCTCCTCGCGGGGCTGCGGGCGCGTCCCGATCTCCATCAGCAAGCCGCCCACCCCCATGGCGGAGATATCGTCCGAGCCGACGTCCAGCCCGGCCATCAGCCGATCGAGCACCCAGTCGAAGCCGTTCTCCTTCGGGCTGCGGGCGCATCCCGGCGCGCCGATCACCGGCTTGCCGCCGACCTCGCCCAGCACCATCAGGTTGCCGGGGTCCACCGGCATGCCGACGCGGATCACGCGCCCCCCGGCGGCGCGGATCGCGGCCGGGATGACGTCGTCGGCGTCGCTCATCGCCGAGGCGCCGAAGATCAGGAGCAGGTCGCCGCCGTCGCTCATCGCGGCGATCTCGGCCGCCAGCGCCGCCGTCTCGTGCGGCGGACGGCGTTCCGCCACGATGTGGCTGGAGGAGCGCGACAGCCGATCGGCCGTGATGCGGGCCGTCTTGGCGAGAACCCCGTCCTTCAGGCCCGGCAGCACCGTCTGGATCAGTCCGACCGGACGCGGCGAGAAGGCGTTGACCGCGAATATCTCGGCCCGGCCCGCCGCCGCGATCGCGGCGTCGACCTTGGCCCGGTCGACCGCGAAGGGGATGATCTTCACCGTCGCGACCATCTGTCCCGCCTCGACCACGGCATGCCGCTCCAGCGTGGCCAGGGTGATGGCGGGGTCGACGGCGTTCAGCGCGTCCACCGCCCCCTTGTCGACCGTGAACACGCCGGAGGCCGTCGCATGCAGGTTGACGCGCCCGGTCGCCGCCGGCTTCGCCTCGATGCCGCGCATGAAAACGCCTTCGGCGATCGCCGAGGCGGCGGCATCCTCGTCGAGATCGTCCGGCGACAGTTTCGCCACGACGACGTCGCCCATGCCTGCCTTCCGCATCGCGTCGACGTCGTCGCGGGTCAGCACATGCGCCTTGCGCAGGCGGCGTCCGTCCAGCGTGATCGAGTGCGCGAGCACCGCGCCCTCGGCCTCCGCCAACGGAACCGCTCCGAACTTCATGACGCCCTGCCCTCGCCGCCGGCCAGTCCGCGCGAGCGGAACGCCGCGATCACCTCGCCCAGCACCGCGACGGCGATCTCCGCCGGCGTCGCCGCGCCGATATTCAGGCCGATGGGCGCGCGGATGCGGGCGATCTCGTCCTCGCCCGCCCCCATCGCGGCCAGCCGCTCAACCCGCTTGGCGTGTGTGCGGCGGCTGCCCAGCGCGCCGACATAGAAGCAGCCCGCGTCCAGGGCCGCCTTCAGGGCGAAATCGTCGATCTTGGGATCGTGCGTGACGGCGGCAACCGCCGTGTACCCGTCCAGCGGGTGTTGCGCCAGAACCGTTTCGGGCCATTCGGCGTGCAGCGTCACGTCGGGAAAACGCTCCGGCGTGGCGAAGGCGGTGCGCGGGTCGATGATCTCCAGCGGGTAGCCGGCCACGCGCGCCATGGGCGCCAGCGCCTGACTGATATGCACCGCGCCTATGACCACCAGGCGCGGCCGGGGCAGATGGACGTTGAGGAAGACGCGACGCCCCTCGGCCTCGACGGCCAGCGAATTCCCGGTCCGGAAGGCCTTCAGCACATGCTCGCCCAGTTCGCCGGGCGGCACGTCGCCCTCGAACAGCACGCGGCTTTCGCCGTCGTCCAGCCCTGTGGCGAGGATCGCGGCCCGGCGCGCGCGGCGCGCCTCGTTCAGCGTCTTGAGCGTCGAAACGTCCATGGCCCCGGATGCCTCAGTTCAGCGGCTCGACATAGACGCGGATGCGGCCGCCGCAGGACAGGCCGACCCGCCATGCGGTCTCGTCCGCCACGCCGAATTCCAGCATGCGCGGCTTGCCCGTGTCCAGCACCTCGGCGGCCTCCGTGACCACCGCGCCCTCCACGCAGCCGCCCGACACCGAGCCCTGGAAATTGCCGTCCGCGTCGATCACCAGATGGCTGCCGGCCGGGCGTGGGGCGGAGCCCCACGTCTCGACCACGGTGGCGAGCGCCACCTGCCGTCCCTCCGCCCGCCAGCTTTCGGCGACGGCCAGCGGATCGCGGGTCTCGTCCAGATGCGCCATCTCGTCCATCGTCGTCCTCCTCAGGCCACCAGCTGCGTCCATCGACGCGGATCGACCGACCGCTGCGCGCCCTGTCCGCTGTCCAGCGACGCGCACAGATCGGCCAGCGCGTCCAGATTGTGCACGGGCCGGAACTCGTCCACATGCGGCAGCATCGCCCGCACGCCGCGCGCGCGCGGCTCGAAACCGTCAAAGCGCAGCAGCGGGTTCAGCCACACCAGCCGGCGGCAGGATCGATGCAGGCGGTCCATCTCCGCCGGCAGATCGGCCGCGTCGTCGCGCTCCAGCCCGTCGGTGATCAACAGCACGATGGCCCCCTGCCCGAGCACGCGCCGCGACCATTTGCGGTTGAATTCGCGCAGCGTGTCGCCGATGCGCGTACCGCCGGACCAGTCCTTCACCGCCGCCGAGCAATCGGCCAGCGCCTGGTCGGGATCGCGATGGCGCAACTGCCGCGTCAGGTTGGTCAGCCGCGTGCCGAAGACGAAGGCGTGAACGCGGCGGCGCTCGCTCAGCGCATGCAGGAAATGCAGGAAGACGCGGCTGTACTGGCTCATCGAGCCCGAAATGTCGGCCAGCACCACCAGCGGCGGCTGCACCGCGCGGCGCGAGCGGAATTTCGGCAGCACCAGCGCGCCGCCGAGACGGGCCGCCCCGCGCAGCGTGGCGCGGGCGTCGATGCGGCGGCCGCGCGGATCGGAGCGATATCGGCGGGTCGCCACACGATCGAACGGCAGGGTGAGCGCCGAGATGGCGCGGCGCGCCTGGGCAAGCTCGGCCGCGCTCATCTGGGCGAAATCCCTGGCCCGCAGCAATTCGCCGCGCGCGGCCGTCAACCGCGCGTCGATCTCGATCCGGGGCGCTCCCTGCGGCTTGTCCTTCTCCGGGCCTTCCAGCAGCGCCTTGGCGACGCGGCTCTCGCCCGGGCGCGGCTTCTGCCGCTCCTCGCGCTCGGGCGCGCGCGGCGAGAACATGGCCAGCATCTTCTCCACCAGCTCGCGCGACTTCCAGAACAGGCGGAACGCCTCGTCGAAAACGGCGTGGTCCTCGCGGCGCGACACCAGCACCGCATGCAGCGTCCAGTAGAAATCGTCGCGGCTGCCGATGCCCGCCGCCAGCACCGCCTCGGTCGCGTCCCTGACCGAAGCCGGGCCGACGCGCAGCCCCGCCTTGCGCAGCGCGCGGGCGAAATAGACGATGTTGTCGGCCATGCGGCCGTCCGGCCTGGCTTCCATCATTCCTCACTCGGCGGCGGCAAGCTCGGCCTTCACCTCCGACAGCATCCGCCTGCCCTCGCCCTGCCCGATGCGGGCGATGTCGTCCTGATATTTCAGCAGCACGCCGATCGTGTCGGACAATGTCTCGGGGTCGAGCGCCACCTTGTCCAGCTCCGTCAGCGCGCCGGCCCAGTCGATCGTCTCGGCGACGCCGGGCACCTTGAACAGGTCCATGCCGCGCAGCTTCTGGATGAAGCTGACGATCTCGGCCGACAGCCGCTCGTTGGCGCGGGGCACCCGACGCCGCACGATCTCCAGCTCGCGCGCCGCGTCGGGATAGTCGACCCAATGGTAGAGGCAGCGGCGCTTCAGCGCGTCATGCACCTCGCGCGTGCGGTTGCTCGTGATGATGACGATCGGCGGCTCGGCGGCCCTGATCGTGCCTAGCTCCGGCACCGTCACCTGATAGTCGGACAGGACTTCCAGCAGGAAAGCCTCGAAGGCCTCGTCCGTGCGGTCCAGCTCGTCGATCAGGAAGACCGGCGCGTTGCCCGCCTCGCCGCCCAGCGCGTCGAGCACAGGCCGGCGGATGAGATATCGCTCGGAAAAGACGTTCTTCTCCATGGCGCTGCGGTCGACCGCGCCGGCCGCTTCCTCCATGCGGATCTCGATCATCTGCGCCGCGTAGTTCCACTCGTAGACGGCGGAGGAGACGTCGAGCCCCTCATAGCATTGCAGGCGGATCAGCCGGCGGCCGAGCGCCGATGCGAGCACCTTGGCGATCTCGGTCTTGCCGACGCCGGCCTCGCCCTCCAGAAACAGCGGGCGCTTCATCCGCAGCGACAGGAACAGCACGGTCGCCAGCGCGCGGTCCGCCACGTAGTCCGCGTTCCCGAGAAGCGCCAGCGTCTCGTCGATGGATCGCGGCGGCGGCGCGGCGGCGGTCATGGCTTCGAAGCCAACTCGCGATAGGCGCGGTGGAAATAGATCAAAGGCTGATCGCCCTCGCCGACGCGGATGCCCTTCACGCGGCCAAACAGGATGCGATGCGTGGCGATGTCCTTGACGTCGACGACCTCGCAGTCGAACACCGCCAGAGCGCCGACGAGGGCCGGCGCGCCGGTCTCGATGCGGTCCCATTCGGCCCGGGCGAAACGCTCCTCCATCGACAGCGGATGCAGGCCGGAAAAGGCATCGGCCACCGGCCTCTGGCCGGCCGACAGCGTATTGAGGGCGAACTTGCCGTTGAGCAGGAAGGGCTCGTTGCGGGGGTTCTCGCGGTTCAGGCAGACCAGGACCGTGGGCGGCGAATCGGACACCGAACAGGCCGCGATGGCCGTCGTGCCGCGCCTTCCGGCGTCGCCGTCCGTCGTCACGACATGCACCGCGCCCGCGAAACGGGCCATGGCGTCGCGATAGGTCTGCGGCGCGACATCGATCTTCTTGAGCAACCGCTTGTTCCCGTGAGATGATCTTTGCCGATATATATGACCGGCCACAAGGGCTAACAAGCGCAATCAGCCGGCGGGCGCGCCACCCACGGCCGCACATCCAACCGAACGGAGGCCCTTTCCCTTCATGCCCCGCCCAACCATGCTGGCAGCGGCCCTGGCCGCGACGGGTCTTTTCTGCGCGGCCGCCTCCGCCCAGGAGACGATCGGAATCGCCGCGCCGCTTTCGGGGCCGATGGCCATTCTGGGCGAGCAGGTGCGCCGGGGCGCGGAGGTCGCCGCCGACCGGGCCGGGCTTCGGCTCGCCGTCGCGGACGATTCCTGCACGGCCGAGGGCGGCAGGCGGGCGGCGGAGGATTTCGTCCGGCAGCGAGTGCGGATCGTCGTCGGCTTCCTGTGCTCCGAATCGATCGAGGCCGCGCTGCCGGTGCTCAAGCAGGCCTCGATCGCGGTCGTCACCGTGGGGGTTCGCACCAACGGCCTCACCGACCGCAAGACGCGGACCGGCTGGCCGGTGTACCGGCTGGCGCCGCGCGCCGACGCCGAACTGGAGGCCGTCGCCCATATCCTGACGCGGCTGTGGCAGGGCGCGCTGTTCGCGATCGTCGACGACGGCACGATCCATCAGCGCGAGCTGTCCGAAAGCCTGCGTGCCGCCGCCGAGCAGGCGGGGCTGCGGCCCGTGCTTGTGGAAACCTTCCGGCCGCAGCTCGAGAACCAGACGGCCCTGATCGCGCGACTGCGGCGCGCGGGCGCGACCCGCGTCTTCGTCGGCGGCGACCGCGACGACGTGGCGATCATGGGCCGCGACGCGGCCGAGGGGACGCCGGCGCTGGTCTTTGCCGGCGGCGAAACGCTGCGGGCGCGCGGCGACGGGCCGCCGCCGGCCGACGGCACGATCATGATCGCGCTGCCGGAAGGCGGGCTCGCCGCCGATGCGGCCGCCGCCTTCGCCGCGAAGGGCATTGCGCCGGAAGGCTATGCGCCGATCTCCCACGCGGCCGTCGAGATCGCGGCGGCGGCGCTGACCGCCGCCGGACCGATCGCGCTGGAAGGCCGCCGCTTCTCCACCGCGCTCGGTCCCGTCACATTCGACGCCAGGGGCGACCTCGCCGAAAACCCCTATCGCGCCTTCCGCTTCGACGGGAAGGATTTCCAGCCTCTGGAGCTGCCGTGATGCGACCCGGCCCGCGCAATCTCATCACCGATGTCGCCGGCCTCTCGGTCGGCAACGCCGCCGACGCGCGGCTGAAATCCGGCGTCACGGCCATTCTGTGCGACGAGCCGGCCGTGGCCGGCGTGCAGGTGCTGGGCGGCGCGCCCGGCACGCGCGAGACCGACCTTCTGGAGCCGCACAATACGGTGGAGACGGTGCATGCCGTCGTGCTCTCGGGCGGCTCCGCCTTCGGGCTCGATGCGGCGTCCGGGGTGCAGGCGGCGCTGCGCGAGAAGGGCGTCGGCTTCGCGGTGGCCGGCTTCACCGTGCCGATCGTGCCGGCGGCCATTCTGTTCGACCTCGCCAATGGCGGCGACAAAGACTGGGGCCTCTATCCGCCCTACCGCGAGCTCGGCCACCGCGCCGCCGCCGACGCCGGCAGGGATTTCGCCATCGGCACCACCGGGGCGGGCACGGGCGCGCTGGTCGCCGGTTTCAAGGGCGGGCTCGGCTCGGCATCCACCGTGCTGCCGAACGGGGTGACGGTGGGGGCGCTGGCCGCCGTCAACGCCGTCGGCGCGGTCACGATGGGCCGCACGCGGCATTTCTGGGCCGCGCCCTTCGAAACCGGCGACGAGTTCGGGGGGCTCGGCCTGCCCTCCCCGCTGCCCGCCGACGCCTCAAAAGTGCGGCTGAAATTCCGCGATCGCGACACCGGCCTGCAAAACACCACCATCGCGGTCATCGCCACCGACGCCGTGCTGACCAAGGCCGCCGCCAAGCGGCTCGCCGTCTCGGCCCATGACGGATTCGCCCGCGCCATCTGGCCCGCGCACACGCCGATGGACGGCGACCTCGTCTTTTCGCTCGCCACCGGCCGGAGCGGCGTGACGCCGGCGGGCGACGAAACCATCGACTTCTTCGCCGCCGCCGCCGCGACCATGGCGCGGGCCATCGCGCGCGGGGTGCATGCCGCCACGCCCGCGCCCGGCGATCTTTTTCCCTGCTGGTCTTCTCTCGTTTGACGCATGATCCCGTCCGAAAACCGGCATCCACTTTTCGGGATCATGCTAGGTCGTTGAGCATATCGCGCCGCTCTGTTACAGCCGGCGCGACCTCACTCCCGCAACGGCAAAAAAATGATCCCTCGCTATTCCCGCCCCGACATGGTCGCCGTCTGGTCGCCCGAGACCCGCTTCCGCATCTGGTTCGAGATCGAGGCGCATGCCTGCGACGCGCTGGCCGCGATCGGCGTCATCCCGAAGGAAGCGGCCAGGACGATCTGGGAAAAGGGCGGCGCGGCGACGTTCGACATCGACAAGATCGACGAGATCGAGCGCGTCACCAAGCATGATGTCATCGCCTTCCTGACGCATCTGGCCGAATTCGTCGGGCCGGACGCGCGCTTCATCCACCAGGGCATGACCTCGTCGGACGTGCTGGACACCTGTCTCGCCGTGCAGCTCACGCGCGCCAGCGACATCCTGCTCGCCGACCTCGACGCGCTGCTGTCGGCGCTGAAGACGCGCGCCTTCGAGCACAAGGATACGATCACCATCGGTCGCAGCCACGGCATCCACGCCGAGCCAACCACCTTCGGCGTCAAGCTGGCGCTGGCGCATGCCGAGTTCCAGCGCTGCCGCGAGCGGCTCGTGCGGGCGCGCGAGGACATCGCCACCTGCGCCATTTCGGGCGCGGTCGGCACCTTCGCCAACATCGACCCGCGCGTGGAGGAGCATGTCGCCGAAAAGCTCGGCCTCAAGCCGGAGCCAGTGTCGACGCAGGTCATCCCGCGCGACCGCCACGCCATGTTCTTCGCCACGCTCGGCGTCATCGCCTCCTCCGTCGAGCGGCTGGCCACCGAGATCAGGCATCTCCAGCGCACCGAGGTGCTGGAGGCGGAGGAGTATTTTTCGCCCGGGCAAAAGGGCTCGTCGGCGATGCCGCACAAGCGCAATCCGGTGCTGACGGAAAACCTCACCGGCCTCGCCCGCATGGTGCGCTCCTACGCCATGCCGGCGATGGAGAACGTCGCGCTGTGGCACGAGCGCGACATCTCGCATTCCTCGGTCGAGCGCATGATCGGGCCGGACGCCACGATCACGCTCGACTTCGCGCTGGCGCGCCTGACCGGCGTGGTCGAGAAGCTGCTCGTCTACCCGCAGAACATGCAGAAGAACCTCGACCGCTTCCGCGGCCTCGTCCACTCGCAGCGCGTGCTTCTGGCGCTCACCCAGGCCGGCGTCAGCCGCGAGGACGCCTACCGGCTGGTGCAGCGCAACGCCATGAAGGTGTGGGAACAGGGCGCCGACTTCCTGAGCGAGCTTCTGGCCGACACGGAGGTGACCGCCGCGCTGTCCGAGGCCGACATCCGGGAAAAATTCGACCTCGGCTACCACACCAAGCACGTCGACACGATCTTCCGGCGCGTGTTCGGCGAAGGCTGAAACGGGAACAAACCGCCCCGCAGCGGCATTTTGCGCCCGAGAGCAACAATCGGGTGGCATCATGACCGACTACGAGATCAACCGTGAGGAACAGGGCCATCGCGTCGGCTGGTTCGCGGCCGGCGCGCTTTGCGTAGCGGTGGTCGTCGGCCTGTTCCTCTACGCGGACGGCTATTTCAACAAGGCCAACAGCGCCGTCGAGGCGGACATGCCGGCGCTGATCATCGAGGCGAAGTAGGCGTCAGGCCGGTCGGCCCGGAACCACACGGATCTTCGTGCCCCAGGGGTCCTCCAGCTCCGATTCTCCCTCGACGAGGGAGGATCGCATCTCCACCCAGCTCAATCCGGCGCGCGTCTCGTCGCGCCGCCCGGCTCCAAGGCTTCGCCAGGCATTCGCGCCGATGTGGTGGTGATAGCCGCCGGATGACAGGAACACGGCCGCATCGCCATACCAGGCCGCCGTGTCGAAGCCGAAATTCCGCGCCCACCAGCGCTCCGCGTCCGCCGGCCTGCCGACGCGCAGGTGCACGTGGCCGACGGTGGTGTTTTCCGGCGCGCCGCGCCAGCGGCTGTCGCCCTTTGCAGCGTCCAGTACCGAGCGCACGTCCAGACGCTCCGTCGCCATGACGACGTTGCCGTCCGTCCAGCGCCACTCTTCATGCGGGCGGTCGGCATAAATCTCGATGCCGTTGCCTTCGGGATCGGTGAGATACAGCGCTTCGCTGACGATGTGGTCGGAAGCGCCGTCGATCGGCAGCTTTTTCTCCATCGCATGGCCGATCCAGCGGCCGAGGTCGGCGCGCGCGGGCAGCAGGAACGCGGTATGGAACAGGCCGGCGGCGCGCGGATCGTCTGGCTTCGCCGCGGCGTCCTGCTCCAGCACCAGAAGCGGCCGGCCGGCGGCGCCCAGCGTGATCGTCTCGCCGTCGCGCATCAGTTCCTGCAGCCCGACCACGTCGCGGTAGTAGCCGGCGAGGCTGGTGGCATCGCGCGCCGTCAGGCCGACGCGCGCGACGCTGACCGGGGTGGTGGCGGCAAAGGGCAGTTCGCTCATCACAGAAATCCTTTCAAGGCCATAGATCGCCGCGCACGCCTTGCCGCGCAAGGGCGGGAGCGGCGAACACGCTGTTCAGCGTTTGCGCCAGCCGGGCAGTCGCCGATCGGCCATTGAACGGCACGCGCCGCGCCGCTACATGGCGGCCATGAAAGTCAAGGACGCAGACATCATCTTCGTGCCGGGCTACACCAGTTCGGGGCCCGAACACTGGCAGACGCGCTGGCAGTCGAAACTGTCGACCGCGCGCCGCGTCGAGCAGGCCGACTGGGGCAATCCCGTGCGCGAGGACTGGACCGCCACGCTGGCCGACGCCGTCAACGCGTCGGAGCGTCCGGTCGTGCTGGTCGGTCATTCATTGGGCGTCGCGACGACGATCCAGGCCGTGCCGCGGTTCCGCAACCGGATCGCGGGAGCCTTCCTCGTCGCCGCGCCCGACGTTTCGAATCCGGCACTCAGGCCGGAGCACCTGACGACGTTCGGTCCCTATCCGCGCGAGCCGCTGCCGTTCCCGTCGATCCTGGTCGGCAGCCGCAACGATCCCTACTGCGCCTTCGACGTGGCGGAGGACCTTGCCGGCGCATGGGGCTCGCTGTTCATCGACGCCGGCGAATCCGGCCACATCAACGCCGATTCCGGCCACGGACCCTGGCCGGAAGGCTCGATGACCTTCGCCCGCTTCCTGTCGCAGCTCAAGGCCTGAACGGCCTTATCCGGCTCAGCCGATCGAGCTGCGGATCGAGCCGAGAAGCGACGCACCGCCGATGCGGAAAAGCTGGAGCTCGCTGCCGGTGGCGAGGAGCTGATAGCCCATCGACACGAAGCGCCCGCTGGTGGCCGGATCCATGATGTAGATTCCGGCATGCTTGCCCGCGCCGCGCGCCCGGCGGGCGATGTCCTCGACAGCGCCCATCATATCCTCCAGAAGCGGATCGATGCTCGCGCCGCCGGTCCAGGTCAGGGAGAAGTCCGACGGGCCGACGAAGACGGCATCGATGCCGGGCGTGTCGAGGATCGCGTCGAGGGCGTCGAGCGCCGTGCGCGTCTCGATCATGGCGAACGACACGGTGCGCGTGTTGCTATCCCGCAGCCAGGCCTTCGGGTCGGGGCCGCCGGCGCGCGGATTGGCGTAGGTCGGCCCCCAGGAGCGCTCGCCGAGCGGCGGGTACTTCATCGCTGCCGCGAAACGCCTGGCGTCCTCGGCCGAATTCACCATGGGGGCGATCACCGCCTCCGCGCCGAAATCCAGCGCGCGGCTGGCCATGTCGAAGCGGCCGACGGGGATTCGCACCAGCGCCGGCCTGGCCGCGCGCGTGATCGCCGGGATCGCGCGCAGCACGCTGTCCTCGTTGTGGCCGCCATGCTGCATGTCCAGCGTGACGGCGTCGAAGCCCTGCCCGGACAGAAGCTCGACGGTCAGCGCGTCGGGCACGACCGACCAGGCCGAGACGATCGGCCGGCCGGATTTCAGGTCATCGGCGAGCGACATGGCGCCGGGCTCCGTGCTAGCTGTTGCGGATCTGCTCGACGGCCTTCGCCAGAAGCTCGTCCATGACGGCGCGAACCTGCTGCTCGGTCTGGCCCGCGCCGGCCGCATCGAGGTCGCCCGCCACCTTGCGCAGCACATCGCCGTCGCCGGCTTCCTGGAAATCCGCCGCGACCACTTCTTTGGCATAGGCTTCGGCATCCGGGCCGGTCTTGCCCAGCTTCTCGGCCGCCCACAGGCCGAGCAGCTTGTTGCGCCGGGCCGTTGCCTTGAACTTCAGTTCCTCGTCGAAGGCGAACTTGCGCTCGAAACCCTCTTCGCGGTCCTTCATGCTGCTCATGCGTTCCTCCGGTAGCGACCCCGATTCCCTCGGGCCCTCGATATGGCGTCGGCATGCAGAAAACAAAAGGCCGCCTCCGGGTCAATACGCCCGGGCTTGCCGCGATGCGGTATTTCGAAGCGGAAAGCGGTTGACGGCGGGATTTCGCGATTGAGCAAAGACCGTGCTTGCGATAGAGAGCGCGGTTGAAAGCCACCGTCGCCGCATTATGTCATGACCGCCGGATGGCCGTCGCCGGCGCCCGCAATCCAGAGACACGTCCGATGAAAAACCGCCGCCGCATCTACGAAGGCAAGGCCAAGATCCTCTATGAGGGGCCGGAGCCGGGAACGCTGATCCAGTTCTTCAAGGACGACGCCACCGCCTTCAACAAGAAGAAGCACGAAGTGGTCGACGGCAAGGGCGTGCTCAACAACCGCATCTCTGAGCATATCTTCAACCATCTCAACCGCATGGGCATCCCGACGCATTTCATCCGCCGGCTGAACATGCGCGAGCAGTTGATCAAGGAAGTCGAGATCATCCCGCTCGAGGTGGTGGTGCGCAACATCGCCGCCGGCTCGCTGGCCAAGCGCCTCGGCATGGAGGAAGGCACCGTCCTGCCGCGCTCGATCATCGAGTTCTACTACAAGGCCGACGCGCTGGACGACCCGATGGTCTCGGAAGAGCACATCACCGCCTTCGGCTGGGCGAGCCCGCAGGAGATCGACGACATCATGGCGCTGGCCATCCGCGTCAACGACTTCCTCTCCGGCCTGTTCATGGGCGTCGGCATCCAGCTCGTCGACTTCAAGATGGAGTGCGGCCGGCTCTACGAGGGCGACATGATGCGCATCGTCGTCGCCGACGAGATCTCGCCGGATTCGTGCCGGCTGTGGGACGTGGCGACGCAGGACAAGCTCGACAAGGACCGCTTCCGCCGCGACATGGGCGGGCTGGTCGAGGCCTATCAGGAGGTCGCGCGCCGGCTCGGCATCATGAACGAGAACGAGCCGCCGCGCCCGACCGGCCCCGTTCTGGTGGCGTCGAGCGACCCCAAAGGCACGAAGCACTGAGGATTTCCGGCGTGATCAAGGCCCGTATCACCGTCACCCTGAAGAACGGCGTGCTCGACCCGCAGGGCAAGGCCATCGAGCATGCGCTTGGCGGCCTCGGCTTCGGCGGCGTGGGCTCGGTACGCCAGGGCAAGGTCTTCGATTTGGAGCTGCAATCAAGTGACCGCGCAGCGGCCGAGGCCGACCTCAAGGCCATGTGCGACAAGCTTCTGGCGAACACGGTGATCGAGAATTATAGTGTGACCCTCACCTGAGGTTGCAGGCGACGATGGCCGAAGTCACCAACGAATTGATGTACGAGCTGCTGAAGCGGATGCACACCGATCTCTCCGAGATCAAATTCGACCTGCACGAGATCAAGAAGCGCATGACCGGCACGGAGGAGGCCGTCGCCGGCGTCAACCGCCGTCTGGATCGCCACGACGAGCGCCTCGACCGCATCGAGCGCCGTCTCGAACTGCACGAATTCGCCGAGCCGCAAAGGCCTTTCGACAGACCATGAAATCCGCCGTCGTCCTGCTGCCGGGCCTCAACCGCGACCGCGACATGATCGCGGCGCTGACCAAGATCTCCGGCCATGCGCCGGCGACCGTGTGGGAGACGGACACAGCCATCCCAGACGTGGACCTGATCGTCATTCCCGGCGGATTCTCCTACGGCGACTATCTGCGCTGCGGCGCGATCGCGGCGCGCATGCCCGTCATGCGGGCGGTGGCGGAAAAGGCCGCCGCCGGCGCGATGGTCATCGGGGTGTGCAACGGCTTCCAGATCCTGGTCGAGGCCGGCCTTCTGCCCGGCGCGCTGATGCGCAACAGCTCGCTGAGGTTTGTCTGCCGCGAGGTGAAGCTCTCGGTGGCCAACGCCAACACCGCCTTCACGCGCAGCTACCGCGCCGGACAGGTGCTGCGCTGCCCCGTGGCGCATCACGACGGCAACTATTTCGCCGACGCCGAGACCCTGGGGCGCATCGAGGGCAACGGGCAGGTCGTGTTCCGCTACGCCGAGGGCACCAACCCCAACGGCTCGGTCAACGACATCGCCGGAATCATGAACGAGAAGGGCAACGTGCTCGGCATGATGCCCCACCCCGAAAACCTGATCGAGGCGGCGCATGGCGGCACGGACGGGCGCGGCCTGTTCGAAAGCGCGCTGGGGCTCGAGGCCGCCTGACCTTTGGCCGAGGCGTCGACCCGGCCTGATTTCCCATCGACCATCGACCCGTACGGAGACAGGACGGCCATGCAGACAGTCCGCTTCCTCGCCGCCGCGCTGGCCTGCCTGGGTCTCCTCGCCGGCTGCCAGTCCGAGCCGAAACGCCCCCCCGCTTCCGGCGGCGGCAAGAGCGCATCGCTGCGGGTCATGGAGCAGGTCGCCATCGCCGCGCACAAATGCTGGTTCGCCAGCAAGGACCCCGCCTTCCGCGCCTACCGCTTCGCCAACGAGCTCAACTCGATGAGCGGACAGCCGCGCTTCCTGCTGGTGCCGGCCAACAATTTCGGCGGCCGGCCGCTGCTGGTGGTGCAGGCCAAGGGCGGCTCCTCGCGGGTCGACGTGTTCGGCCCGCTGATGGGCGAGCCGGTCGGCCAGCGCATCAGCGCCGATCTCGCGCGGTGGCAGGGCGGCAACCCGTCGTGCGCGGGCGCCGCCTGACGCACGATCCGGCTGTCACGATCGAGCGCCGCGGCTCCCGCCGTTGGTCTCGCAGCGCTGTTTCTTGTGCTGAGCGCGGCGGCCATCCTTGCGGACCGCGCCGTTTCGCGCTTTAGGAAGCCCCAATCGCCAACGGACCGGACGGGCTGATGACAATCCCCAACGACGTCAAGATCACGCCGGAGCTGGTCGCCTCGCACGGCCTCAAGCCCGACGAGTACCAGCGCATCCTCGACCTGATCGGCCGCGAGCCGAGCTTCACCGAGCTCGGCATCTTCTCGGCCATGTGGAACGAGCACTGCTCGTACAAATCCTCCAAGAAATGGCTGCGCACGCTGCCGACCAGCGGCGCGGTGGTCATCCAGGGACCGGGCGAGAACGCCGGCGTGGTCGACATCGGCGACGGCGACTGCGTGGTCTTCAAGATGGAGAGCCACAACCACCCGTCCTACATCGAGCCCTATCAGGGCGCGGCGACGGGCGTCGGCGGCATATTGCGCGACGTGTTCACCATGGGCGCGCGCCCGGTCGCGGCCATGAACGCGCTGCGCTTCGGCGAGCCCGGCCATCCCAAGACGCGCCATCTGGTAGCCGGCGTGGTGGCCGGCGTCGGCGGCTACGGCAATTCCTTCGGCGTGCCGACGGTCGGCGGCGAGGTCAATTTCGACGCGCGCTACAACGGCAACTGCCTGGTCAACGCCTTCGCGGCGGGACTGGCGAAGACTGACGGCATCTTCTACTCCAAGGCGGAGGGCGTCGGCCTGCCCGTCGTGTATCTGGGCGCGAAAACCGGCCGCGACGGCGTCGGCGGCGCGACCATGGCCTCGGCCGAGTTCGACGACAAGATCGAGGAGAAGCGTCCAACCGTCCAGGTCGGCGATCCCTTCACCGAAAAGTGCCTGCTGGAGGCCTGCCTGGAGCTGATGGCGTCCGGCGCCGTCATCGCCATCCAGGACATGGGCGCGGCCGGGCTGACCTGCTCGGCCGTCGAGATGGGCGCCAAGGGCGATCTCGGCATCGAGATCGACCTCGACAAGGTGCCGGTGCGCGAGGAGCGCATGTCGGCCTACGAGATGATGCTGTCGGAAAGCCAGGAGCGCATGCTCATGGTGCTGCGGCCCGAGAAGGAGGCAGAGGCGGCCGCGATCTTCCGCAAATGGGGGCTCGACTTCGCCATCGTCGGCCGCACGACCGACGATCTGCGCTTCCGCATCCTGCATCAGGGCGAGCAGGTCGCCGACCTGCCGATCAAGGATCTGGGCGACAAGGCCCCGGAGTACGATCGTCCGTGGACGGAGCCCGTCGTACGCCCCGCCCTCGCCGCAGACGACATCCCGCAGGCCGATGTGGCCGACGCGCTGCTGAAGCTGCTCGGCAGCGCCGATCTCTCCTCGCGCCGCTGGGTCTACGAGCAGTACGACACGCTGATCCAGGGCAATTCGCTGCAACGGCCCGGCGGCGATGCCGGCGTGGTGCGCGTCGACGGCCATCCGGCGAAGGCGCTCGCCTTCTCCTCCGACGTGACGCCGCGCTATTGCGAGGCCGATCCCTATGAGGGCGGCAAGCAGGCCGTGGCCGAATGCTGGCGCAATCTCACCGCCACCGGCGCGCTGCCGCTGGCGGCCACGGACAACCTCAATTTCGGCAATCCCGAGCGGCCGGAGATCATGGGCCAGTTCGTCGCCGCCATCAAAGGCATCGGCGAGGCCTGCCGGGCGCTGGACTTCCCGATCGTGTCGGGCAACGTCTCGCTCTACAACGAAACCAACGGTCGCGGCATCCTGCCGACGCCCACCATCGGCGGCGTCGGCCTGCTGGCGGACTGGAACCGCATGGCGCGGATCGGCTTCGCGGCCGGGGACGAGGCGATCCTGCTCGTCGGCGCGCCGAAGAACTGGGGCTCGCATCTCGGCCAGTCGGTCTATCTGCGCGACCTGTTCGGCCGCGCCGACGGTCCGCCGCCGCCGGTCGATCTGGCGCATGAGCGCAAGGTCGGCGACTTCGTGCGCGGCCTGATCCGCGACGGCGTCGCCACGGCGGTCCACGACCTGTCGGACGGCGGGCTGGCGGTGGCGCTGGCGGAAATGGCGATGGCGTCCGGCATCGGCGCAACGGTGAATCAATTGAATGGCCTGTCGCCGGTTCCTTTGTTCTTCGGTGAGGACCAGGGGCGCTATCTGGTCACCATCGCGCGGGACCGCGTGGAGAGCTTCCATGCCGGGCGGATCGGCGACAGCGGCATCTTCGCGCCCTGGATCGGCACGACTGGGGGAACCGCGCTGAAGCTCGGCGAGGCGCGCGCCGTCCCGGTGTCGGAGCTGCGGCGGGCCCATGAGGGCTGGTTTCCGGCCTTCATGGCCGGCGAGCCGGCGCCGGAGCTTGCGCCGGCGGCCTGAGAAGGCCATTCTCGGCCGCGACGCGACCAGGAACAGTCAGGGCTGCCATGTACGGACTGATCGGCCAGATGATCGCAGCGCCCGGCAGGCGCGACGAGCTGCTCGCCATACTGGCGGAGGCGACCGGCGCAATGCCGGGCTGCCTGAGCTACGTCATCGCCGAGGACACCTCCAACCGCGACGCGCTGTGGGTGACGGAGGTGTGGGACGACAAGGACAGCCATGCCGCGTCCCTGTCCCTGCCGGCCGTGCAGGCCGCCATCGGCAGGGCGAAGCCGCTGATCGCCGGCTTCGGCGCGCGCATCGAGACCGTCCCGGTGGCCGGCGTCAAAGCCGCTTCGTAGACCTGCCCCACATTGACCTCGCCCCCTCACGCGGCCATATCAGGTCCGACGGCGACTAAGGGAGCGACTCACGTGGCAATGGACGCCCGCGACATCGAGAGGCTGATCCGGGAAGGCATCCCGGACGCCAGGGTCACGATCCGCGACCTCGCGGGCGACGGGGACCACTACGCGGCGGAGGTGGTGGCCGAAAGCTTTCGCGGAAAGAGCCGCGTGCAGCAGCACCAGATGGTCTACAACGCCCTGAAAGGCAATATGGGCGGGGTTCTCCACGCGCTGGCGCTTCAGACCGGCACGCCCGACTGAGCGGCGCCGGCGGCCGCGAGCCGGGCCCGGCGCATCTCGACACAGCCGCATCGATCTTCTATCTAGAGGTGAGAGGAGATCCATTCCGGCCTTGAACCGGAGAAGGAAAGGCTAGCTCCATGACCGCGATCGCAGATTTCATCGACAGTGAAGTGAAGAGCAACGACGTCGTGCTTTTCATGAAGGGGACGCCGGGCTTTCCGCAGTGCGGATTCTCCGGGCAGGTCGTCCAGATCCTCGATTATCTCGGCGTGGACTACAAGGGCGTCAACGTCCTGACATCGAACGACCTCAGGCAGGGGATCAAGGATTATTCCAACTGGCCGACGATTCCGCAGCTCTACGTCAAGGGCGAGTTCGTGGGCGGTTGCGACATCATCCGCGAGATGTTCCAGGCCGGGGAACTCCAGTCGTTTTTCGACGAGAAGGGCGTGAGCGTCAAAGGCGCGGCCTGATCATCGTTCCGGCGCTTCGCGCCATCACGGTATATTTTTAACCTCGGGACGGAAGCGCCAGCCGCTTCGCGTCCCCTTGGTTCTTTTACGGATTGCTTTTCATGGACCAGCCAGTCGCGTCTCCCGCGCAGGACAAGGCGCTTTCGATCGGGAAATGGGAGTTCATCGCGCTGGCCGCTGCGGTGATGTCGCTCAACGCGCTGGCCATCGACATCATGCTGCCGGGACTGCAGCAGATCGGCGCCAGCCTCGGCGTCGAGAACGAGAATCACCGCCAGTACGTGATCTCGGCCTATTTCCTCGGCATGGGGCTCGCCCTGCTGCCCTACGGGCCGCTCTCCGACCGCTATGGCCGGCGCAAGCCGCTGCTGTTCGGCCTCACCGTCTACGTGATAGCGGCCTTCGCCGCGGCCTTCTCGCCGAATTTCGAGACGCTGCTGGCGCTGCGCTTCATTCAGGGCGCCGGCGCGGCCTCCACCCGCGTGATCGCCGTCTCCATCGTGCGCGACCGATTCGGCGGCCGCGCGATGGCGGAGGTCATGTCGCTGATCTTCATGACCTTCATGGTTGTGCCGGTGATCGCGCCGAGCATCGGCCAGTTGATGATGCTGTTCGCCAACTGGCATTTCATCTTCACCGGCATGGGGCTGCTTGGGGCGGCCGTCCTGGTCTGGGTGGCGCTGCGGCTGCCGGAGACGATGCATCCCGAGGATCGCAGGCCCTTCACCCTCACGTCGATCGGCAAGGCGTTCCGTGTCGTCCTCACCAACCGGACCTCGATCAGCTACACGCTGGCGTCGGCCATCATGTTCGGCGCGCTGTTCGGCTTCATCAACTCGGCCCAGCAGATCTATATCGACATATACGGGCTCGGCGTGTGGTTTCCGCTGGTCTTCGCCGGCATCGCCTCGATGATGGCGCTGTCGTCGTTCCTCAATTCACGGCTGGTCATGAAGCTGGGCATGCGCCGGCTCTCGCACGCCGCCATCCTCGGCTTCATGGTGGTCAGCCTGATCTGGTTCCTGTGGTCTCTGTCCGGCCCAGTACCGCTGGCGGCCTTCATCGCGCTGTTCGCCGCCGCGATGTTCCAGTTCGGCTGGATCGGGTCCAACTTCAACTCCATCGCCATGGAGCCGCTGGGCCATCTCGCCGGCTCGGCCTCCTCGGTGCAGGGCTTCATCCAGACCATCGGGGGCGGCATCATCGGCGTCCTGATCGGACAGTCCTTCGACGGCACGACGACACCGCTGGCCGCCGGCTATGCGGGCGTGGCGGCCATCGGCATCCTGATCGTGCTGGTCGGCGAGAAGGGGCGGCTGTTCCGGTCGCACGCGCCCGGACACAAGGACGGCCACTGACGGGGCGGCCACTGACGGCGCCTCAGGCGTCGCCGCGCTCGGCCGGCGGCGCGATGCCGGCGAAATCGAAGATGCCGCGGTCCAGAAGGTGCGAGGGCCGCACATTGGCGAGGGCGCGGATCATCGTGTCCTTGCGGCCCGGCATGCGGCGCTCGATATCGTCCAGCATCGACTTCATGACGTTGCGCTGAAGCCCCTCCTGGCTGCCGCAAAGATCGCAGGGGATGATCGGGAAGGCCATCGCCGAAGCGAACTTCGCGAGGTCGGCCTCGGCGCAGAAGCTCAGCGGGCGCAGCACGCACAGATCGCCCTCGTCGTTGAGCAGCTTGGGCGGCATCGCCGCCAGCCGGCCGCCGTGGAAGAGGTTCATGAAAAACGTCTCCAGAATGTCCTCGCGGTGGTGGCCGAGCACCAGGGCGGAGCACCCCTCCTCCCGCGCGATGCGGTAGAGATGGCCGCGCCGCAACCGCGAGCACAGCGAGCAATAGGTCTTGCCCGCCTCGATCTTGTCGGTGACGATCGAATAGGTGTCCTGGTACTCGATGCGATGCCGCACGCCCAGTCCCGTCAGGAACTCCGGCAGGATGTGCTTGGGGAAGTTCGGCTGCCCCTGGTCGAGGTTGCAGGCCAGCAGCTCGACCGGCAGCAGGCCGCGCCACTTGAGGTCGAGCAGCACCGCCAGCAGCCCGTAGGAATCCTTGCCGCCCGACAGCGCCACCAGCCAGCGGTCGCCGGGTCGCACCATGGCGAAGTCGTCTATTGCCTGGCGCGCCTGCCGCAGCAGGCGTTTCCGCAGCTTGCCGAACTCGACCGTGTCCGGCACGGCGCGGAACATCGGATGGACCGCGTCCGCCGCGCCGTCCTTCACGACATCAAGCATGGATGGCGCCCTTGCCCCTGCGGTTGGCTATCACGAAACAGACGATGCCCGCCAGCACGAAAAGCGGGATGCCCAGTTCCAGCAATTCCTCGATCTTGTTGAATTCTATCCGCAGCGTTGGACCGGCGTTCAGCCCGACGGCCCGGAGATTGCGGCCGAACCCGTCGCAGAGCTTCGATGCCACGACGAGGCCGGCGGCGATGAGAACGGCCCAGGACACCGGATTGCCGCGCCGCAGCGCCGAGACGAAGGCATGCACGCCGCCGCGCCCGAGCCGCCAGAGCGACCAGACGATCACCGCGAGGATCGCCACGGCCAGCAGCTTTTCCGCCAGCGGCACGTCCGGCGAGGTGTAGAAGTGAATCTTGCTGATGCTCATCGTCCAGGGGGTATGATGGAGGTCCAGCTCCCGCGCGCCCATGGCCAGCAGCACCACGGCGGCCGATAGCGGCGGGATGGTGAGCGGCAGGCCGGCCATCCACAGGCCGACCACCAGCACGGCGCAGAGGCCGTAGCCGAGCGCGGTGATCGTCTCCACCGGCCCGCCCTCCATCACGACGGAGGTGAGATGGCCATCCTGCTCGGCCGGAAGCCCGACGATCAGCCCGATCACCACGAGCGCGGCGGCGAGCACCGGCCACCAGGCGAGCAGCGCCGGGTAAGGCGCGTCGGTCGTTCCGGTCATGGTGTCACGCATCCCTGCTTCGAAGCCGCCGTTCTAGGCCCGCCGCCGGCAAACGACAATATGGCCGCCAGCTTTCTCGCCCGCGAAAGGCCGCCAAAAGAAAGGGGCCGCGCGAAGGCGGCCCCGGCATGCGTCGGCTGCAAAGCCGGTCAGCGCGAGTAGAACTCGACCACCAGGTTCGGTTCCATCTGCACGGCGAACGGCACGTCGGCCAGGCCCGGCACGCGGGCATAGGTGGCGACCATCTTGTTGTGGTCGGCCTCGATGTAGTCCGGCACGTCGCGCTCGGCGAGCGCCACGGATTCGAGGACCGAAACGAGCTGCTTCGACTTCTCGCGCACCTCGATCACGTCGCCCGGCTTGCAGCGGTATGAGCCGATGTTGGTGCGCTTGCCGTTCACGTTGACGTGGCCGTGGTTCACGAACTGGCGGGCGGCGAAAATGGTCGGCACGAACTTGGCGCGGTACACGACCGCGTCGAGGCGCGATTCGAGCAGGCCGATCAGATTCTCGGAGGTGTCGCCCTTGCGGCGGTTCGCCTCGTCATAGGTGCGGCGGAACTGCTTTTCGGAGATGTCGCCGTAATGGCCCTTGAGCTTCTGCTTGGCGCGAAGCTGGATACCGAAATCGGACAGCTTGCCCTTGCGGCGCTGGCCGTGCTGGCCGGGGCCGTATTCACGCTTGTTGA
>JAPUFC010000096.1 GCA_027492275.1 Mesorhizobium sp. | reverse complement strand
AATGGTGAATGGTGAATGGTGAATGGTGAATGGTGAATGGTGAATGGTGAATGGTCGGAACGCGGCTGGCGGGCTCCGTCAAGCCGTGTCCGGCGCATGACGGCCGCTTTTGCCGGCGTGCTGTCCATTCACCATTTCGCCATTCACCATTCACCCCTTCCCGCACGCCAACGTGAACGCGTCCGGCTTGATCTCGGCGAGAGGCAGGCAGAGACTGCCGGCCGCCCAACAGGAGCAGCCCCATGGTCGCCATCCGCAGACGTCCGTCCTGGTTCATTCCGGAGAGCCAGGCCACGCCGGAGCACGCGTTTCTGAATCGCCGCAACATCCTCAAGACGATGGGCATGGCGGCCGCCTCGGCCGTGTTCGCCGGGGCGCTCGACGTCAAAACGGCCGTGGCCGCGGACGCCGATCCCACCGCCGATCTCTACCCCGCAAAGCGCAACGAGGCCTACACACTGGACCGTAGCGTGACGCCGGAGGAGATCAACGCCAACTACAACAATTTCTACGAGTTCGGCACGTGGAAGGAGATCGCCAAGCCGGCGCAGAATCTGGTGATCCGGCCCTGGGAGATCGCCGTCGACGGGCTGGTGGAGAAGCCTTTCACCATCGCCTTCGACGATCTGGTGCGCAAGATTCCGATCGAGACGCGGCTCTACCGGCATCGCTGCGTGGAGGCATGGTCGATGACCATTCCGTGGAGCGGCTTCCCGCTGAAGTCGCTGGTCGAGATGGCCAAGCCGCAGGCGGGCGCGAAGTTCGTCCGCTTCGAGACCTTCCTCGACCCCCAGATGGCCAGCGGCCAGAACAATTTCCTCTATCCGTGGCCCTATGTGGAGGGCGTCACCATGGAGGAGGCCGCCAACGACCTCGCCTTCATGGTGACCGGCGCCTACGACCACCCGGTCGCCAAGCAGCACGGCGCGCCGCTCAGGCTGGCCCTGCCGTGGAAATACGGATTCAAGTCGATCAAGTCGATTCGCAAGATCTCCTTCGTGGAGAAGCAGCCGCTCGGCCTGTGGCAGGAGATCCAGCCCAGCGAATACGGCTTCTGGGCGAATGTGAATCCCGACGTGCCGCATCCGCGCTGGAGCCAGGCGAAGGAGCGCGTGCTGCATACGGGCGAGCTGGTGCCGACCTTGCTCTACAACGGCTACGGCGATCAGGTGGCCGGCCTCTACGCCGGCAAGGACCCGGCGACGCTGTTCATGTAGGCCAAGCCCATAAAGAACCGGGCCCCATGAGAAACGGCGCCCGGGCTGCTTCCGGACGCCGCTTCAGATGCGGACCGACACCGCGGGAGGCGGTACGGCAGGTCCGCCGCATCGGACAGAGCACGATCCCTGGAGGTGGATCAGCCCTCGAATGAGCGGGACGCGGCGGTTGCCGAGCCTGCGCTTCCGGTCGATGCCCCCATCTTCCAGCAGCGCAACGCCGCGTCCTGTCATCGGGGATAGAAGCTTAAGACCGATGGCGGAAGGTTACCGCCCGTAACATGTGACCGTTACATTGATGCGCGGTTCGCAAGTAACGGCAACGACGGCCGAAAACAAAAAAGCCGGATCCAAGGATCCGGCTGAGTTTGAATGGAAGCGCCCAAAAGGGCTAAACCTCCAGAGGGGAACACTTGCGGGGCTAATGGGAGGAGAACGCCGCCGCAAGTGATTGTTATATGAGCGACTCCTGCCCAAGAAACAAGCAGCAACCTTGCAAGGCACCCATGCAAATTAGCCGCAACTGTGGCCCAAGGGCGCATGGCTCAGTAGGACCAGCTCCGCGCCTTTGAAATGACGAAGTCCCTGAAAACATGGAGCTTCGCCTGATTGCGCATGGCATCGGGATAGGCGAAGTAGGTGTCGAAGGACGGCACCTCGGTCTCGGGCAGAACCTGAATGAGCCCGGAATCCTTGTCTATCAGATAGTCAGGCAGCATGGCGATGCCGGCGCCGCGCTGCACGGCGCGCTTGATCGACAGGATGTCGTTGATCTGCAGGGTCGGGACGCGATGGCCGCCCTCGAAATCCCCGACCGTCTCCAGCCAGTTCAACTCGCTCAGATGCGGCGGGACGGGAACGCCGAAGGTCACCACGCGGTGATCCTTGAGATCGGCGATTGCCGACGGCTTGCCGTGCTTGCCCAGATAGGACGGCGAGGCATAGAGGTGGAAATGCACCGTGAACAGCCGCCTCTGGATGAGATCCGGCTGCTGCGGCTGGCGAAGCCTGATCGCGCAATCCGCCTGTCGCATGGTGAGGTCCAGTTCCTCGTTGGCGAGGATGAGCTGGAGATTGATCTCGGGATAGAGCTCGATGAACTCCGGGATGCGATCGGTCAGCCAGCCGGCGCCCAGCCCGACAGTGGTGGTCACGCGCAGCGTGCCCGACGGACGGTCCTTGGCCTCGGTCAGGCGGCTGCGGATGGTTTCCAGCTTCATCAGCACGTCGTGCGCCGTGCGGTAGAGCATCTCGCCCTGCTCGGTCAGCACCAGGCCGCGCGCGTGGCGGTGGAAGAGCGGAACGCCGACCTCGTGCTCTAGCGCGCTCACCTGACGCGAGATCGCGGACTGCGAAAGCCGCAGCGTCTCGGCGGCATGCGTGAACGAGCCAGCCTCCGCCGCCGCGTGGAACACGCGAAGCTTGTCCCAGTCCAAACCCATCTTCCCCTCGTTCCTCGCCGGCTACCCGCCGGTCTATTCTGCCGCTTCGCGGTGCTCCTCCAGCCCCGCGAGAAATTTCTCCGTCTCCAGCGCCGCCATGCAGCCCAGACCCGCGGCCGTCACCGCTTGGCGATAGACGTCGTCCGCCACGTCGCCGGCCGCGAAAACACCCGGAATACTCGTTCTGGTCGAATTCGGCTCGGTCCACAAGTAGCCGCCGGCCTTCTGCTTCAACTTCCCCGCGAAAAGCTCCACCGCCGGCGCGTGGCCGATGGCGACGAAGATCCCGTCCATCGCCAGCTCGGACAGCGCACCGGTCTGCACGTTCTTCAGCACAAGGCCGGTGGCGCTGGCGGGCATGGGGATCTTGCCGGGAACGCCTGTGATCTCCTCCACCACCGTGTTCCAGATCACCTTCACGTTCTCGCGAGCCATCAGGCGCTCACGCAGGATGCGCTCGGAACGGAACTCGTCGCGGCGGTGGATGACCGTCACGCTGCGCGCGATGTTGGACAGGTACAGCGCCTCCTCGACGGCCGAGTTGCCGCCGCCGATCACCGCCACGTCCTTGTTGCGGTAGAAGAAGCCGTCGCAGGTGGCGCAGGCCGAGACGCCGAAACCCTGGTAGATCTGCTCGCCCGGCACGCCCAGCCACTTCGCCTGCGCGCCGGTGGCGATGATCAGCGCGTCGCAGGTGTAGACCGTGCCGGAATCGCCCTTCAGCGAGAAGGGGCGGCGGCCGAGATCGACCTCCACGATCACGTCGTGGACGATCTCGGTGCCGACATGCTCGGCCTGCGCCCGCATCTGCTCCATCAGCCAGGGGCCCTGGATCGGCTCGGCGAAGCCCGGATAGTTCTCGACGTCGGTGGTGATAGTGAGCTGGCCGCCCTGCTGCAGGCCGGCCACGAGCAGCGGTTCCAGCATGGCGCGGGCGGCATAGATGGCGGCGGTGTAGCCGGCCGGACCGGACCCTATGATCAGCACCCGCGCATGTCTCGCAGCCATCGCCACTCCCCCGACCCTTCACGGCCGACCGTCCCTGAAAATCGTGGCTAATCTAGGTGTTGCATTGGTCGGCAGCAAGGCGTCGCCATCGTCCTCCCCGGAAAGATCGATGGGACGCGAAGCCGCAGGATTGCGCTGGACGCAAGGCGAAACTCGTTTAAACAGGCAGGCATCGGGGTGATCCTCAAGAAAGGACGCGGCACGCCGCATGCTCAAGGCCGACCTCGACGCGACCGACTGGAAGATCCTGCGCGAATTGCAGGCCGACGGGCGCATGACCAATGTCGAGCTGTCGCAGCGTGTCGGCATCTCCGCTCCGCCCTGCCTGCGGCGGGTCAAGCGGCTGGAGGCGGCGGGCGTCATCAGGGGCTACCGCGCGCTCCTGAATGCGCCGGCGCTCGGCTTCGACGTCGTCGCCTTCTGCCTCGTCGGCCTGCATCACCAGTCGGAGGCGGAGCTGAAGGAATTCGCCGAGCGCACGCGCGCCTGGCCGATCGTGCGCGAGGCGTGGATGGTGTCGGGCGATTCCGACTTCCTGCTGCATTGCGTCGCCGCCGATCTGGGCGCCTTCCAGTCCTTTGTGATCGAGGCGCTGACCTCGACGCCCAATGTCGACACGGTGCGCACCGCGCTCACCATCCGGCAGGTCAAGGACGAGGGCGTGGCGGCGATCTGAGTCGGCGCGCCTATCGCCTGAACGCGATGGACTGCCGGAACGACCGTTCCGCCTTGTCCGCCATGATCGCCAGCGAGTAGCGTTCTTCAACGCGCCGCCGCAACGCCAAGAGGTCGGCGGTGGTGGGCAGCGAGCGCCGCAGTTCTTCCATCGCCGAAAAGAGGCTGAAATCATCCTTCGGCGGCACGAGGCGAACGCCCGCCAGCCCTTCGGTCAGCTCAGGAATGCCGCCGACCGGCGTCGAGACGACGGGCAGGCGGCAGGCCATGGCCTGAAGCAGCGCCTGCGGCACGCCCTCATTGGCGTAGCTCGGCAGGACGAAGGCGTCGAGCGCCTGGAGCCACGGCGTCACGTCGGCATGGCGGCCGGCCATTACGACGCGGTCGCCGAGGCCGAGTTCGCCGATCTGGCGGCGCAGATTCCCGTCTTGCGGGCCGTCGCCGACGATGGCGAGCATCACAGCCGGATCGGCGATGCGGGCGAGCGCGGACAGAAGATAGGCATGCCCCTTCCACGAGCGCAGCGTGGCGACGATGCCGAACAGAAATTTTTCCGCCGGCAAGCCGAGCGCCGCGCGCGCGGCCGTTCTGTTGGCCGGCGCGTACAGTTTCGTATCGATGCCCGTTGGCACGGAGGCCACGCGCGCGACGGGCAAAAAGCTGTCCGCCGTCAGCTCGCGCACAATGGCGGCGCTGGTGGTCATCACCGTCTCGGCGCCGGAATTGTACAGCCAGCGCGTGGCGCGGTTGCGCGACACCGGCGCGCTGACATGGCGCGTGCGGGTGATGGCGGGGGCCGGGCCGAGGCCGATACGGGCGGTCGCGGCCAGCCAGTGGTCGATGCTGGAATGGGCGTTGACGACGTCCGGCCGGAACCGCCGCATCAGGTCTCGCATGGCGCGCCAGCCGGCCAGGTTCTTCTTCATGGAAATCGCCGAGCATTCGATGCCGAAGCGCGGCGCGGCGGCAAGAATGTCGCTGCGCGGGTCGCAGGCCAGATGCACGGCATGGCCGCGCGCCGCAAATTCCGCCGCCTCGGTGAGGATGCGGATTTCCTGGCCGCCCCAGCCGAGCGAGGCTTCGGTGTGCAGGATGCGCAGGGGTTTTTCTTCGCTCATGTCAGCTCGTCGTAAAGGGCGAGCCATTGCCCCACCGCGCCGCCCAAGTCCAGCGCGGGACGCAGCCGCAGCGCGGCGCCGGACATGCCGGCGCGCCCATCCGCCACGGCGGCGATGGCCTGCGCCAGCTCCTCCGGCCGCCGCGAGGCCACAAGGCCGGCGCCGCCGTCGCGGATCATGCCGGCGACGCCCGCGTCTTCGGTGGTGACGACAGGAAGGCCGCTCGCCAGCGCCTCCAGCGCCGCGTTCGGCATGGGATCGTAGAGCGTCGGCAGGGCGAAGAGATCGGCCGCCGCCAGCACGGGCCGCACGTCCGGCAGCGCGCCGGCAAGTTTTACGCGCCGCTCCAGCCCGAGCCGCCGCACCTGCGCGGCCAGCGCCCGCGGATCGCGGTCGCCGCCGGCGATGACGGCGCATACCCCCTGCAACGCAGGCCGCGCCAGCGCCTCGACCAGCGCGAAGGCGCCCTTGCGCTCGAAGCCCGATCCGGCGAAGGCGACGACCGTGTCCTGCGGCGACAGATCGAAGGCGCGGCGCGCCTCGAGGCGCGCCTCGGCCGTCGCCGGCCGGAAACGGGAAAGGTCGACCCCGTTGGCGATGGTGTGGATGCGGCTTGCGGGCAGGCCCAGCCAATCCTGCAATTCGCGGGCGACGAGATCGCTGTTGGCGACGAAGAGCATGCCGCTCTCCTTCGCCATGCGCTTCTCGGTCTCGATCAGATGGCGGTGGAACGGATCGAGGTCGAGAAAGGGCCGGCGCCACCAGGCGCGTTCGCGCTTCAGGCGGTCCACCCAGGCGGCGTGGACGCCGTCGCCGGCGCGGAAGATGTCGGCGCCGGTCATCCGCTCATGCGTCTGGACGAGCGTGAAGCCGCCGGCCGCGACGGCCTCGCGCGCGCGGCGCTCGAAGCCGCGCAGGCGCGCCGTGCGTCCGCCGCTGCTTTCCGGCACCCTGGTCCAGCGCGGCAGCAGATCGTCCGGTGTCTCGAAATGCTCGGAGACGAGGCGGGCGTCGACGCCCCTGCCCTCCAGAGCCCGCATGATGTCGACGATGAAGCGCTCCGCCCCACCCGCCCTGCCGAAGCGACGGCGCACGATGGCAAGCTTCACCGGCCTTTGTCCCAGCCAAGCGAGAGGTAGCGCCAGAACGTTTCGTGCGCGCGATAGCTCGCGGCGACAAAGCCATGGCCGCCGTCGAGGAAGCCGCCGCGCAGCACATAGCCGCGAAAGAAGGCAAAAGCGGAACGCGCGATGGCGATGCCCAGCCCGCCGGCTATGCCCTCCCTGCGGCGGCGCTCGGCCGCCGCCAGCGCATAGGTGCGCATCTTGCGCAGCACGTCGTCCACGTCGTCGTAGGAATTGTGCAGCATCGGTTCGGACAGGTCGCCGACCGGGCCGTCGACGACGAGCCGCTCGTGCACCACGTCGTCGGTGAAGCGCGCCCGGTCGCGCCGCGCCAGCCGCAGGATGCGGTCGGGGAACCAGCCGCCATGGCGCATCGCCTTGCCGAGAAAGGATGACAGCCGGTTGATCCGAAACCCCGCGACATCGCTGCCGGTCGCTCGCAGGATTTCGCCCCGCAGGCCTTCCGGGATGCGCTCGTCGGCGTCGAGCGACAGGACCCAGTCCTGCGTGGCCATGTCCAGCGCCCGCTGCTTCTGCCGGCCGAAGCCCGGCCAGTCCGGCGTTACCGTAACATGGGCGCCGAAGGCGCGGGCGATGTCGGCGGTGCGGTCGGAACTGCCGGAATCGACCACCACGATCTCATCGGCGAAGGCCACGCTTTCCAGACAGGCGGCGATGTTCGCCTCCTCATTCCTGGTGATGACGATGACCGAAAGTCCCATCCGCGCTCGCACAGACCCCGCAGACGGCCGCCACGCGGGTTGCCTGCCAGGTCACCCTACCGTTGCATCGCCCGTTCGCGGACGATGCTTCAAACCCCCGCATAGCCCTTATCAGGAAAATCGCCGGCTTCCACCGGTCTTTACGGCGATACCCCGCCGACGGCGCGGATTTCGGCGGCCGCCCGGCCCTCGGCATCGCCCTCGCCGACCAGGAAAAGCCGAGAAAGGCCAGCGCGCCGCCCGGCCTCCAGATCGTCGGGCTTGTCGCCGACCATGATCGAGCGGGCGAGGTCGGCGCGCAGGCGTTGCGCCGCGTCGAGCAGCATGCCGGCATTGGGTTTTCGCATCGGATGGGCTTCGACGCGCAGCACGCCCTGCCCCGCCTCGTGGTAGGCGCAGGCCAGAATCATGTCGACCTCCGCGCCTTGCAGCCGCAGCAGCGATCGGAGCCGTTCGTTGAAGGCCGTGAATTCGGGCCAGCCGAAATAGCCGCGCCCGATGCCCGACTGGTTGGTGGCGACCACGACCGGCATGCCGCGCCGGTTGGCGGCGGCGATCACCGGGACGATCTCCGGCCGGAGGATCGCCGCCGCCGGATCGCTCGGATAGAAGGTGTCGATATTGATCGTGCCGTCGCGATCGAGGAACAGGGCCGGGCGGCCGGGCGGGAAATCCGTGTCGGTGACCGATTCGATCCACAGGCCGGGATCGACCAGTCTTGGATCAGCCATTGCTCAGCCGCGCCTCGACCATCTCGCACAGGTGATGATAGAGGGCCAGATGCCCCTGCTGGATGATCGGCGTGTGCGTCGAGGGCACGTTGAGCAGGATGTCGCAGAGGGGAGCAAGCTTGCCGCCGGTGTCGCCGGTCATGCCGACCACACACATGCCCATGGCGCGCGCCTGCTCGGCCGCGAGCAGCACGCTCGGCGAGTTGCCGCTGGTGGAGATGGCGAGCAGCACCGCGCCCTCGCAGCCATGCGCCTCGACCTGGCGGGAAAACACCGTGTCGTAGCCGAAATCATTGCCCCAGGCGGTCAGAACCGCCGCGTTGGCCGGCAGCGCGATGACGTTGTAGGCCTTGCGGTTTTTCAGGAAGCGCCCGACCAGCTCGCCGGCGATGTGCAGCGCATCCGAGGCCGAACCGCCATTGCCGCAGATCAGCAGCGGCCTGCCGGCCGCGAGCGCCGTCGCGGTCGCCTCGACGGCGCTGTCCATGGCCGGCGACAGGTTACGCTCGACCATGGCGGCAAGCGCCTCGGCGGAACGGGCCAGATAGTCGTTGAGCGCGGATCGTCTCGCCATCATTCCCGCCTCAGCCCTGGCCGCCGGCGGCGCGCAGCCTGACGATCGTGCCGGTGGTGCTGCGCCCCGGAACGAGGTCGATCAGCACGACCCGGCCGCCATGGGCCTGCACGATGTCCGCGCCGACCACGGTCTCGACCGTATAGTCCGCGCCCTTGACCAGAATGTCCGGCTTCAGCGCCTCGATCAGCGCCAGCGGCGTGTCGTCTGAAAACAAAACCACGGCGTCCACGGAAGCCAGCGCGGCCAGCACGGCGGCGCGGTCGCGCTCGTGGTTCACGGGGCGGTCCGCGCCCTTCAGCCGGCGCACCGAGGCATCGCTGTTCAGGCCGAGCACCAGCCGGTCGCACTGCGCGCGCGCCGCGTTGAGCAGGCTGACATGGCCGGCATGCAGGATGTCGAAGCAGCCATTGGTGAAGCCGACCGAGAGGCCCTCGGCCTTCCACGCCTCGACCAGCCGGCGGGTCGCGGCGGCGTCGAGCACGGCGTCGACATGGCCGGAGTGGCCCTGCGCGCGGAACAGCGCGCCGCGCAGTTCCTCCAGTGTGAGAGTCGCCGTGCCGCGCTTGCCTACGACGACGCCGGCCGCCGCGTTGGCGATGACTGCAGCGGCGGTTCGCTCCGCGCCGGAAGCCAGCGCCAGCGCGAAGGAGGCGATGACCGTGTCGCCCGCGCCGGATACGTCGAACACCTCGCGCGCCTGCGTGGAAACGTGGGTCGCGTCGGCCGGACCGACGACGCTCATGCCCTTCTCGCTGCGGGTAGCGACGATGTAGTCGAAACCGTGCGCGTCGATCAACGCGCGCGAGGCGGCCACGACCTCCTCGTCCGTGAACACGGCGCGGCCGGCCGCGTCGGACAGTTCCTTGCGGTTCGGCGTCACCGCCGTCGCCTTGGCGTAAACGGAATAGTCGCTGGATTTCGGGTCGACCAGAACGGGCTTTTTCGCGGCGCGCGCCAGAGCGATCAGTTCGGCCACGACGCCGTCGAGCAGAACGCCCTTGCCGTAGTCGGACAGGACGACCGCGTCGGCTTTCGCGAGCGCGGCCTTGAACAGGTCGATCAGCAGCGCGCGGCCGTTCGCATCGAGGGGAGAGATTTCTTCCTCATCGAAACGCAGGATCTGTTGGTTGAGCGCCGAAAAACGCGTCTTGACCGAGGTGACGCGGCCGTCCTGCCGGCCGATGCCGTCGGTGACGACCTCGAGTTCGGCAAAGCGGGCCAGCACGGCGCGCGCCGCCGCGTCGTCGCCCAGCACCGACACAGGCAGCGCCCTGCCGCCCAGCGCCACGATGTTCGCCACGACGTTGCCCGCGCCGCCCAGCGCCACCTTCTCGGCCCGGCCATGCAGAACGGGGATCGGCGCTTCCGGCGAGATGCGCTCCACCGCGCCGGTGACGAAGCGGTCGAAGATGATGTCGCCGCAGACCAGCACCGTCGCACCGGCGAAGCCGGCCATGGCCTTGTCGAGCGCTTGGGGCGAAAGCTGGTGCATCGGCAGGCGGATATACCGCAAACGGTTCCGGCGCAACGGCCGGCGCGACGGCTTCAATCGACAGCGCGCGCCCGCTCCCCTATAAGGACGCCCGAATCCAGGTGGCAGAAGCTTCATGATTGTCGTTACCGGCGGCGCCGGCATGATCGGCTCCAATATCGTCGCCGCGCTCAACGCCGAGGGCCGCAGCGACATCCTCGTCGTCGACGATCTGACAGACGGCCACAAGATCGCCAACCTCGCCGACCTCGCCATCGCGGACTATGCCGACAAGGACGAGTTTTTGCCGCTGTTCGAGGCCGGGGCCTACGGGCCGGTGGAGGCGGTGTTCCATCAAGGCGCGTGCTCCACCACGACCGAATGGAACGGCAAGTTCATGATGGAGGTCAACTACGCCTATTCGAAACGCCTGCTGCATGCCTGTCTCAAGCGGAAGGTTCCGTTCCTCTACGCCTCATCGGCCTCGGTCTATGGCGGCGGCTCGGTGTTTCGCGAGGAAGCGGAGTTCGAGCGGCCGCTGAACGTCTATGCGTATTCGAAGAAGCTCTTTGACGATTATGTCCGCCGCACGGTCTTCGGGACGGAGCATTCGCAGGTCGCGGGCCTGCGCTACTTCAACGTCTACGGGCCGCGCGAGGCGCACAAGGGCACGATGGCGTCGGTGGCGTTCCATCTGTTCAACCAGATCGGGCGCGGCGAGAACCCAAAACTGTTCGGCGCGCATGACGGCTTCGAGGCCGGCGGGCAGAGCCGCGACTTCATCCATGTCGGCGACGTGGCCGACGTGAACCTTTGGCTGTGGAAGCGCGGCGCGAGCGGCATCTTCAACTGCGGCACCGGCCGCGCGCAGCCGTTTCGCACGGTGGCGGAGACGATGATCGCCTCGCTCGGGCAAGGGGAGATCGAGTTCATCCCCTTCCCCGACCATCTCAAGGGCAAGTACCAGAGCTTCACCGAAGCCGACATGAGCGCCCTGCGCGCCGCCGGCTACAACGGCGCGTTCCGCACGGTCGAGGACGGTGTCAGGGATTATGCGACATGGCTGAAGGCTCAGCCATCCTCGTGATCGGCCCGCGCTGGGTCGGCGACATGGTGATGGCGCAGACGCTGCTCTCGGCGCTGAAGGCGCGTTTTCCCGACAGCCCCATCGACGTGATGGCCCCGGCCTGGGCAGCACCCCTGGTGGAGCGCATGCCGGAGGCGCGCGCGCGCATCGACGCGCCGTTCTCGCGCGGCAGCCTCGACTTTCTCGCGCGCCGGCAGCTCGGCCGGTCGCTGCGCGGAAAATATGGCCGCGCCTATGTCATGCAGGGAAGCTGGAAGTCGGCGCTCATCCCGTTCTTCGCGCGCATTCCCGTGCGGGTCGGGCATCTGCGCGAGATGCGCTACGGGCTTCTGACCGACATCGTGCCGCTGCCGAAGGATTTGAAGCGCAAGACGGCGCGGAATTTCTTCGGGCTGGCGCAGGGCGGCACGTTCCGCGCGCCGCACCTGACGGTCGACGCGGTCAACCAGGCGGCGCTGCTGATCAGCCACGGGCTCGAACCGCGCAAGTTCGTCGCCTTCATGCCCGGCGCGGAGTTCGGCCCGTCGAAGCGCTGGCCGAGCGACAAATATGCCGGGCTGGCGCGGAAAATGCTGGCACGAGGCCTCGGCGTCGTGCTGCTCGGCTCGCCAAACGATGCTGCCGTGACGGCCGAGATCGCGGCGGGCGCGCCCGGCGCGCTCGACCTCGCCGGAAAGACGCGGCTGGAAGACGCCATCGACCTGATCGCAGGGGCGAAACTCGCCGTGTCCAACGACAGCGGGCTGATGCACATCGCGGCCGCCGTCGGCACGCCGGTCGTCGCCGTCTACGGCTCGACCTCGCCGGAGAACACGCCGCCGCTGGCGGAGCGGCGCGAACTTTTGTGGCTCGGGCTGGACTGCTCGCCCTGCCACGAACGCGATTGTCCGCTCGGCCACCACAATTGCATGACGATGCTGGAGGTCGGCATGGTCGACGCAGCCGCCGAAAAGCTGCTCGCCGATCCGGCCGCCGCATGAAGGTGCTGATCGTCAAGACCTCGTCCATGGGCGACGTCATCCATACCTTCCAGGCGCTGGAGGACGCGCGCCGCGCCCGGCCGGACATCGTCTTCGACTGGTGCGTGGAGGAGCCGTTCGCGCCGCTGGTGCGGCTGCATCCGGCTGTCGCGGAGATTCACACGATTGCGATAAGGCGTTGGCGCAAAGCGCTTTTCGCTCGCCGGACATGGCGCGATGTCGCGGCGCTGCGGCGGACGCTGCGAGAGGCGCGATATGACTTGGTGCTGGACGCGCAGGGGCTGATGAAATCCGCGCTCGTCGCGAAAATGGCGGGCGCGCCCATCGCCGGCTTCGACCGCGCCAGCGTGCGCGAGGCGCTCGCCGCGCGGTTCTACGCAAAAAGCTTCGCCGTGCCGCGCGATCTGCACGCCGTGGAACGGACGCGCAGGCTGTTCGGGCAGGTGCTCGGCTACCGGCCGGACCTCGGCGGGAAGGAAGCCGGCATCACGGCCCCCGCTCCGCCGCCGGGCATCGACCTGTCCCCTCCGACCGCCTTCCTGCTGCACGGCACCAGCCGCGCGGACAAGAAATGGGCGACGGCGGACTGGATCGAGACGGCGCGCCTGCTGTCGGCGAAAGGCGTCCGGCCGGCAACCACCTTTTCCAATGCCGACGAGGAAGCGGTGGCGCGCGCCATCGCGGCGGCGGTTCCGGAAACGCTGGTGATCCGGAAATCGCCGCTCGACCGCATCGCCGCCATCCTCGGCCATTGCGCGATGGTGATCGGCGCGGACACCGGCCTCACCCATCTCGCCAGCGCCTTCGGCCTGCCGACGGTGGCGATCTTCCTGTCCACGGAGCCGGGTCTGACGGGTCCGGTGGGGCCGCGTTCCTCGACGCTGCTGGCACGCCCGGGCAAGCCGGTGCTGCCGGTGGATGTGGTGGCTGAGGTCGAGAGGATGGCAGAGAAGTAGGGATTGCGAGTGTAGCGCCCCCTCCACCACTTCGTGGTCCCCCTCCCCCGCTTCGCGGGAGAGGATTTTCGGTCGAGGCCGGCCGCGAGGCCGATCCTCCCCGTTCACGGGGGAGGTGGCGCGAAGCGCCGGAGGGGGCGCTACCGGCCCGCTTGCTTCACGCCCACTGCACCTTGACGATCTCGTAACCGCGCGCGCCGCCGGGTGCGTTGACCTCGATGGCGTCGCCGACTTCCTTGCCGATCAAGGCGCGGGCGATGGGCGAGGAGATCGAGATGCGACCGAGCTTCACGTCGGCTTCCTGATCGCCGACGATCTGGTAGGTCTTCTCCTCATCGGTGTCCTCGTCAACGAGCACCACGGTGGCGCCGAACTTCACCTTGTCGCCCGACAGCTTCGACACGTCGATGACCTCGGCGCGCGCGATCAGGTCCTCGAGCTCGTTGACGCGGCCCTCGTTCAGCGCCTGCTGTTCCTTGGCGGCATGATACTCGGCGTTTTCCGACAAGTCGCCATGGGCGCGCGCCTCGGAGATCGCCTCGATGATTCGCGGCCGCTCGTCCTGCTGGCGCCAGCGCAGCTCCTCCTTGAGCGACTGGAAACCCGGGGCGGTCATCGGAACCTTGTTCATGCCAATCAAACCTCTTTCGCGTCAGACGAGCGTTCCGGCGACGGTGCGCACAAAACAAAAACGGTCCGCAGCCTTGGCTAACGGAACCGCTCACCTCGAATGCCGCGAATATAGCGCAGGCGACGGCATTTTTCACCCTCAAAAGCATATTCGGCAAAATCGCCCGTGGTCGGCGCCTCACCGGCTTGTGATGACGTTTGATCGCGGCGGCGGATCGAAACGGGCATGCTGCCGTTGGGGCCCGACCCACGAGAGATGACCGCAATGCCCAACCGACCGATGTTCTCCTATGCCCTTCTGCCGGGCCTGCTGGCCGCCATCCCCGCGCAGGCCCAGGATTTTACGACGGAGGCCGTCGCGCTGCGCGCCGACATCGTCGCCGACGGGCTCAGCAACCCCTGGGGCCTCGATTTCCTGCCCGACGGCAGCGCCATCGTGACGGAGCGCTCGGGCAGCCTGCGGCTGCTGGTCGACGGAAAGCTGTCCGACCCCGTCGCCGGCGTGCCCGACGTGCGCGCGCGCGGCCAGGGCGGGCTGCTCGACGTGGCCGCCGCGCCCGACTTCGCGAGTTCCGGCCTGATCTTCCTCTCCTTCTCGGAGCCCGGAGACGGCGGCGCAGGCACGGCCGTGGCGCGCGCGAAGCTGGTGCGGGAGGGCGACGGGGCGCGGCTGGAGGAGGTGAAGGTCATCTTCTCGATGGCGAAGAAAACGAATGCCGGCCAGCATTTTGGCTCGCGGCTGGTGTTCGCGCCGGACGGCACGCTGTTCGTCACCACGGGCGATCGCGGCCAGGGCGACCGCGCGCAGGACGGGCAGGACCATGCCGGCGCTGTCATCCGCATCAACATCGACGGCACTGTTCCCGACGACAACCCGAAGGTCGAGGGCTGGCTGCCGGAGCTGTGGTCGAAGGGGCATCGCAACATCCAGGGCGCGGCCTACGACCCGGTGCTCGGCGGCCTGGTCACGGTGGAGCACGGCGCCAAGGGCGGCGACGAGATCAACGCGCCCGAGGCCGGCAAGAACTACGGCTGGCCGGTGATCTCCTACGGCGTCGACTATTCCGGCGCGAAGATCGGCGAGGGCACCGAGGCCACGGGCTACGAGCAGCCCCTGCACTACTGGGACCCGTCGATCGCGCCCTCCGGCATGGTCAGCTATCAGGGCGACATGTTTCCGGAGTGGAAGGGCGACCTCATCGTCGGGGCGCTGAAATTCGCCCTCGTCTCGAGGCTGGACCGCGACGAGACCGGCAAGATCGTCGGCGAGGAACGGATGCTGGAGAACGAGTTCGGCCGTATCCGCGACGTCAACGTCGCGCCGGACGGTTCGATCTGGCTGCTGACCGACGCATCGGACGGCGCGATCGTGCGCCTCTCGCGCGGCGGCCAGAGCTAGGAACGGCAGGGGGTACACCCCCTCCGGCCCTCCGGGCTACCTCCCCCGTGAGCGGGGGAGGACTGGAGGAGGACAACGCTTGCTTGAGCTTCGCGCCTCAGCCGTTCACATACGCCTCGATCCGCTGCGCCAGCTCGGCATATTCCCTGCTGCCCTTGCCGGCGCGCTTCTCGATCTCGGACAGTTGCTCGCGCGCCGACGCCAAATCTCCCTTCTGGAGATAGGCTTCGCCCAGATATTCGCGCACCAGCGTGTAGTCAGGGTCCTGCCGCAGCGCTTCCTGATAGTAACCCAGGCCGACCGTGACGCGTCCTGCCTTGCGGTGCGCGTAGCCGAGATAGTTCAGGATGCGCGGGTCGGTCTTGTCGGCCGCCAGCGCCAGCACCTTGATGGCCTCGTCGTAGCGGCCGGCCAGCGCCAGATCGCGCCCGGCTTCATAGAGGCTGTCATCGTCGAGGCCGCTCCTGGCTTCGACGCATTTGTTCTGCGACTTGTCCCATATCTGGCCGGCCTTGCACTGCTTGGTGGTTTCCCCCTCGCCATTGCCGTCCCCGGCGGCCAGGACCGGACCGGCGACCAGGGAAACGGCGACGACGGCAAGCACGGAACGACGCATCAGACGAACCAGCATCAAAACCTCCTGAAGAACACGAACCTGGACACTAACGCATCTCGCGGCCGGTTTCATCCGGGCTCCTGCACCGGCACGCCGGGTCCCCGCTTACGCAGCATCGACCACGTGTAGATCGCCAGGGACCCCCAGATGAACAGGAAGGCGATCAGCCGCGAGCGCCCGAACGGCTCGCCGAACACGAACACGGCGATCAGGAAGATGATGGTCGGCGCGATGTACTGCATGATGCCGATGGTCGACAGACGCATGAGCTTCGCGCCGCTGGCATAAAGGATGAGCGGAACCGAGGTGGCGAGGCCTGCCGACATCAGCAGCGCCACGTCGCCCCAGCCCGTGTGCCCGAAATGGCCGGTGCCGGACGACTCCATCCAGACGATGTAGGCGAGGGCCGGGCCCGACAGGATCAGGACTTCGAGCAGGAAGCCTTCGACGGAGCCGATGGGAAGGGTCTTCTTGAACAGGGCATAGAATGCCCAGCTTACGGCCAGAACGATCGAAGGCCAGGGCAGCCCGCCGCTTTCGACGGCCAGTATGGCGACTCCAACGACCGCCAGAGCGATGGCGACCCACTGTATCCGCTCCAGCCTTTCGCCGAGCAGAAGCGCGGCAAGGAAGACGCTGCACAGGGGATTGATGTAGTAGCCCAGCGCCGCCTCCAGCGCCCGGCCTTCCCCGATCGCCCACACATAGGTGAGCCAGTTGACGCTGATGATGGCGGAGGTGACGAAACCCATCGCCAGCATGCGCGGCGTGCTCAGCACCCTGCCGATTTCGCCGGCGCGCCCCAGCCAGAGAACCACCATCGTCGCGATCGCCAGGGACCATATAGCGCGGTGCGCGATGAACTCGCCGATCGGAATATGCCCCATCAGCTTCAGGTAGAGCGGCAGAAACCCCCAAAGAAGATAGGAGGCCAGGGCGAACAGGAAACCGCGCGTCGCGGGGTCCATGGCGGTCTTCTGGGCGTCTGCGGACATGCGGCGATAGGTATGCGGCGGCGCCGGAAGCCGCCATAACGAATGTCCGTGGCCCAGCGGCTTTCCGCAGGTGGATCAGCCGCTTATTCGGCGGCGACGAGGCCGGCGAGATCGCGGTTCTTCATCAGCTTGTAGACGATCGAGTCCATCAGGGCCTGGAACGAGGCGTCTATGATGTTGTCGGAGACGCCCACCGTCCACCAGCGCGCGCCGGTCGAATCATGCGATTCGATCAGCACCCGCGTGATCGCCTCGGTGCCGCCGTTCAGGATTCGCACCTTGTAGTCGGCCAGCTCCAGATCGTGGATTTCGTGCTGGAACTTGCCGAGGTCCTTGCGCAACGCGATGTCCAGCGCGTTGACCGGCCCGTGGCCCTCAGCCACCGACATGCGCTCCTCGCCGTCCACCCGCACCTTGACGATGGCCTCCGACACGGTCTTGAGCACGCCGTTGGCGTCGAAACGGCGCTCGACCATGCAGCGGAAGCTGGTTACGGCGAAGAACTCCGGCAGGCCATGCAGGATCTTGCGCGCGAGCAGCTCGAAACTCGCGTCGGCGCCTTCATAGGCGTAGCCCTCCGCCTCGCGCTCCTTCACCGCCGCGATCAGCGCGTCGAGGCGGTGGTCGTCGCGCGGAATGTCGATGCCGCGCCGCTTCAGCTCGGCGATGAAGTTCGCCTTGCCCCCCTGGTCGGACACCATCACCTTGCGTCGGTTGCCAACCGATTCGGGCGGCACGTGCTCGTAGGTCCGCGGCTCCTTCACCAGCGCGGAGGCGTGGATGCCGGCCTTGGTGGCGAAGGCGGACGCGCCGACATAGGGCGCCTGCGCCTCCGGCGCGCGGTTGAGCAGCTCGTCGAACGCGCGCGACAGCCGGGTCAGTCCCTCCAGCGCCTCATGGGAGATGCCGGTCTCGAAACGGTCGGCGAAACCGGGCTTCAGCACCAGCGTCGGGATCAGCGAGACGAGGTTGGCGTTGCCGCAGCGCTCGCCGATGCCGTTCAGCGTGCCCTGGATCTGGCGCACGCCGGCCTCCACCGCCGCCAGCGAATTCGCCACCGCCTGGCCGGTGTCGTCGTGGGTGTGGATGCCCAGATTGCCGCCCGGTATGCCGGCGGCGATCACCTTGCCGACGATGTCGCGCACCTCGGCCGGCATGGTGCCGCCATTGGTGTCGCACAGCACCACCCAGCGCGCGCCCGCTTCACGGGCCGTCCGCGCACAGGCCAGCGCGTAGTCCGGGTTGGCCTTGAACCCGTCGAAGAAATGCTCGCAGTCGACCATCGCCTCGCGGCCGGCCGCGACCGCCGCCTCCACCGAGGCGCGGATGGAGTCCAGATTCTCCTCATTGGTGCAGCCGAGCGCGACGCGGACGTGGTAGTCCCAGCTCTTGGCGACGTAGCAGATGGCGTCCGCCTGCGCCGCCAGCAGCGCCGCCATGCCCGGATCGTTGGACACCGAAACGCCGGCGCGCTTGGTCATGCCGAAGGCGACGAACTTCGAGCCCGCCGTCCGCCTTTTACGGAAGAACGCGGTGTCGGTCGGGTTCGCGCCCGGGTAGCCGCCCTCGACATAGTCCATGCCGAACTCGTCCAGCATGGCGGCGATGGCGATCTTGTCCTCCACCGAGAAGTCGATGCCCGGCGTCTGCTGGCCGTCGCGCAGCGTGGTGTCGAAGAGATAGAGGCGCTCTCGTGTCATGGCTTCCCCGCGAAGCGGTCGGTGGCTCTCATGAGCTGGTCCAGTATGCCCGGCTCGGAAAAAGCATGTCCCGCGCCTTCGATCAGATGGAAGTCGGCATCGGGCCAGGCCTTGTGCAGCGCCCAGGCGTATTTCGCCGGACACGGCATGTCGTAGCGGCCGTGGACGATGACGCCCGGAATGCCGCGCAGCCTGTGCGCTTCGCGCAGCAACTGGCCTTCCTCCAGCCATCCGCCATGCGTGAAATAATGGTTCTCGATGCGCGCGAAGGCGAGCGCGAAATCGTCTTCCAGGAACTTGCCGCTCGTTTCCGGCTCCGGCAGCAGCGTGATCGTCTCGCCTTCCCAGATGCTCCACGCCTTGGCCGCCTCGACCCGCGCCGCGCGGTCCGATCCGGTCAGCCGCCTGCGGTAGGCCGCCATCATGTCGCCGCGCTCGGCCGGCGGGATCGGCGCGACGAAGCGCTCCCACTTGTCGGGAAACATCTCCGACACGCCGAACTGGTAATACCAGTCGAGTTCGGCCTTCGTCAGCGTGTAGACGCCGCGCAGGATCAGCTCGCTGACCCGCTCGGGATGTTTTTGCGCATAGGCGAGCGCCAGCGTCGAGCCCCAGGAACCGCCGAAGACCTGCCATGTCTCCACGCCCGCCAGAGCGCGCAGCCGCTCGATGTCGGCGACGAGATGCCAGGTCGTGTTGGCCTCCAGCGAGGCATGCGGCGTGGATTTCCCGCAGCCGCGCTGATCGAACAGCGTCACGTCGTAGCGCGCCGGATCGAACAGGCGGCGATGGGCCGGGGCAATGCCTCCGCCCGGCCCGCCATGCAGGAACACGGCCGGCTTCGCGCCCCTGGTGCCGACGCGCTCCCAGCGGATCTTGTGGCCCTCGCCGACATCCAGCATGCCGGTATCGAACGGTTCGATCTCGGGATAGAGGCCGCGCGGTTGCTCGCTCATGCGCGGTCCCCGGTCTTTCCCTCGGGCGGCCAGCTTTCCGTGTCGTGGTCGGGATGCTGGCGGGAGACCAGCCGTTTCAGGAAACCGGCCGCCTCCGCATCCTCCATCGTGTCGCGGCCGGGCAGCCGGTGGACCGCGTCGACATAGGGCAGCTTCGCCTCGACGCCGAACTGGACGACCGGAGCGATCTCCTCGGGATGATCGAATGCGCCGACGGCCAGCGCGACGCCGTCCGGCGCCTCGTAGGTCAGCGGCGTGCCGCAGTCCGGGCAGAAGCCGCGCAGGACGAGGTTGGACGAGGCGAAGCGCTTCGGCTCACCGCGCGTCCAGTCAAGCTTCGCGCCGCGCACCGACACGAGCGGCGCGTAGAAGGCGCCGAACGCCTTCTGGCACATGCGGCAGTGGCAGACCGAGGCGTCGCCCAGCGCGCCCTCGACGCGGAAGCGCACCGCGCCGCACTGGCAGCCGCCGGAATAAACGGGGCGGTTGTCGAGGCTCATGCCGGCGCATCCTCCGGTCTGTGGCACACCGCCTCGACATTGTTGCCGTCGGGATCGAAGACGAAGGCGCCGTAATAGTTCGGATGGTAGTGCGGACGCAGGCCCGGCGCGCCGTTGTCACGCCCGCCCGCCGCCATCGCGGCGCGATAGAAGGCGTCGACCTCGGCCCGGCTGCGCGCGATGAAGGCGTAATGGCGGCCGGGACCGGGCTCGCCGCCTTCGTGAAGCCAGAAATCCGGCTTGTCGCGCCCGTAGCCGTCGACATGCCGGCCGCCCGTATGCTCCAGCGGCACGCTCATCACGACGCGCGCGCCCAGAGCCGCGAAGGCCGCGTCGTAGAAGGCTTTGGCCCTGCCGTAGTCGGCGACGGAAATTCCCGTGTGGTCGATCATCGCTTTACCTCCCATGTGGTCACACGCTCGCCGGTGACGGGGTCCTTGGCGTCCTTCAACTGGATTCCCTGTGTGAGGAGCTCGTCGCGAATCTTGTCGGCTTCGGCCCAGTTCTTTTGGGCGATGAAGGCGAGGCGATCGCGGACGAATGTTTCGACATCGATGTCAATGGCGGCCTCGGAAAGATCGATCCCCAGGAAAGCCGCGCCAGCGGCGAGCGACGCAGCCGGCAATGTCGCCGCGCTCAGGATACGCACGCATAGCGGGGTGTCGAGATCGTCCTTGAGAGCGTCGACAAAGGACATGTCCACTTCGCCCGCTGCCGTATCGGCAATCTTGCGGCGCAACTTGGCCAGAATGTTTTCCGCCTCCTCCAGCCGGCGCAGGCTGAAATCGATCGGCTCGCGGTAGTGCGTCATCAGCATGGCCAGCCGCAGCACCTCGCCCGGCCATTTGCGCCCGCCGAATTTTTCGCTCTCCAGAAGCTCGTTGATGGTGACGAAATTGCCGTCGCTCTTGGACATCTTCCGCCCCTCGACCTGCAGGAAGCCGTTGTGCAGCCAGTAGCGGGCCATGGTGTCGGTGCCGTGCGCGCAGCGCGACTGCGCGATCTCGTTCTCGTGGTGCGGGAAGATCAGGTCGAGCCCGCCGCCATGGATGTCGAACACCTCGCCGAGATAGGCGGCCGACATGGCCGAGCATTCGATGTGCCAGCCGGGCCGGCCCCTGCCCCACGGCGACTCCCAGCCCGGCTCCTCGGGCGAGGACAGCTTCCACAGCACGAAGTCGCCCGGGTTCCTTTTGTGCGCGTCGACCTCGACGCGCGCGCCGGCCTGCTGCTCGTCCAGGTGGCGGCGCGACAGCCGGCCGTAGTCCTTCATCGACACGGTGTCGAACAGGACTTCGCCTGCCGCGACATAGGCATGGCCGCGTTCGATGAGACGTTGAATCAACGAGATCATGTCGGCGCGGCCGTCGGCGCGCGGCTGCACGAACTCGGTGGCGCGCGGCTCGACGGTCGGCGGCAGGCAGCCGAGCGCGGCGACGTCGCTGTGGAACTGGTCCGCCGTCTTCTCCGTCACGCGGCGGATCGCCTCGTTGAGCGGCATGTCGGGGAAATCGCGCAGAGCGCGCGCGTTGATCTTGTCGTCCACGTCGGTGATGTTGCGGACGTAGGTGACGTGGCTTTCGCCGTAGAGGCGGCGCAGCAGGCGGTAGAGCACGTCGAAGACGATCACCGGCCGGGCATTGCCGATATGGGCAAAGTCGTAGACCGTCGGGCCGCAGACATACATGCGCACGCTGTTGGCATCGAGCGGAAGAAAATCCTCCTTCGAACGCGTCAGCGTGTTGGTCAGTCTGAGGCCCCTGAAACCCTCGGCCATGCTCTTCCCCATGCTCTTTCCGGGCAGAGTGCCCGAAAAGTCTTGAAACTTGATGGCAAACGCCCGCCCGCCGGCCGGTTCGTTTGTCCTGTTCCTCGGAGGGAAGCGAAAACGTCCGGTCCAGCGCGGGGCGCTAGCCGATAATGCAGATGCCGATGATCGCGGCGCACGTTTTCATGCCCGACTTATCGCGCCGCGCCTACGGAAAGGTCAAGCCGGAAATTCCCGAATGGTAACAGGGCGGAAACAGGGAAGCGGCCCGGGCGGCAAAAATCCGGAACGGTCCGGGTACAGGATTGTTGCACTTGTACCGCAGTGGCCCGCCGCGATGCGCGCAAGGGAGCCAGGGACCGGGAATTCCCGATTTCCGGCGTATGCCGGACACCATTCGGTCCCAATCGCGCATCAGAGCGGCGGCCCGAACACGAGGAGAAGAACCATGCAAGCCACCTTTGCCCGCCGCGCCATGCCGCTTCTGGGCCGGTACCGCCGCATCGGCCCGGCGGCGATCGCCGCGGCGCTGCTCTATGCCCGCCGCCGCCCCGCGCGGTAAACAAGCAGGCGCTAGAACAGGCTGAGCTGGTCCGCCGCGGCCGGCTTCGCCTTCGGCGATTCCGGGGCGGGCTCGACGCGCGCCTGCAATTGCGGGCCCGTATTGGCGACCTTGTTGACCAGGTCGGCCACCGGGACCGCCTCGAACAGCCCCGGCTCGGGCGGATGCATCAGGTCCGCCACGTCGCGCGGTTCCAGCGTGCGGCAATCCAGCCAGCGCTCGAAATTCTCGGGAGCGATCACCACCGGCATGCGGTGATGGATTTGGGCAATGTCCTCGCTCGCCTGCGTGGTGACGATCGCGGCCGTGTCGATCTCGGAGCCGCCGGGCTCGGCGAAGGTTTCCCACAGCGCGGCGAAGGCGACGAGCGCGCGGCCCTTCGGCTTCATCCAGAAGGGCTGCGCCGGCCGGCCCTTGCCCATGTCCTTCCATTCGTAAAAGCCCGAGGCGGGGATCAGCGCCCGGCGGTGGCGCATCGCCGCCTTGAAGGCGGGCTTGTCGGCGGCGGTCTCGCCGCGCGCGTTGATCAGAAGCGGCATCTTGGACGGGTCCTTCGTCCAGCCGGGAATGAGCCCCCAACGGGTCAGGAAGGCGCGGCGGGCGGGCAGGTTCGAGCCCGGCTCGGGCTGCGGTCCCGCCGTCACCACCAGCACCGGCTGGGTCGGCGCGATGTTGTAGCGCGGCGGAAAATCGCCGGCGTCGATCAGGGCGAAGAGCGCCTCCACATCCTGGGGCTGGGCCACGAGGGCGAAGCGTCCGCACATGATTTTTCGCCTCCCGACTCGGATCGGCCGAACTTGGCGGCTAGGATCGGTCGCGGCAAGCGCGGCGTCCCGCTTCGGCGGGGACGCGCACAGGAAAGTGGAGAGCGGGAAGATGAGGCCGGCCGTGTCTGTCGCCCTGGTGCGGGGCGACACCGTTCTGCTGGTGCGCCGGGGGCGCGAGCCCTCGCGCGGCCTCTACGCCTTTCCCGGCGGCCGGGTGGAGCCGGGCGAGACGCCGGAAGCGGCGGCGCGGCGCGAGCTCATGGAGGAAACCGGGCTGGCGGCCGGGACGCTGACGCCGCTGCGCCGCCTGCTGGTCGGCGACGCCGAGACCGGCTTCGACCTGCAGGTGTTCGGGGCGGACTATGTCGGCGGCGAACCGCTTGCCGCGGACGACGCCGAGGATGCGCGCTTCGTGCGGCTGGCCGACATGGAGCGGATGGCGGTGATTCCCTCCGTTCTGGAGGTCGCGCGCGCCCTGCTCGGGACCGGAAAAATCCTTGCATCTTAACGAGATCGGCCTTGCGGCCGACAAAATGGTCGGCGAGAAGTCGTGCCATGCGCAAGGCCGCCGTCCTCCTGCTCGTCATGCTGACCGCCCTCGCCCCCGGGCGCGCGGCGGCCGTGGAGGCGCCGTTCGATCCCGGCCTGATGCGGCTGGCGGAGGTGCTCGGGTCGCTGCATTTCCTGCGCAACCTGTGCGGCGAGAAGGGCGCGACCTGGCGGGACGAGATGGAGAAGATTCTGGACAGCGAGAATCCGGACCCGGCGCGCCGCGCCCGCCTGATCGCCAGCTTCAATCGCGGCTACCGCTCCTTCGAGGGCACCTATACGAGTTGCACGGCCTCGGCCGCACAGGCGATCGAGCGCTACGTCAAGGAAGGCGAGCGCCTGTCGCGCGACATCGCGACGAGTTTCGGCAATTGATCCCGTTTTCGTCCATTAACAGCGTGTTAACGGTCCCGGCAGGCGCGGGGGTAACAACGCCGGCGGATTGTGCTAGAAGCCTAATGGGGCGTTAACGGAACCGTTCGAATTGGTCCCAACGCGCATGGCGTCAACAGGGACCGGCGTTGAAAAGGGTGGGTTGCTTATGGAACACGGCGTGACGGATGTCGACGCCCTCGTCAGGGAAGAGCAGCGCCTGACGGCGGTCGAGAACCATTGCGAGGCGTGGGCCGAGGGCCTGTCCGCCGGCATCGAGCCCGAGATCATCGCCGAGGCGGCGCTGGCCACCGCGCTGCGCGAGCTGATGCGTTCGGCCGGCGAGGATCTGGCGCTGGCACTGATCGAGCGCATGCGCGAGCGGGTCGTGGCCGGCGAGTTCGAGCCGGAGCGGATCTGCCATTGACCGACGGGCCGCGCCGGGAATGAACGGGATGTCAGCGTCAGGAAAAAGCCGGAGAGGCCGGGCGGCCGGCGGGCCGGTGCTTGCCGGGGCCGCGCTGGCCGTTTGGTTCTGCCTCGCGGCCGGCACGCCGGCCGTGGCGCTCAGCGAGATACAGGGCGCCACGCCCGCCCCGGCCGAACCCGGACAGGGCATTCCCCCCGAAGCCACGCAGCCGGCCGAGCCCGACGCGCCGGCGCCCGACACGGAGCAGGCGCAGCCCGACGAGGCCGACGAGCCGCCGCCCGAAGTGTCCTACGACCTCTCCACGCTGCCGGAGCCGGTGCGGCGCATGCACGACCGGCTTCTCGAGGCCGCCAAAAGCGGCGAGGTCGAGGCGCTGCGGCCGTTCCTCAGCACGGGAAGCAGCGCCACGCAGTTGACGCTGGGCACGATGGAGGGCGATCCCATCGCCTTCCTCAAGCAGCAGGCCGGCGACGAGGGCGGGCAGGAAATCCTCGCCATCCTGGAGGAGGTGCTGTCGGCCGGCTACGTCCATATGGACGCGGGCGAGCCGGAAGAGCTCTATGTCTGGCCCTATTTCTTCGCCTATCCGATCGACCGGCTCGATGCCCGCCAGCGCGTCGAGCTCTTCAAGATCGTCACCGCCGGCGACTACGAGGACATGAAGAATTTCGGCGGCTACATCTTCTACCGGGTCGGCATCGATCCCGAGGGAAGCTGGGTGTTCTTCGTCGCCGGCGACTGACCGGCGCGGCGACCGCAGGCTTGCCGCGCGGCCGCGCGGCGCTTAACTGACGGGCAGACATCCGTGACCGAGCCATGCCCGCAATCCATCTGACCGACCGTTCGCTGATCGACCTCAAGGGGCCGGAAGCCGAGGCGTTTGCCCAGAACCTCATCACCACCGATCTCGGCCAGCTCGGCGCGGACGAGGCGAAGCCCGGCGCGCTGCTGTCGCCGCAGGGCAAGATCCTGTTCGATTTCCTCGTCTCGCGCGGCGCGGACGGCCTGACGCTGGAATGCCGCGCCGACATCGCCGACGATCTCGTGCGCCGCCTAACGCTTTACCGGCTGCGCGCGAAGGTCGAGATCGCCAAGCGCGATCAGGCGCTTGTCGCCGTTTCGTGGGAAACCGATTCAGGCGCTTCACAAACCGATTCAACCGCCGGCCTGCGCGATTCGCGCTTCCCCGCCCCGGCGGTCGTCCGCCGGTTTTATGCCGACCCGCCCGTCGCCGACGCGTCGCCGGCGGACTGGCATGCATTCCGCATCCGCGCCGGCGTGGCCGAAAGCGGCTCCGACTATGCGCTCGGCGATGCCTTCCCGCACGACGTGCTGCTTGACCAGAACGGCGGCGTCGGCCTGCGCAAGGGCTGCTATGTCGGGCAGGAGGTGGTGTCGCGCATGCAGCATCGCGGCACGGCGCGGCGGCGCGTGCTTCTGGTGGAGGCCGACGCCGATCTGCCCGCGCCGGGCACGGACCTGTCCGCCGGCGGCAGGACGCTCGGCGCGATCGGCTCCGTCGCCGGCCGAAACGGCCTCGCCATCGTGCGCATCGACCGCGTCAAGGACGCGATGGATGCCGGCATGCCGATCCTGGCGGGCGAGATGCCGGTGCGGCTGTCCATTCCCGGCTGGGCGCGCTTCGGCTTTCCCGAAGCGCCGTCGCAGGAGCCCTGATGGCCGACCGCGCCGGAGCGCCGGCCCGCGCGTGGCAGCGCATGCTGTCGGGCCGCCGGCTCGACCTGCTCGACCCCTCGCCGCTCGACGTGGAGATTTCCGACATCGCGCACGGGCTGGCGCGCGTGGCGCGCTGGAACGGCCAGACCTTCGGCGACCACGCTTTCTCGGTGGCGCAGCATTCGCTGCTGGTCGAGGACATCTTCCTGCTGCTGCATGCCGAGGCCGGGGCGGAGGCTCAACTGACGGCGCTGCTCCACGACGCGCCGGAATATGTGATCGGCGACATGATCTCGCCGTTCAAGTCGGTGGTCGGCGGCGGTTACAAGGCGGTGGAGGAGCGCCTGCAACGCGCGATCCATCTGCGTTTCTCGCTGCCGCCGGCCATGCCGGCGATGCTGAAGAAGGCGATCAAGCAGGCCGACCAGATCGCCGCCTATCTGGAATCGACGCAGCTCGCCGGCTTTTCGCCGGCCGAGGCGGCGCGCTTCTTCGGACGCCCGCGCGGCATCTCGCCCGACCGCTTCGACCTGTCGCCCAAGCCGGCCAGGGCCGTCGAGGCGGCGTTCGCGGAGCGGTTCGGAGCGATAGAGGCGCAGCGCCGCTGATATCGGCGGCGGGCGCCCACTCCGGCGCTTCGTGGTCCGTAGCTGCCTCGCAGGGGAGGATGGAGCGCCCCCTCCACCATGCTTCGCATGGTCCCCCTCCCCCGCTACGCAGGGGAGGAGAGGCTCCCTCCGGCGCTTCGCGCCACCTCCCCCGCTGCGCAGGGGAGGGAGAGGCCAGCCGCGACGTTCGATCCTCCCCCGTTCACGGGGGAGGTGGCGCGAAGCGCCGGAGGGGGCGCCCTATCGCTCCAGCCGATCCAGAAACCACTGCGTCAGCCGCACCCAGACCTCGTCCTTCTCGCCCGTGTCCTCGCAGCCATGGTCGAGGTTGGGGTTGTCGTTGACCTCCATGACGAACACGCCGTGCTCGGTTTCCTTCAGGTCGACGCCATAGAGCCCGTCGCCGATGCAGCGGGCGGCGCGCACCGCCGTTTCCACCACCTCCGGCGGCGCGGTTTTCAGCGTGAAGGTCTTGATGCCGCCCTGGTCGGGCTTGCCGGCGCGGTCGTGGTTGACGATCTGCCAGTGCTTCTTGGCCATCAGGTAGTGCAGCGCGAAAAGCGGCTGGCCGCCCAGCACGCCGACGCGCCAGTCATATTTCGTCGGCATGAATTTCTGCGCGATCAGCAAGTCGGATTCCTCCAGCCACCGCGTCGCCAGCGTCTTCAGCTCCTCGAAAGTGTTGGCCTTCTTGACGCCGAGCGAAAAGGCCCCGTCCGGGATCTTCAGCACCAGCGGGAAGCCGAGGATCTGCGCCGCCTGATCGAGATCGCCGATGCCGGCGATCATCACCGTCGGCGGCACCGGCACCTTGTTGGCCAGCATCAGCTCGTTCAGGTAGACCTTGTTGGTGCAGCGGATCATCGACAGAGGGTCGTCGATCACCGGCATGCCCTCCTGCTGGGCGCGGCGCGCGAAGCGGTAGGTGTGGTTGGAGATCGACGTCGTCTCGCGGATGAACAGCGCGTCGTAGTTGGCGAGCTTCGGCAAATCCTTGCGGGTGATCGGCTCCACCTCGACGCCCATCTTCTCGGCGATGCGGGCCCAATGGCGCAGGGACGATATCGCCGACGGCGGAAGCTGCTCGTGCGGATCGACCAGCGTGGCGAAGGAATAGCGCGCCTGCACCCGGGTGCGGGTGTCGCGCCATTCGCGGCTGGTGTAGGCGTCGAGCGCGGCGAGGAAGCGGCTCTTTTCCGCGCCTGTCAGGCGGACATGGGGAAGAAAGGAAATCTTGCGGATCGACGCCCATTGCTGGCTGTCGCTCAGCGACACCTCCAGCGAGGGGGCGCGATACCAGTCGAACAGCAGCCTGGCGAAGCGGTCCCAGGCCTTGGACGGGCCGATGCCGAAGAAGATCGACACCTTGGCCGGAAAGGTGCCGCCGAGGTCCTTGCGGCACTTGTTCAGCGCCAGCTCCAGCTCCGGCAGAGAGCTCTCGTAGAGCTTGCGCTCGGACAGGTCGATGATGGTCTCGACCGAGGGCAGCACACGATGGCCGCGCGAGGAGGCCAACAGCGAGGCGTAGTAGCCGCGACTCTGGTAGGCGTAGCTGGTCGACAGGTTGATGATCTTCGGCCGCTGTCCCCTGAACAGCGCCGGATGGGCGATGTAGTCGCGATTGGTGATGATCTTGTGCGGCGTCGCCACCTGGTCGAGGTCGCTCTGCCTGCCCGTCAGTATGACCCAGGTCATCGTCCGCCAAGAACTCCCGAGGCGGAAGAAGGTTTCGACCGTCCCTCCGCCATTCCTCCCCTGCCCGGCCCGGCCGCCGGTTCCCCCAGCTTTTTCTCGTAGCGCAGCGCGGGCGCGCCGTCCGCATAGTAACCCTCGACGCGGGCGAAGCGGCAATAGCCGTTGCGCTCGTAGAGATCGCGGGCGCACGGATTGTCCTCGCGCACCTCCAGCCGCATGGCGCCGGCGCCACGCAGCGCCGCCTCCCGCTCGGCCGCCGCCAGCAAGGCGCGGCCCGCGCCTTTGCCGCCGTCCCGGCGCGACACCGCGATCGAGTAGAGCCGCGCGACGCCCGAGCCGCGACGCAGCAGCACGACGCAGTAGCCGCGCGCGGGAAGGCCCGCCGCCAGCACGATCGCCGACGGGCTGCGGATCAGCCGCGCGAAGGATTGTCGGGACATGCGGTCGGTCGGGAACTCGGCGCCCTCGATGGCGGCAAGCGCGTCCATATCGCCTGCCCGGGCCGGGCGGATGTCGGCAGCCATTCGGACCGAAGACCTCGCGGAGAAATCTGGATACGGCGTCAGGAGTCTGCCGGGCCGATCACCCTCGTTTCGGCCGGGTATTGATCGCGCTATCGCTCCCGGATTGGGGCCGAATTGTGACGGTCCCGCAGCCGTGCGCCGAAGCCTTCCGCGCAGCCGCTCAGGCCTCCGCCCCGGCGAGAAGCTGGCGGTAGGCGAGGTTGGCCGCGGCCAGCAGTTTCGCGGCCGGCGCCGCCCCCGCGACGGCGCAGCCATAGCCTTCGTCGACCCAGTAGCAGGCGCGGATCGGATCGCCCTCGTAGAGGCGGAATCCGGTGTCCTGCTCGCCCTTGTCGGAGGTGATGTAGAGCGACACGCGCTGGCCGTCGGCGCTCTGGTACATGAACTGCGCGGCCGTGCCTCCATCGGCGGGCAGGAGCCTGCCGCCGATCAGCTCGTAGCCCTGCGCCGAGAGGTCCGGCGCCATCAGCGTCAGCCCGACGCGGCGCGACAGCCAGCCGACGAGATGATCCTTCTGGTCCGCGCCGACCTCCACCACATGCAGCTTTTCGGCCGAATAGATGCGGTGGGCGATGATGGCGTTCTGCGCCAGCCGCTCGTCGCGCGAGACCGGGCCGTCGCCGCGGCGGCCGAGCGCATAGCCGCCGAGGCCGCCGACGGAAAAGATCGCCGCCGCCGCGATCCAGCGCAGCGCGGCGCGGCGCGGCGGCTCGGCCGCTCCGCCTTCCAGCGCGCGCGAAAGCCGCGCCGGAACCGGTTCGGCGAGCACCGCCTCCAGCGAGGCGCGCAGGCGCTGGCGGTCGGCCTCGTAGCGGGCCGCCCGCGCCTTCATGTCCTGGTTGGCGTCCAGCCAGGCGTCATACGCCGTCCGGTCCTCCTCCGGCAATTCGCCGTCGAGCGCCATGTGGATGTCGCGCTCGGAAAAATCGCGTCCGCTCATGTCTCGATCACCCTGATCATCCGGCGGCGGCCCGCATCGTCCAGCAGCGCGCGCAGATCGTCCCGCCCGCGCGCCACCCGCGACATCAGCGTGCCCGCCGGGACACCCAGCATGGCCGCCGCCTCGGCATAGGAAAACCCCTCCACCGCCACCGCCAGCAAGGCCGCGCGGCGTTCCGGCGAAATCGCCTGCAACGCGTTCAGCACCTCGCGGGCCCCCATCAGCTCGGCCTGCTCGGCCGGCGCGGCAAGCGCCTCCGCATGGTCGAGCGGCAGCATCGCGCCCTCCGGCCGCCGTCCTTTCCTGCGCATCTGGTCGACGAACAGATTGTGCATGATGGTGAACAGCCAGCGCCGCGGGCTCTCCCCCTCCATCCAGTTGTCCAGCCGGCGAAGCGCCCGCTCCAGGCAGTCCTGCACCAGATCGTCGGCACGGTCGCCGTCGCGCAGCAAGGCGCGGGCGTAGCGCCTCAGGCGCGGTATCTCCGCCAGCACAGCCGCCTTGCGCGCATCCACAGACATTGAGCCACCCAAGCCCGCATCGCCGCCCGTCCGCCACCGATCATGCCGGGACATCGATCATGCCGGAACAGGGCCGCCCGTGGCAATAACGCCGCGCGAGGCGATCCTCTTCCCGACGCCCGTCACAATCCCATCAGCGGAATTGAACCATCAGTCTAAATCTATTTGTTTGGCTTGCGAGACAAGCTGCGCTAGCAAAAGCGACAAGCGGAGATTTCCCATGAGCGCCGTTCCCGCAGCCCCGTCGCGCAGCGTTCCCTGGACCATCATCATCTGCGGCTGCCTGATCGCCGCGATCACCTTCGGCCCACGCTCGGCGATGGGCTTCTTCCAGCTTCCGATGCTGGCGGACAAGGGCTGGGACCGCACGACCTTCGGCCTGGCCATGGCCATCCAGAACCTGTTCTGGGGGCTCAGCCTGCCCGTCTTCGGCGCCGTCGCCGACCGCTACGGCACCTGGCGGGTGCTGTCGATCGGCGGCGTGCTCTACGCGCTCGGCCTGTGGCTGATGTCCGATCCGTCCTCGCCCGGCATGCTGCATCTGGGCGGCGGCGTGCTGGTCGGCATGGGGGTGGCGGCCGGCTCCTTCTCCATCGTGCTCGCGGCCTTCGCCCGGCACACGCCGCCCGAGAAGCGCTCGCTGGTGTTCGGCATCGGCACCGCCGCCGGCTCGGCCGGCATGTTCCTGTTCGCCCCGCTCGGACAAGGCCTGATCAGCGCCTTCGGCTGGTCGCAGAGCCTGGTCATCATGGCCGTGATGATGCTGGCCGTGCCGCTGCTCGCCATTCCGCTGAAGGGCAACTCGCGCGACGCCAGGTCGGCCAGCGCCGCCGCCGAGCAGACCGCCCGGCAGGCGCTGACGGAAGCCTTCGCGCACCGCAGCTACATGCTGCTCGTGTCCGGGTTCTTCGTCTGCGGCTTCCAGGTCGCCTTCATCACCGCGCATTTCCCCGCCTATATCGGCGATCTCGGCATCGATGCGCGCTACGCGGTCATCGCGCTGGCGCTGATCGGCTTCTTCAACATCATCGGCTCGCTGGCGGCCGGATTCATCGGCCAGAAATACTCCAAGCCGCATTTCCTGGCCTGGATCTATCTCGCCCGCTCCGTGCTGGTGACCGCGTTCCTGCTCCTGCCGCAGACACCCACCAGCGTCATCGTCTTCGCCGCGCTGATGGGGCTTCTGTGGCTGTCTACCGTGCCGCCCACCAACGGGCTGGTGGCGATCATGTTCGGCACGCGCCATCTCGGCATGCTGGGCGGCATCGTCTTCCTGTCGCACCAGATCGGCTCCTTCCTCGGCGTCTGGCTGGGCGGCTACCTGTACGACCATTTCGGCACCTACGACCCGGTGTGGTGGCTGGGCGTGGCGCTCGGCATCTTCGCGGCAATCGTGCACTGGCCGATCGTCGAGAAGCCGGTGTCGCGGCCGGCGCTAGCGCCGGCGGAGTAGGCTACGTCCTGTCGGCAAGGCGGCTGCGCGTCAGCAGCCGCTGGTAGAACAGGCCGATGCCGATCAGCACCGCGCCGAGGCCGATGAAGGAGAGCGCGCGCAGCACGCCTTCCAACTCCGACATGTCGAACAGGAAGACCTTCGCCACCGTCAGGGCGATCAGCGCGCCGGAGGCGATGCGCAGCGCCTGCGAGCGCCACAGCGTGCCGACCACCAGAACGCCCACCCCGATCACCAGCCACAGCGCCGAATAGGAATAGGTTTCCATCTGGCTCATGCCGGCCCATAGGCCGATATGCTCGCCCTGGAATATCCTTCGGACGCTGAAGGTGGCGTAGGCGAAGGCGAGCACGGCGGCGAGCAGGCCGAGCATGGTGGAGTACCATAGCGGCCTGCGGCCATGCGCGTACCAGGCCAGCAGGCCGGCGGCGGCCGCTGGCAGCAGATAGGCCAGCAGCAGCAGGTTGAAGACCGGTATCCCGCCCGTCGGCTCGTCCGTGAACAGCGGGTTGAGGGTGAGGAAATGCTGGCCCGCGACGAAGATGACGGACAGCACGCCCATCGCCATCGAGCCCATGCGCAGCACCGAGCTCGGCGAACGCGAATCGATGGCGATCAGGATGCCGCCGAAGGCGAGCGCGATCAGCGTGTAGATCGCCTGCTCGGCCAGCCTGGGCTCGGTGCCGTCGATGACGCCGCCATTCATCGCGTGGCGGGTCAGCATGGCGGCGGTCAGCAGCGCGAACAGCGCGGCGGCCGCTT
>JAPUFC010000095.1 GCA_027492275.1 Mesorhizobium sp. | reverse complement strand
GCGCCGGCGGCTTTCGCTTCGACCTTGCGGCTCTGCTGCGATTCGGTGGTCAGGAAGAGGATGGGCAGGAAGCGGTAGGCGGGCAGCGCGCGCACCTTCTTGATCAGCTCGATGCCGTTCATGCCGGGCATGTTGAGGTCGGTGATCAGCAGGTCGACCTTGACCCCGGCGCTGAACTTCTTCAACGCCTCCTCGGCGTTGGCGGCTTTCTCGACGGCGAATCCGGCCTTGCCGAGAATGCTCGAGACGCTGAGCAGGATGGTCGCCGAATCATCGACGAGGAAAATCGTTTTCGCCATGGTGAGCCTTCTCCGATGCGGTGCGGCCGGCGCTGGGGCAGCGCTGCCGCTGGGATGACAATCTGATGGGGGCGGAGAATAGCGGCGCCGGCGGGGTTCGGCTATCCGGAAATACACCCGGGCGGGTCGGTAGAAATACGGAGGGAGACGGCGTCGTGGGTCGGCCGGGCGCCGCGCAACCCGACAGGCCGTGCGAGAAAGCGGCAGACGGCGAGGCGCCGGCTGCCGGCGGCGGCTATTGGGCGCTGGGCTTGCTGCCGATGACCTGGCCGACGAGGTCGATGACGCTGTTGGCGCCAGCCTTTTCCATTATGCGGGCACGGTGCGTTTCGACGGTGCGCTCGCTGATGCCGAGGTCGGCGGCGATCACCTTGTTGCGCTTGCCGCTGACGATGCCGTCGAGGACCTCGTTCTCGCGCGCGGTCAGCGATTGCCGCCAGTCGTCGGTCACGGCGCGGCTGCCGGCGCGCCGCTCCTCGGCCAGACGCAAGGCGGCGTTGACCCGCTCGATGAGCTGCTGGACGTTGAACGGCTTCTCGAGGAAGTCGAAAGCGCCCAGGCGCATGGCGCGCACCGCCGTCGGCACGTCGGCGTAGCCGGAGAGAAAGATCACCGGCACATCCGGACTCTGCTGCCGCAGCCAGTCATGGATTTCCGGGCCGGTGATGCGCGGCATGCGGATGTCGAGCAGCACGCAGCCGGTGCCGCCGGGTTGCCAGCGACGCATGAAATCTTCGCCGGAGGCATATTCCTCGGCGATCAGGCCGATGCTGGCGAGGATTTCGACCAGGAAGCGGCGAACCTGTACATCATCATCGACGATGCAGACGGTGTGTGTGGGGGGGGAGGTCATGGGCTTCGTGCAGGCTTGGTGAGGCGATATCCGACGGTGGGCGAGGGATATTCTATCCGCAATCGGTAAAAATACGGAGAATGCGCGGGAAAGTCCGTATGCCCCGGCGGCGCCTGGCGCGCTATCGTTGGGGCTCTGCGCGCCGCAGCACACCTTTTGGGCCGAGCGATGAAAGAATCTGCCACAACACCCCGCGTTTTCCCCCCGCTGGCCGCGGGTGGGCAGGGGAACGCCTGATGGCGCGCGCGCGCGCCTTTCGGCCGCGTCGCTTCCGCTTCGAGTGGTTGCTGCTGACAGCCGCCCTCCTGGTCCTGGGGGGCTCGATCGGCCTGTCGCTCGCCCTGCAGTACCAACGCGTCGAGCAGGAAGAGAGTGACCGGCTGCGCGCGGCGGCGCAGGTTTTGGGCGAGATGATCGGCCAGCGACTGGCCGGCGCGGAACGTGCCTTGCGCACGCTCGACCGGGATCTGGCGCCGTCGAATGGGCCGGCGCACGCTGCGCCGATGCTGCCGCTGAACGCCATCGCCAGCGCCCTCGATGGCATCCGCGTCGTACGCGTTTTGGACGCTCGCGGTCGGGTAATCGGCTCCAGTCGTGCGGAGCCTCTCGGCGAGGATTTCAGCGCGCGCGAAGCGTTCAACTCGGCGCGCCAGCGGCGCGAACCGGCAATGGTTCTCACCGCGTCGCCGGCGCCCGCCATGCCTGGGGGCCAGGTGTTCGAACTGTCGAGAGCGATTCCGGACGGCCGCGGCGGCTTCGCGGGTGTCGTCGTCGCCGAACTCGACGCCGACTACTTCAGCGTTCTGGTCGATTCGCTGCGCTATGCGCCGGACGTGTCGGTGTCGGTCGCCGACGCGCGGGGCCGGGTGCTCCTGCTCGTGCCACCATCGCCCGGGGACGCGGGCCGGCGCCTCGACGGGACGGCGGCGGCGTTCGCGCACCATCGCGCCAGCGGCCAGGTGGCGACGCTGATGCGCGGTGTCAGCGCGTCGCTCGTCGAGGCGAGTGGCGACGACGTGGTGCTGGCGATGCAAACGGTGCGGCGCGCCGGCGGCGGGCTCGATGAGGATCTGGTCGTCGGCGTCGCCCGCAGGCAGTCGCTGATGCACGTCAACTGGCGCCTGGAGGCAGCAGTCGAGAGCGGCCTGTTTCTTGTTGTGGTGCTCTCGTCGGTGTTCGGCCTGAACGTCGTGCAAGGTCGCCAGCGACGCATCGATGCGATCGCGGCGGAGCGCAGCGCCGAACAGCGAGCGGCGGCCGAGCGCCTGCGTCTGGCGGCCGATGCGGCGGGTCTCGGCGTCTGGGAGTACGATCCTGTCGGCCGGCGCCTGACCTGGGATGCGTCGATGTACGGGCTATACGGTGTGGCCGAAGGGGATCCGGTGAGCCAGTACGAGGATTGGCGGAAGCGTGTGCTGCCCGACGACCTGCCACTCGCCGAAGCCGCGTTTCAGGCATCGATTGGCGATCGCGCCCAGTTCCGTATGGATTTTCGCATCCGCCGCGGTGACGGAGCGATCCGCATGATCAGTGCGCTGGGGCGGCCGTTCTGCGCCGCCGAAGGGGCGCCGCTGCGGGTTATCGGCACCAATCAGGATGTGACCGAACGCTGGCAGGTCGAGGCGGCGGTGCACGCCAGCGAGGCGCGCCTGAAGGCCGTTTTCGACGTTCTGCCGGTGGGTATTTCGGTGACCGACGCGGCGGGGATGATCGTCGACTGCAATGCGGCGTCCGAGCGGCTGCTCGGTATCAGCCGCGAGGCGCATTTCGGGCGTGGCTACGCGGCGTGTTTCGGGCGCATGCGGCGTCCGGACGGCAGCCGCATGGACAGCGACGAGGAGCCGGCGCGACGGGCTTTGAACAGCGGCGTCGCGGTCTTCGACGTCGAGATGATCGTCGAAACGCCGGACGGCGAGCGCTGGCTGTCGGTGAGCGCCGTGCCGGTCGGGTCGCCGGCGCCTGCGCGCGGTCGGCGCGAGGACGCCGCCGGCGGTGCCGGACCCGAAGAAGCGCGCGGCGTGGTGATTGCCTATGTGGACGTCGGTGCGGCGCGGCGCAGCGAAACGGAGTTGCGCAAGCTCTCGCGGGCGGTCGAGCAGTCGGCGGCAGCGGTGCTGATTACCGATGTCGATGGCGCGATCGAATACGTCAATCCGGCAGCCTGCGAGGCCTACGGGTATTCCGCCGCGGACTTGCTGGGCGCCAGTCCGCGCGTCTTCGCATCGGGCTTGACGCCGCTGCAGACGTATCAGTCCTTGTGGTCGACGATTCTCGCCGGCCGCGTCTGGCGTGGCGAACTCGAGAACCGCCGCCGCGACGGCAGGCTGATTCACCAGGCGGTATCGATTTCGCCGGTACGCGACCGCGGCGGGTTGATCACCCATTTCGTGGCGATCACCGAGGACGTGTCGGCGCGGGTCGAAGCCGAACGCATGAAGGACGACCTGAAGACGCGTCTGAGCCGGGTCGAACGGATGGAGGTGATGGGGGCGATGGCCGGCGGCGTTGCCCACGACTTCAACAACATCCTGGTCGCCATTCTCGGCTTCTCCGGTCTCGGCAAGACGGTGTTGCGGGCGGCGGGCGGTCCCGAGCGCGTGGTGTCGTACTTCGAGGAGATCGAAATCGCCGGCGAGCGTGCGCGCGCCCTCGTGCAGCAGTTGCTGGTCTTCTCGCGTGGCGGGTCGCTGAAGGTGGATACCATCGACTTGCCCGACGTGGCGCATGAAGTGGTGACGCTGGTGGCCTCGTCGTTCCCCGCCTGCGTGACGCTGTCGGCGCGCATGGCCGATGATCTGCCGGCGCTCGAAATGGATCGTTCGCACCTGCATCGCCTGTTGGTCAATCTGTGTGTGAACGCCCGCGACGCGATGGACGGTCCGGGATCGGTCGTCATTTCGGCGCGCCCGGTGCACGTCGAGGAAGCGCAGATTTGCGCTTCCTGCCATGCGGAGTTTTCCGGCGAGTTCCTGCGTATTGCCGTCGTTGACCAGGGACACGGTATCCCGGAAGCGATTCGCAACCGCATTTTCGAGCCCTTCTTCACGACCAAGGACGTGGGCTCGGGGTCAGGCATGGGTCTGGCGGTGGTGCACGGCGTTTCGCATCTCTACGACGGGCACTTGCAGATCGTCGCAGCGCCGGACGGCGGGACCGAACTGGTGGTTCTGCTGCCGCGCCGCGTCTGGCACGTCGACGCGCCGCTTGCCGGCGCAGCTCAGCCGGCGAGCGGCCTGTCTCCGGCCAGCGCCAGCCAGCCGCGCACGACGCGGTAGGCGACCCACAGACCGAGGATGACGATCAGCACCCAGGCGATCGGAATGCCGATGATCGTGATCACCAGCAGGCCGTAGACGAGCA
>JAPUFC010000094.1 GCA_027492275.1 Mesorhizobium sp. | reverse complement strand
TCGTCGGTGAGCTGGTCGGGGGTCTTGGCCCGAACGTCGGAAGCTTTCATGGCCGTTTCCCTTACTCTGCGATGCGCTGCACGAAGCGCGTGCGGACGGACAGCTTGGCCGCGCCGAGGCGCAGCGCCTCGCGGGCAACCTCTTCCGGCACGCCGTCGATCTCGAACATGACGCGGCCCGGCTTCACCCGGCACGCCCAGTAGTCGACGCCGCCCTTGCCCTTGCCCATGCGGACCTCGGTCGGCTTGCCGGTGACCGGCACGTCGGGGAACACGCGGATCCAGACGCGGCCGGCGCGCTTCATCTCGCGGGTGATGGCGCGGCGGGCCGCCTCGATCTCGCGCGCGGTGACGCGGTTCGGCTCCAGCGCCTTCAGTCCGAAGCCGCCGAAATCCAGGTTTGTCCCGCCTTTCGCCAGGCCGTGAATGCGGCCCTTGAACTGCTTGCGGAACTTAGTGCGCTTTGGCTGCAGCATCTTGCCTACTCCAAATTCTCAACGCGCTCAGGCGTTCTCGCGGCGGCGGCTGCGCTCGCCGGAATGGCTCTGGTCGCCCTCGGTGGCGCGGCGCTCCGACGCCATCGGGTCGTGCTCCAGGATCTCGCCCTTGAACACCCACACCTTGACGCCGCAGATGCCGTAGGCGGTCTGCGCCTCGGCCGTGCCGTAGTCGACGTCGGCGCGCAGCGTGTGCAGCGGCACGCGACCCTCGCGGTACCACTCCATCCGCGCGATCTCGGCGCCGCCCAGGCGGCCCGAGCAGTTGATGCGGATGCCCTCGGCGCCGAGACGCATGGCGGACTGCACGGCGCGCTTCATGGCGCGGCGAAACGCGATGCGGCGCTCGAGCTGCTGCGCGATCGACTGCGCGACCAGCGTGGCGTCGATCTCGGGCTTGCGAACCTCGACGATGTTCAGGTGCGTCTCCGACTGCGTCATCTCGGTCAGCTTCTTGCGAAGCTTCTCGATGTCGGCGCCCTTCTTGCCGATGATCAGGCCCGGACGCGCGGCGTGGATCGTCACGCGGCACTTCTTGTGCGGGCGCTCGATGACGATCTTCGAGATCGCGGCTTGCTTGAGCTCCTTCTCGAGATAGGCGCGGATCTTCAGATCCTCATGCAGCAGCTTCGCGTACTCGCCGGTGTTGGCGTACCAGCGGGAGTCCCAGGTGCGGTTGATGCCGAGGCGCAGCCCGATCGGATTGATTTTCTGGCCCATCAGGCGGCCTCCCCTTTCTCTTCGACCTCGCGCACGACGATCGTGAGGTGCGAAAACGGCTTCTCGATGCGGCTGGCGCGACCGCGACCGCGCGTATGGAAGCGCTTCATCACGATCGACTTGCCGACATAGGCCTCGGCGACGACCAGCGCGTCGACATCGAGATCGTGGTTGTTCTCGGCGTTGGCGATCGCCGACTGCAGCGTTTTGCGGACGGTGCCGGCGATGCGCTTGCGCGAAAACTCCAGGTCGGAGAGCGCGGTCGCGACCTTCTTGCCGCGGATCAACGCCGCGACGAGGTTCAGCTTCTGCGGGCTGACCCGGATCGTGCGCAGAACGGCACGAGCCTCGTTGTCAGCAAGGGTGCGCGGAGCCTTGGCCTTGCCCATCTTACTTCCTCTTAGCCTTCTTGTCCGCGCCATGGCCGTAATAGGTACGGGTCGGGGCGAACTCACCGAATTTGTGACCGACCATGTCCTCGCTCACCGAGACGGGGACGTGCTTCTGGCCGTTGTAGACGCCGAAGGTGAGGCCCACGAACTGCGGCAGGACGGTGGAGCGGCGGCTCCACATCTTGATCACCTCGGAGCGGCCGCTCTCGCGCGACTTCTCGGCCTTCTTGAGGAGGAAGCCGTCGATGAACGGACCTTTCCAGACTGAACGGGTCACTTACCTTCTCCTCTTAGCTCTTGCGCTGATGGCGCGAGCGCAGGATGAACTTGTCGGTCGCCTTGTTGGACCGCGTCTTCTTGCCCTTGGTCGGCTTGCCCCACGGCGTCACCGGGTGACGGCCGCCCGAGGTGCGGCCTTCGCCGCCGCCGTGCGGATGATCGACCGGGTTCATGGTCACGCCGCGATTGTGCGGGCGCTTGCCGCGCCACACGGTGCGGCCGGCCTTGCCGTCGTTGATGTTGCCGTGGTCCGGGTTGGACACCGCCCCCACCGTGGCGAAGCACTGTCCCGAGACGACGCGCTGCTCGCCCGAGTTCAGGCGCAGGATCGCCATGCCCTGATCGCGGCCGACGAGCTGAGCGTAGGAACCGGCGGAGCGGGCGATCTGGCCGCCCTTGCCGGGCTTGAGCTCGACATTGTGGATGATCGTGCCGACCGGCATGGCGGCCAGCGGCATCGCGTTGCCCGGCTTCACGTCGACCGCGTTCCCGGCCACCACCTTGTCGCCGGGCGCTAGGCGCTGCGGCGCGATGATGTAGCTCAGTTCGCCGTCCTCGTACTTCACCAGCGCGATGAAGGCGGTGCGGTTCGGGTCGTACTCCAGCCGCTCCACCGTGCCCGCCACGTCGAGCTTGCGACGCTTGAAGTCGATGATACGGTAGGTACGCTTGTGGCCGCCGCCGATGAAGCGGGCGGTGATGCGGCCGTAGTTGTTGCGGCCGCCCGACTTGGTCAGGCCCTCGGTCAGGCCCTTCACGGGCTTGCCCTTGTAGAGGCCGGAACGGTCGACGATGACCAGCTGGCGCTGGCTCGGCGTTGTCGGCTTGTAGCTTTTCAGTGCCATCGTTCCGATCCTTACAGTCCGGTGGCGACGTCGATGGAATCGCCGTCGGCGAGCGTCACGACGGCCTTCTTGACATCGCTCAGGCGGCCAACCGTGCCGCGGAAGCGCTTGATCTTGCCCTTGCGGATGAGCGTGTTCACGCCCGTGACCTTGACGCCGAACAGCGCCTCGACCGCGGCCTTGATCTCGGGCTTGGAAGCCTTGCGCGCCACGTTGAAGACGACCTGGTTCTGCTCGGAGGCCATGGTCGACTTTTCAGTGATGGCGGGGCTGACGATCACGTCGTAATGCCGGTGGTCGGTCATTTGAAGCGCTCCTCGAGGGCCTCGATCGCGGCCTTGGAAAGGACCAGCGTGCCGCGGCGCAGGATGTCGTAGACGTTGATGCCCTGGATCGGCAGCACGTCGATGTTCGGGATGTTGCGCGCGGCGCGGGAGAAACCCTGGTCGAGCTCGGGGCCGCCGATGATCAGCGCGTTCTTCAGGCCGAGCTTCGCGAAGCTCTCCACCACCGCCTTGGTCTTGGCGTCGGCCATCGCCAGATCGTCAAGGACGATCAGGCTGGACGCCCTCGCCTTGGCCGACAGCGCGTGCTTGAGGCCGAGCGCGCGGATCTTCTTGGGCAGGTCGAACTCGTGGCTGCGCGCCACCGGGCCGTGCGCCTTGCCGCCGCCGCGGAACTGCGGCGCGCGAGCCGACGAGTGACGGGCGCGGCCCGTGCCCTTCTGCTTGTACATCTTGGCGCCGGTGCGCTGGATGTCGGCGCGGCCCTTCGCCTGGTGCGTGCCCTGCTGGCGCTTGGCGAGCTGCCAGCGCACGACGCGCTGCAGGATGTCCTCGCGCGGCTCCAGCCCGAAGATCTCTTCGGAGAGCGTGAGCTTGCCCGCGTCCTTGCCGGAAAGCGAATTGATCGTGATGTCCATTACTCTGCTCCCTCAGCAGCGGAAGTCGCAGCCTCGGCCTTGGCGCCGGCGCGGAAGGCGGCCGGCTTCGGCGCCGCCTCGGGCAGCGCGATCTTGGCCGCGTCGCGGACCAGTATCCAGGCGCCCTTGTGGCCCGGAACCGAGCCGCGGATCAGGATCAGGCCGCGATCGACGTCGGTCGAAACGACCTCGACGTTCTGCGTCGTGACGCGCACCGCGCCCATGTGGCCGGCCATCTTCTTGCCCTTGAACACCTTGCCGGGGTCCTGGCGCTGGCCGGTCGAGCCGGCGATGCGGTGCGACAGCGAGTTGCCGTGCGTCGCGCGACCGCCGCCGAAATTGTGGCGCTTCATGACGCCCTGGAAACCCTTGCCGGTCGAGGTGCCGGTGACGTCGACCTTCTGGCCGGCGACGAAATGGTCGACAGTCAGCTCGACGCCGACGTCCAGCAGGTTGTCCTGCGACACCCGGAACTCGGCGACCTTCGCCTTCGGCTCGACCGAGGCGGTGGCGAAATGGCCACGCATCGCCTTCGACGTGTTCTTGACCTTGGCGAGGCCGACGCCGAGCTGCACGGCGGTGTAGCCGTTCTTCTCCTGCGTGCGCTGCGCCACGACCTGGCAGTTCTCCATGCGGAGCACGGTGACCGGGACATGCTCGCCGGCGTCGTTGTAGACGCGGGTCATGCCGACCTTCTGAGCGATAACACCTGAACGCATTGTCTTCGTTCTTCCTTCAGAGGAGCCTTGGGAGGGCTCGTGATCCTTCAGCCCGTCAGAGCTTGATTTCGACGTCCACGCCGGCCGCCAGGTCGAGCTTCATCAGCGCGTCCACGGTCTGCGGGGTGGGATCGACGATGTCGAGAAGGCGCTTGTGGGTGCGCATCTCGAACTGCTCGCGGCTCTTCTTGTCGA
>JAPUFC010000093.1 GCA_027492275.1 Mesorhizobium sp. | reverse complement strand
CGCCATACATGCCGCCGTAGTAGATGCCGGCGAACATGATCAGCGAGCCGGCCGGATCGAGTTTGTAGGTGACGGGCAGAAGCAGCGCCACGGTGAGGGCCGGGCCGATGCCGGGCAGCACGCCCACGGCGGTACCGAGCGTCACGCCGATCAGCGCGTAGAGCAGGTTGGAGGGCTGCAGCGCGACCAGCATCCCCTGCCACAGAAGATCGAAGGTTTCCATGGACGGAACTTCCTAGAAGAGGCTTTCCAGCGGACCTGCCGGAAGGGAAAGCTGCAATCCCTTGGCGAAGGCGAGCCAGACCAGGAGCGAGAAAACGATGCCGATCGGAACGGTGAACCAGAGCGGTCCGCGCCCGAAACCCTTCGCGGTGGCCGCGAAGAGCAGGCCCGTCGCGATCGAGAAGCCGACCGTCTTCATGGTGAGGAGTTGCACCGCCAGGCCGCCGATGACCCAGGCCATCGGTCCGAACTCCTGCGGCTCGCGCTCGGGAAAGTTGCCGCGCATGGCCTGCACGGCGGTCGCCGCCGCCAGAAGCAGGAAGGCGATGGCGATGACGTAGGGCACGGTCTTGGGTCCGACCGGCGTGTAGGCGAGGACGTTACCGCCGTAGTAGGTGCCGAAGCCCATCAGCAGGCCGACGACACCCAGAACGGCGGCAATGACCAGCGCCGCCCGGTCGGGGCGGCGCTCCTCCAGTTGCCCCTGCGGCTCGCTCATTGGACGAGGCCGATCTCTTTCAGGATCGCCGCCGTGGCGGCGACGTCCTTGCCGAGCTGCTCCTTGAAGGCGTCGCCGGCGAGGTAGGTGTCGGCCCAGCCCTTGTCGGCCAGAACCTTCTTCCACGAATCCGACTTGGCCAGCTTGTCGATGTCGGCGGTGACGGCCGCCTTCTGCGCGTCGGACAGGCCGGGCGCGGCCGCGACCATGCGCCAGTTCTGGATGGCGACGTCGACGCCGCCTTCCTTGAAGGTCGGCCCGTCGATGCCGGCGACACGCTCGTCCGAGGAGATGCCGATCAGGCGCAGCGTGCCGGCCTGGATCTGCGAGGCGAACTCGCCATAGCCCGAGATGCCGACCGTCACCTGGCCGCCGAGGATGGCGGCGAGCGCCTCGCCGCCGCCGGAGAAGGCGATGTAGTTCACCTTGGTCGGGTCGACGCCGACGGCCTTGGCGATCAGGCCGGCGGTGATGTGGTCGGTGCCGCCGGCCGAGCCGCCGCCCCACGACACGCCGCCCGGATTGGCCTTCAGCTTCTCGACCAGCCCGGCCATGTCCTTGATGTCGGAGGCGGCCGGCACGACGATCGCCTCATACTCGCCGGTCAGGCGGGCGATCGGCGTGACCTGGTCGAGCGTCACCGGGGACTTGTTGGTGAGGATCGCGCCGACCATCACGTAGCCGCCGACGATGAGCTGCGAGGGGTCGCCGCTGGTCTGGTTGACGAACTGCGCCAGGCCGATCGTCCCGCCGGCGCCCGGAACGTTGGTGACCTGCACATTGCCGGAAATCTTCTCGTCCTGCAGCGCCGCCTGCATGGAGCGCGCCGTCTGGTCCCAGCCGCCGCCGGGCGCGGCCGGCGCGAGGATCTTGTAGTCGGCGGCTGCGGCCGGCAGGGCCAGCAGCACGGCGAGGGCCGACGCGAGAGCGAAACGTTTCACGAAATCTACCTCCCTGTTGAGCGCGCGATTTCCCGCGCGGCCTGTTGGGTGCGACAAAACGCACTTGTTCAGCAAACTGACATCGGAACAGCGCCGATGCAACTGCGCCTTTCCGTCTGCGCGGCAGCATATAGGAGGGTGCGGCCGGCGCGGATGTCCTTGCCGCGTCAGCTTCTGGCGAAAGTCAGATAGGCGGGGGTGCGTCCCTCGCGAAAGGCCTTCTGCTCGTAGCGCGTGCCCGGCCAGCCGGGATAGGGATCGCGCCAGTCGCCGGCATCGGCCGCCAGCCAGCGGAAGGCGCCATGCGCGCGGCAGGCGAGCAGCGTCCAGTTCACATAGGTGTCGACGTCGGAGGCGAAGCGGAACAGGCCGCCCGGCCGCATCACGCGCGCGAACCGGTCGAGATTGGCGGGGCTGACGAAACGGCGCTTCCAGTGCTTCCGCTTCGGCCACGGGTCGGGATAGAGCAGGTCTATCCCCGACAGCGAGGCGTCCGGCAGCCAGTCGAGCAGCACGGTGGCGTCGTCGTCATGCAGGCGCAGATTGTCCAGCGGCGTCTCGGCCAGAGCCATCGTCATCTTGGCCATCGAGTTGACGAAGGGTTCGACGCCGACGAAGCCGGTCGCCGGATGCGCCCTGCCTTCGCTCAGCAGGTGCTCGCCGCCGCCGAAGCCGATCTCGAGCCTAACCGCCTCGACCGGTGCGGGAAACAGCGTGCGCATGTCGGCCGGAGGCGGCCGGGACAGGTCCAGGCGATAGCGGCCGAGACCCGAGCCCAGCGCCTCGGCCTGGCGCGGGCGCAGCGTCTTGCCGCGCCGGCGGCCGAAGAAGCCCTCGGTGGAGCGGCTGCGGCGCGGTTCGTCGGCCACGGGACGGCCGCTCAGGCGGCGACCGCGTCCTTCAGGGCCTTGACCAGGTCGGTCTTCTCCCAGGAGAAGGAGCCGTCGCGGCCGGGCTTGCGGCCGAAATGGCCATAGGACGAGGTCTTGGCGTAGATCGGCTTGTTCAGGTCGAGATGCCTGCGGATGCCGCTCGGCGACAGGTCGATCACCTTGCGGATCGCCGCCTCCACCTGCTCCTCGCTCACCTTGCCGGTGCCGTGCAGGTCGACATAGATCGACAGCGGCTGCGCGACGCCGATGGCGTAGGAAAGCTGGATCGTGCAGCGGTCGGCAAGCCTGGCCGCCACGACGTTCTTGGCCAGATAGCGCGCCGCGTAGGCCGCCGATCGGTCGACCTTGGTGGTGTCCTTGCCCGAGAAGGCGCCGCCGCCGTGCGGGGCCGCGCCGCCATAGGTATCGACGATGATCTTGCGGCCGGTGAGGCCCGAATCGCCGTCCGGCCCGCCGATGACGAATTTTCCGGTCGGGTTGATGTACCAGTTGCAGTCGGGGGCGATCTTCAGGTCGCCCAGCGCCTCGCGAATGTAAGGCTCGACGACCTTGCGAACCTTCTTGGAGTCCCAGGATTCGTCGAGATGCTGGGTGGAGAGCACGATGGAGGTGGCTTCGGCGGCCTTGCCGTCGACATACTTCACCGTCACCTGGCTCTTGGCGTCGGGGCCGAGCTTGCCGGCGTCGCCCTTGCCCGCGTGGCGGGCGGCGGCCAGAAGCTCCAGGATCTTGTGGCTGTAGTAGAGCGGCGCGGGCATCAGGTCGGGCGTCTCGCGGCAGGCATAGCCGAACATGATTCCCTGGTCGCCCGCGCCCTCCTCGCCCTGGCGGTCGGCGGCGTTGTCGACGCCGCGCGCGATGTCGGCGGACTGTGCGTGAAGGAGAACGTCGATCTTGGCCGTCTTCCAGTGGAAGCCGTCCTGCTCGTAGCCGATGGCACGAATCGCCTTGCGGGCGGCGGACTTGAACTTGGACGGGTTGATGATGCTCCTGCCGTCCTTGCCCACCTTCATCAACGAGGGCGGCAGGCGCACCTCGCCGGCGATGATGACGCGATTGGTGGTGGCCAGCGTCTCGCAGGCGACGCGGACGTCCCACGGGTCCATGCCGGCTTTCCTGGCCTCGCGATAGACCAGATCGACTATCTCGTCGGAGATGCGATCGCAAACCTTGTCGGGGTGCCCTTCGGAAACGGATTCCGAAGTGAAGAGATAGTTCTGCCGCGTCACGGGTTTTCCCTCAAGAAGAACGGCCGGCATGGCGCCGACACCTGGCGGCCACGTGTTAGCCAGCCGCAGCGGAGCCCGTCAAGAGAAAGCCTTTTGCGCGCACCGCCGTTCAGGGAAAAACGATGCCCGGTGATGCGGAAGGGAGTCGGTCAGTCCGAATCGTCACGCGCCAGCGACTTGACCAGATCGACGATCCGGCGGCGCACCTTGGGATCGGTGATGCGCGCGAAGGCGCGGTTGAGCTGCGCCCCTTCCGGGCCGGTCGGGAAATCGAGATCGAAGCCCGCGGCGCGGTCTTCGGCGAAGCCCGGCGCGCCCTCGCCTTCGGAGCCGCCCGCCTCCTGGAAGAAGAAGGAAACCGGAACCTGCAGGATCGAGGCAATCGCCTGCAGGCGGCTGGCGCCGACGCGGTTGGTGCCCTTCTCGTATTTCTGGATCTGCTGGAACGTGATGCCGAGATGCTCCCCCAGCTTCTCCTGGCTCATGCCCAGCATGTTGCGCCGCAGCCTGACGCGGCTTCCGACATGGATGTCCGTCGGATTTGGCTTCTTCTTGTTATCCTTGTCGATCATCTTGTCCTCGCAGTCCGCCCGGATCCTTTTGGACCGGACCCGGCGGACCTCCCCCAACTGGCGGACGCTGTTCCCGCGCTCCACCCCCCGTTTCACTATGGATTTCTAATATAGCCGCTGTCAATTCACGTCGGGCCTGCGCCTGAGGCCGAACGTCGCAGCCAAGGCTCCGAGCAGAACCAACACCGCCCATCCCCTCATCGTCCGGGCGGCTCTTTCTGCGCCCTGCCCGGCTCCGACATCGATGCGGATATCGATGGCGCCGCGAACCTTCATCGCCAGCGCGTCCAGCACGCGGCCGCGGCCGTCGATGGCGCCGGAAATCCCGGTGTTGGCGGCGCGCAGCACCGGAACGCCGTTCTCGACCGCCCTGATCTGCGCCTGGCGAAAATGCTGGTAGGGGCCCGGCGAATCCCCGAACCACGCATCGTTCGTGACGTTAACAATAAGACCGGCCGACCCGGCGTCAACCGCCACCAGGTCGGGGAAGATGATTTCGTAGCAGATGAAGGGCGCCGCGCCGATGCCGCCCGGCAGGGGAAGCGGGCGGCGCTGCGCGCCGGCGAAGAAGTTCATCGGTCCGGCCACGAGCTGCGTCACGCCGAGGCGCTCAAACAGGTCGCCGAAGGGCAGGTACTCACCGAACGGCACCAGATGGATCTTGTCGACGGCCTCGACGATCTCGCCGCCGTCGTCGATCAGCACCACCGAATTGTAGTAGCGCGGCGGCTGGCCGGGCGCCGAAGGCGGCTCGCTGCGCACCGTGCCCGTGACGAGGACCTGGCCCGGCTCCAGCATGGTGCCGATCGCCGCCAGAGCCTGCGGCCTCTCGGTCAGCGGATAGGGTATGGCCGTCTCGGGCCACAGGATCACCTGCGGCTGCGACGCCCCGGCCGCCGGCGGCCGGGTCGACAGCGCCACGAGATCGCCGAACAGCCGGTCGCGCACGGCATCGTCCCATTTTTCCGACAGATCGACATTCGGCTGCACGATGCGGACGTCGAGGCTCTTCGCGTCGGTTGCGCCGCCAGCCGTCCGCATCGCCCAGAAACCAAAGGCCACGTGGGCCGCGATCAGGACCGCGGCGAGCGCGAAGCCGGCCGCGCGATGCCTCCTCGCGGCCAGAAGGCCGGGCATGGCGAAGACGAAGACCGCCAGCGCGTTCATGCCCAGCATGCCGACCACGGTGACGCTCTGCATCAAAAGCGGCGCCGGCATGACGGCGAAACCGATCGGATTCCACGGAAAGCCGGTCAGCACGAAACCGCGCAGCCATTCGGCGAGGCCGAAGGCGACGGCGAGCGAGGCGATGCGGCCGAGTCCGTCCGGCCAGAACAGCCGGGCCAGCATCGTGGCGAAGCCGTAGAAGAACGCCATCAAGAGCGGGATGCCGACGACCGCGAAGGGCAGCGCCCATGCGTAGTCGTCGCCCTCGACCAGCACGGCATTGCCGATCCACCACAGGCCGGCGAGGAAATAGCCGAAGCCGAACCACCAGCCGACGGCGAAAGCCGGCCGAAGCCGGCCGAGAAGTCCCGCGCGCGGCGCGGCGGCAAGGCCGTCCAGCAGCCAGACCAGGATCGGGAACGAGACGAGGCCGGCGGCGAAGAAGTCGAAGGGGGCCTGGGTGAGGGTCGCCAGCGCGCCGGCGGCGAAGGCGACGAACAGAGCGCGCCAGCCCCACAGAAGAACAAAACGCCCCGCCAGACGCTCCACGATCGGCCGGCCCTCTCCGCGAATCACAGGAGAAGGTTTAGCAGTCCCGGCACGCGACTAAAATGGCGCGCGCCTGCGAACCTCCGGAGCGAGCCGTGATGCCCGCAGGCCGTCAGGAGGCCGGCTGCTCGACGCGCGCCGCCCGGCGGCGGCGTTCCGCCTTGGCGATGTTGACGATGCGCACGCGCTTGACGCGACGCGGGTCGGCGTCGAGCACATGGAACTCGAAGCCCGGGATGGCCTGCACCACCTCGCCCCGCACCGGCACGCGGCCGAGCGTGTTGAAGATCATGCCGCCGATCGTGTCGACATACTCGCCGTGGTCGCCGACGGCGAACTCGTCGCCGATCATGGCGGCGACGTCGTCGATCTCGGCCTTGCCGTCGACAACGAAGATGCCGTCGCCCGTGCGGGTGATCAGCGGCTCGTCGTCGTCATGCTCGTCCTCGATGTCGCCGACGACCATCTCGACGATGTCCTCCAGCGAAACCAGGCCGTCGGTGCCGCCGTACTCGTCGATGACCAGCGCCATCTGCGTGCGCGACGCCTGCATGCGGCCCATCAGGTCGGAGGCCAGCATCGAGGGGGGCACGAACAATACGGTGCGCATGAGGCTGAGATCGCCGATTGTCTTCGACAGGTCCACCTTGGCCAGATCGAGCATGGCGGAGGTCGCGGTCTGCGCGCCGCCGACGGCGGACGGCTTGCGCCCCCGGCCGGGCTTCTTCGCCCGCGCCGAGCGGGTGATGTGGGCGAGAACGTCGCGGATGTGGACCATGCCGCGCGGGTCGTCGAGCGATTCGGCGTAGACCGGCATGCGCGAATGGCCGGATTCCTCGAACAGCGCCAGCAGATCGCCGAGCGTCGTGCCGATCTCGACCGCCTCGATGTCGGCGCGCGGCACCATCACGTCCTCGACCCGCACCTCACGCAGCCGCAGGATGTTGTTGAGCATGGCGCGCTCGCCGGGCGAGAACGCCTCGGCGCCGGCCTCGGTGGCCGTCTCCGCCAGCCTGCCGACGAATTCCTCGCGCAGGCTCGAGCCATTCCTCGGCTTGAAGAGATGACTCAGTCTCTCGAAGAAGCCGGGCCGCTCGGCGGCTGCATCCTGTGCCGGCTCCGCCGGCAGGGTACTGGGCGCGGAGCCTTCGTCCGCGGGTTCGGAGGCCGGTGGCCTCGCGCTGCCCGAACCTTGCGGCTGCGCGGCAGTCTCTGGGGTGTCGTTCATCGTCTTCCGGTCGCTTGCAAATCCGTGTTACGCGTAGGGATCGGGAATGGCAAGCCTCGCGAGCGCCCTGCGCTCCATCGACTCCATCGCCTCCGCCTCCGCGTCCGTCTCGTGATCATGGCCGAGCAGATGCAGGAGCCCGTGGATCACGAGGTGCGTGATATGGTGATCCAGCGGCTTGCCTTCCAGGGCCGCCTCGCGCGCCACGGTCTCCCGCGCCAGCACGATGTCGCCCAGCATCGGCGGCAGTTTCTTCTCATGCCGGCCGGGAAAGGCGGGAAAGGACAGCACGTTGGTCGGCTTGTCCTTGCCGCGCCACTCGGCGTTGAGCTTGCGCACACGGGCGTCGTCGGTCAGCAGGATGCTAAGCTCGGCCGCGCCGTCCGCCCCGAGGCCGGTCTCGGACAGCCCGGCCTGGACGGCGGCGGAAACCAGAAGCTCCAGCTCGGGCCCGGCCGGCCAGCCGCCCGCCTCGACCTGAATGTCGATCTCGACGGGGACCGGAGCGACGCTCATCCGTTGCCGGCGTCGAGCCCGCGCGACAGCTTGGAATCGCGGTCGTAGGCGCGGACGATCTCGGCCACCAGCGGGTGGCGCACCACGTCGGCATCGTTGAAGCGCACCACGACCATGCCGGGGACGGCGTCGAGCACCCGCAACGCCTCGACCAGCCCGGACTTGGTGTTGTTGGGCAGGTCGATCTGCGAGGGGTCGCCGGTCACGATCATGCGCGAGCCCTCGCCCAGCCGGGTCAGGAACATCTTCATCTGCATGGACGTGGTGTTCTGCGCCTCGTCCAGGATCACGGCGGAATGGGCGAGCGTGCGGCCGCGCATGAAGGCCAGCGGCGCGATCTCGATGACGCCGGCGGTAATCGCCCGCTCCACCTTGTCGGCAGGCATCATGTCGTAGAGCGCGTCGTAGAGCGGCCTGAGATAGGGGTCGACCTTCTCCTTCATGTCGCCGGGCAGGAAGCCGAGGCGCTCGCCGGCCTCGACGGCAGGGCGCGACAGCACGATGCGCTCGACCATGCCGCGCTCCAGCAGCATCGCCGCGTGGGCGACGGCGAGATAGGTCTTGCCCGTGCCGGCGGGGCCGATGCCGAAGACCAGCTCCGAGCGCTCCAGCGCGCGCATGTAGGCGTCCTGGGTGACGGATCGCGCATAGATGGTCTTCTTGCGCGTGGCGATCTGCGCCGCCGCCATGCGGCCCTTGCGCTCCAGCGTCGGCAAGGTGAGCTGGTCGTCGGCCGCCAGCGCCATGCGCACGGCCCCGTCGACATCCGACTGGGCGATGTCGACGCCTTTCTGGAGAATGGCGTAGAGCGAGTCCAGCGCGCGGCGGGCCTGCTCGGCTGCCTCCTGCGATCCCTTGATGGTGAGCTGGTTGCCGCGCGAGCGGATGTCGACGCCGAGCTTCTGCTCAAGCCGGGCGAGGTTCTCGTCGAACTGGCCGTACAGCGCGCTCGCCAGCTTGTTGTTGTCGAAGGTCAGCACGATGTGGGCCATGTCCGAGGCCCCGGAGGGCGTCGCGGGGGAGGCAGTTCCGACGGCGCTCGCGCTCAACCGCTTCTCCTCATCTGCCGGCCGCTACAGGACCGGCTCGCCGAACAGGCTGTTGGGACCCGTCCGCGTGATTCGCACATCGACAATGTCACCGATTCCACCGAGGCTTTCATCAACAATAACCGATTGCAGCCAGGGCGAGCGGCCGATCCGCTGGCCGGCATGGCGGCCCGGCTTCTCGATCAGGACGTCGGTCCGCCGGCCGACCATCCCAACCGCGAAAGCCTGCTGCTGTTCCACCAGCAGCGCCTGCAGCCGTTGCAGGCGCTCGTCCTTGACGTGCTCCTCGACATGCCCCTTCATCTCGGCGCCCGGCGTGCCGGGACGCGCCGAATATTTGAAGGAGTAGGCCTGCGCGTAGCCGATCTCGCGCACCAGCGCCATGGTCGCCTCGAAGTCGGCGTCCGTCTCGCCGGGAAAGCCGACGATGAAGTCGCCCGACATGGCGATGTCGGGCCGCGCCGCCCTGATCCGGTCGATCAGCGCCACATAGTCCTTCGCCGCATGGCGGCGGTTCATGGCCTTGAGGATGCGGTCCGAGCCCGACTGGACCGGCAGATGCAGGTAGGGCATCAGGGCCGACAGGTCGCGGTGGGCGGCGATCAATTCGTCGTCCATGTCGCGCGGATGGCTGGTCGTGTAGCGCAGCCGGGCAAGTCCGGGGATTTCGGCCAGCCGGTAGAGAAGCCGGCCCAGCCCCCACTCCGCGCCGTCCTGACCCTGCCCGTGCCAGGCGTTGACGTTCTGGCCGAGCAGCGTCACCTCGCGCACGCCGGCATCGGCCAGCCGCGTCGCCTCCTCCACGATCTGCGCCACGGGCCGCGAGGTTTCGGAGCCGCGCGTGTAAGGCACGACGCAAAAGGTGCAGAACTTGTCGCAGCCTTCCTGCACGGTCAGAAACGCCGTGACGCCGCGCGTGGCGATGCGCTTTCGCGGCTGCGACGGCAGGTGCGCGAACTTGTCCTCGATGGCGTATTCGGTCTCGACCACCTTGTCGCCGCCGCGCGCGCGGCGCAGCGCGTCGGGCAGGCGGTGATAGGTCTGCGGACCGATGACGAGATCGACGACCGGGGCGCGGCGCACGATCTCGTGCCCTTCCGCCTGCGCGACGCAGCCGGCGACGCCCACCAGCGTCTCGCGGCCCAGGCTGGCGCGGTCGGCCTTGATCTGGCGGATGCGGCCGAGCTCGGAATAGACCTTCTCCGCCGCCTTCTCGCGGATATGGCAGGTGTTCAGGAGGACGAGGTCGGCCTCCTCGATGCGGGTCGTCTCGGAAAAACCGTCGGCGGCCAGCGCATCGGCCATGCGCTGGGAATCGTAGACGTTCATCTGGCAGCCATAGGTCTTCAGGAAGACCTTCTTGTCCCCGCGCGCGCCCGCCGTCCCGGGCCCGGCGGGTCTATCCGCCCCTGCAACCGTCTTCTCTAGCTCCATCGGCCGGCTTCTACCGTTTTTCGGCGTCGAAAAACAGCCGTTTCTACAGGCGCCTCATCGCGGATCGCCGAGCGAGGCCTGCATCAGCGCCTTGACCCTGGCCTCGACCTCGCGCGTCAGGCGCTTGCGGTCGCCATCAACGACGAACTCGACCGGCTCGCCGAAATGCAGCTCGACGTCGATGGCCCCTTCCTTCGCGAGCTGCGTGAAGTGGGGAACGAGGCCGTCGCTGCCGATCCAGGAGGCGATGGGACGATGCTGGCGGCCGAGCGGCAGGCCGTGGATGCGCGTGTAGGCGATGGCGAGCGGCTGGATGTAGACGCGGTCGCCCGCTCCGCCGGCCATGGCGGCGCTGGCCGCGCCGAACAGCGTGCTCTTGAAGGCGATCGGCATGTTGCCGTCCGCCGTGGTGCCTTCGGGAAACAGCAGCACCGCATCGCCGGCGGCCAGCCGGCGGCCGATCTCGCCGGCCTGCTCGCCGGATTTGCGCCGCGCCTCCCGTTCCACGAAGATGGTGCGCTGCAACCGCGCCATCTGGCCGACCAGCGGCCAGCGGCTCACCTCGGCCTTGGCGACGAAGGAGACGTCGACCTGCGAGCCGATGACGCCGATATCGGTCCAGGAGACGTGATTGGAAGCGACGAGCAGCGGCCGCCTGTCGCTCAGTTCGCCCAGCCGGTGCACGCGGATGCCGAGCGCCTTGAGCACCGCGCGGTGCCATGCCGTCCTGAACCAGGGCTCCGGCGCCAGCCGCGTCTTCATCGCCAGCCATTGCAGCGGAGCCAGCGTCGCGCTCGCGGCGAGGATGACGGTCGCCGCCCAGAAAAGCCGGATCGTGCCGATCATCGCCGAAGCCTGGTTGACGCGCTGTCCAATCCCTGTGCCGAAACGGCTAGCGAAGATCGCGGCGCATGACAAGCGCGCCGGTGCTGTCGCCGTCCTTCGAGCGGTAGTAGCCCGGACGGCGGCCGACCTCGCGGAAGCCGAGCCGCCTGTAGAGCGCCAGCGCGGGCGCGTTCGTCTCGTCGACCTCGAGGAACAGCGCCTCCGCCCGCTCGGCATGCAGCCGGCGCAGCACCGCGTCGATGAGCTTCCAGCCCAGTCCCTGGCGCTGGTAGACGCGCGCCACCGCGATGGTGAGGATCTCGGCCTCGCCGGCCGCCAGGCGCGCCAGCACGAAGCCGGCGAGCGGCGAGGCATGCCGCCCGGCCTCGCGCACCAGATAGCCGAAGACCGGCTCCTGGCCCAGCAGCGCGGCGAATTCCACGTCGCTCCACGGCCGCGCGAAGCTTTCCTGATGGATGGCGGCGATGGCGCCGGCATGTCTCGGCTCCAGCGTCTCGACGGCGTAGTCGCGCGGGCGTCTCGGCCACAGCGGAAAGCGCATCAGGCATCCTTCCGCAGCAGCACGAAGCCGGCCTGCGGCTTGGCGTCCGCGCCGCGCAGATAGAGCGGTGCGGGTTTTTGGCCGACCGCCCTGCCGGCGCCAAGGCGCGCATAGGTGGCGATGTCGGCCAAGGCCGCCGTCGCCACGATGGCGAGCCCGCCGTCCGCCTCGGCCGCCACCGTCGCTGCGGCGGAGCCTGCCAGCACCGCGCCGTGCCTCGCCGCCTCCCGCGCGGCCTCGTCCGGGGTCGACAACCAGGGAGCCGCCAGCACGCTTCCGGCGGCGTCGTAGATCGCGGCGTGGATGCCGCCGCGTCCGGCGTCCAGCGCAGCCAGCACCGGCGGGCCGCCCGCAAGAGCGGATGCCTCGGTGGCGATCGCCTCCAGCGAGGCGACGCCGACCGCCGGGATCTTCAGCGCCAGCGCAAGGCCGCGCGCGGCCGACACGCCGACGCGGATGCCGGTGAAGGAACCCGGCCCGATCCCGACGACGATCCTGTCTAGCGCCTGAAAGTCCATGCCCGCGCGGGCGAGCGCCGTTTCGATCACGCCCAGCAGGTGCTCCGCATGACCCTTGCCGATGTCGCGCACCTCGCGGGCGATCTCGCGCCCGGCGGCCACGTCGTAGACACAGGCGGCGCAGGCCGCCGCCGAGGTATCGATGGCGAGCAGGGTCAAGGCAGAAGCGGGACGATCATCCCGCCGCCTGGTCACGCGCCTTCAACTCCAGCCTTCTTTTGTGGAGCACGGGCTCGGTGTATCCGTTTGGCTGCTCGCGGCCCTTGAAGACGAGGTCGCAGGCGGCCTGGAAGGCGATCGAGCCGTCGAAGTCCGCCGCCATCGGCCGGTAGAGCGGGTCGCCGGCGTTCTGGCTGTCGACCACGGCGGCCATGCGCTTCATGGTCTCCATCACCTGCTCGCGCGTCGCGACGCCGTGATGCAGCCAGTTGGCCATGTGCTGCGAGGAGATGCGCAGCGTGGCGCGGTCCTCCATCAGGCCGACATCGTTGATGTCCGGAACCTTGGAGCAGCCGACGCCCTGGTCGATCCAGCGCACGACATAGCCCAGGATGCCCTGCGCGTTGTTGTCGAGCTCCTTCTGGATTTCTTGCGGCGTCCAGTTCGGGCGGACGGCGACGGGGATGGACAGGATGTCGTCCAGCTTCGCCTTCGCCCGGCCCTTGATGCCCTCCTGCACGGCGTGCACGTCCACCGTGTGGTAGTGCGTGGCGTGCAGCGTGGCGGCGGTCGGCGACGGCACCCAGGCGGTGTTGGCGCCGGCCTTGGGGTGGCCGATCTTCTGCTCCAGCATGGCGGCCATCAGGTCGGGCATCGCCCACATGCCCTTGCCGATCTGCGCCCGGCCGGAAAGCCCGCAGTCTAGCCCGGTGTCGACGTTCCAGTTCTCGTAGGCGGAAATCCAGGCGGCCGCCTTCATGTCGCCCTTGCGGATCATCGGCCCGGCTTCCATCGAGGTGTGGATCTCGTCGCCGGTGCGGTCGAGGAAGCCGGTGTTGATGAACACCACGCGCTCGCGGGCGGCGCGGATACATTCCTTGAGGTTGACGGTGGTGCGCCGCTCCTCGTCCATGATGCCCATCTTGAGCGTGTTCTTCGGCAGGCCAAGCAAGGCTTCCACCCTGTCGAAGATCTCGACCGCGAAAGCCACTTCCTCAGGTCCGTGCATCTTCGGCTTGACGATGTAGACCGAGCCCTCGCGCGAATTCTTGCGGCGTCCGCCGGGCCCGACATCGTGCAGCGCGATCAGGCTGGTGATCGCCGCGTCCATGATGCCTTCCGGGATTTCCGTTCCGTCCGTCACGAGGATCGCCGGATTGGTCATCAGGTGGCCGACATTCCTGACCAGCATCAGCGAGCGGCACTTCAGCGCGAAGGTCGAGCCGTCCGGGGCGTGATAGTCGAGGTCCGGATTGAGCTTGCGTGTGAAGGTTTTTTCGCCCTTCGTCACCTCCTCCGTCAGGTCGCCCTTCATCAGGCCGAGCCAGTTGCGGTAGGCCGCGACCTTGTCGTCCGCATCGACGGCGGCGATCGAATCCTCGAGGTCCATGATCGCCGTGAGCGCCGATTCCAGCCAGACGTCGGAAATGTGCGCCGGGTCGTCTTTGCCGATGGCCGAGGAGGCGTCGATCAGCACCTCGATGTGGATGCCGTTGTTTCTGAGCAGGACGTTCGTCGGCGCGGACGGATCGCCGAGATAGCCAGCGAATTTTTGCCCCTCCCTCAGGCCCGTGACGGAGCCGTCCAGCTTCGTGACTTCAAGCTGTCCGCCCTTCACGGCAAAGGCCTTCACGTCCGACCAAGACCCGGACGCCAGCGGCACCGCGCCATCGAGGAAGTTCCGCGCCCAGGCGATGACTTTTTTCCCACGCGCGGCGTTGTAACCTCTCCCCTTCTCCGCGCCGTCGGCTTCCGAAATCGCGTCCGTGCCGTAGAGCGCGTCGTAGAGGGAGCCCCAGCGGGCGTTGGCGGCGTTCAGCGCATAGCGCGCGTTCATCACCGGCACGACGAGTTGCGGGCCGGCCAGCGTGGCGATCTCGGGGTCGACGTTGTTCGTCTCGACACGGAAGGTCTCGCCCTCCGGCACCAGATAGCCGATCTCGGCCAGGAATTTCCTGTAGGCCGGCAGGTCGGCCGGCGCGCCGTTGTCGCGGTGCCAGGCGTCGATCTTCTCCTGCAGCAGGTCGCGCTTCTTGAGGAGCGCACGGTTCCTCGGCGCGAGGTCGGACACGATGGCGGAAAAGCCGGCCCAGAATTTTTCCGCCTCGATGCCGGTTCCCGGCAGGACCTCGTCCGCCACGAAATCCGCGAGTCCCTTCGCGACCTTCAGCCCGTGAAGCTCGATCCTGTCCGTCATGCCATTCCTCACCTTGTCCGACGTTCGGTGCCGCATGACATGACACAGGCGCGCGGTCAATCGCGAGGTTCCGATCAGGTCTTGCCGGTCTCATCGCTGTCGTCCGCGGCTGCCGCGCCGTGGATGCCGAGCCCCACGCCCATGCCCGCCATCCCTCCGCCCATCGCCATTCCGCCGCCGCCTCGTCCGCCGCTTCCGCCACGTCCGCCTTCGCGCTGGCCGCTTCGACTGCCGGAACCCGATGGCCGGGCCGGTCCCTGATCGGGAATGAGCAAGCCGGCCGGCACGGGGTCAAGGTCCAGGACTTCGCGGACATGATTGCGCAGCGACACCACCAGCTCGTGGACGTGGGTCGGGCGGCCGGCAGCCATGTCCCGCATGATGGCGGCGGCAAGCTCGACCTGACTTTCCGTTCCGAACAGCACGATGTCCGAAAGCGCCGCTTCGACCGCGTCGCGCGTTCGCCGGGCGCGTTCGGAGCCGGGCCGCTCGCCCTCGACCTCCTCGTCGCCCTCGACCGACCCGCGCCGCAGGTCGCGAAGATGCGCCGGGTTGACGGTCAGGGTGCCGGTGAAGGAGCCGCCGAGCGTCTTGTAGGCAGCGATCAGAGCGCGGAGCCGCTCGTTGATCTGGCGGTTCTGGCGCTCGCGGCGCTGCTGGATCGTCACCATCAGAAGCAGGCGGATGCCGATGCCGATCAGCGTGACCAGCAGCAAACCTGCAATCGAGGTGACGATCGCCTGCCAGGAACTGAAGTCGAAATTGCGCACTCACAACCCTCCGCTCATTCCGCCACGGTAGCATCCTTGCTCCGCTGGAACGAGAGTCGGACTGGGTTCCTAGCTGTCCCCCATCTTCAGCGCCTGGATGAACGCCTCCTGCGGGATGTCGACCTTGCCGAACTGGCGCATGCGCTTCTTGCCCTCCTTCTGCTTCTCCAGCAGCTTGCGCTTGCGGGTGGCGTCGCCGCCGTAGCATTTGGCGGTCACGTCCTTGCGCAGCGCGGAGATGGTTTCGCGGGCGATGATGCGGCCGCCGATCGCGGCCTGGATCGGGATTTTGAACATGTGCTGCGGGATCAGCTCCTTGAGCTTCTCGCACATGACACGGCCGCGCTTTTCGGCCGCCGTGCGGTGGACGAGCATGGAGAGCGCGTCGACCGGCTCGTCGTTGACGAGGATCGACATCTTGACCAGGTCGCCTTCCTTGTAGTCGGTGAGGTGGTAGTCGAAGGAGGCGTAGCCCTTGGAGATCGATTTCAGCCGGTCGTAGAAGTCGAAGACGACCTCGTTCAGCGGCAGTTCGTAGACCAGCATGGCGCGCTTTCCCACATAGGAGAGGTCGACCTGCACGCCGCGCCGATCCTGGCAGAGTTTCAGGATAGAACCGAGATAGTCGTCGGGGGTCAGGATGGTGGCGCGTATCCACGGCTCCTCGATGTGGGCGATCTTCACCACGTCGGGCATGTCGGCCGGATTGTGCAGTTCCTTCACCGTGCCGTCGTTGAGCGCCATGCGATAGACGACGCTGGGGGCGGTGGCGATGAGGTCGAGGTCGAACTCGCGCTCCAGCCGCTCCTGGATGATCTCGAGATGCAGCAGGCCCAAGAAGCCGCAGCGGAAGCCGAAGCCGAGCGCCGCACTCGTCTCCATCTCGTAGGAAAAGCTGGCGTCGTTCAGGCGCAGCTTGCCCACGGCGGCGCGCAAATCCTCGAAATCGGCGGCGTCGACGGGGAACAGGCCGCAGAAGACGACCGGCTGCGCCGGCTTGAAGCCGGGCAGCGCTTCCGCCGTCGGGCGGCGGTCCTCGGTGATCGTGTCGCCGACGCGGGTGTCGGCCACCTCCTTGATGGAGGCGGTGATGAAGCCGAACTCGCCGGGGCCGATCTCGTCGGCGGGGATCATCTTGGGCGTGAAGAAGCCGGTGCGCTCGACCGGGTATTTCGCGCCGGTGCCCATCATGCGGATGGTCTGGCCCTTTTTCATGACGCCATCGATGACGCGCACCAGCACGATGACGCCGAGATAGGCGTCGTACCACGAGTCGACCAGCATGGCCTTGAGCGGCTTGCTCGCATCGCCCTCGCGCGGGGCCGGCAGCTTTTTGACGATGGCCTCCAGCACGTCGGGGATGCCGATGCCGGTCTTGGCCGAGATGAGGACCGCATCGGAGGCATCGAGGCCGATGACCTCCTCGATCTGCTCCTTGACGCGCTCCGGCTCGGCGGCAGGCAGGTCGACCTTGTTCAGCACCACGACGATCTCGTGGTTGGCGTCGATGGCCTGGTAGACGTTGGCAAGCGTCTGCGCCTCGACGCCTTGCGAGGCGTCGACCACCAGCAGCGAGCCCTCGCAGGCCTTGAGCGAACGCGATACCTCATAGGCGAAGTCGACATGACCGGGCGTGTCGATCAAGTTCAGCACATAGTCCTGGCCATCGGCGGCCTTGTAGTTCAGGCGCACGGTCTGCGCCTTGATGGTGATGCCGCGCTCGCGCTCGATGTCCATCGAGTCCAGCACCTGCTCCTTGCCGGCCATCTCGCGCGCGTCCATGGCGCCGGTGAGCTGGATCAGCCGGTCGGCCAGCGTCGACTTGCCATGGTCGATGTGGGCGACGATGGAGAAATTGCGGATGTTCTTGATGGGCGTCGTCATCGCGCGGCTTTAGCAGGGGGGCTTTTGTTCCACAAGCGCGGTGGACAAAGGCCTTCAAGCGCCGCGCACGCGCATGTGATGGCGCCAACGGCGGGGTTCGGCGCTATACAGGAACGCACGCATCGTTCGGAGGACGCCGTGATGACGACCAGCAAGGATTGGGGGCGGCGCATCGGCACCGCCCTGGGGCTCGGCGCGATCCTGACGCTGGGATTGACCGTGGCGCACAACACGGTCGGCTTCGCCGCCGAGGAGGCTGTCGAAATCCCCGCTCCCGCGGTCGACATGGCCAAAGGCAGCGGAACGCAGACGGCCGTGTTCGCCGGAGGCTGCTTCTGGGGCGTGCAGGGCGTGTTCCAGCATCTGAAGGGCGTCAAGAACGCCCTGTCCGGCTATGCGGGCGGCGCGCAGGCGACCGCCGAATACTATACGGTGGGCAGCGGCACGACGGGTCATGCGGAATCGGTGGAGGTCGTCTACGATCCGTCGGTGGTGAGCTACGGCACGCTGCTGCAGGTCTACTTCTCGGTGGCGCACAACCCGACGCAGTTGAACTATCAGGGGCCTGACCACGGAACGCAGTATCGCTCGACCATCTTCGCGCAGGACGCCGAGCAGAAGAAGGTCGCGGAGGCCTATATCGCGCAGCTCGACAGGGCGAAGCTGTTCGGCGGCAGGATCGTCACGACGATCGAGACGGGCAAGCCGTTCTACCCCGCCGAGGACTATCACCAGGACTATCTGACGCTGAACCCCGACCAGCCCTACATCGTCTACAACGACCTGCCGAAGGTCGCGAACCTCAAGCGGCTGTTCCCGGCGCTCTATGCCGAGAAGCCGGTTCTGGTCGGCCAGTCCAGAAGCTGAACGCCGCGCCCCGGGCGGCGCCGGGCCTTGACGGCGGCGGCGCGGGCGGACAAGGGAAGGCGCATGACAAAGACGATCATCGCCCCCTCCGTGCTGTCCGCCGATTTCTCGAAACTTGGCGAGGAGGTGGAGGCCGTGTCGCGCGCCGGCGCCGATTGGATTCACCTCGACGTGATGGACGGGCATTTCGTGCCTAACATCACCTTCGGCCCGCCCATCATCAAAGCGATCCGCAACCGCACGGACAAGGTGTTCGACTGCCATCTCATGATCGCGCCGGCCGACCCCTATCTGGCGGCCTTCGCCGACGCCGGCTGCGACATCATCACCGTGCATGCCGAGGCGGGACCGCATCTCGACCGGTCGCTGCAAGCCATCAAGGCGCTGGGCAAGAAGGCGGGCGTGTCGCTCAACCCCGGCACGCCGGAGAGCGTCATCGAATATGTGCTCGACCGGCTCGACCTCGTGCTGCTGATGACGGTGAACCCCGGCTTCGGCGGGCAGGCCTTCATTCCGGCGGTGGTGGAGAAGGTCAGACGCGTCAAGGCGATGGTCGGCGGGCGGCCGATCCATATCGAGATCGACGGCGGCATCACGCCCGAAACCGCGCCATTGGTGACGCGGGCGGGCGCGGACGTGCTGGTGGCGGGCTCGGCGGTGTTCAAGGGCGGGAACGAACAGGCCTACGCGAGGAACATCGCGGCGATCAGGAGCGCGGCGGACAGTATCGTGGTCTGAGAGGCGGGCGGCAAGCAGCGCCCCCTCCACCGCCTTCGGCGGTCCCCCTCCCCCGTGAACGGGGGAGGATCGAGGTCGCGGTCGGCTTCAGCCCGAAATCTTCCCCTGCGAAGCGGGGGAGGTGGCGCGAAGCGCCGGAGGGCGCGCTCCTTCAATCGTAGGTCAGGTCCGTCGCCTTGCCTGAAAACACGCGGTAGGCATAGAACGAATAGACGATGATGATCGGCAGCACGACGGCCGTGCCGGCGAGGATGATCGCCAGGCTTTCCGGCGCGGACGCCGCCTCCCAGATGGTCAGCCGGTCCGGCACGACGAACGGGTAGAAGGACCAGGCGAGCCCGGCGAAGCCGAGCGCGAAGATGCCCGACAGCGTCAGGAAGGGCGTCAGCGCGTGGCGGTCGTTCTCCCTTGGAAGCGCGAAGGTCTGACGCCACAGCCACAGGAACAGGATCGCGGACAGCACGGGCAGAGGCGACAGCCAGATCATGTCCGGCAGCACGAACCATTTGTCGAAGATTCTCGGGCTTGCGAAGGGGGTGGCCAGCGATACGGCCGCCATGCCGAGCGCGGTGAAGACCAGGGCGGAGCGCAGCCACAGCACGGCATTCTTCTGCAACGCGCCTTCGGTCTTGTAGATCAGCCATGCCGCGCCCATGGCGGCGTAGGAGGCTGCGAGGCACAGCGCCACCAGCGCGCCGAAGGCCATGGCGGGCAAGCCCGTGTCGAGGCCGAGCACATAGACGCCGAGCATGTAGCCCTGCGCCAGCGAGGCGACGACGGAGCCGACGAGGAAGGCCATGTTCCAGCGATGCTTGCCTCCGGCCGGCACCTTGGCGCGGAAATCGAAGGCGACGCCGCGCAGGATCAGCCCCACCAGCAGCACGAAGACGGGTATGTAAAGCGCGGTGAGGATGACGCCGTGCGCGGCGGGGAACGCGACGAGCAGCAGGCCGACGGCCAGCACCAGCCACGTCTCGTTGGCGTCCCAGAACGGGCCGATCGCGGCGATCATGACGTCCTTCTCCTCATCTTCGGCCAATGCAAACAGGATGCCGATGCCGAGGTCGAAGCCGTCGAGCACGACGTAGATCAGGATCGACAGCCCCATCAGGCCGGCGAAGATCAAGGGCAGGAGGAAGGGCCAGTCGAGTGTCATGGGTTTTCTCCCCCTTCGATGTCGCCCCGCGCCCGATCCAGCGTCCTCGATGAAGCCCGCATCTCACCTCTCCGTCTGAACGGGCTGCGCCATCGGGCGGTCGAGCACGGAGGGCAGCGGCGAGGTGTCGCCGTCGCGGGCCGCCTTCAGCGCCAGGTGCACCAGCACGCCGAGATAGGCGACCAGCAGCACCGCGTAGAGGATCAGATAGACCGTCAGCGTGAAAGCCACGTGGCTTCCCGCCACCGGGCCGACCGCGTCGACGGTCTTCAATATGCCGGTGACCAGCCAGGGCTGGCGGCCGATCTCGGTCGTGTACCAGCCGGCGAGCGTCGCCACCCAGCCGGACAGCGCCATCGGCACCAGCGCCAGAGCGACGGGTTTCGGCAGCGTCTGCCGTCGCCACAAGAACCAGGCGGCCGTCCACGACAGGGCCAGCATGGCCAGGCCGGTGCCGACCATGATGCGGAACGCCCAGAAGACCGGGAAGACCGGCGGGTGGTTGCCGGCATAGTCGTCGAGCCCCGGCACGACCGCGCCGGGCGAATGGCCGAGGATCAGGCTCGCGCCGTTGGGGATGGCGATCTCGAAGCGGTTCTCGCGCGCGGCTTCGTCGGGAATGGCGAACAGCACCAGCGGCACGTTGCCCCGCGTCTGCCAGTTCGCCTCCATGGCGGCGACCTTCTGCGGCTGGTGCTCCAGCGTGTTCAGCCCGTGCTGGTCGCCGGCGAAGATCTGCACGGGAATGAGCACCGCGGCGGTGAAGATGCCGGTGCGCAGCGCCTTCCACATGGATTCGGAGCGGTCGCCGGCCAGAAGGCGCAGCGCCGACGTGCCGGCGATCAGGAAGGACACGGTGAGGCCCGACGCCAGCAGCATGTGGGCGAGGCGATACGGGAAGGACGGGTTGAAGACGATCGCCCACCAATCGGTTGCATGCGCCACGCCATCGCGCATCTCGAAGCCGGCCGGCGTCTGCATCCAGGAATTGAGGGCGAGGATCCAGAAGGCCGACAGTGTGGTGCCGCCCGCGACCAAAAGGGTCGCCAGCGTGTGCACGCGGTTCGAGACGCGGCGGAAGCCGAACAGCATGATGCCGAGGAAGGCCGCCTCCAGGAAGAAGGCCGTCAGCACCTCATAGGCCAGCAGCGGGCCGGCTATGTTGCCCACCGTCTCCATGTAGCCCGGCCAGTTGGTGCCGAACTGGAAGCTCATGGTGACGCCCGACACCACGCCCATGGCGAAGGACAGGGCAAAGACCTTCACCCAGGTGAAATAGGCCCGCATCCAGGCCGTGTCGCCGGTGGCGTTGTAGCGCCACTTGAAGAACAGCAGCACCCAGCCGAGCGCGATGGTGATGGTCGGAAACAGGATATGGAAGGAGATGTTCGCGCCGAACTGAATGCGGGAGAGCAGCAGCGGGTCCATGGGACAGTCCTCGTTCGGCCGATCCATCCTGACGAAGGGAGGATAGTGCGCCGCCGGCCGCTGTCAAAGCGCGCGCTTCGGCGCAGAGGCAAAACGCCACGCGCAGCCCCCTCGCCGGCGCATGGGACGCGCGCCTTGCGCAAGCCTGCGCCAGACCGTATTTTCCATCGCTTGGCCGGCTCAGGATTTCAGGACCCGACGGGCGATGCCCATGGACGACCCGTTCAGACTGCCGAACTTCATCGACCTCGACCTGGGGACCAGGATCGGCGGCGGGCAGTATTACAATGTCTACGAGTTCCCGGACCTGCCCGGCGTGCTCGTCAAGACCGTGCGCGCGGACCTGGCCGACGAAAACGGCTTCCACAGGAAGGCCAACCCGATCCGCCGCCGCCGGCTGCTCGGCATCTACGGCGCCATGGCGCGGGAGTTGAACGAGTTCCTGATCCAGCTCAGGCGCCGGCGCGGCTTGCTCGGCAAGCTGCCCTTCGCGCGGCCCTACGGCTTCGTGCAGACCAGGGAGGGGCTGGGGCTGGTGGTCGAGAAGATCGCCGACCGGACGGGCCGGATCGCGCCGACGCTGCGCGACCTCTGCCGCTCCGGGCGCTTCGAGCCCTTCCACCTGACGGCGCTGAACACGCTGCTCGACCGCTGCAAGCGCGAGCATGTGGTGCTGGGCGACGTCAACGGACAGAACATCGTCTTCACCGACGGCCGCGACGGCGAGCCGGAATTCGTCGTCATCGACGGGCTGGGGGAGAAGGCGGCGATCCCGATCCATTCGGTGAGCCGCTACTTCAACGGGCGGCGCGTCGAGCGGCTGCGCCAGCGCATGCTGGCCGACATCCAGAAATGGTCGCGGCAGGCGCTCGGCCACTCGCTGGCCGCCGCCGCGACGATCACGCCGACGCGACGCGTGGAGAAGCCGGAGACCGTCAAGCGCGGGTAAGGGCCGGAGCACCGCCCCCAAAAGGAAAAGGGGCGACGAATGCCGCCCCTTTCGCCATGTGCGGACAATCTGCCGGTCACACGGCTATCTTGCCGCCGCCCTGCTTCGTGATGACCACGACCGCCGGACGGGTGGGCATGTCGGGCTTGAAGTCGGGCCAGCGGGTGGACAGGTCCTCGTAGTAGGACGGACGGCCGAATTCCGGCCAGTCGGTGCCGCCGTCGCCCGGATGCTGGACGGCGACGAAAGCCGTCTCGTCGTCCGGCGTGAACAGCGGGCCGCACATCTCGGCGCCGGCCGGCACGCGGAAGAACAGCTTGGACGTGGCGCGCGCCTCGCCTTCCGTGTCCACCGCCCACAGGCCGTCGGTGCGGCCGGTGGCCTCCGGATTGTTGCCGTCGGTCGCGACCCACAGGCGGCCGGCGGAATCGACCGCGCAGTTGTCCGGCATGCCGAACCAGCCGTTCTTCGTGGTGTCGGTGGAGAAGGAGGCGCCCACCTCGGCCACCGAGGGGTCGCCGCATTTCAGCAGCACTTCCCATTTGCCGCCGGTGGCGGTGAAGTCGCCGCCGTCCTCGGCGATCTCGATGATGTGGCCGAAGGCGTTCTTCGCGCGCGGGTTGGCGGCGTCGACCTGATCGTCCTTGCGGCGCGTGTTGTTGGTCAGCATGACGTAGACCTTGCCGTTGACGGCGTTCGGCTGAATGTCCTCCGGCCGGTCCATCTTGGTGGCGCCGAGCAGGTCGGCGGCGCGGCGCGTCTCGATCAGCACGTCCGCCTGGCTGGCGAAACCATTGGCTTCGGTCAGCGGGCCCTGTCCGAAGACGAGCGGCATCCACAGGACGGAGCCATCCTCGGCGAATTTCGCGACATGGAGCGTGCCCTCGTCGAGCAGGTCCATGTTGGCGGCGCGATCGTTCGGATTGAACGTGCCGGCGGTGACGAATTTGTAGACGTAGTCGAAGCGCTCGTCGTCGCCGAGATAGAAGACGACCTTGCCGTTGGCGGCGACGATCGATTCGGCGCCCTCGTGCTTGAAGCGGCCGAGCGCGGTGCGCTTTTTCGGCAGCGAGTTCGGGTCCATCACGTCGACCTCGACGATCCAGCCGAAGCGGTTCGGCTCGTTCGGCTCCTTGCCGATGTCGAAGCGATCGTAGTGGTCGGCCCATTCGTAGGAGCCTTCCGGAATGCCCAGACGCTTGTAGTTGGCGGCCTCGCGATGGCCTTCCGGCAGCGCACCGGAGAAGTAGCCGTGGATGTTCTCCTCGGCCATGACGTAGGTGCCCCAGGGCGTGACGCCGCCGGCGCAGTTGTTGACGGTGCCGAACACCGTCGTGCCGGTGGCGTCGGCACCGGTCTTGAGGCGGTCGGAGCCGGCGGCCGGACCGGTGATCCGCATCTCTGTCGTCGCGGTGATGCGGCGGTTCAGCCCGCCGTCGCGCACGACCTGCCACTTGCCGCCCTCCTTGCGGATCTCGACAATCGCGCCGCCATGGGCGGCGAGCTCGATGTCGACCTGCTCCCTGGAGAGCCTGGCCTGCTTCATCGCCTTCTTGCCGTCCTTCTCCTCGATGGAGACGAGGCCGGGGAACATCAGGTGAGGGTTGGTGTATTCGTGGTTGACCACCAGCAGGCCGTGCGTGGACGAACCGTCGAGAGGAATGTAGCCGACATAGTCGTTGTTGTAGCCGAATTGTTTTGCCTGGGCGGCGGCGGTCTGTTTGACCGGGTCGAACTCCGGCGCATCGGCGAAGAGCGGGTCGCCCCAGCGCAGCAGCACGTCGGCGTCATAGCCGGCCGCGACGTGATGCCTGTCGTCGATGCCCGCCTCGACCTCGTCGAACGAGAAGGCGGACTTGGAGGCGGCGCGGGCCTCGTCGGCCATCATCAGAGCGACGGGACTGACGGTGGCGGCGATGGCCGAAACGGCCAGCGAGCCGCGCAGGAAACCGCGGCGCGAGAAGCGCGCGGCGATGATCTCGCCCATGGTGCGATTGTCGGTCGGGTTGTGGCCAGGGCCGTCGTTTTCCTCGAGCAGGCTGGTGGGGAACTGGAAATCCCCGCTGCGATGTTCGTTCATCGGATTGACCTCTGGCTGGTGAACTGGCTTGAGATGACAGGACACCCGGTTAGCCGCCGCGCATTACAGCAGCATGACGGCGTCGGAACGAAAGCGGAGCGTGCGATGCGGGATCGACTGGCCTTGCTGACACGGCGGGTGGAGTTCCCGGTGCTGATGGCGGGGCTGGCGATCGCCGCCGGCCTGTGGGGCTTCGTGGAACTGGCGGAAATGGCCCGCGCCTCCACGCCGCATGGGTTCGACACCTCGATCCTGCTGGTCTTCCGCGAAGCCGGACGGCCCGACGATCCGATCGGGCCGCGCTGGTTCGAGGAGGCGGTGCGCGACATCACGGCGCTCGGCAGCGTTTCGGTGCTGGCGCTGATCGTGCTCGCCTCGGTCGCCTACCTCGTCATGGCCGGCAAGCGCTTCGACGCGATCACCGTCATCATCGCGGTGGCGGGCGGCCAGATTCTCTCGTCGCTGCTCAAGCTCGGAATCGACCGGCCGCGTCCCGACCTCGTCGCGCATCTGGCGGATGTGCAGACGCTGTCCTTCCCCAGCGGCCACGCCATGCTGTCGGCCGTGACCTACCTGACGCTCGGCTCGCTGCTGGCGCGGGCGGCGGACAGCCGCCGCACCGCCATCTTCTTTCTTTCGCTTGCCGTGCTGCTGGCTCTGCTCGTCGGTATCAGCCGGGTCTATCTCGGCGTGCACTGGCCTTCCGACGTGCTGGCGGGCTGGTGCGCCGGTTTCGCCTGGGCGCTCGCCTGCTGGATCGCGGCGCGCTGGATCGGCGCCCGCAGAAAGCATCTATAATGATGCTTGAAACATCATTATAGGGCGTTTATACATTTATATTGCATGCTCAGACGGAGCTTGACGTCATGATCACCGCACAGCAGATGCGCGCGGCGCGCGCGCTCGTCGGCATCGACCAGAAGACGCTGGCGCAGCGCGCCAGCGTGTCGCTGCCGACCATCCAGCGCATGGAGGCCAGCGACGGCGTCGTGCGCGGCGTGGTCGACACGCTGGTCAAGGTGATCCAGGCGCTCGAGGAAGCCGGCGTGGTGCTGATCGGCGAGGGCCAGGCGAGCGCGGCGGGCGGCAGGGGCGTGCGGTTGCGGGAGCCCGGCGAAGGGTAAGGACATGACGGCACACGCCCATCCACGACAGGGGCGGCGCAGCCCCCCGGAAAGCTTCACGCCCAAGCTGGTCAGCACGCTGCGCGAGGGCTACGGCCTGCCGCATCTGCGCGCCGACGTGCTGGCCGGACTGACGGTGGCGATCGTGGCGCTGCCGCTGTCCATGGCGCTCGCCATCGCGTCCGGCGTCGGGCCGGAGCGCGGATTGTTCGCGGCGATCGTCGGCGGCTTCATCGTTTCGGCGCTGGGCGGCAGCCGCTACCAGATCGGCGGGCCGGCCGGGGCCTTCATCGTGCTGGTGGCCGCGGCCGTCGAACGGCACGGCGTCGACGGGATGCTGCTGGCGACGCTGATGGCGGGCGGCTTTCTGCTCTGCATCGGCTGGCTGCGGATCGGCCGCTACATCAAGCTGATCCCCTACCCCGTCACCGTCGGCTTCACCGCCGGCATCGCCGTCATCATCTTCGCCAGCCAGCTCCGCGACCTGTTCGGCCTGACGCTGCCGGACCGCGAGCCCGGCCCCTTCCTGCCGAAGATCGAGGCGCTGTGGGCGGCGGCATCGACCGTCAACGGCGCGGCCGTCGCGGTGGCGCTGATCACCGTCGCGCTGGTGCTCGGCGTAAGGCGCCTGCGCCCCCGCTGGCCGGCTTTCCTGATCGCCGTGGCGGCCGCCTCGGTGGCCGTGGCCCTGCTGGCGCTGCCGGTCGAGACGATCGGCACGCGCTTCGGCGGCATCCCGCGCGCGCTGCCCATGCCGGCGCTGCCGGCCTTCAGCCTGGAGAAGGCGCTGGCGGTGCTGCCCGACGCGATCGCCTTCGCGCTGCTCGGCGCCATCGAATCGCTGCTGTCGGCGGTTGTCGCCGACGGCATGTCGGGCCGCCGGCACCGCTCGAGCTGCGAGCTGGTGGCGCAGGGTTTCGCCAATATCGGCTCCGCGCTGTTCGGCGGCATGCCGGTCACCGGCACGCTGGCGCGCACCGCCACCAATGTGCGCGCCGGCGCGCACGGGCCGGTGTCGGGCATGCTGCATTCCGCCTTCCTGCTCGGCTTCATGCTGCTCGCCGCGCCGCTGGCCAGCTACATTCCGCTGGCGGCGCTGGCCGGGCTGCTCGCCGTGGTCGCCTGGAACATGGTCGAGAAGGAAGCGATCGCGGCGCTGCTGCGTTCCTCGCGCGGCGACGCGGTCGTGCTCGTCGTCACCTTCCTGCTGGTGGTCTTCCGCGACCTGACGGAAGGCATCGTCGTCGGCTTCCTGCTCGGCTCGGTGTTGTTCATCCACCGCATGGCCGGCATGGCGTCGGTGGAGAGCGACGCGCCGGACGACGACGCCGTCGACGAGGCGCGGCAAAGCGACCGGGACGTGGTGGTCTACCGCATCTCGGGCGCGTTCTTCTTCGGCGCGGCCTCGACGGTCGGCACGGTGCTGGACTCCATCGCCGACGGGCGCAGGGCGCTCGTGCTGGACTGCTCGGCCGCGCCGCTCATCGACTCCACCGCCGCCAACGTCATCGAGGGCGCGGTTCGCAAGGCGGAGCGGGCGGGGGTGAGGGTGTTCGTGACGGGCGCGTCGCAGCCGGCGCGGCGCATGCTGTTCGCGCATGGCGTGCGCCCGCCGCATGTGCGCTACAAGGCCACCGTCGCGGCGGCGCTGAAGCAGGCGCACCGCGAGATCAAGGCGCTGGAGCCAGCCGGCTGACCGTTCAGTTGCCGGCGGGGCGGCGGTAGATCCAGAGCTGCGTCGGCGGGATGTTGCGGATGACGAAGCGGAAGTGCTCGACCGTGTAGTTGCCGAGGCCGGGCGGGATGGGCGACTTCGGCCCGTAGGTGAGCTGGATGACCGGCCGGCCGGCCGGGATGCGGCGCAGCAGGCTGTCCAGATAGGCGACCCGCATGGTGACCGGGAAATTCAGCAGCGGCACGCCCGACACGATGCTGTCGAAGGTCAGTCCGGCATGCGCGCCCAGCGTGACGTCGAGATTGAAGCCGTCGCCCTCGATGACGTTGACGCCCGGATAGAGCTTGCGCAGATGGCGCACGAAGTCAGCGGAATATTCCACCGTGTAGAGATCGCCGGGGCGGACGCCGCGTTCCAGGATCGCCTTGGTGATGACGCCGGTGCCAGGCCCCACTTCCAGCACGGGCAGGCCCGAGCCGGTATTGATGACGGAGGCCATTCGCCGCGCGGTGACCGAACTGGTCGGGACGATCGACCCCACGGCGCGAGGCTTGTCGATCCAGCCCTTGAAGAATTTCAGCTCGTCATCGAACCTGGCGGCGAACTTGCGCAGTCCGGTGGCAGCCATCGACGTCTCCATGAACCGTGCCGGGACACATAGCAGTCCGCGGCGTCAACGCAAGGTTTCGATGTCGTTTTGCCACCGATTTTTGTCGCATCCTGTCGCGCACGCGTCCCAAAGGGCAGGTGAGGAGGCCGGGTCAGCGCTCGCTGAACGACTCGAAAAAATCCTTCATGCGCGAGAAGAAGCCGCTGGATTCGGGCGAATTCTCCCTCGACGACAGCTTCTCGAACTCCTCCAGCAGCTCGCGCTGGCGCTTGGAGAGGTTCTGCGGCGTCTCGACCACCGTCTGGATGTAGAGGTCACCGACGGTGGGCTGGCGAAGCACCGGCATGCCCTTGCCCTTGAGCCGGAACTGGCGGTCGTTCTGCGTGCCCTCCGGCACCTTCACGCGCGTCTGCGAGCCGTCCAGCGTCGCCACCTCGAAGGAGCCGCCTAGCGCGGCGGTGGTCATCGAGATCGGCACCTTGCAGAACAGGTCGGCGCCGTCGCGCTGGAAGAACTCGTGCGGCTTGACCGACAGGAAGATGTAGAGGTCGCCGGGCGGGCCGCCGCGCATGCCGGCCTCGCCCTCGTTGGCGAGCCTGATGCGGGTGCCGTCCTCGATGCCGGCGGGGATGTTGACCGACAGCGAGCGCTCCTCGACCACCCTGCCCTGACCCGAACATTTCGGACAGGGGTCCTTGATGGTCTGGCCGCGTCCCTGGCAGGTCGGGCAGGTCCGCTCGATGGAGAAGAACCCTTGAGAGGCGCGCACTTTACCGTGCCCGCCGCACATCTGGCAGGTGACGGGCTGCGTGCCGGGCTTGGCGCCCGAGCCGGAGCAGTCCGTACAGGAGATGGAGGCCGGCACGCGGATCTGGGCGGTCTTGCCGGCGAAGGCCTCCTCCAGCGTGATTTCCATATTGTAGCGCAGGTCCGCGCCGCGCTCGCGACCGCCCGAGGAGCGGCGGCGGCCGCCCATCATCTCGCCGAAGATGTCCTCGAAGATGTCGCCGAAGCCGCCCGCCGCGAAGCCGCCGCGCGCGCCGGCACCCGCGCCGTTCTCGAAGGCGGCATGGCCGAAACGGTCGTAGGCGGCGCGCTTCTGCGGATCCTTGAGGCACTCATAGGCCTCGCCGATCTCCTTGAACTTGTGCTCGCAGGAGGCGTCGCCGGGATTCTTGTCGGGATGGAACTGCATGGCGAGCTTGCGGAACGCCGCCTTCAGCTCCTTCTCGTCGGCGGTCTTCCTGACGCCGAGCGTCTCGTAGAAATCAGCCTTCATGTCCCTCTGCCCGGATGATCAATGTCCTGCCGCATCGTTTTTCTTGCCCGCCCCGAATTGTGGGTTTCGATTTAGGTGCGGCGCGCCGCCAGCGCCAGTGCCTGGCGGAAGCCGGCGGCACGATTTCGAGTGACGGTTGCAAAAAAGCCCGGCCGGAACCGGGCTTTTCGCGTTCTGGTGAAATCGGTCAGGCCGACTTCTTCTTGTCGTCCTCGTCGATCTCCTCGAAGTCGGCGTCGACCACGTCGGAGTCCTTGGCGGCATCGGCCTTGGCGTCGGCTTCGGCCGCTTCCTTCTGCGAGGCCTCGTACATCGCCTGGCCGAGCTTCATCGAGGCCTCGGCGAGCTTCTGCGAGGCGGTGTTGATCGCCTCGGCGTCGTCGCCCTCGGCCGCCGTGCGGAGCCCCGCAATGGCGTCCTCGATGGCCTTGCGGTCGTCGGACGAGACCTTGTCGCCAAAATCCTTCAGCGACTTCTCGCTCGAGTGCAGCAGGCCCTCGGCCTGGTTGCGGGCCTCGACCAGGCCGCGGCGCTTCTTGTCGGCCTCGGCGTTGGCCTCGGCGTCCTTGACCATCTTCTCGATGTCGGCGTCCGACAGGCCGCCGGAGGCCTGGATGCGGATCTGGTGCTCCTTGCCGGTGCCCTTGTCCTTGGCCGAGACGTTGACGATGCCGTTGGCGTCGATGTCGAAGGTGACCTCGATCTGCGGCACGCCGCGCGGCGCGGGCGGGATGCCGACCAGGTCGAACTGGCCGAGCATCTTGTTGTCGGCCGCCATCTCGCGCTCGCCCTGGAAGACCCGGATCGTCACGGCGGACTGGCTGTCCTCGGCCGTGGAGAAGACCTGGCTCTTCTTGGTCGGGATCGTGGTGTTGCGCTCGATCAGGCGGGTGAACACGCCGCCCAGCGTCTCGATGCCCAGCGACAGCGGGGTCACGTCGAGCAGCAACACGTCCTTGACGTCGCCCTGCAGCACGCCGGCCTGGATGGCCGCGCCGATCGCCACCACCTCGTCGGGGTTCACGCCCTTGTGCGGCTCCTTGCCGAAGAACTGCTTCACGACCTCCTGGACCTTCGGCATGCGCGTCATGCCGCCGACCAGGACCACCTCGTCGATCTCGGCCGCCTTGAGGCCGGCATCCTTGAGCGCCGCCTTGCAGGGCTCGATGGTGCGCTGCACGAGGTCGTCGACAAGCTGCTCGAACTTGGCGCGGGTGAGCTTCATCGTCAAATGCTTCGGCCCGGAGGCGTCGGCGGTGATGAAGGGCAGGTTGATCTCGGTCTGCGAAGCGGAAGACAGCTCGATCTTGGCCTTCTCCGCAGCCTCCTTCAGGCGCTGCAGGGCCAGCTTGTCGTTGCGCAGGTCAATGCCCTGCTCCTTCTTGAACTCGGCCGCCAGGTACTCGACCAGGCGCATGTCGAAATCCTCGCCGCCGAGGAAGGTGTCGCCGTTGGTCGACTTCACCTCGAACACGCCGTCGCCGATCTCCAGCACGGAAACGTCGAAGGTGCCGCCGCCGAGGTCGTAGACGGCGATGGTCTTGCCGTCCTTCTTGTCGAGGCCGTAGGCGAGCGCGGCGGCGGTCGGCTCGTTGATGATGCGCAGAACCTCCAGCCCGGCGATCTTGCCGGCGTCCTTGGTGGCCTGGCGCTGGGCGTCGTTGAAGTAGGCGGGAACGGTGATGACGGCCTTGTCGACCTTCTCGCCGAGATAGGCCTCCGCCGTCTCCTTCATCTTCTGGAGCGTCATGGCCGAGATCTGGCTGGGCGACTGCTTCCTGCCGCCGGCCTCGACCCAGGCGTCGCCATTGTCGCCCTTCACGATCTTGTAGGGGACGAGCTTCTTGTCCTTCTCCGTCACCGGGTCGTCATAGCGGCGGCCGATGAGGCGCTTCACCGCGAAGACGGTGTTTTCCGGGTTCGTCACCGCCTGGCGCTTGGCCGGCTGGCCGACGAGCCGCTCACCGTCCGAGGTGAAGGCGACGATGGAGGGCGTGGTGCGCGCGCCTTCCGCATTCTCGATGACCTTGGCGTCCTTGCCGTCCATGACGGCGACGCAGCTATTCGTCGTTCCGAGGTCGATGCCGATTACTTTTGCCATTTCTCTGCTCTCCTTTCAGCAGGCCGTCGGGACCCAATAAGGCGTTCCGGGGACAGCCCCTTTCGCTACACGATGGCATCCGCGAGACCGTCCACGGCGGGACGGCTTGCGGCGTCGCGGCGTATATAAGAACGGGTGTTTTGCGACGCAAGCCGGCTTGGACAGGACTAACCGGCCTTTTCCCGTCCTTCGAGGGTTCTGGCGTCGAGGTCGGGGCGCAGAAGCTGCGAGCGCTCGAAGATGAAGATGACGAAGAGCGCGGCGACGAAGGGGACGATCAGGTAGAACAGCCGGAACACCAGCAGCGCGGCGAGCACGTCGGTCGAATCCATCTCGGGCAGGCCGAGGATGAAGACCAGCTCCAGCACCCCGACCCCGCCGGGCGCATGCGACAGCAGCGCGACGGAGAAGGAAATCAGGAAGATGCCGAGCACCACCACGTAGCCGGGGTTGCCGGCATCCGGCAGCGCGAAATAGACGATGCCGGCGGCCGCCAGCAGCTCCAGCGGCCCGACGACGAGCTGGCGCGCCACCACCGGCAGGCGGGGATAGGTGATGGAGAAGGAGCGGATGGTCAGCGGCTTCAGGCCGATCCAGCTTCCGAACACGTAGAAGGCGACGAGGGCGAGCAGGACATAGCCGCTGGTGACGGAGAGCACGGAGGGAAGGTGCTCGCCGAAGCGCTCGATGATGCCGGGCTCCAGGACCAGCACGATGCCGGTGAGCAGGACGACGCCGAGCGCGAAGGTGAAGGAGCAGAAGGCCACCAATATGCCGATCTCGCGCGGGGTGAGCCCGCGCGAAGAATAGGCGCGGTAGCGGATGACCGCCCCCGACACGACGGAGGCCCCGATGTTGTGCGACAGCGCGTAGGTGGTGAAGGAGCAGACCGCGATGAAGAGCCAGTTCACATGGCGCTCCAGATGCAGCAGCGCGATGCGGTCGTAGCCGGCCAGCGCGGCATAGGCGGCGAGCGTGCACAGCGCCGACAGCAGCCAGTCGCGCGCGGGGATCGCCATCAGGCTTCCCCACAGCTCCTCCAGCGAAAGGCCGCGCAGCTCGTGATAGAGCAGCCAGACCGAAAACACGATCGCGGCCGCGCCGACGACCGGCCAGATGATTTTCTTCAGCGTCATCGTTCTCCCGTCGTCGCCCGCGCGCCGGTGTTCCGGCTTCGCGGCCATGGGCTCCCGAACCCTCCTTCGGGAGCGCCCAAGCGAATCATATCAATAAGGTCGACATTCCGCTGCCCTGTCCACCCACCGGGACGACAAAAAACCTTGATCGCGGCGCCTGCCCCAGCGCCGGGCCGCTTGCCGGGCGCGGAGCGCGACGATCGGTCCCGGCATCTTCGCAAGCCGGCTCGGACCATCCATATTGGAGGCATGACCGCCGCGCACGACCGCCACCGCCTCCTCAACATGCTGCATAGCTGGATGCTGGCCGCCGGCAGCCTGCTGCTGCTCGGCGTGACCGCCTGGGCCTTCGGCGGCTGGAGCGGCATCGTCTACGCGCTGATCTTCGGCGGCGTGTCGCTCGCCCTCGCCCGGCGCGTCAGCCCGCACATGGTGCTGTCGATGTACAAGGCGCGGCCGCTCGCGCGCGCCGAGTTCCCCGCCGGTTTCGCCATCGTCGAGGAGCTGGCGCGGCGCGCCGGCCTGCCGTCCGCGCCCAGCCTGCACGTCGTGCCCTCGACGATGATGAACGCCTTCGCCGTCGGCCGGCGCGACGACGCCGCCATCGCGGTGACCGACGCGCTGGTGCGCACCCTGTCGGCGCGCGAGCTGGCCGGCGTGCTGGCGCACGAGATGAGCCACATCGCGCATGAGGACGTGCGCGTCATGGCCTTCGCGGACATGGTGTCGCGCTTCACCTCCTTCATGTCGACGGTCGGCCTGTTCTCGCTGGTCCTCAACCTGTTCGGCTTCGCCGGCGGCTACGAGGCGCAGGTGCCGTGGCTGGCCGTGCTGGTGCTGATGGCCGCGCCGACGGTGGGCGGGCTCTTGCAGATGGCGCTGTCGCGCACGCGCGAATTCGACGCGGACCTCGGCGCCGTGGCGCTGACGGGCGACCCGGACGGGCTGGCCTCGGCGCTGACCAAGCTGGAGAAGGCGCAGGGCCGGCTGTGGGAAAGCCTGGTGCTCCCCGGCGGGCGCATTCCCGACCCGTCCGTGTTGCGCACCCACCCGCTGACGGCCGACCGCGTGGCGCGGCTGATGGCGCTGAAGCCGGCCGGCGGCCAGGCCGGCGCCGCCTTCCCGGCAGCCGCGCCGGCGGTGCGCCGGCCCTCGCTGGTGCCTCGGGTGCGGCTGACGCCGGATGGCCATCGACACGGCTTCGCCGGGCCGCTCGGCTTCATGGATGGGCCGCCGGAGACGGGCGGAGAGGACGATTGCCTGGACGACAGCCGGCCGGCGCAGCACGGCCCGCTCAACGCGCCATCGGGCAAGCCGAGGATGAGGCTGTCGCGCGGCGCGGTGTGGTGGTGAGCGCCCCGGTCAGACCCTCTCCCAGCCGCCGCTGTCGCCGGCCCGGAAGATCGCGTCGATGACGCGCTGGTTGAGGACCGACTGTTCCAGCGTGAAGAGCTGAACATCCTCTCCCCTCGCGGCGCGCACGAAGGCTTCGGCCTGAAGACGGTACTGGTTCACCCCCGGAAAGCGATGCACAGCGCCTTGCGTGCGCTTCCGGTCGAACACGTCGAGGCGCGCCTGGTCGTAGATGCCGGCCTGGAAGGGCGCGGCGAGTTCGAGCGTGCCGGCGTCGCCGTGGAAGAGCATGGCCTGGCGCGCCGCCATCTGCGTGCCGACATAGAAGGAAAGCTCGAAATCGCCGAAATCGACGCGGACCGAAGCGTGGCGATCGGTGCCGAAGCGCGGGTCGCGCTCGACGACCGCCTGCACGCGCACCGGTTCGCGCCCGGTCGCCAGGCTGGCGGCGACGACTGGATAAACGCCGATGTCGCGCAGCGCCCCGCCGCCCAGTTCCGGGCGGTTGCGCATGTTGGCGGGATCGACATTGTGGTAGGTGAAGGCCGCCTGCACCTGCCGCAGCTTTCCGAGCGCACCGGCGGCGATCAGGTCGCGCACCGTCGACCATTGCGGGTGGTAGGCGACCATGAAGGCCTCGGCGATCAGCACCGCGCGCGCGTCGCGCAGCGCGATCAGCGGGGCGATGTCGGCGGCGTCGAGTGCCAGCGGCTTTTCCACCAGCACATGCTTGCCGGCCCGCGCCGCCTTGGCCGCCCATTGCGCGTGCTGCGCGGTCGGCAACGGGACGTAGACGCCGTCGACCGCGTCCGATTCCAGCAGTTCGTCATAGGAGCCGAACGCGTGGGGCGCGCCGAACCTGTCCGCAAGATCCCGCGCGCGGGACGGATCGCGGCTGGCGACGGCAGACACCACGCCGTTGGCGGACTCGGCGATCGCCGGCAGCACGTGTTCGCGCCCGATCTTGGCCGTCGACAGCACGCCCCATCTGAACATTCTTTTCCGCGCCTCCGTTTCGGCGGACTGTGGCGCAAACGGCGGATGATGGCCAGATGGGCGGTCAGGGCCGCTCACAGCATCGCGGGCCGGAACAGCGACCGGCGGCTGACGACCTTGCCGGCGACGACGAAGACGCCGTCGCCGGTGTAGTGGAGGGTTTCGGGATGCTTCGGAAAGGCGGCGACATGGGCCTTGACCACCTCGAAGACGAAGAAATCATAGCGGTGGACCAGCGCATCGTCGTGCAGGCGGCACTCGAAATTCGCGTGGCAGTCTCGGACCAGCGGCGCGGCGACGCGCGATGCCGCGCCGGCGGTCAGGCCGAAGGCGGCGAACTTGTCGGTGTCCGCGCCGGACGTGTTGCCGATGCGCACGACGGTGTCGGTCAGGCGGGTCGTCGGCAGGTTGACGACGCATTCGCCGCTTTCCCGGATCATGCGGTGGCTGTGGTTGCCGGACGAGATCATGAGCCCGATCAGCGACGGCGAGAACGCCAGCACCGTGTGCCAGCCGAGCGTCATGATGTTGGCCTCGTCGCCCAGCCGCGACGACACCAGCACGACCGGGCCCGGCTCCAGGTAGCGGCGGACTTCGCCGACCGGAAAATCCCGCTTGGCCGGCAGGCGGGCGGCCATGCTACTTCGCCCTCGGCCGGCCGAAGGCCAGGCGCAATTCGTCCTTGGCGTCTTCGAGAACTTTTCTGCGCGCGGCGGGCAGGTTCCTGCCGGCCCGGTTGATATAGAAGGTCAGCATCGACATGGCGGAGCGGAAAGGCTCGGCCTTGCGCCTGTGGCTCTGCTCGGCGGAGCGTTTCAGCGACGCGGCGATCTCCTTCGGATCGTCCTTCTCGAAGACGTTCTCTTCCAGATCGAGCGCGTCGCTGTGCCGGGTCACCTCGCCCGACCATTTGTCCTGCCTGGCCATGGCGGGCGCCTAGTGGTGGGCGTGCTCGGCGTTGCGCTTGCGGGTCGCCGCCGCCTTCTTCGCCGAAGCCGAGCGGTCCGCGCCGCTGCGCGAGGCCGCGGCCTTGCCGCCCTTCTCGCCGCCCTTGTGGGCCGCCGGGTGGCCGGTTTCCTTGCCGCGGCCGGAGCCGCCCGGCTTCTTGCCGCCGCCGTCGTCCTTGTTGACGGTGGCCCAGGCGCGGCGCTCGGCTTCCTTCTCGGACACGCCGCGCTTCTCGTAGCCTTCGGCGATGTGGTCGGCCTTGCGCTCCTGCTTGTCGGTGTATTTGGACTTGTCTCCGCGCGGCATGGAAAATCTCCCCTGGCTTTGCCGGATGCCCCTGCAAACCCGAGGAGGCGCGGTTGGTTCCTTCGTTTTCGCCCGGCGCCTTAGCATTTTTCATTTCGCGCCCGGCGCCGCCATGCTCCAATGTCCGTATTGCCGGCCAAATGCACGCGCGGCGGCAACTGAAAGACGATCTGCTCTTTCGCCGATCCCGAACGGAGGCGCAGTCATGAATCGCGATGCTCTCAGCAGGCCCCCAAGCGACGAGATGCTCATGGGCCACATCCTCGACGACTTCTTCGACCGCATGCCGCGCAACGGCGTGGTGTCGATGGCGAAGCTGGTCGGCGAAACGGCGCGGCAACTGCCCGGCGCGGTACCGCGCGAACGGATACGCGCGGCGATCCTCGACCGCGCCAGCAGCTCCGGCCTCGCCATCGATTTCGACGAACGGCAGGGCTGAGCCTCTCCTCCACCGGCTTTCGCCACGACTGGTCGAGACGGCCGCGTACCGTCTGGACAAAGCCGCGCGCGCCGATTAGTATCCGAGAATAGTCTTCTCCATAGAGAATTCTAGGCCGGAGGGAGCCGGCCGCCACCGGGAGGAAATCATGCGCCATATCGTGTGCGCGGCCTTGGCCGCGTCGACCATCCTTGCCGTTTCCGCGACGGCCTTCGCGCAGAGCAAGGCCCCCTACCGCGTGGCGCTGATCGCCGCCAAGACGGGCGTGCTCGCCACCGTGCTCGGGCCCGCCGGCACCGGCTTCGAGGCCTACATCGACACCGTCAACAAGGCCGGCGGCATCGACGGCCGCCAGATCAAGCTCGACCTGCTCGACGAGCAGTCCACGCCGGCGGTGGCCAATGGCCTGTTCCAGCGCGTGCTGTCCGACCCGCCCATCGCCATGGCCTTCTTCGGCCAGAGCACCAGCCAGACGCAGTCGCGCCAGCTTCTCGAAAACGCCGAGCTGCCGGTGCTGACCGTTACCGCCGACGACAGCTTCCTCTATCCCAAGCCGACCAGGACCATGTTCCAGCTCAACGTCTCGGCGACGCAGCAGGCGCAGGCCTTCGTCGCCATGGCCGAGGCGAAGGTCGGCGACCTGAAGGGCAAGACGGTCGCAACGGCCAGCGTGCAGACCACGTTCAGCGACGCCATCATCAAGGCGATCGAGGAGATCGGCAAGCAGAAGGGCTTCACGGTGGCGACGGCCGAGCGCTTCCCGGCCGGCATCCCCTCCTTCGCCAGCCAGGGCGCGAAGATCGCGCGCGAGGCCCCGGCTGCCGTGTTCGTGCTGTCCGGCAACGCCGACGGCCCGCTGGTCATCAAGGCGATCAGCGACGCGGGCGTCACCGCCGCCCCGATCATCGGCTATGTCTCGATCTCGTCGAACGAGCTGTTCCAGAAGGTGGCGCTGCCCAACTACTACGCCTTCCGCAGCAGCAACGTGGCGACCGACATCCCCGCCGTGGTGGAGGCGATGAAGGGCTCGCCCTACGCCGCCGACATGGGCAACACCTGGTGGGCAAGCGGCTGGATCACGGCCTACACGCTGACGGAAGCGCTGAAGACGTGCGGCGAGGGCTGCACGGGCGAGAAGCTGATCGACACGCTCGAGACGGCGGGGCCCGTGGAGATTCCGGACGGGCTGCTTTTCGGTCCGGTGCATTTCACCGCCGACAACCATGCCGGGCTCAGCAAGGTGCAGGGCTACAAATGGGACGGCGGCAAGGTCGTCGCCGACGGCGAGCCGGTCCAGATGGGCAGCGACTGACGCGGTGCTGCTCTCGGTCGAAAACCTGCGCGTGCGCTATCGCAACGGCGCGCTCGGCGTGACCGATTCCTCGCTGCGGGTCGACGCCGGCAAGATCGTCGCGCTGTTCGGCGCCAACGGCGCCGGCAAGACGACGACGCTGCGCGCCATAGGCGGCTTCCTCAAGACCGAGGGCGCGCGCGCGATCGAGGGCCGCGTCGTCTTCGACGGCACCGACATCACCAACTGGGAGCCGCACCGCACGGCGGCCCTCGGCATCGCCACTGTAGTGGAGCGGCGCAAGATCTTCGCCAACCTCACCGTGCGCGACAACCTGCTGGCGCTGGGGGCGAAGCAGCTCGGCGCGAACAGGAGCCGGAAGCTGGAGCGGGTGTTCGACCTGTTCCCGATCCTCAAGGAGAAGCTCGGCCAGCCGGCCGGGCGGCTCTCGGGCGGCCAGCAGCAGATGCTGGCCGTCAGCCGGGGGCTGATGTGCGACCCGAAATTCCTGATGATCGACGAGGTGACGCTCGGCCTGCATCCCAGCATGCACCCGATCCTCTACGACGCCATCCGCAGCATCGCCGACGAAGGCGCGGCGGTGCTGGTGGTGGACGAGAGCGCGGCCTCGGCGCTCAAGGTCGTCGACTATTGCTACCTGCTGGCCGGCGGACATCTGCGCGACGAGGGCGAGCCGGCGAAATTCCAGGGAGCCGAGCTTCTCGCGGCCGGCTATGTCGGCGATGAGTGAGGCGGCGCTCTCCACCAGCGGGATCGGGGCGCGCTTCGGCGGGCTGCAGGCGCTGAACGACGTCACGGTGACGGTCGAGCGCGACACGATCGTCTCGATCATCGGGCCGAACGGCGCCGGCAAATCGACGCTGCTCAACGCGGTCAACCGGCTGATCCGCACCGTCGGCGCGGTGCATGTGTTCGGCGCCGACGTCACCAGGGAACGCGCGTTCAACGTGTCGCGGCACGGCGTGGCGCGAACCTTCCAGGACCCGCAGCTCGTGGATTCCGAGACGGTGCTGGAGAACGTGCTGTCCGGCACCTTCCCCGCCCGCTCCTATTCGACGCTCGACCAGATCGTCCGGCGCGGGCGCGTGGGCGGCAGCGAAAACGCCGCGGCGACGCGGGCGATGGAACTGCTCGCCATGGTCGGTCTCGACGGCCAGGCCACGCGCCGGTGCAGCGAGCTGGCCTATGGTCCGCGCAAGCTGATCGACATTCTGCGCGCGCTCATCTGCGCCCCGCGTCTGATCCTGCTGGACGAGCCGTCGTCCGGCCTCGACACGCATGAGCGCCATCGCGTGCGAGACCTGCTCAAGACGATCCATGCCCAAGGTCACCCAAACGGGGGCGGCGTCTCCATGCTGGTGGTGGAACACCATATGGACCTGGTGCGCGCCATCTCGCACAAGGTCATCGCGTTGCAGAGCGGCGCGGTGCTGATGCAGGGCGAGACGCGCGCGGTGCTGGAATCGCAGGGCTTCCGCCAGGCCATGATTGGCGGCGCGTGAGGGGAGGACGGTCATGGACCTGATCGCGGTTTCGGTGATCGGCGGGCTGTCGCTGGGGGCGATCTACGCGCTGATCACGCTCGGCCTCGTGCTCGGCTACCGGGCGACCGACACGCTGAACTTCTCGCACGGCCAGTTCATGCTGCTGGCGGCCTACCTGACCGGCAAGTGGCAGGCGACGACGACCCTGCCCTTCGCGGTGGTCGCTCTGGCGGCGCTGGCCGTCACCGGCATCGCCGGCGCGCTGCTCTACCGCGTCGTGCTGCAACGCATGGTCGGTCTGCCGCACTTCATGCCGGTGATCGCGACGCTGGGCTTCGCGGCGGTGGCCGACGGCGCGATGGGCATCCTGTTCGGGGCCGAGCAGTTCGTCATCACGGTGCCCGGCCTGCCGGACTCCTTCGTGACGATCTTCGGCGCGCGCTTCAGCGTCGAATCGCTGGTGCTGACGGCGTTCGGCTTCCTGCTGGCGCTGGGCGTCGCCGGCGCGCTGCACTACACCGACCTCGGGCGGCGGGTGCGCGCCGCCGGGCAGGACCCGCTGCTGGCCAGCCAGGGCGGCATCCGCGTCCACGTCATCTATCTCGGCTCTTGGTTCGTCTCGGCGGCGCTGGCCGGCGTTGCGGGCATCGTGCATGCCAGCTCGACGGTGGTGACGCCCGGCATGGTGGAACTGGCGCTGCTGGCCTTCCCCGCCATGCTGCTCGGCGGGCTGGACTCGATCGGCGGCGCGCTGGCGGGCGGCGCCATCGTCGGCCTGCTGCAAGGCTTCGTCGCCGCCTATCTCGGCGGCGAATACGTCAACGTCGTCACCTACATCGCGCTGCTGATCGTGATGCTGTTCATGCCGGAAGGGCTCTACGGCACCAAGAAGGTCTCGCGCGTATGACGGCGGAGGTTGTCATGTCCGGCCAGGCGGGCGCCCGCGCCGGCTTCCCGGCCGCGAAGAACGGGATGGTGGAGTTCGCCGTCACGGCCGCGTGCCTGGCGGCGGCGGTGGCGGTCTGCGCCATGATCGGCGGCTCCTACTACACCTATATCGTCAACATCGTGCTTCTGGCCGCCATCGGTGCGCTGGGCCTGAATCTCCTGATGGGCACGGCCGGCCAGGTCTCCATCGGCAACGCCGCCTTCCTGACGGTCGGCGCGTTCACCACCGTGTGGTGCGAGCGCAGCGGCATCCCCTTTCCCTTCGACCTCGGCGTCTCCATGCTGGTGTGCGGCGCGTTCGGCGTGCTGGTCGGCCTGCCGGCGCTGCGCATCAAGGGCATCTACCTGATCCTGGCGACGATGGCGGCGCATTTCGTCGCCCTGTTCGCGGCGGAAAAGTACCAGTTCGCGGCCGTGGGGTCGGCCGGCTTCATCGTCGACCCGGTGATCCGCGGCAACCTCGTCTACACGCAGCGCACGTGGTCCTTGGTGCTGCTCGGCTTCGCCGTGGCGGTGGCGCTGGTGTGCACCTGGCTGCAGCACGGCCGCTCGGGGCGGGCATGGCGCATCATCCGCGACCGCGAGGACGCCGCACCCGCCATGGGCATACCGGTGGCGCGCTACAAGCTGATGGCCTTCGTCATCTCGTCGGCCATCATCGGCCTGCAAGGCTCGCTGTTCGCGCATTTCTCCGGCAATGTCAGCTCGGAGTCCTTCACGCTGCACACGGCGATCGCCGCGCTGGCGATGATCCTGATCGGCGGGCTGGGAAGCGTCGCCGGCTCGGTGATCGGCGCGGCCATCGTAACGACGCTGCCCTACGTCACACCCCCGCTGGTCGAGACGATCATCGGCAGCGCGCAGGCCAACCAGCACGCGGCGCGCATCTCGCTGATGCTCTACGGCGCGCTGATCATCCTGTTCATCGGCTATGCGCGCGAGGGGGTGCGCGGCTGGATCGTGGCGCTGTGGCGGATGGCGAGGGGCGCGCCTCGCTGACGATCAGGCGGTCATGCCGCCGTCGATGACGAAGGTCTGGCCGGTGGTGAACCGCGCCCCCGCCAGATAGGCGACGAGGTCGGCGACCTCCTCCACCGTTCCCAGCCGGCCGAGCGGCGTGCGCGCGCCGATCTCGCGGCGCGCGGCCTCCGCGTCGGGGCCCGAGGCGACGATGCGCTCGCGCATGGAGGGGCTATCGATGGGGCCGGGGCAGACGGCGTTGCAGCGCACGCCCTTCGGCGCGAAATCGGCCGACACCGACTTGGTCAGGCCGATCACCGCGCCCTTGCTGGCGCTGTAGACGAAGCGGTCGGGCACGGCCTTGAGGCTGGAGCCGACGGAGGCGATGTTGACGATCGCGCCGCCGCCGGCCGCCAGCATGCCGGGCAGGACGGCGCGCGTGGTGCGCACCATGGAGCGGAAGTTCACGTCGAAGCCCAGGTCGATGTCGTCGTCGGCGGCGTCGAGGACGGTGCCGGCCTGGACGATGCCGGCGCAGTTGACCAGCACGCCGACGGCGCCTATCTCGGAGACGACCCGCGCGATCGCCGCGGCATCGGTGACGTCCATGGCCCGCACGGTCGCCCCGGGCAGCTCGAAGCGGCCGCGGTCGGTCGCCCACACATCGTAGCCCTGCACCAGCAGCCGCTCCGCCGAGGCGCGGCCGATGCCCTGCGCCGCGCCGGTGACCAGCGCCGTGATCTTCGTCATCGTCATGCCTCCCCCACAATGCCCGCCGAACGGGCGATTCGGACTTTACACGCCCGCCGGCCTGTGACAACATTCCTTATAGAGAATATCATTCTCTGGGGAGGATTCATGGACGGCCTGGAGAGGCTGCTGGCGCTGGAGGAGATCAAGCGCCTGGCGGTCCGCTACTCGCAGTACCGGGACGGGCTGCATCTGGACGCGCTCGCCGACCTGTTCACCGAGGACGCGGTGTGCGAATTCGGCGCACGCTTCGGCGGCGACGTGGCCGGGCGGCCGGCGATCCGGCGTCACTACGAGGGCTCGAAGGGAATCGGCGGCGGCACGCCCTTCGGCACGCTGCATGCCATTTCCACACACTGGATCGAATTCACCGCGCCGGACCGCGCGGAGGGGCGCTGCTACCTCACCGACTTCGTGCTCGACACGACCGAGAACCCGCTGAAATACCTGATCCTCTACGATGACGACTACCGGCTCGACGGCGGGCGCTGGCGCTTTCAGCGCCGCCGGCTGGAGATGGTCTGGCCGCATCGCGAGGGCACGCAGCGGCTGCCCGGCAATCCCTGACCATCGAAATTCACGCCAGCCTTTCGCATCCGCCAGCTTCGGGAGGAACCAATGGAGCAGGTCAACCGGTTCAAGCAACCGATCGTGCCCGCCGACACCGGCGAGATCGACTTCATGAACCAGGAGCTCATGGAGTGCCCGTATCACGCCTATTCGCTGCTGCGCGAGGAAGCGCCGGTGTGGCGCGACCCGACGACCGGCTTCTGGGTGGTGAGCCGCTACGAGGACGTTCGCGCCATCCTGATGGACCCCAGGACCTTCTCCAGCTCGCGGCGCAAGGAAGACGAGCAGGTCGATTCCAAGCGCGTGCAGGAGGCCAACAAGCTCTATCTGGAAAAGGGCTGGCTGCCCGACCGCACGCTGGCGCTGCGCGACGACCCCGAGCACGCGCAGTTGCGCACCCTGTTCGACCACGCCTTCCGCGCCGGCCGCATCAAGCAGCTCGACCCCTATGTCGGCGAGCTCGCCTACCGGCTGATGCGCGAGGCCGTGGCGCAGAAGTCTTTCGAGTTCGTGCGCGCCTTCGCGGTGCCCTTCCCGCTCATCGTCATCGGCAACCAGATGGGCGTGCCCGAGGAAGACATCTGGAAGATCAAGACGTGGACCGAGGCCTTCTGCCACCGCACCGGGCTGATGCAGAAGGAGGACAGCGCCTTCTTGAGGAATGTCGAGCAGGAGATCGAGGCGCAGCACTATTTCCAGCCGCTGTTCGAGCGCCTGCGCGCGCAGCCGGACGGCTCGCTGCTGTCCGACCTCGTCAACGAGCAGGTGCCGGGCTGGGGGCGGCCGCTGAACGAGAACGAGCTGCACGCCGAGATGATGGCGGACACCTTCGTCGGCGGCTCGGAGACCAGCACCAACGCGCTCTCGGCCGGCGTCATGCTTCTGGCGCGCGACAAGGATGCCTGGCGCCAGCTCAAGTCCGATCCCGAAAAATACCTGCGCGGCTTCATCGAGGAGGTGCTGCGGCTGGAAAGCCCGGTGCAGAGCCGGCTGAGGCGCACGACGCGCGACGTGGAGATCGCCGGCACGACGATCCCCGAAGGATCCTTCGTCGACATCCGCTTCGGCAGCGCCAACCGCGACGCCAAGCGCTTCGAGTGTCCCGAAAAGCTCGACCTCGAGCGGCGCAACGCCGCGACCCACATGGCGTTCGGCTCCGGCGTGCACCATTGCCTCGGCGCGCCGCTGGCGCGGCGCGAGCTGTTCTGGGGCTTCAAGGCCTTCGTCGAGATGGTCGATGATTTCGAGGTCGATGAGGACAAGAGCAACCTTCGCCACGTGCCCAATTTCTGGCTCCGCTCGCTGAAGGAGCTGCATGTCGATCTGACGTGAGGAACGGGCGGCCCGGAGCCGCCCTTTTCCGGTTGGCGCGCCGTTCGCCCCGCTCTATGGAAGGGTTTTGTGCGCAACCCGGATTTCGGCCATGGGGCAGGACAAGCTCGCAGACCATTGGCGCCGCCGCTACCGTCATTTTCGCGACGCGCTGAAATTCTCGCGCCGGCAGGTCCGGCGCGTGCTGAGCGATCCGCGTCTCGCCGCCGGGATGCTTCGTTTCAGGCGCAACGTGCGCGGCCGCCGGTGGCAGGCGTTGCGCGACGCCGTTCCCGATCTCGGCAGGCGGGCGATCGCGGCGCGCGACCCGCAATTGCTGGGCGAGCTGCGGCTCGCCGCCGAGCAGCTCGGCCTCTACGAGCTCGCCTCGTCGGTCGACAATGAGATCGCGGCGCTGCGCGGGCGGACGCGGCCTGACGAATGGCGCGGCGAACCGCTGGACGACGCCACGCTGGTCATCGACTTCATGGAGAACGACAAGCAGGGCGCGGCCACCGGCCTGCGCCTGACCGGCCATGTCGCGGCGGCCGCCGCGCGGGCGAAGCGGACGGTGCTGGTCGTGGAAAGGCGGCTCGTGCCCCTCTATCGGCGCAGCTTCCCGGCGGCGGAGGTCCTGGCCGGGCCGGCCACGGTCGAGCCGGCGGGGGGCGGGCGCACGGTCGTGGCGACGATGCGCACGCTGCGCACGGTGCTGGGCAGCGACGAGACGACCATCCGCAGCCTCTACCGGCCGCTGCTGGCCGATCCCGAGATGACGGACCGGCTGCGCCGATCCTACCGCGCGGAACAGGACCTGCCCCTGATCGGCATCTCCTGGTGGAGCTCGCACCACGGCAAGGACCTGCCGCCGCTCGAGGCCTGGGCCGACCTGCTGCGCAAAATCCCCGCCCGCTTCGTCAACGTCCAGTACGGCGACGTGGCCGCCGACCTCGACCGGCTGCGCGCGCTGAGCGGGCGCGAGATCATCGACGATCGCGGCGTCGACCAGTTGAAGGACATGGATCTGTTCGCCGCGCAACTGGCCGCGCTGGACGCCGTCGTCACCATCAGCTGCACCGGCGCGCACCTCGCCGCGGCCTTGCAGGTGCCGATAGTCCTCGTTAGGGATGACTGGTTCCGCCGCGAATGGCCGGTGCTGTCGGACCGCACGCCGTGGTGCCCGTCGGCCGTGGTAGTCGGCCGGGAAGGCGCGGACTGGCCGGCGCATTTCGCGGCGGTGGAAGCGGAGCTGAGACGGTTGGCAGGACCCCGCGAGACGCAGGAAGGACGAGCATGAAGACGCCGATCAGAATCTTCATCGGCTGGGACGAGCGCGAGACGATCGCCTACGACGTCGCCAGATACTCGATCGAGCAGCGCGCCTCGGCGCCCGTCGACGTGCGGCCGATCCGGCTGCCGGACCTGGTCGCGCAGGGGCTCTACACGCGCGAGGTCGATCCGCTCGCCAGCACGCAGTTTACCTATTCGCGCTTCCTCACGCCTTATCTGGCCGGGTTCGAAGGCTGGGCGCTGTTCGCCGATTGCGACTTCCTGTTCCTCGGCGACGTGGCGGAACTGGCCGCCTTCAACGACCCCACCAAGGCCGTGTACTGCGTCCACCACGACTATACGCCGAAGGAATCGGTGAAGATGGACGGCCAGGTTCAGACCAGCTATCCGCGCAAGAACTGGTCGTCCTTCATGTGGTTCAACTGCGCGCATCCCTCGACCAGGCGGCTGACGCCCGAGGTGGTGAACCGTGAAAGCGGTGCCTACCTGCACAGGATGCAATGGGCGGACGACAGCGAGATCGGCGAGATCGACTATAGCTGGAATTTCCTCGAAGGCTGGTACGACAAGCCGCAATCGGGCCTGCCGAAAGCGGTGCACTACACGCGCGGCGGCCCGTGGTTCGACAATTGGCAGGATGTCGACTACGGCGACGAATGGCGCGCCGAACGCGACCGGATGCTGGCGCGGTAGTTCCTATCCGGCGAGGATCGCGTCGGCTATTTTCTCCGCCGCCATGAAGGTGGGGATGTTGGTGTTGGCGCTGGGCACCGAGGGGAAGACGGACGCGTCGGCGACGCGCAGGCCCGACACGCCGCGCACGCGGCCCTGTTCGTCCGTCACCGCCATGGAATCGCCCTCCGCCCCCATGCGGCAGGTGCAGGAGGCGTGGAAGATGCCGGCCACCGCCTCGTGGATGAAGGCGCGGGCCGCGTCGTCGTCGCCCATGACGGCGGCGAAATCGTGCGCCGACATGACGAAGCGGCGCATCAGCGCACGGCGCAGCGCGGCCGGACCGTCGAGCAGCCTCGCCATCAGCCCGGTGAGCAGGCGGTTCCTGGCGCTGACGAGGCCGACCTGCTTGGCGCGGTCGGTGTAGCAGGCGGGGAACGGCAGCTCGGCGACCTCGCGCATCGCCTCGGTCAGGTGGAAGCGGCCGATCAGGCGCAGGCCGTCGATCAGGCGCCGCATGTCGCGTTCGTCGGAGAGCAGGCGGAAATTGACGGAGGGCGGCACGCGCCAGTCCTTCGACCGGAGCCGCACCTCGCCATCGTGCGAAAAGGTCTTGTTGATCCACACGACCAGCGCGCCGAGCTGCCGTCCGACGGCGTGCCAGGCGGTGCGGTCGATGCAGCCGACGAACATGTCGCCCTGCGGCGCGCCTTCCGCGCCGGAGGAATAGCGCAGGCCCATCAGGATGTGGCGACCGGTGTGGCCGTTCATGCGCGCGCCGCGCTTCAGGAAGGCGCCCATGCCGACCTGCGGATGGTCCATGAGGTGCTGGCCGACGCCGGGGCTGTGCGCCAGCACGTCGACACCGGTCTCGATGAGATGCGGCGCGGGCCCGATGCCGGCGCGCATCAGGATGGCCGGCGAGGCGAGCGCGCCGGCGCACAGAATGACCTCATTTGCGGCGACGACGCGCTCCTCGCCGTTGGAGACGAGACGCACGCCGGTGCAGCGCAGCCCGTCGAAGGTGAGGCCGCAGACCTCCGCGTCGGTGAGGATCGAGAGGTTCGGCCGCCGCCGCGTCACCGCGTCGAGATAGGTGGTGGCGGCCGAGACGCGCTCCTCGTTCTCGTTGGAATGGGCGAGCGCGAAATAGCCGTCGCCGAAATCGCCGTTCTGGTCGGGCAGATAGGCGTAGCCGGCGCTTTCGAAGGCTTTCGCCGCCGCCTTCGCGTGCCCGCTCCAGTGCTGCGGGAAGATGCGCCGGATGGCGATCCGGCCGTCATGGCCGTGATTGCGGGTGTCGAAATCCAGGTCGCGCTCGACCTTGCGGAAATAGGGCGCGACCGTCTCCCAGCGCCAGCCGGACGCGCCGAGCCGTTCCCACTCGTCATAGTCGGAGGGCACGCCCCAGTTCGCCATCTGGCCGTTGATGGCGGAGCCGCCGCCGAGGATGCGCGCCTGCTGGTAGGCGCGCTCGACCGCCGCGCCGGGCGAGCCCGCGTTGTGGCCGCCGCCGATGGAGCGGACGGTCAAGCCTTTCCACAGGTAGGCCGGGTTGATGTAGGCGACGCCCGGATAGGAATCGCGAATGTCGCCGGGCACCTGCCCGGGCCGCAGGTCGCGGCCGGCCTCCACCAGCAGCACCTTGCGCAACGGATCGGCCGAGAGCCGGTGGGCCAGGACCGAGCCGGCCGTGCCGCCGCCGACGACGATGTGATCGAGCTGCATGACACCTCCCTGAGCATGCGGCGTTTCAGGCAGAGGATAATTCTGCATGAAGAATGATATTCTCATAATCAGCGGGGCGCGGGCGCGCAATATGAGAGGCGGTCTGCCGGCGAATTTCTCTCCATAGCGAATGGTATTCTTCATTGCGAATATTTCGTTGCCGATCGCGAAACCGCTTGCTACAGTCCGGCCGGATGTCCGCGGGAGAGGTGCGGGCGAACAGGGAGGAAACGATGAACAGGATCAAAGCCGCGGTCCTCGCGGTCGCTGTCGCGGCGTCGGCCGCCGGCGCGCTTGGCCGGGCCGAGGCGCAGGAAACCGTTCGGGTCGGCTATTCCGCGCATTTCAACACCGGGCTGCCGCTCTACCTGTCGCAGGTCAAGCCGGACATCTTCGAGAAGCATGGAATCAAGCTCGACCTCGTCGACATGCGCGGAAGCGCGGCGAACTGCGTCGCCGCCATGCTGTCGGACGCCGTCGACGCCTGCTCGATCGGCACGACCGCCGGGACGGCGGCCGTCGCGGAGGGCGCGGCGCTGAAGGTGATCGCGATGCTGCAGGGCCCGGTCATCGAGATGTATCTCTCCAAGGCCGCCGCAGCCAAGACGGGCGTCGCCGCGAGCGCCGCGCCGCTCGACCGGATCAAGGGCCTGAAGGGCCTCGACATGATCACCGCACCGCCCGGAACGGCCTATTACGTCATTCTCAACGACGTGCTGCACAATGCGGGGATGAGCATGTCGGACGTGCGATTCCGGGCCCTCGTCGACCAGGTCGCGATGAAGGAAGGATTGCGCAACGGCACGTTCGAGGCCGTCCTGTGGGGCTCGGGCGCCTTCTCCGACCTCGACCAGAGCGGCGAGGCGGTGCGCTGGCTCAGCGTGCCGAGGGGCGACCTGCCGGACTATGCGGGCATGCCGCTCGTCACCGTCTATGCGAACGAGAAATGGATCGCGGCCAAGCCGGAGGCGATCGACAAGCTTCGCGCCGCGCTGGTCGAGGCGGCCGCGGCGCTGAAGGCCGACGACGGCACGCTGTCGGCGGCGATCAAGGCGAAATACTACCCCGACCTGCCCCAGGCCAACTGGGACGACGCGGTGAAGACCGGCGTGGCCGTGCTACGCCCGAACGCCGACGTGACGGAGAAGGACTGGAACGCGCTCATCACGCTCCAGGAAGCGAGCGCGCCGGGCAAGGATTATGGCCGGGTGCGGTGGGATGCCGTGGTCCTGCCGGTCGCCCAGGCCAAATAGACCCTCCGATCCCGATCCCGATCCCGATGCCGGGGCGAAGGCGTCCATCGCCCGCGACCCCGGCCGGACGGCGCACTGAACCGACAGCGAGGTTTTCGGGAATGTCCAACCTGCCCGCCAGCACGGCCGACCGGGCCGAGACGCATGTCGACGTGGTCATCGTCGGCGCCGGCTTCTCCGGCCTATACATGCTCCACAGGATGCGCAAGCTCGGCTTCTCGACGCGGGTGTTCGAAACCGGCGGCGATGTCGGCGGCACCTGGTACTGGAACCGCTATCCCGGCGCGCGCTGCGACGTCGCCAGCCTCGAATATTCCTACTCCTTCGACGACGATCTGCAGCAGGAGTGGAACTGGACCGAGAAATACGCGACGCAGCCGGAAATCCTGGCCTATCTGAATCACGTCGCCGACCGCTACGATCTGCGCGGCGGCATCACCTTCGACACCGCGGTCACCGGGGCGCGCTTCGACGACGAGGCCGGCCGCTGGCTGGTCGAGACGAGCAGCGGCGAAACCGTCTCCGCACGCCATCTCGTCATGGCGACGGGGTGCCTGTCGGCTTCGCGGGTGCCGGACTTCCCCGGCCTCGAGCGTTTTCGCGGCGAGACCTATCACACCGGCCGCTGGCCGCATGAGCCCGTCAGTTTCGCCGGCAAGCGCGTCGGCGTGATCGGCACCGGCTCCTCCGCCATCCAGACGATCCCGATGGTGGCGCGGGAGGCCAGGCACCTGCATGTCTTCCAGCGCACGCCGACCTTCTCGGTGCCGGCGCAGAACCGGCCGCTCGGCCGGGACGAAATCCTGGCATGGAAGTCGGCCTATCCCGAGAAGCGGCACTTCGCGCGCCATGTCGCCCGCACCGGCTGGATTCCCGAGCCCGCCATCGGCAAGGCCGTCGAGACGGCGCCGGACGCCCTCCGGCAAGAATTCGAGAAGCGCTGGGCGACGGGCGGGTCCAACTTCCTCTACGCGTTCAGCGACCTCGGTGTCGACGAGAACGCCAACCGGCTGGCCGCCGATTTCGTGCGGCAGAAAATCCGCGAGACGGTCAAGGATCCGGTCCTGGCGGAGAAGCTCATCCCCTGGGACTACCCGATCGGCACCAAGCGCATCTGCGTCGACACCGACTATTACGCGACCTACAACCGCGACAACGTCACGCTGGTCGACGTGAGGGCGGCGCCGATCGAGGCGATCACCGAGACCGGCATCCGCACCGCGGACGGCGAATACGAGGTCGACGCCATCATCTTCGCCACCGGCTACGACGCCATGACGGGGGCGCTGACGCGGCTCGACCTGACCGGCGCGAAGGGCGCGCGGCTCGCCGACAAATGGGATGCCGGCCCGACCAACTATCTCGGCATCATGACGACGGGATTCCCCAATTTCTTCATGATCACCGGTCCGGGCAGCCCCTCCGTGCTCAGCAACGTGGTGGTGTCGATAGAACAGCATGTCGAATGGCTGGCCGACCTTTTCGACTACATGCGCGCGCACGGCAAGGACCGCATCGAGCCGACGCGCGAGGCGGAGGCCGCCTGGGTGGAGCATTGCCGCGCTCTTGCCGCCGCCACGCTGCAGATGAAGGCGAACTCCTGGTATCTCGGCGCCAACGTGCCGGGCAAGCCGCGCGTCTTCCTGCCCTATATCGGCGGCACCAGCGTCTACCGGCAAAAATGCGACGAGGTGGCGGCCAAGGGCTATGAGGGCTTCGTCCTCTCCTCCGCGCCGGCGACCGGCGCTTCCATGGACAGGAAACGCGCATGAGCGGCGGCGGCCAAGGAAGGCTTTCCGGCTCGGCGGCGATCGTCACCGGGGCCGGCTCGGGCATCGGCAAGGCGACGGCGCTGGCCTTCGGCGCGGAAGGCGCGCGCACGGTCTGCGCCGACATCAACCTCGAAAACGCCGAAGCGACCGCCGCCGGGATCCGCGACGCGGGCGGCGATGCCTTCGCCGTGGCCGTCGACGTGGCGGAGGAAGCGTCGGCCGAAGCCTGCGTGAAGGCGGCGCTGGATCGTTACGGCGCGATCGACGCGATCGCCAACTGCGCCGGCATCGTGCGCAACGGCACGGCCATGAACACCGATCTCGCGACGTGGAATCTCATCATCGGCATCAACCTGACCGGGCTGTGGCTGATGTGCAAGGCGGTGCTGCCGCACATGGTGGAGCGCAGATCGGGCTCGATCATCAACATCGCCAGCGTCGGCTCGCTGGTCGCCTCGCCGTCCAACGCCGCCTACATCGCCGCCAAGGGCGGGGTGGCGACGCTGACCAAGTCGATGGCGGTGGATTTCGCGCCCTACAACATCCGCGCCAACGCGATCTGTCCCGGCACGGTGCCGACGCCGCTGGTCATCAACCACTACATGAACCGCGGCGAAGTGGACCCGAACGACATCGCGGCCGGCATCGCGGCGACGGAGAAGCGCTACCCGCTGCACCGCCACGGGCGGCCGGAGGAGATCGCCGCGCTCGCCGTGTATCTGGCGAGCCATCGGGAGAGCGGCTTCATGACCGGCTCGCTGCTGCCGATCGACGGCGGCATTTCCGCCGCCGCCTGGCAAGTAGGCCAGTAGGGCCGGCATACGGGCCGGACGGCGTCGCCTTCGAATACACGCATGCCGCTACGCGGCCTTTCAGGTTGATTGCAGGCGCATTTTATCTTATGAGAATATAATTCTGTATGGAGAACAGAGTTCGGGCCGGCTCCGCCGTTCCCGGTTCAGGGAGGAAGGCATGAAACAGGTTCTGGTGCGCCTCGCGCTGGCGGCGCTGGCGAGCGCTTCGCTGTCGACGACGGCGCTGGCGAAGGACGGCGTGGTGCGGATCGGCATGAACGAGTCGCTCAGCGGCCAGTTCCAGCCGGTGGGCGTGCCGCCGGCGGCGGCCGTGCGCATGGCCGTGAAGGAAATCAACGATGCCGGCGGCTTCACCGTCGGCGACACGACCTACAAGCTCGAGCTGGTCGAAACCGACAACCAGAGCGAGCCGGCCAGCGCCATCGCCGGCGTGACCAAGCTGGTGGAGGACGAGAACATAAAATTCGTCTTCGGCCCGACGCAGAGCGGCATGGCGATCCAGACCGCCGAGATCACCGTGCCGGCGGACGTCATCCAGTTCTCCGCCGCCTCGCTGTGGCAGTCGCGCGGGCTGTTGAACGACGCCGGCAAGCCGCTGCTGTTCGGCACGCAGAACCCGGTGACGGCGATCACCATCTTCGACATCGCCGGCATGAAGGAGCTCGGGGCCAAGAAGGTCGCGCTGATCAGCCAGGACGACGAGACGACCAAGTCGACCACGCCTTCGCTCATCGCCGACGCCAAGGCCGAGGGCATCGAGATCGTGCCGATCCTGTTCCCGACCAACGCCACGGACCTGACCAGCTATGTCAGCCGCGCCAAGAGCGAGGGCGCGGACATGGTCTACTACTTCTTCCCGCAGGCGCGCGTGAGCGAGGTGCTGCGCGCCGCGCTCGACCTGCAGGCGGCGCCCACCTTCGGCGGCCGCGCCATCAACCCGAAGGCGGCCGTGTCGGACGCGATCGGCAAGCCGATCCCGATCCCGTTCTATTCGTCCTTCTCCAGCCCCTCCTTCGAGTTCCCGCCGAACGAGAAGGTGAAGTCCTTCCGCGACCGGCTGCTGGCCTTCGAGCCGGCGGTGGCGGGCGGCCACGCGACCTTCTCGTTCTTCTCCTACGACTTCGTGCCGATGCTGGTGGAAGCCATGAAGAAGGCCGGCACGGTCGACGACACGGCGGCGATCGGCAAGGCCCTGCACGAGATCACCTATGACGGCGTGATCGGCAAGATCTGCTACCAGGCCGAGATGCGCACCGCGCAGTCGGACGGCGGCCTGATCTTCGTCAAGGACGGGCAGATCGACTCGCGCGTCTTCCCGAGCCCCTGCAAGTAAGCAGATCCTGAACAAGGCCCGTCAATGCTGCTCCAGCAAGCCTACAACGGACTGGCGATCGGCTCGATCTACGCGCTGATCGCCGTCGGCATCACGCTGGTCTACGGCCTGTCGCGCATCATCCACTTCGCCGTCGGCGAGCTGGTGATGTTCGGCGCGTTCACGACCTGGGAGGTGCAGAGGCTGACGGGCAGCTACACGCTGGGCTTCGCCGCCGCGGCGATCGTCATGGCGGTCGTCGGCATCCTGACGGAACGCTTCGTCTTCCGCTTCACCCTGAAGACGCCGCTGACGGGCTTCATCGTCTCGCTCGGTCTGATCCTCGTCTTCCAGGGGCTCGCGGTGGTGTTCTGGACGGCGAACACGCAGTATGTTCTGCCGCCGCTGCAGGGCGCCTGGGACCTCGGCGCCTTCATCGTCATCAAGCAGACCGTGCTGAACATCGCCATCGCGGTGGCGGTGTTGGGCCTCTGCTACGTCGTCCTGATGCACACCAAATACGGCAAGGCGCTGCGGGCCGTCTCCGACGACCAGGGCGCGGCGGCGCTGATGGGCATCCCCGTCAGGCGCGTCATCACCTCGGCCTTCGTCGCCGGCTCGGTGCTGTGCGGCGTCGCCGGCTGGCTGGTGCTGTCGGCCGGCTCGATCTCCCCGCATGTCGGCGATTCCTACCTGCTGCGCGGCTTCGCCGTGGCGCTGATCGGAGGCCTGGGCAGCGTCAGCGGCGCGGCCATCGCCGGCATCGGGCTCGGCGTCGCGGAAAGCCTGGCGGCCGGCTATGTCAGCTCCGGCTGGAACGACGCCTATGTGTTCGGCCTGATGATCGCCATCCTGCTGTGGCGGCCCACCGGCCTGGCCAAGGGCTCGGAAGGAGCCCATATTTGAGCGCCTCCGCCCCCTCCGTTCCGGCAAAGGGCGGGCGGAGCGCGCTGCCCTATCTCGGCGTGCTGGCGCTGGGCGTGGCGCTGGCGCTGCTGCCCTATGCCGGCCCGACCAACCATGTGGTCAGCCTCGCCACCTCGGCGGTTATCTTCGCCATCGCCGGCTCCGGGCTCGGCTTCCTGTGGGGGCAGAGCGGTCAGCTCTCCATGGCGCATGCGGCGGTCTTCGGCCTCGGCGGATATGCCGGCGCGATCACGGCGAAGTTCTTCGGCCTGAGCTTTCTGGCGGCGATGCCCGTCGCGGTCCTCGTCGGCCTCGTCTCCGGCGCGCTGGTGGCGCTGCCCAGCCTGAGGACGCAGGGACATTATTTCGTCATCCTGACCTTCGCCATCGGCGAGGTGATCGCCGTGGTCCAGAGACGCATCGAGTGGCTGACGGGCGGACAGGAAGGGATTTCCGCGCAACCGGGAAAGCAGGTGCTGCTAGGCCTGCGGCTGGCGAACCGGGGCGAATATTTCACGCTGATCGTGCTGATCGGCACGGCGGTGCTGCTCGTGCTGCTCCTCATCATGCGCAGCCGCTGGGGCACGACGCTGCGCGGCATGCGCGAGAACGCGCCGCTGGCCGCTTCGCTCGGCGTCAACGTCACGCTGAACCGCATCTACGCCTTCGCCATATCGGGCGCGGTGGCGGGGCTGGCGGGACACCTCTACCTCTACCAGGTGCGCTTCATCGAACCCAACCTGTTCACCGCGCAGGCGTCGATCATCTTCCTGATGATCGTGCTCCTGGGCGGCAAGACCTATCTGCTTGGACCCGCCGTCGGCGCCTTCCTCTATTTCTTCCTGTCGGAGTTCCTCGGCCTGCCGCCGGTGTGGAACCTGATCGGCTTCGGCGTCGTGCTGATCGTGATGATCCTGGTCGCGCCGAACGGCATCCTCAGCATCATCCAGAACCTCGTCGCGCCGCGCGCCAAGCCGAACGCAGGGACCGAAGCGGCGGACAAGGGACAGGCGCAGGTCAGCGACCTGCCGAACAAGGCATGAGCAAGCTGCTGCGAACCGAGAGACTGACCAAGCATTTCGGCGGGGTGCGCGCGCTCGGCCCCGTCGACTTCGCCATCGAGCCGGGCGAGATCGTCGGGCTGATCGGACCGAACGGCTCGGGCAAGACCACCTTCTTCAACGTCGTCACCGGCTTCCTGAAGCCGACGGCGGGCCGCGTGTTCTGGGACGGAAGCGACATCACCACGCTCGCCCCCGGCAGGCGCGCCAAGCGCGGGCTGGTGCGAACCTTCCAGGAAAAGATGGTCTTTCCCGGCCTGACGGTGCGCGAGAACCTGAAATTCGCGCTGATCCAGCACGGTGCGCCGGACCTCGGCGAGGCGGCGCTGGTGCAGGCGATGGATCGCGCCGGGCTGCCGCACCACACGCTCGGCCAGATGGCCGGCGACCTGTCCTGGGGCCAGTGCCGCATGCTCGGCATGGTGCTGGCGCTGGTGCTGAAACCCAGGCTGCTGCTGCTCGACGAGCCCTTCGCTGGCCTCAACCGCGTGATCGCGGCGCAGGTGACGGACATGCTGCTGACCCTGCGCGACGAGGGCATCGGCGCGGTGATGGTCGAGCACGACATGAGCCTGCTTCTGCCGCTGTGCGACCGCGTCACCGTCTTCGCGTCGGGCGAGATCCTCGGCGAGGGGCTGAGCGACGAAATCCTGTCGCGATCCGACGTGCGGGCGGCCTATTTCGGGAGCGACGTCGTTGCTGGAAACCAGTGAACTCCACGTCCGCTTCGGCCATGTGCACGCGCTGCGCGGCGCGACGCTGAAGGCGGGGCTGGACGAGATCGTCGTGCTGATCGGCCCCAACGGCGCGGGCAAGAGCACGGTGCTGAACACCATAGCCGGGCTCAACGCGCCGTCCGAAGGCATTCTGTCCATCGACGGCCGGGACTTCGGCGGCAAATCGCCCCGGCAGGTGGTCGACGCCGGCGTGACGCTGGTGCCGCAGGGCCGCCGGCTGTTCACCTCGATGAGCGTGCGCGAGAACCTCGAGCTCGGCGCCTTCACCCGCTCCGACACGGCCGGCATCGGGAGGGACATCGCCGAATGGGCGAAATTCTTCCCCGAGGTGGGCGAGCGCATGGGCATCAATGCCGGCGCGCTGTCGGGCGGGCAGCAGCAGATCGTGGCGATCATCCGCGGGCTGATGTCGAAGCCGAAGATGCTGATGATGGACGAACCATCGATCGGGCTGGCGCCCGTGGTGGTGAAGCGGATCGGCGAGGAGATCAGGCGGCTCAACCGGCAGGCCGGCATCGGCATCCTGATGGTCGAGCAGAACGTCGAGTTCGCGCTCGGCGTCGCCGACCGCGTGATCATCATGGCGATGGGGCGCGTCGTCTTCTCGGGAGCGCCCGCCACGCTGCGCGACCCCGCCCTGCTGTCGCACTACTTCTTCGGCGAAACGCCAAGGCGAAAGGCCGCCAATGGCTGAGATCACGCCGGACACGCTGGTCGAGATCGAGAAGATCAGGCGCGTCATCATCCTCTATTCGCAGCTCATGGACAGCCTGCGCTTCGCGGAGTGGAGCGACCTGTTCACCCCGGACGCCGAGTTCTGGTCGATCCCCGGCCATCATCTGCCGGGCGGGCATGAGATTTCCAAGATCGTCGGGCGGGACGCGATCGTCGCGGCGATCGAGGGCGTCGAGCGGCGCATGATGGAAAGCGGCGGCGTGGTGCATTTCAGCGCCGCGCCGGTGATCGACGTGGATGGCGGCCGGGCGAAGGCCTGGTGGGACTTCATCGTCGTGCACGCCAGGCCGTCGGGAAACGAGTTCCCGTTCGCCGGTCGGTATCACGCCGATTTCGTGAAGGACGCGGACGGGCTCTGGCGCTTCTCGCGGCGCATCTCGGTGCGGCCGGGCTACACGCTGCCCGAGGGCATCGCGCCGCCGCCCGCGCGTTAGAAGACTGCTACTGCGCCGTGTAGCCTCCGTCGACCACCAGCCCCGCGCCGGTGACGAAGGCGGCTTCGTCCGAGGCAAGGTAGAGGATGGCCGAGGCCACGTCGTCGACACGGCCGAGATGGCCGATGGGCGTCTGGGCGGTGATCTTTTCCCGCCGCGCCGGATTTCTGTCGAGGCTGCCTTGCAGCAGGGGCGTCTCGACATAGCCGGGATGGACGGAGTTGACGCGGATATTGCCGCCGTCGGCCGCCAATTCCAGCGCGGCGGCCTTGGTCAGCAGGGCGACCCCGCCCTTGGAGGCGCAATAGGCGGCGGCGCCCGCCACCGCGACGTGACCGAGCATGGAGGAGACGTTGACGATCGCGCCGCCGCCCGCCCGCCTCATCGCCGGCACGGCATACTTGATGCCGAGGAAGACGCCGTCCAGGTTGACCGCCATGACCCTGCGCCAGTCGGCGAGGCTGAGATCGACGATCGGACCGGGCACGCCGATGCCGGCATTGTTGACGAGGATGTCGAGCCGGCCGAATTCCGCTTCCGCCGCCGCGACGGCCGATATCCAGCCCTGCTCGTCGGCGACGTCGAGCGTGACGGGAAGCAGCGTCGGCGTGCGCGCCGGCCCATCCGGCCGGATGTCGGCGGCGACCACGCTCGCGCCTTCCGCCTCGAAGCGCCGCACGGCCGCCAGGCCGATGCCGGACGCGCCGCCCGTGACCAGCGCCACCTTGCCATTCAATCGCATGCCGGCCTCCTCCCGATGCGATTTCCTATAGCATTCTGATGATAGAATGATAGTCTGCATGTAGAATGAACGACCGGGTGGAGGAGCGGATGCCCGGTTCAGGGACCTGCGATTGCCGCAGGTCCGGAGCGGAGGACACCATGACCATCGCCATCCAGTCCCAGGCTGCGCGCCACCCCTATCTCGACGGCAGGCCGAAACGCCTGCTGATCGACAATCAGTGGGTGGAGGCGGCGTCGGGCCAGACCTTCGCCACCATCGATCCCGGCACGGGCAAGGTGCTCGCGCATGTGGCGGAAGGCGGCGCGGAGGACATCGACCGCGCCGTGGCATCGTCGCGGCGCGCCTTCGACGGACCGTGGCGGAAGGTGAAGCCCTATGAGCGGCAGGAGCTGCTGCTCAAGCTCGCCGAGCTGGTGGACAGGCACTGGCAGGAGCTGGCCGAGCTCGACGTGCTGGACATGGGCGCGCCCATCTCCTTCGTCGTGCCGCGCAAGCGCCGCGCGCTCGGTCTGCTGCGCTACTATGCCGGCGCGGCGACGATGATCCATGGCGAGACCACCGACAATTCCATGCTCGGCGGCGAGTTCGTCTCCTACACGCTGAAGGAGCCGGTGGGCGTCGTCGGCGCGATCATTCCGTGGAACGGCCCAGTCACCTCGGCGATCTGGAAGCTCGCCACGGCGCTGGCGACGGGCTGCACCACGGTGCTGAAGCCCTCCGAGGAATCGCCGCTGTCGGCGCTGCGGCTCGGCGAGCTGATCGTGGAGGCAGGTTTCCCGGCCGGCGTCGTCAACATCGTCACCGGCTACGGGCACACGGCGGGCGCGGCGCTGACGACGCATGGCGGCGTCAACAAGATCTCTTTCACCGGCTCGACGGCGACCGGGCAGAAGATCATCCAGGCGTCGGCCGGCAATCTGAAGCGGCTGACGATGGAGCTCGGCGGCAAGTCGCCCGACATCGTCTTCGCCGACGCCGACCTCGACGCGGCGGTGCCGGGCGCCGGCATGGGCGTGTTCGGCAATTCAGGCCAGATCTGCATGGCCGGCACGCGGCTGTTCGTGGAGAAGAAAATCTACGAGGAGTTCGTCCACCGGGTCGCCGAATACGGCAGGAGCCTCAAGGTCGGCTACGGGCTCGATCCGCAGACGCAGCTCGGGCCGCTGGTGTCGAACACCCAGTTGCAGCGCGTGAGCGGCTATCTGGAGAGCGGCGTCGCGGAAGGCGCGACCGCGATCTCGGGCGGGAGCCGTCTCACGGAGGGCGCTTACGCCGACGGCTTCTACGTGCCGCCGACGGTGTTCACCAATGTCGATGAAAACATGAGGATCGCGCGGGAGGAGATTTTCGGACCGGTGGTGGTGGCGATACCGTTCGAGGACATGGACGATCTGGTGCGCCGCGCCAACGACACGATGTTCGGGCTGGGCAGCGGCGTGTGGACGCGCGACGTCGGCAAGGCGCACAGCCTCGCCCGCTCGATCCAGGCGGGCACGGTGTGGGTCAACTGCTACGGCCCGACAGACCCGGCCGTTCCCTTCGGCGGCTACAAGATGAGCGGTTACGGCCGCGAATCCGGGCGCGAATCCCTGGACGCCTACCTCAACACCAAGGCGGTGTGGATCAAGACGGCCTGAGCGCGACGGGCCGACCGGGGAGGACCGGCATGACGTTCGACGAGGACGCGGCGGCGACGTTCGCCGCCCTGCGCGCGGCGCGGCTGCCGCGCTTCGAGAGCCTGACGCCGCAGGCGGCGCGGGCGCTGCTGGTCGACTTGCGCGCCAGGGCGGCCGTGCCGAAGCGGCCGGTCGGCGTCGTGCGCGACCTTGCCTTCGACGGTCCGGCGGGAGCGCTGACCCTCCGCCTCTACCGCCCCATCGCGACGGACGGGGCCCTGCCCTGTCTCGTCTTCTGCCACGGCGGCGGCTTCGTCGTCGGCGATCTCGACACGCATGACGCGTTCTGCCGCGCGCTCGCCATGGAGGCCGGCGTGGCGGTCGCGGCGGTGGACTATCGGCTGGCGCCCGAACACCGCTATCCGGCTGGACTGGAGGACGCGATGGCGGCGCTGCGCTTCGTGCACGCGCAGGCCGGCGTCCTGGATCTCGACGCGGACCGGCTCGCGGTCGGCGGCGATAGCGCGGGCGGGAATTTCACGGCGGTGATGGCGCTGCTGTCGCGGGACGGCGCGCTGCCCGCGATCCGCGCCCAGCTCCTCACCTATCCGGTCCTCGACCTGTCGCTCGGCCAGCCCTCGCACGGGCTGGACATGGAGGGGCTGGCCGTGAACGGAGCGACCATGCGCTGGTTCCGCGCGCACTATCTGGGCGGGAACCACGATCCCCGCGATTGGCGGGCGTCGCCGCTGACGGCGGCCAGGCTGGATGGCGTCGCCCCCTGCCACCTCGTCACGGCCGGCATCGACCCGCTGTGCGACGAGGGGCTCGCCTATGCCGCGCGGCTCGCCGCCGCGCGCGTGCGGCTCGTCCACGAGCACTATCCCGGCCAGATGCACGGTTTCGCCACGGCCGGCATGGCCACCCCCACGGGACGCCGGGCGATCGCTTCCATGGCCGCTTTCCTGCGCGCCGAACTAACGATCTGAAAACCGGGAGGACGGAATGGGACGGCTCGACGGAAAGGTGGCGCTGATCAGCGGCGGCGCGCGCGGACAGGGCGCGGAGGAGGCCAGACTCTTCGTGCGCGAGGGCGCGCGCGTCGTCATCGGCGACGTGCTGGCCGAGGATGGCGAGGCGCTGGCGCGGGACCTCGGCGAGCGCGCGCGCTTCGTGGCGCTCGACGTGACCGACGAGGCCTCGTGGAACGCGGCGGTCGACGCCACGCAGGCGGCTTTCGGCCGGCTCGACGTGCTGGTCAACAATGCCGGTATCCTGCGCCGAAGCCGCATCGAGGATTGCAGCGTGGAGGAATTCGACCGCGTCTTCGCGGTCAACCAGCGCGGCGTCTTCCTCGGCATGAAGGCGGCGGTGCGGCTGATGAAGACGACCGGAGGCTCGATCGTCAACATCTCGTCCACCGCCGGCTTCAAGGCGGCGGCCGGGCATGTCGCCTATGTCGGCAGCAAGTTCGGCGTGCGCGGCATGACCAAGGTGGCCGCGATCGAGTTCGCCGAATACGGGATCAGGGTCAATTCCGTGCATCCCGGACTGGTGGCGACCGACATGATCCGCGACCGCTACGACGATCCCGGCATGGCGGCGTTCACCCGGAACCAGCTCGTCAACCGCCCCGGCACGGCGGCGGATGTCGCGAAACTCGTGCTGTTCCTCGCCTGCGAGGAGAGCGCCTATTCGACCGGAGCGGAGTTCATCTGCGACGGCGGCTTCACCACCGGCACCCGCTGACTGTCGGCGCGGGCGTTGCAGCCGGGCGACAACCCGCTTCCAACCGCTTTCCAGGCGGCGCACAAAATTCCATGCGATATTCTCCATGCCGAATGGATGTGTGATAAGGAAACGCGCGAATCCCGCGCACCTTAGACAGCGAATGGAATGATCGATGGCAAGGACCCAAAAGTCCGAAATGGAAGACGTTGCGCCGGCAAACGCCGCGAAGACGGCGGCGCCGCGCCGCAAGGCGGCGGCCGAGCCGGGCCAGCGGCAGGACAGGCGCGGCAATGGCGACGATTCCGCCCCGGGAAAGGTGGTCGGCGCGGTAGCCGGGGCCATCAAGATCCTGCGCTATCTCGCGGAGTCGCGGGTGCCCGTCGGCGTCTCGCGCATCGCCAAGGACACCAAGCTCAACACCTCCACCAGCTTCAACATCCTGCGCACGCTGGCGATGGAGGACTTCGTCCACTTTGACGCCGTCAGCAAGACCTATTCGCTCAGCCTCGGCATCATGGAGATCGCCAAGGGCGCGACGGCGCTGGGCGGCGACATCGGCTCGCTGCGGCCGGCCATGGAGCGGATCGCGCATGAGCACGGCGTCACGGTGACGCTGTGGCAGCCGGTATCGGAAGAGCGCAAGGTGCTGATCCTCAGCGCGCTGACGCGCAACGCCATGCGCATCCAGATGCAGGTCGGCCAGCGCCTGCCGATCCTGATGGGCGCGACGGGCCGCGTCTTCGCCGCCTTCAGCGACGAGCCGAAGACGGTTCTCAAGCGCCGCTTCAACGAAATCCGCTGGGATCGGCCGCTGAGTTTCGACGACTTCCTCGCGCAGGCGAAGGAAACGCGCGAGAAGGGCTACGCCATGGACCGCGAGAACTTCGCCATGGGAACCGTCTCCATGGCCGTGCCCATCTTCGACCGGGACGGCCGGCCGATCATGGCCGTCACGGCGACCATGTTCTCCGGCCAGTACCGGCAGGAGCGCGTCGAGGAGATCGTCGACGACCTGAAGCAGTTCGCCGTGCAGGCCGGCCGCGTCGCGACCGGCTGAGGCCGTCGGCCGAGGCAATTCCGGGCGAAAGCCGCCGCTCGCTTCCTGAAACCGCCTTGCGGCTCAGCCTGCCGCTTTCGTCTCCGGCGCGATCCAATTGCGCGAGCCGGCGATGTCGTCGGGCGTCAGCACGGCGCTGATCGAGGCGACCTCCTCGGGTGACAGGCGCACGTCGACCGAGCCGACGTTCTCCTCCAGATACTTGATGCGCTTGGTGCCGGGGATCGGCGCGATGTCGTCGCCCTGGCCGAACAGCCAGGCCAACGCGACCTGGCCGAGCGTCGCGCCATGCGCGTCGGCGATGGCGCGCACCCGCTCCAGCAGTTGCAGGTTCTTGTCGATGTTGCCGTCCTGGAAGCGCTCGGCATTGACGCGCAGATCGTCGGCGGCCAGCGTCCGGGTGCTGGTGATCGCGCCGGTGAGGAAGCCGCGTCCGAGCGGGCTGTAGGGCACGAAGGCGATGTCCAGCCGGCGGCAGGCGGGCAGGATCTCCGTCTCCACGTCGCGCACGAACAAGGAATATTCGGACTGGAGCGCGGCGATCGGATGCACCTTCGCGGCGCGCTCCAGGATGTCGACCGACACTTCCGACAGGCCGATGCCGCGGATCTTGCCTTCCTTCACCAGCTCGCCCATCGCGCCGACCGACTCCTCTATCGGCGTCTTCGGGTCGAGGCGGTGAATGTAGTAGACATCGACATGGTCGGTGCCGAGCCGCTTCAGCGAAGCCTCCAGCGCCTTGCGCATATAGGCCGGCGAATTGTCGTAGTCGCGGTCGTAGAGGCTGCCCGAGGGCCCGTTCGGATCGCGCACGACGCCGTATTTCGTGGCGATGACCATGCGGTCGCGGCGGCCCTTCGCGAGTCGGCCGACCAATTGCTCGTTATGGCCGCGCCCGTACATGTCGGAGGTGTCGAAGAAGGTGACGCCGAGCTCCAGTGCGCGCTCCAGCGTCCTCATGGATTCCACGTCGTCCTGCGGGCCGTAGAATTCCGACATGCCCATGCAGCCCAGCCCGATCGCCGAACACTCGACGCCGGACCTGCCCAGCCTGACTTTCCTCATCGCTCTCTCCCTTCCCGCGCCGTTCAGCCGAGCCGCTCGACGATGGTGGCGGTTCCGAGACCGCCGGCGCAGCACATGCTCTGAAGCCCGAACCGCGCGTCGCGCCGCTCCAGCTCGTTCAGCAGCGTCGTCATCAGCCGCGCGCCGCTGGCGCCGAGCGGATGGCCGAGCGCGATGGCGCCGCCGTTGACGTTGAGCCTGTCCATCGAGCCGCCGAGCTCCTTCAGCCACATCAGCGGCACCGGCGCGAAGGCCTCGTTGATCTCGTAGAGGTCGATGTCGGCCAGCGTGAGCCCGGCCCGGCGCAGGACGCGGCGCGAGGCCTCGACGGGACCGGTGAGCATCAGCGTCGGGTCGGAGCCCACCGTCGTCATGGCGCGGATGCGGGCGCGCGGCTTCAGGCCGAGGTCGCGGGCCGTCTCCTCCGCCATCAGGAGCAGCGCGGCGGCCCCGTCCGAGATCTGCGAGGCGTTGCCGGCCGTCACCTTGCCGTCGGGGCGGAAGCTGGTCTTCAGCGTGCCGAGTTTTTCGCGCGAGGTTTCGCGGCGGATCGTCTCGTCCTTCCCGAAGACGAGCTTGGCCGCCTCGTCGCCGGGCTCCTGCTGCCGCGCGACATCGACAGGCACGATCTCGTCGTCGAAGCGCCCGGCATCGGCGGCGGCGGCGGCGCGGCGGTGGCTCTCGATGGCGTAGTCGTCGAGCGCGTCGCGCGAAAAACCCCATTTGTCGGCGATGCGCTCGGCGGATTCGCCCTGCGAGGTCATCTCGAAACGGTCCAGCACGTGGAAGCCGAAGGGCTCGCCATGGATATCGCGGTTCGAGCCCATCGGAACGCGGCTCATGTTCTCCGCGCCGCCGGCGAAGACGATGTCGGCGGCGCCCGCCGCGATCTGGCCGACCGCCATGTGGACGGCGACCTCCGAGGAGCCGCATTTGCGGTCGATGGTGAGGCCGGGCACGGTGTCCGGCCAACCGGCGGACAGCGCCGCCGTGCGGGCGATGTTGGCGCTCTGCTCGCCGATCTGCGTGACGCAGCCGAAGATGACGTCGTCGATCCCGTCCGCAGCGAGGCCGTTGCGCCGGCGGATGGCCTCAAGGACGACCGATCCGAGATGATCCGCGCGCACCCTGGCGAGCGAACCCCGGAAACGGCCGATCGGGGTGCGGGCGGCGTCGACGATCACGGCTTCGCGCATCTTTTCTTCCTTCTGCATGCACTCGCCGCCCGCTGCCGGGCGGCGAAAATCATTCGCCGGTGAATTTGGGCTGCCGCTTCTCCTTGAAGGCGCGGGCGGCCTCGGCCTTGTCCTCGGTCGAGGTGAGCAGGGCGAACAGGCTGCGCTCCAGCGCCAGGCCCGCCGGCAGGCTGAGCTCGACCGACGCGACGGCCGCCTCCTTGACGTAGCGCGAGGCGGCGGGCGCGCGGCCGGCGATGCGGGCCGCCAGCGCCACCGCCTCGTCCAGCAGCGTGGCGCGCTCGGCGGCCATGCGCGTGATCAGGCCGATGCGGTGGGCCTCGGCCACGTCGATGCGGTCGCCGGTGAGCAGCAGGTCGAGCGCGCGGCCGAGCCCGATCAGGCGCGGCAGGCGCTGCGTGCCGCCCGCCCCCGGGATCAGGCCGAGGCCCGTCTCCGGCAGGCTGAACACGGCCTCCGGCGAGGCGATGCGGATGTCGCAGGCGAGCGCGATCTCGAGCCCGCCGCCCATGCAGAAGCCGTGGATGGCGGCGATGAGCGGCTTGGACACCTGGTCGAAGGCGTCGATCCAGGCTCCCTTGGAATTGCGGCGATGGACGGCGACGGGCGATTCCGGCTCGCGCTTCTCGGTGATGTCGGCGCCGGCGCAGAAGCCGCGCGCCTCGCCGCCATGGACGACGATGGCATGCACCTCGGCATCGGCCTCCAGCGCCAGCAGCGCCTCGGGCAGCAGCTTGCGGATGTCGTCGTTGATGGCGTTGATGCGATCGGGGCGGTTGAGCGTCACGACCGCCACGGCGTCGCAGCGCTCGACGCGCACGGCGGCGCCGGCGGCGAACCGGCCGGCGGCGAATACGGCGCCGGGGGCCCTCTGGTCACGCCCGTTCACGATTGCGGTCTCGTCCATGGTCATGCCCGCCTTGCCTGCCGCGTCTCGCTCTCGAGGGTCACGCCGGCCTTCTGCCGATCCCAGGTTTCGGGCGTCACGCCGCGCTCGCGCAGCTCCTTCTTCTTGACCTTCTCGGACGGCGTCTGCGGCAGCGAGGCCATCACCTCGACGTAGCGCGGCACCATGTGCGCGCCCATGCGCTTGTCGCAGAAGGCGATCAGCTCGGCCATGTCGACCGTCGCGCCGTCGTTCAGCACGACGCAGACCTTGACCTCGTCCTCGCCGCCGGCCTCGTCGGCCTTGACGCCGACGACGGCGCATTCGGCGATCGCGGGGTGCTGGCGCACCACCGATTCCACCTCGAAGGAGGAGATGTTCTCGCCGCGGCGGCGCAGCGCGTCCTTCACGCGGTCGACGAAATAGTACCAGCCGGTCTCGTCGCGGCGCATGGCGTCGCCGGTGTGGAACCACAGGTTGCGCCAGGCCTCGACCGTCTTCTCGGGCATGCCGAGATAGCCCTCGGTGATGATGCCGGGCACTTTGGGCCGGATCATCAGCTCGCCCACCTCGCCCTCCGGCACCGGCTCGTCGGTCTCGGGATCGGCGAGCTTGACCTCGAACCACTGGTCCATCAGCACGCCCGACGCGCCGGCCGGGCGATAGGCGCCGCGCGGCGTCTGGAAGATGTTGGAAATCTCGGTCTGGCCGAAGCCGTCGACGAACTCGATCGGGCCGAAGCGGTCGGTGAACTTCTTCGCCAGGTCGACGGCCAGCGGCGCGGAATAGATGGTGCGGATGCGGTGCCTGCGGTCATGATCGGCCGGCGGCGAGGCGAGGATGAAGGCCATGGTCGCGCCGATCAGGTTGGCCACCGTCGCTCCGCTGCGCTCGGCCCGGCCGAAATAGTCGGAGGCCGAGAATTTCGGATAGAGCACGCAATGCGCGCCGGCGATCAGGCAGGGATAGATCGTCAGGAACTGCGCGTTGCCGTGGAAGAACGGAAAGCCGGTCATGTAGACGTCGTCTTCCGTCAGGCCGGTGAGCTGCACGTCCTCCTCGGCGAAGAAATAGAAGTGCGAATGCGACATCAGCACGCCCTTCGACATGCCGGTCGTGCCGGAGGTGTAGAGCACGGCGGCGATGTCCGACGGGGTGATCCTGACGCCGGGATTCTCCGTGTTGCCGCTGCGCAGGACGGAGACAGGCTGCATGGCAACGCGCGACAGGCCGGACGGCTCTTCGCCTCCGGCCGATCCCAGAACGTAGCAGCGTTCGAGCAGCGCGACATTGTCCTCGACATCGGCGATGCGGCCGATCAGGTCGGGCGTGGTGATGATGGTGCGCGCCTGGCTGAGATTGATCTGGTGCTGGAGGAAGGCGCCCTTCTGGATTTCGCCGACCGGCACCTCGATCGCGCCGATCTTGGTCAGCGCATACCAGAGAAGCACGAATTCGAGGCTGTTGGGCATGTAGAGGACGACCTTGTCGCCCTTTTTGATGCCGGCCTCGGTGAAGCCATGCGCATAGCGGTTCACCTCGGCGTTGAGTTCGGCGAAGGTGAGCGGCTTGCCCTCGTCGGTCCACGACAGCGCAGGCCTGCCGGCGCGGGCGACGGCCTGATGCTCCAGGACCTGCGGCAGCACCCACTGGTCGCGCGGGAAATGCGGCTCGAAATGCGGATATGTGACGATCATCGATACCTCCCGGATGCGCTTCGGCGCCGAACCTGCTCGGCCGCGAGCGACCGCAAACCGTCGGCCCCGCCTCCTCCCCGCGCGGCACGACGCCATAGGGCGCCACGGGCGGCGCCATGGCCGGACGCCGGCGGCGATCCCATCGCTTGCTTGGTACCAAGACGCGGGCGCGCCATCAAGCGAAATTCTTTATGTAGAATGATATTCACCATAGAGATTATATGCCCGTTCCACGGCGCGGCGCGCGCAGCCAATGGGCGAGGAAGACGAGGAAGCCGCCGGCGGCGAAGGCGGCGAGCGTCAGCGTCGAGGTGAGGGCGACGTCGGGGCCGACGCTGCCCAGCACGATCGACAGCGCCCCGGCCGCCATCTGCGTGAAGCCGTAGATTCCCACCGCCGTGCCCTTGAGCGCGCCGACCTTCTCGGTCGTGCGGGCCAGCGCCGCGACGCCCATGATCCCGCAGGTGAGGGCGAAGCCGAAGCCGCCGGCAAGGTAGGGCAGGAGCGCCAGCGTGCCGCTCAGCACCATGGCGAGCAGCGCGCCGCCGCACAGGACGCCGAGGCCCGTCGCGGCGAGGATGACGCGGTCGAGGTCGACGCGGCCGGCCAGCCGCTTGGCGACATAGCCGCCGCAGATGACGCCGGCGACGAGGACGAAGTAGCAGCGGCCGACATCGCCCTCCGGACGGGCGAGATTGGCCGTGACGACGAACGGCATGGTGGACACGAGACAGAACAGGGTGGTGGTGGTGAAGGCGCCGACCGTGAGGTAGGCGACGAAGCCCGGCGCGCCGAACACGGCCAGATAGGCCCCCACGCCTCCGCCCCGGACCGCCCGCGCGCCGGTCTCGCGCAGCCACCAGACGGCGCCCGCGATGCCGGCGAGGCCGAGTGCGCACAGCATGGCCGGCACGACCCGCCAGCCCAGATGCCCGGCGAGCGCCAGACCGACGACCGGAGCGACGGCCGAGCCGATGAGCTGGACGATGTTGAGCGTGGCGATGGTGCCGGCGGAATTCGAGCCCTGGCTGACGTCCTGCACGATGGCGCGGGCGAGCACCAGCCCGGCGCAGCCGCCGAATCCCTGCAGGATGCGGGCGAGGATGAGCTGGCCGAGGCTCGACGCCAGCATGGCAAGGACGCAGGCGGCGACGAACAGCGCCAAGCCGCCGATGATGACGGGGCGGCGGCCGAGGCGGTCCGACAGCGGGCCATAGACGAGCTGGCCCACCGCCAGCGCCGCCACGTAGAGGCTGATCGTGTACTGCGTCTCGGCGGGCGTGGCGGCGAAATCGGCCGCGATCAGAGGCAGGGCGGGCGCGAAGACGTGCATGCCCAGCATGCCCGCGGCGGTGAAGATGGTGAGCAGCCAGATCGGCGGCATCGGGCCAGGGCGAAGCGGCGCGGGCTGCCGCACCGCCGCGTCCCTACCGTCCCTCCGGCTTGTCCCAGAGGGCGAGGAAGGACTTCGCCGTCTCGACATGGGCGATGTCGATGTGCTCGCCGCGATAGAGGATGGCGCCCTCGCCCTGCTTCTCGGCCTGCGCGAACGCGACGATCATGCCCCGGTAGAAATCGAGCTGTTCCTTCGTCGGCGAATAGATCTCGTTGACGACGGAGACGTTGGACGGGTGCAGCACGATCTCGCCGGAGAAGCCGAGCTGCTTGTTGAACAGCGCCTGCTTGCGCAGCCCTTCGAGGTCGTGCACCTCCTGCCACATGCCGCCGATCGGGAAGCGTTTTCCAGCGGCCTTGCAGGCGATGATCGCCTGCGAGCGGTGATAGAGCGTCTCAAGCCCATCCGGCGTCCAGGTGAAGCCGAAATTGCGTTCGAGGTCCGCACCCTTGGCGGACACGGCGCAGATGGTCTCGACGCGCGGATTGGAGGCGATCTCGAAGACGAACTGCGCGGCGCGCGCGGTCTCGATGGGCGGGATCATGGTGACGCCGCCATGCGGCATCTTCTTCACGTGCTCGACCTCGGCGATCAGGCGCGACAGGCCCTCGATGTCCTCCGGGTCCTCGGCCTTGGTGACGATGATCCCGGCCAGGCCCGGTTGCACGACGGCCAGCAGATCGTCGTAGCTGTAGGCGTACCGGCCCTTGTTGGTGCGCACGAAGAGGCGCGTTCCGCCGTCCTTCAGGCGCGGAATGGCGGCGGCCACGAGATTGCGCGCCTCGACCTTGAGGTGGTCGGGAACGCTGTCCTCCAGGTCCAGAACCACGACATCGGCGCCGAAGGTCGGGACCTTGTCGATCCACTTCTCCTTGTGGCCCGGCACATACATCATGCTGCGGATCGGTCTCATCGCTCTTCCCGTTTCCAGAAACCAGAGGAGGCCGGCGACGCCGCCGGCCGCAAACCGCTCAGTAGGAGCGCGGCAGGCCGAGCATCTTCTCGGCGATGTAGGCGAGAACGAAGTTCTGCGCCAGCGGCGCGATGCGCCACACCCGCGTCTCGCGGAAATAGCGCTCGACATGGTATTCCTTGGCGTAGCCGTAACCGCCATGGGTCTGCACGGCGCGGTCGCAGGCCTCGAAGGCCGCCTCCGACGCCAGGTACTTGGCGATGTTGGCCAGGTCGCCGCAGGGGATGTCGTTGTCGTACTGCCACGCGGCCTTGAGCGCGACCAGCTCGGCCGCCTCCAGCTTGGCGACGGAATCGGCCAGCGGAAACTGCACGCCCTGGTTCATGCCGATCGGCCGGCCGAACATGTTGCGCTCCTTGGCATACTGGGTGGCGCGGCGCAGCGCCTGGCGGCCAGCGCCGACGGCTTCCAGCGCGACCACGATGCGCTCGGCGTTCAGCCCGTCGAGCAGGTAGTGGAAGCCCCTGCCCTCCTCGCCGACGCGGTCGGACACCGGCACGCGCAGATTGTCGTAGAACACCTCGCAGGACTGCACCGCCTCGCGGCCCATCTTGGGGATCGGCCGAATCTGCACGTGCTTGGGATCGAGGTCAACGAGGAACAGCGTCATGCCGTCCGTCTTCTTCTTGCACTGGTCGAGCGGCGTGGTGCGCGTCAGCAGCAGGCATTTGGACGATTCCAGCGCCTTGGAAGTCCACACTTTCTTGCCGTTGATGACGTAGTGGTCGCCGTCGCGCACGGCTGTCGTCTTGATGCGCGTCGTGTCGGTGCCGGCGTCCGGCTCGGTCACGCCGAAGCAGACGTGCAGGTCGCCCTTGACCAGCGGCGGCAGGTATTTGCGCTTCATCTCCTCGCTGCCGAACTTCACCACCGGCGTCATGCCGAAGATGGAGATGTGGACGGCCGTCGCCGCCGCATGGCAGCCGCCGCCGGAGGTGACGCGCTGCAGCACCAGCGCCGCGTCGGTGAGCGTCAGGCCGGCGCCGCCATATTCTTCCGGGATCGCCATGCCGAGATAGCCCGCCTCGGCGAAGGCGTGGTAGAATTCCCACGGGAATTCATGCTTCTGGTCCTTGTCCGCCCAGTATTCGTCGGGGAAATCCTTGAGCAGCGCGTCGACCGCGTCGAGGATCTGGGTGCGTTCCTCGGAAACCGAAAAATCCATGACTGATACCAGGTTCCTGGACCGGGACACGGTCCGTTAAAGGGCGGGCGCGGAGGGGCGACGGCCTCGGGCCGCCGGCCGGCGTCAGGTGATGGCGTGCGACTTCCTGAGCTGCAGGCTGATCTGCTTGGCGCGGCAGACGCATTCCTCGCGCTGGTTGTAGCCGACATGCTCGAAGGTGATGAGGCCCGCGTTCGGGTATTTCTTGCTGTCGCGCTTGCCGATGACGTGGGTCTCGGAGCGCAGCGTGTCGCCGATGCGCACCGGGTTCGGAAAGCGGATCTCCTCGTAGCCGAGGCTGCCGATGATGGTGCCCAGCGTCAGCGGCATCACCGCCTGCGCGTTGACGAAGGCCAGCGTCCACAGGCTGGCGACGACGCGCGAGCCGTGCATGGACTTCTTGCCGTATTCCTCGTCGATGTGCAGCGGCTGCGGGTTGTGCGACAGCGCCACATACATGAGATTGTCGACCTCGGTCACCGTGCGGGTGACGGGATGCCTGTAGACCTGGCCGACCTCCAGGTCCTCGTAATATTTGCTCATGGGGGGGTGCTCCTCGGCCATCGGCATCGCGCCGAACATGTCCATACAACTAGGCCGGCATAAAACGACTTGTCAAGCACGTGTCTGGTCATTTTGCTGCTTGCATAGCCGATTTATGCACTGTATCGGGTTTTACAGCCACCAAGTCGTCATATCTCGCGATTAGTTGTGTGGACTTGTTGAAAGCGCCGCCGATTCGCGTTGCAGGCACGTCGCCCGCACCGGCGCGGCAGGATCGAGGAGAGACGAATGGCCGAACAACCTTACCGCGCCGACATCGAGACGATCGGCAAGCTGTTCACGGCCAGGGCCGTGGCGATCGTCGGCGCGACGCCCGACCTGACCAAGCTGGGGTCGTCGGCGATCGTGGCCATGCACAATCTCGGCTACAAGGGCGACATCTACGCGGTCAACCCGCGCTACACCGAGCTGATGGGGCATCCCTGCGTGCCGAGCATCGCCGACCTGCCCGACCATATCGAGGCGGCGATGCTGAACATCCCGGCCGAGGCGGCCATTGCGGCGGTCGAGGAATGCGCCAAGAAGGGCATCCGCTCCATCGTGCTGGTGGCGCAGGGTTTCGGCGAGGCGGGCGAGGCCGGCAAGCTGCTCGACCAGAAGGTGATCGCGCTGGCCAGGCAGTACAAGCTCGCCATCGTCGGTCCCAACACCAACGGGCTCGCCAATCCGCGCTCGGGCCTCGCCATGGCGATCGCGCCGATCTACCAGTTCCCGAAAAGCGTGCGGCCGGGCACGGTCAGCGTCGTGTCGCAGAGCGGCGGCATGGTGTCGACGCTGCTGCGCAAGATGGCGCCGCGCGGCATCGGCATTTCCAAGACCGTCACCTGCGGCAACGAGCTGCTTTTGACCGTCGCCGACTACCTGTCGTTCATGGCGGAAGACCCCGATACCAGGACCATCGTCATCTTCCTGGAGACGATCCGCAACGTCGAGACGCTGCGCGAGGCGCTGGCCAAGTGCCGCGCGGCCGGCAAGCCGGTCGTGGCGATCAAGGTCGGCAAGTCGGAGAGCGGCCAGAAGGCCGCCTTCACCCACACCGGCGCGATCGCCGGCTCCTACCGCAACACCGTCGCCTTCCTGGAGCGCGAGGGCGTGATCGTGGCCGAGGACATCGAGACGCTGGCCGCGATCGCCGATCTCGTCAACCGCTACGAATGGCCGCTGAAGGAGCCGATGAAGCCCTGCGTGATCTCCATCTCCGGCGGCTTCGCGGCGATGGCGGCCGACGAGATGGCGGTGTTCGACCTCGACCTGCCGGACCCTTCCCCGGACGCGGCGGCGAAGCTTTCGGCGCTGCCCAACCAGAGCTATCCCGTCAACCCCTACGACATCGCCGCGCGCAACGCGGTCATCCCCGACGCCATCGACATCTTCTACGGCGACGGCTTCAACGTGGTGATCTTCGGGCTGGTGCTGCTCAAGGAAGACATCCGCAAGCCGGTGCAGCAACTGATGATCGACGCAAAGAAGCGCGGCGTGAAGCATCTGATCGTGCATTCGCCCGCCATCCCCGCCGAGGAATACGAGCAGTTCTTCGACAACGGCATCTCGGTCTATGACGACACGCGCCCGCTGTTCGCAGCACTGGCCAAGCTGCGCCACTATCGCGGGCCTTCGGTCGCGCTGCCCGAGACCGACGCGAAGGCCCCGGCCGGCCTGCTGCCGAAAACCGCCGGCCTGCTCAACGAGGCGGACAGCAAGGCGATCATCAACAAGGTCGGCTTTCCCGTGCCGCAGTCGCGGGTGGTGAGGGTCGAGGACGACCTCGCCGGCCTCGGCGACCTCAAGCGGCCGCTGGTGATGAAGGGCCTCTCCGACAAGATCGCGCACAAGACCGAATACGGGCTGGTGGCGCTGAACCTGCGCACCGACGAGGAGCTGCGACAGGCCTATGGCCGCATCCGCGCAGCCCTGGCCAAGGCCGATCCGGACGCGGCCGAGGTGCTGGTTGAGGAAATGTCGCCGGGCGGGCTGGAGACGATCATCGGCCTGACGCGCGACCCCGTGGTCGGCCCCATCGTCGTGGTCGGCGCGGGCGGCATCCTGGTCGAGCTGCTGGACGACGCGGTGGTCATCAAGCCGCCCTTCACCGCCGAGGAGCTGGACGCGGCGATCTCGCGCACCAAGCTCGGCAAGCTTCTCTCCGGCTATCGCGGCAAGAGCTACGACCGCGCGGCGCTGATCGAGGCGGCGATGCGCGTCGGCGCGCTGGCGCTGGCCGAGCCGCGCGTCGAATCGCTCGACGTCAATCCCGTCTTCGTGCAGGAGAAGGGCATCGTCGCGGTGGACGCCAAGCTGACGCTGACGGAGTGAGCCCGTGGACGACGCGCCGCAGCCCAGGCGCCGCGCGGCGCCCGGCTACCGCCAGATCAGCGCGACCCTGACGCAGGAGATCCGGTCGGGACGCTGGTCGGTGGACGAGCCGATGCCGACCGAGATGCAGCTTGTCGAGCGCTTCCGGGTCGGGCGCAACACGATCCGCGAGGCGCTGCGTGAGCTGGAGGGGCTCGGCTATATCGAGCGCCGGCGCGGCGCGCGCTCGACGCTGCGCAGCACCAACCCGGAAGGCGCCTTCGTCAACTCGGTGCGCTCGGTCGAGGAGCTGGTCGAATACGCCAATTCGACCAACGCCACGCTGCTGGTCTCGGAGATCGTGCGCATCGAGCAGGAGCTGGCCGAGCGGCTCGACCATCCGTCCGGCACGGAATGGATGCGCGTCGGCATCCTGCGCCGGCGCGAGGAGGGCGACGAGCCCTTCTGCTATTCCGAGATCTATCTCGACCCGAAATACCGCGACGTGGTGCCGCTGATCGGCCAGGAGACGCAGCTCTTTCCGCTGATCGAAAAGCACCACCGCATCGTGCTGCGGCGCGTGGTGCAGGACATCGAGGCAGCCGCCGCCGACCCCAACATCGCCTCGCGGCTGCAGATCCCGGTGGGGTCGGCGATCCTGCGGGTGCGGACAAAATTCTTCTCCACCGACGGCAAGCTGGTCGAGACCGGCCTGTCGCACTTCCCCTGCGGGCGCTACCGCGTCCGCATCGCGCTCGACCGGCGCAGCGTCGAGGCATCGTAGAGCGCCGCGCGCAGGCGGCGGCAGGGAGGACGCATGCGCATCCGCAAACTCGGACGGACGGGACTGGAGGTGTCGGCGCTCTGCCTCGGCTGCATGTCGTTCGGCGAGCCCGGCCGCGGCGACCACGAATGGACGCTCGGCGAGGACGACAGCCGCGCCGTCATCCGCCACGCGTTGGAGCGCGGCGTCAATTTCTTCGACACGGCCAACGTCTATTCCAACGGCTCGTCGGAGCAGATCGTCGGCCGGGCGCTGCGCGACATGGCCTCGCGCGACGAGGTCGTGGTGGCGACCAAGCTGTTCTACCGCATGCGGCCCGGCGCGAACGGGCAGGGCCTGTCGCGCCGCGCGGTTTTCTCCGAACTCGACGCCAGCCTGAAGCGGCTCGGCATGGACCATGTCGACCTCTACCAGATCCACCGCTGGGACCCCAACACGCCGATCGAGGAGACGCTGGAGGCGCTGAACGACGTGGTGCGGATGGGCAAGGCGCGCTACATCGGCGCGTCGTCCATGTTCGCCTGGCAGTTCGCCAAGGCGCTCGGCATCCAGCGCCGCAACGGCTGGGCGCGGTTCGTGTCGATGCAGAACCACCTCAACCTGCTCTATCGCGAGGAAGAGCGCGAGATGATCCCGCTATGCCTGGACGAGGGCGTCGGCACCATCCCGTGGAGCCCGCTGGCGCGCGGCAGGCTGTCGCGCCGGTCGGCCGCGGGCACGGCGCGCGGCGACACGGACGCGACCCTGCTCGGCCGCTTCCCGGCCGGCATGGAGAGCGACGAGCGCATCATCGACGCGGCGGCCGGGGTCGCCGCCCGGCGGGGCGTGCCGCAGGCGCAGGTGGCGCTGGCCTGGGTGGCGCAGCACGACGGCGTGACCGCCCCGATCATCGGCGCGACGAAGACCGCCCACATCGACGATGCCGTCGCGGCGCTTGACCTCGGGCTGGACGCCGACGAGATCGCGACGTTGGAAAAACCCTATGTGCCGCGCGTCGTCATCGGCCACGCATAGGCCTTCCATTTTTTCATGAGAAAGATATTCTGTATCAAGAAAAAATGGTTGCGCGGCCTGTCCGTTCTCCCTACTGTCGGAGCGGTGAGGAGATTGCGCGCGACGGCCCCGTGGATCGCACGGAGAGGCCGAACGACGCATCTGATTGGTTTTGGGAGGTAATCGATGACCCTGAGAAGTTCCGTCACGCGCGCCGTCGCAGCCGCCGGCATCGCATTCGCGTCGCTGTCCGCGACCGTCCAGGCACAGGCCGAGGACGTCATCAAGTTCGGTTCCGCGACCACTTCGGTGATCGTCGCGCCGTTCCTGCTGGCCACCGTCGAGCCGGAGATCTTCGGCAAGCACGACATCAAGCTGGAAGTGACCTATTTCCAGGGCAAGTCGGCCAACTGCGTCGCGGCGCTGATCGGCAATTCGATCAACATGTGCGCGGTCGGCACCACGACCGGCACCGACGCCATCGCGGAGGGCGCGAAGATCAGGGCTGGCGCCTTCTTCGCCGGTCCGATCAACGAGGTCATCCTGTCGAAGAAGACGGTCGACAAGCTGGGCGTGTCGCCGGACGCGCCGGTGGACGAGCGCATCAAGGCGATGAACGGCCTGCGCATCATCTCCGCCGCGCCGGGCTCGGCGCACTGGACGACGCTCAACATGATGCTCCAGCGCGTCGGCTTGAGCGTCAAGGACCTGAAGTACCAGGTGCTGGGCGACACGGTGGCGATGATGGAGGCGATCCGCAACGACCAGGTCGACGGCGCGCTGTGGAGCGCCGGCTCGCTCGGCGGCCTCATCGCCAAGGGCGAGGGCGTGCGCTGGATCAGCGTGCCGCGCGGCGACCTGCCGGAGCAGAGCGCGCTCCCCTACAACACCATCTTCGTGAACAACGACTGGGCCGACAAGAATCCGGACGTGCTGAAGCGCTTCCAGGCCGGGTTCGCCGACGCGATCAAGGCCGTGAAGGACAATCCGGCGGAGGCCTCCAAGAAGATCAAGGCCGCCTTCGCCCCCGACATGGACCAGACCATCTGGGACGACGGTTTCGAGGCGGTGCTGCCGGTTCTCTACGACGGCGGCAAGGGGCCCCGCGAAGGCTGGGACGCCTGGCTGAAGCTGCAGGCCGAGAACACCGGCAAGAACTACAGCACGGCCGCCTACGACACGGCCGTGGACAAGGGCGCGCAGGCCAACTGATCCCCCACATCGACGGCCGCCTCCGGGCGGCCGTTTCTCTTTCCAGCCAGACAGCAGTCCAGCCAGACGACGGAGGTTCCCGCATGGACCAGCCGGCCGCCCCCTCGCGCGAACCGCAGCCGACCGATCCCCGCTTCCTCACCCTGTTCAGCCCCGTCACGGTCGGCACGATGCGGCTGAAGAACCGGGTGATGTCGCCGCCGCACACCTCCGCCATCGGCAGCCTCTACGGCACCGAAGCCGACGCGGAACGCAACATGGCCTATTGGGACGTGCGGGCGAAGGCCGGCGTGTCGTGGATCGACATTCCCGGCCGCATGCGCAACTTCTTCATCACCGGCTTCGAGCCGTCGGGCATCAGCGCCGAGACGCTCGGCTGGTTCCGCCTGCCCAACTATGTCGAGCGCGTCGGCGCGTTCGTGAAGCGCATGAAGGCGCACGGCGCCTACGTCACCTGCCAGATGACGATGCTGGGCGCCTTTCCGCACGCGCCCTCGCCGACACTCAGCGCGCCGATCGCCAATCCGCATCCGCACGTGCTGACGGTCGAGGAAATCCGCGCCTTCGTGGAGGAATACCGCTACGCGGCGAGCCGCGTCGCGGAGGCGGGCGCGGCCGGCATCGAGCTGCATTTCAACCATGACGACCTGCTCGAATGGTTCCTGTCGCCGCTGACCAACCGGCGCGACGACGCCTATGGCGGTTCCTTCGAGAAGCGCGCGCGCTTTCCGCGCGAGATCCTCGCCGCCATCCGCGCGGAAGTCGGGCGCGACCTGACGGTGGGCGTGCGCCTGAACGTCGAGGAGCCGATGCCCGGCGGCTACGATGCCGAGGGCGGCATCGCCATCGCGCGCATGTTCGAGGAGACCGGCGACGTCGACTTCATCCACGCCGTCGTCGGCACGCCGTGGGGCAATCCGAGCTATATCCAGTCGCATTTCTACAAGCCGGGCGAATGGGCGCATCTGGCCGGCGCCATCAAGCGCGCCGTGTCGATCCCGGTGGTCTATACCGGCCTGGTGAACGGCCCGGCCGTGGCCGAGGACATCCTTTCGCAGGGCCACGCCGACGTGGTCGGCATGGCGCGCGCCATGGCGGCGGACGGCGAACTGCTGGCGAAGGCGCGCGAGGGCCACGCCGCCGACATCCGCCCCTGCGTGGGCGGCAATGAATGCATCAGCCGGCGCTATGTCGACGGCCTGCCCTTCGGCTGCGCGGTGAACCCGCACACGTCGCGGGAGGTCGACGGCCCGTGGCCCGCCGCCAGAACGCGGCGCAGCCTGCTCGTCGTCGGCGGCGGCCCCGCCGGCATGGAACTTGCCGCGCTGGCGGCCGAGAGCGGCCACACGGTGACGCTGTGGGAGGCGCGGGAGAGGCTCGGCGGCCTCATCAACCTCGCCGTCCGCGCGCCGACCTTCGACCGCTACGGCGACTATATCGGCTGGCAGGCGCGGCGGCTGGAACGGCTGGGCGTCGAGATCGTGCTGGGCAGGACGGCGACGGCGGCGGACGTGCTGGCCGCGCAGGCCGACAGCGTCGCCTTCGCAACCGGCACCAGGGGCGCGTGGCCGGACATCCCGGCCAGCGACGACGCCGACGTAATGGAAGCGCGCGAGGTGCTCTCGGGCGCCAAGACGCCCGGCAGGCGCGTGCTGATCGTGGCGCGCGACGACCACATGCCGCCGCTGGCGCTGGCCGACTTCCTCAGCCTTGCCGGCCATGCGGTGACGATGGTCTACGGCACGCCCTCGGCGGCGATCCTGCTCGGGCGCTACATCGCCGGCGCGCCGCTCGGCCGGCTGGACGAGCGCGGCGTCGAGATCAGGACGCTGCAGGAGGTGGTGGCGATTCGCAAGGGCGAGGTCGACCTGCGCAACGTCTATTCCGGCAAGGTGCGGCCCTTTGGCGGCTTCGACACGGTGGTGCTGTCCTGCGGCGGCGTGTCGGAGACGGCGCTGTTCGACGCGGTGCGGGCGCAGCGCGGCGACGTGCATGTTCTGGGCGACGCCTATGCGCCGCGCCGCATGGTCTTCGCCACCCGGCAGGCCTACGCGCTGGCGAAGGAACTGGCGGGCTGATCCAGCCGGTAGAATTCGGCGGCGGTGCCGCCGAACAGCCGCGCCTTTTCGGGGACAGGCAGATCTGCCGTCAGCGCCTCGATCGCTTCCAGCCATCCGGCATAGTCGCCGGCCCGGTTGATGACCGGCCAGTCCGATCCCCACATGGTCCTCTCCGGGCCGAAGGCGTCGAGGATCACGTCCACATAGGGCTTCACGTCGGCCGGCCGCCAGTCCGGGCCGCTTTCGGTCATGATCCCCGACAGCTTCATGAAGCAGCCGCGCCGGGCCAGCGCCTTCATGCCCCGCGCCCAGTCCTGAAAATCGGCGTCGCTCGGCGTCCATTCGGTCGGCACGGGTTTTGCCCCATGGCAGACGACCACGCGCAGCGCCGGGTGGCGGTCGAGCGCCGTCAACAGGTTGCCGACATGCTGCGGCCGCAGCAGCGCGTCGACGCACAGGCCGGTATTCTCGACGGCTTTCAGCCCTTCGGTCTGTGTTTCGCGCAGGATCCACATCGGATCGGCATTGCGCAGCAGCCAGAGCCGCAGTCCCTTGAACAGCGGATCGCCCGCGCGGCGCGCCACCTCGGGCACGGCGTCGGAGGCTTCGAGGTCGATCCAGCCGACGACGCCGGCGATGAAACCGTGTTGGCGCGCGATGGCCAGCATCTCGTCGGTCTCGGCGACCGTCGGCTCGCCCTGCACTAAAACAGAGCGCTCGACGCCGTGGCGGGCCAGCACCTGCCGGAACTCGGCCGCGTCGAAGTCGCGGGCGATGGCGCGCATGCCGGGCGCGTCGATGCGCTCCCGGATCCAGGGATAATTCCGGCCGGTCAGCGTCCAGAGATGGTGGTGGGCATCGACCGCGACGCGCATGCCGCTACTTGCCGGTGAAGACCGGCTTGCGCTTCTCGACCAGCGCCGTCACCGCCTCGCGCTGGTCGGCGGTGTTCTGCACGATGGCCTGGTAGGACGCGGCGAGATCGAGCGCGTCCCGGAGCGCCATGTCGGCCGAGCGCTTCATCAGCCGCTTGTTCAAGCGGATGCTTTTGGGCGGGAAGGCGGCGATCTCCGCGGCGATCTCCAGCGCCTTGTCCATCAGGTTCTCCGCCCGCACGACATGGGTGACGAGGCCCCAGCTTTCGGCGAGCTCCGGCTCGATCATGCGGCCGGTGAGCGCCATCTCCATGGCGCGCGGCAGGCCGATGGTGCGCGGCAGGAGCCACGCGCCGCCGTCGCCCGACACCAGGCCGACGCGCAGGAAGCTCTCGGCGAAGCGCGCCTTGGTCGAGGCGACGCGGATGTCGCACATGCAGGTGAGGTCGCAGCCCGCGCCGATCGCCATGCCGTTGACGGCGGCGACGACCGGCACGTCGAGCGCGTCGAAGGCGAGCGGCAATTGCTGGATGTTGGAGCGGTAGGCCTCCGCCATGTCGAAGGCCGAGCCGGCATACATGGGATGCGACCTGTCGACCATCTCCTTGACGTTGCCGCCGGAGCAGAAGCCGTCGCCGGCCCCGGTGAGCACGATGCAGGACAGGCCCTCGTCGGCGTTGGCGCCGCGCAGGAATGCCAGCAGGCCGGAAATCAGCGCGTCGGACAGCGCGTTGCGGGTCTGCGGCAGGTTCAGCGTGGCGATGGCGATGGACCCGCGCCGCTCGATCAGAAGTGCTTCGCTCATTCTCGTCCTCCTTCCGGCGGTTTCAGTCGACCATCCACGGCCACAGGCCGCCTGCATGGGCGCAGGCGGCCTCGCCGACCTGCTTCTCCAGCCCGGCCTGCCGGCCCCAGTCGTCGCGCCAGCCCCACAGCCGCTTCGAATAATGATGCAGGACGTGCTCTTCCGTGAAGCCTATCGCGCCCAGAATCTGATGCGCGGCGGCGGCGACCGTCGTCGCGGCGCGGCCGCACTGGATCTTGGCCGATTGCCACTGCAAGGGCCGCAGCGCGCCGGCATCCTGCGCGGCGATGGCCGCGCGCGTGGCGGCCTGCCCCACGACGTGCTCGGAAGCGGCCTCCGCCAGCATGTTCTGGATCGCCTGGAATTTTCCCAGCGGCTTGCCGAACTGCTTTCTGGTGTTGGCATGCTCGATGGCGATCTCCAGAAGCCTTTGCGTGCCGCCGAGGATCGCGCTGGAGGTCAGCAGGGCGGCCCGCGCGGAAAAGGCTTCGAAATCCCGTCCGGTGGCGTGGATGGCCGTTGGCTCGGCGGCCGCAAGGTCGAGCAGCACGATATCCTCGCCGGCCATCGACTTGCGGCGCTCCACGCCGGCCGCGTCCAAGACGGCGACCACCAGCGTCCCCTCGCCGCCCCGCGCGCAGACCAGAAGACGGCTGGTCTCGCCGCCGATGACGGGAGCCGAGACGATGTGGGCCGTTTCCGGCCTCACCCAGCCGGGACCGACATGGATGCCTTCACCCAGGACGATCGCCGAGCCAGACACAGTCTCCAAGCCGGCGACGCCCGAAAGACCGTTGAGCAGCATCAGGTCGACGATCGCGCCGGGCGCGGCATGGTAGCCCCAGCGATAGGCGATCGCCGACGCCTCCAGCGTGCCGGCGTCGAGGCCGCCGGCGGCTTCCGGGGCGAGGACGAGATCCAGCCCCGCCTCCTTCGTCTCGGCCAGCAGCGCTGCGGCGGATTCGGAACTGCCGCGCATAGCGGTCGCGAAATGACGGGACAGAAGCCGCTCGGCGGTCTCGTCCAGCATGCGGGCGATGTCGCTCATCTCAGGCCAAGCTCCCGTGCGATGATGCCCTTGAGGATTTCGCGCGTGCCGCCGCGCAGGCTGAAGCAGGGCGCGGACAGGATGGCGAAGGCAAGCGCGCCGGCCGAATCGGTCGCGCCGCGCGCGGGCCGCTCGGCCATCAGGCGGCGCGCGACCTCCGGCACTTCCTGCTCCAGCCCCGTGCCGAGGTCCTTGGCGATGGTGGCGATGGCCGTTGCCGACCGGCCCTGCTCCAGCAGGTCGCCGATCAGCAGCGACAATTGCCTGATGGACGAGAGGCGCGCGACCAGCCGGCCGATCTCGATCGCCGCGTGGCTGTCGGGATTGCCCGCCTGCGCGGCGACCAGAACCTTGAGCAGGCCGAAGGTGGAGAGAAAGCGGTCCGGGCCGCTGCGCTCGAAGGCGAGTTCCTCGGTGACGAGCTTCCAGCCGTCGCCGCCCTTGCCGAGCAGGTTGGCGTCCGGCACGACATTGCCGTCGAAGACGACCTCGTTGAGTTCATGCTCGCCGGTCAGGTTGACCAGCGGCCGCACGGTGACGCCCGGCGCGTCGAGCGGCACGACGAACTGCGACAGGCCGGCATAGCGGTCCTCGGTCTTCGGCGCGCTGCGGCACAGGACGATCAGGTAGTCTGCGTGGTGGGCGTTGGTGGTCCACACCTTGCGGCCCTCGATGCGCCAGCCGCCCTCGACCTTCTCGGCCTTGGTGCGCACGGACGACAGGTCGGAGCCGGAATCCGGCTCGCTCATGCCGATGCCGAAGGTCAGCTTGCCGGCGGCGATCTGCGGCAGCACCTCTTCCCGCAGAGCCTCGGAACCGTTGCGCATGATCTGCGGGCCGCTCTGGCGGTCGGCCATCCAGTGCGAGCCGACCGGCGCGCCGGCAGCCAGGAATTCCTCGCAGACGACGTAGCGCTCGAAGGCGGACCGCTCATGCCCGCCATAGCGCTTCGGCCAGGTCATGGCGACGTAGCCGCGCGCCGCCGCGCGCTCGGAGAAGCCGCGGTCGAAACTGGTCCAGGTCTGCAGGCCGGGAACGATGGCGCCGGACGCGCGCTCCTCGTCCAGGAAGGCGCGCACCTCGGCGCGCAGCCGCGACACGTCGCGCGGCGCGGCGGCGTCCGAAAAATCGGGAAAGGGGAGAAAATCGCGCATGAAGCCCTTTTCCGGCCGGCCTTGCCGCCGGCCCCTCCTCCGCTTGCCGGTCAAGATGTCCAGACAAGTTGGATCAAGGCTTAGCGGAAGACGGCGGCGATTTCAACCGTCTTCATCATGGAGAATATCATTCTCCAAAAAGAATGATGCCTATTCGAACGTCGGTTCGGCGTCCCAATCGAGGCCCAGCGGCGCGCCGTCCGACACCCTGGCGGCAAAGACCGGAGGGCGCTTTTCGGCAAAGGCCGTCACGCCCTCGCGGCCGTCCTGCATACTCATCTGCAGCATGGTGCGGCTGTCGATGCGGTGCGCCTCCATCGGATGCGCCGCGCCGGCCATGCGCCACAGGAGCTGGCGGTTGACGGCAACGGAGCGCGGCGCGGTGTTGTCCGTGAGCCGCCGCGCGTGGGCGCGCGCCTTGGCGATCAGGTCGTCCGGCGCGGCGACCGTGTTGGCGTAGCCCGCAGCCAGAAGCTCGTCCGGCAGCAGCGTGCGGCCGGACAGCGCCCAGTCGAGTGCGGTCGGCATCCCGACAAGGCGCGGCAGGAACCAGCTCGAGCAGGCCTCCATGGAGATGCCGAGCCGGGCGAAGACGAAGCCGACACTGGCCGCGCCTGAGACGATGCGCGCGTCCATGGCCAGCGTCATCGTGGCGCCGATGCCGACCGCATGGCCGTTGACGGCGGCGATGACCGGCTTCTTCATGCGGAAGATGCGCAGCGTGACCAGGCCGCCCGTGTCGCGGATCTTCTCCGCTTCCGGCCCGAACGGATCGACGCTTTCATCCAGGCCGAAGACGTTGCCGTCGACCGACAGGTCCATGCCGGCGCAGAAGGCGCGCCCCTCGCCCGTCACGATGACGGCGCGCACGGCATCGTCGCCGTCGGCCAGATCGAGCGCGGCGCGGATTTCCTCGCCCATGGCGACGGTGAAGGCGTTCAGCCGCTGCGGGCGGTCGAGCACGATGGTGGCGATGCCCTCGGAAACGTCGTAGCGCAGCGTCCCGGCCATGCTCACAGCGCCGCGAAATCGAGCGGCGCGCCGGTCTGCGCCCAGCCGCCATCGGCGGTCATCACCGCGCCGGTGACGTAGGAGGCGGCCTCCGAGCCGAGGAAGAGGCAGGCATTGGCGACGTCGCGCGGCGTGCCCATGCGGCCGAGCGGCACGCCCTTGATCACCCTGGCGGTCGACGCCGCGTCGGGCGCGAGGCGGGCCATGCCCTCGGTGCCGGCAATCGGGCCGGGGATGACGCTGTTGATGCGCAAGCCTTCCGCGCCCCATTCGATGGCCAGCGTGCGCGTGACCATGTCGACGCCGGCCTTGGCGGCGCAGACATGCACCTGCCACGCCATCGGCACCACGGCCTGCGGGGCGGAGATGTTGATGACGCTGCCGCCGGGCCGCCCTCCATCGGGCCGCCTGAGGTGCGGATAAGCAGCCTTCATGACGTTGTAGGTGCCGAGCAGGTCGATATCGACCACGGACTTGAAGCCGTTGGCGGAGATTTTCTCGAAGGGCGCGGGAAAATTGCCGGCGGCGCCCGAGACCAGCACGTCGATCGGTCCGGCTTCCCCGGCGAACTGCGCCAGCCCGGCGGCGACGGCGGGCGCGTCGCGCACGTCGAAGGCATAGCCCAGCGCCGGCCCGCCCTTGCCGGCGAGACGCGCGACGGCCGCGTCAACCTTCTCCTGCCGGCGGCTGGCGACGCCGAGGCGCGCGCCGGCGGCGGCGAAGGCCTCCGCGATGCCGAGATTGATGCCGCTGGTGCCGCCGACTACGAAGACGTTGCAGCCGGAATAATCGAATGTCGCCTTCATCGTCGGCCCTCCTGTGATGTGCGGCAGGGTGCCGGACCTGGCGGCGGATTAATAGGGCCGGAGACCGGAATTCGGCACCTTCTGCCCGTTCTCGTATTTGTAGACGCCGTGGCCGACCTTGCGGCCGTAGCGGCCGGCGGCCACCATCTTGATGATCAGCGGACAGGGACGGAACTTCTCGCCGAGCGTCTGGTGCAGATACTTGATGACCGAGAGCCGCGTGTCCCAGCCGGTCAGGTCGCCGAGCTCCAGCGGACCCATCGGATGGTTGAAGGCCATGCGCAGCGAGGTGTCGATGTCCTCGGCGGTCGCCACGCCTTCGGAGAGCATCCACATCGCCTCGTTGCCGAGCAGGGAGGAGATGCGGCTGGTGGTGAAGCCGGGGGCCTCGTTGACGACGATCGAGGTCTTGCCGATGGCTTCGGAATAGGCGCGGACCTCCTCCACCACCTCATTGGTGGTGGCGATGCCCTTGATGATCTCGACCAGCTTCATCTTGTGGACGGGATTGAAGAAATGCATGCCGACGAAGCGCTCGGGGCGCTTCGAGATGGCGGCGAGCTCGGTGATGGACAGGGCCGAGGTGTTGGTCGCCACGATGGCGTCCCCGGAGACGACCGAATCGACCGTCTCGATGATCTTGAGCTTGGTCGGCAGGTTCTCGGTGGCGGTCTCGATGACCAGGTCGCAGTCCTTGACGCCGCCGGCGAGGTCGCCGGTGGTCGCCAGCCTGCCGCGAACCGCCTCCGCCACGGAGGCCTCGACCTTGCCGCGCGAGATGCCTTCGGCGACAATGCCGTGGATGGCCGCCTCGGCCTTCTTCAACTGCTCGGCGCTGACGTCGACGAGGGAGACGCGGAAGCCGCTGACGGCGAAGGCATGCGCGATGCCGAGACCCATTTGGCCGGCGCCGATGACGGAGACCTTGGCGTTCTTGTTCACGGGACTTCCCTCTCTTCACAATCCACGCAAGCCGCGCGGTATCCGCCCGGATCGGCCATCCGACCGCACCGCGCCCACCGCTCGCTTGCCGCAACGGGGAAAACCAGACCGGAGACCGGGCGGCGACGCACCCGGCGGCGCGGCGAAGCGCGCCTGCCTCCCTTTCCTCCTCCTGCGCACCGGACCCGGCGCCGCGGGCCGCCTTCGCGCCCACGTCGATTTCCTACCAACCAATCGCCGCCGCTTCAAGTATTTTTCTTTATGCAGAATAGTATTCTTCATTGAGATCGAATGCCGCTGTGCTAGAGAAAGGCCGGCCGCCATGCGCCGCCGCATCCGGGGAGGACATGTCCGATGAACAGATGGTCGCTCTGGCCATGGCCCTTCTTCGAGGACCGCCACCGCAGCCTCGCCGAACGTATCGGGGCCTGGCGCTGTCCCGTCGACCACGAGGTCGAGGAGGGCGAACTGGGGACGGCCTGCCGCGCCATCGCCCGCTCGCTGGGCGAGAGCGGCTTTTTCGACATGGTCGTGCCCGGCGAGGGCGAGACGGTGGACGTGCGCGCCGTCTGCGTGGCGCGGGAAGCGATCTCCTACCAGTCGGTTCTGGCCGACAACGTCGTCGCCATGCAGGGCATCGGCACGGGCGCGCTGTGGCTGCACGGCACGCCGGAGCAGAAGGCGCGCTATCTCGACCCCGTGCGGCGCGGCGAGAAAATCGCAGCCTTCGCGCTGACGGAGCCGGCGACCGGCTCCGACGTCGCCAGCATCACCACGACCGCGCGGCGCGACGGCGACGACTACGTGCTCGACGGCGGCAAGACCTTCATCTCCAACGCGCCCTTCGCCGACCACTACATCGTGATCGCCCGCACCGGCGAGGCGCCGGGCGCGCGCGGCCTGTCCGCCTTCATCGTCGACGCCGGCACCAGGGGCATGGTGACGGGCGAGCCGATCCACCTGATGGCGCCGCACCCGCTGGCGCCGCTGACCTTCGAGACCTGCCGCGTGCCGGCCTCCAGCCTGATCGGCCAGCCCGGCAAGGGGTTCGGGATCGCCATGGCGACCTTCGACATCTTCCGCACCTCGGTCGGCGCCGCCTGCGTCGGCATGGCGCGGCGCGCGCTGGACGAGACGATCGCGCGCATGCGCGAGCGGCGGCTGTTCGGCACGGCGATGGCCGAGATCCCCGGCGTGCAGTCCAAGCTCGCCGACATGTCGATCGACCTGGACCAGGCGGCGCTCGCCGTCTATCGCGCCGCCTGGATGAAGGACACGACCGGCGGGCGCTGCTCGCGCGAGGTCTCGATCGCGAAATATGCCGGCACCGAGGCCGCCGGCCGCATCGTCGACGCGGCAGTGCAGCTTTTCGGCGGCATGGGCGTCACGCGCGGCTCGGTCGTGGAGCAGCTCTACCGCGAGGTCCGGCCGGCGCGGCTCTACGAGGGCGCATCGGAGGTGCAGAAGCTGGTGATCGCCCGCAACCTCGTGGCGGAAGGGTATCAGGGATGAGCATCGCGCGCCGGACGGCCATCGCGGGCGTCGGGGCCACGCCCTACTACAAGCGCGGCCGCTCCGCGCCGCAGACGCTGCCGGAGCTGGTCGGCAAGGCGGTGATCGCGGCGGCGGAGGACGCCGGCCTGGCCATCGAGGACATCGACGGCTTCGCCTCCTATTCCGGCGGCTTCGACACGCCCTACCTCATGGAGACGCTGGGCATCCCGGAGGTGCGCTTCACCTCCATCCTGACCGGCAGCGGCGGCGGTTCGGCGGGCGCGGTCGGCCTGGCTTCCGCCGCGATCGTGGCCGGGCTGGCGGAGGTCATTGTCGTGGTGGGCGGCGTGCAGCAGGGCGTGCAGCGCTTCGGCTCGGTGACGCAGTCCTACGAGTCGCAGCCCGAGAACGCGTGGTACGAATCGGCCGGGCTGATCGGTCCCGGCCACATGTTCGCGCTGCTGGCCAGGCGGCACATGCACCGCTACGGCACGACGCGCGAACACTTCGCCGAAGTCGCCATCTCGACGCGCCTCAACGCGCTGAACCATCCCGACGCGCTGATGCGCAAGCCGATGACGCCGAACGATTATTTCGCCGCGCCGATGATCGCCGATCCGCTCTGCCTGTTCGACTTCTGCATGGAATCGGACGGCGCGATCGCGGTCATCGTCACCTCGGCCGAGCGCGCCCGCGACCTGAAGCGGAAACCGGTGGTGGTGCATGGCTGCACGCAAGGCGGCGAGGCCGGCTGGGGCCGCTCCCTCTACTGGTTCAACATGCCGGAAGACCAGTTCCTCACCTCCGGGCACCGCTCGGTGGCGCGCGATCTTTGGCGGCAGTCCGGGCTGACGCCGCAGGACATCGACGTGGCGCAGATCTACGACCATTTCACGCCGATGGTCATCGCGCAGCTCGAGGATTACGGTTTCTGCGCACGGGGCGAAGGCGGGCCCTTCGTGGCCAGCGGCGCGATCCGCTTCGACGGCGGCTCGCTGCCCGTCAACACCGATGGCGGGCAGCTTTCCGGCGGCTATATCTGGGGCATGAGCCATATCCGCGAGGCGGTGGCGCAAATCCGCGGCGACGCGGTGAACCAGGTCACGGGCGCGAAATTCGCGCTGGTGACGGGCGGACCGTCGTCCATTCCGATGAGCGGGCTGGTGCTGGGGGAATAGGCCATGAGCGCAATCGCCAAATCGCCCGCCGACGACCTGTTCTCGCTGGCGCAGGACCGCTGGACGAAACCCTATTGGGACGCGGCGCGGGAGCACAGGCTGACTGTTCCGCGTTGCGCCGCCTGCGGCCGCTTCCGCATGCCGCCGACGCCCTTCTGCCCGCATTGCCGGTCGCAGGCGATCGACTGGCCGACGCTGTCGGGGCGCGGCACGATCTTCTCCTACACGATCGTCACGCGCGCCATCGTGCCGGCGATGGAGGGTTGCATCCCTTACGTGCCTGCCTTGATCGACCTCGACGACGCGCCCGGCGCGCGGCTGACCACCAGCATCGTCGACGCGCCGGTGGACGCGGTGCGGATCGACGCGCCCGTCAAGGCGGTGTTCGTGGAACGCGGCGACGGGGTGGTGGTGCCGCGCTTCACCCTGGCCTGACGCGCAGCGCCAGCAGGATCGCCAGGCCGCATCCGGAGCAGAACAGCATCACCAGGCCGGTCGACAGCGTCACGTCAGGGCCGGTGCTGGCGACGCTGACGGCGGTCGCACCGGCGAAGATCTGGCTGAAGCCGAAGATGCCGGTGGCGGACCCCCGCATGTCTGGGGCGAGCCCGACCGTGCGGGTCAGGGTCAGCGGCGCCATGGTGCCGGACATCAGCGTGTAGAGACATCCGGCGGCGAGGAACACCGCCGGCCCAAGCTGGCCGGTCAGATAGGCCGCGACGTAGAGGGCGCTGCCGGAAACGCCGAAGCAGCCGGCGACCAGCATCAGGCGCTCGAAGCCGACGCGGCGCACCAGCCGGCTGGACAGCACGCTGCCCGCGATCAGCCCGCCGATGAAGGCGACGTAGAAGAAGCCGGCATCCGCCAGCGGCAGGCCGAGATGGCCGGTGACGACGAAGGGCGACATGGTGAGCACAACGAACAGGGTCGTCGTGGTGAGCGCGGCGGACAGCACCCGGATCATGTAGGACGGCGAGGCGAGCAGCCGGCCGTATTTGGCAATGGTCGCACCGACCGGCTCCGGCCTGCGCTCGGCGGTCTCCGAGACGAGCAGCAGCGTGCCGACGAAGGCGACCAGGCCGAACGCCACCAGGATCAGGATCACGGATCGCCAGCCGGCGTGCTGCGCGATCCACAGGCCGAGGACCGGGGCCACGGCGGGCGAGACGAGCAGCAGCGTGTTCAGCGCGCCGATGGTGGAGGCCGCATCCTCGTCGCGCGCGGTGTCGTGGACGATGGCGCGCCCCACCACCATTCCCGCACATCCGCCCAGCGCCTGCGCCACGCGCGCGGCCAGCAGCCATTCGAAGCTGGTGGCGAAAACGCACAGGACACCGGAGGCGATGAAGATGGACAGGCCCGACAGCAGCACCGGGCGGCGGCCGTAGCGGTCGGACAGCGGCCCGTAGACAAGCTGGCCGGCGGCGAAGGCGAACATATAGAGGCTGATGACCTGCTGCGTCCCAGCCACGCCGATGGAGAACTCCGCCCCGACCAGTGGCAGCACGGGCGCCAGGATGTGCATGCCGAGCGACCCGGAGCCGATGATGAGGGCCAGCAGCCAGAACGGCCGCGACACCTTTCCCGTCTTCGGCGCAAGCCGCATGCCCGCTTCTCCCATTTCGATCAGTCTATACAATCGACAGGCTGAATGAAATAACTTGTCTGGTCATGTATAGGTTTTTCGAAGCCGGCGGAGGCGTTGACGCGGCCGGGACTGTCCACGATAAAGTGCTGCGGTCCGAACGTGACGATACGGACGGCCTGGCGGGCGGAAACGGGGATGGCATGCAACCGGAGGCGAAGCCGAGGAAACGGACGCTCGGCTACAAGGACATCAGCACGACGCTGATCCGCGAGATCCAGCAAGGCGCATGGGCCGTGAACGGGCTGCTGCCGTCCGAGATGGAACTGGTCGACCGTTTCGGCGTCGGCCGCAACACAGTGCGCGAGGCGCTGCGCGAACTGCAGGACCTGGGCTATTTGACCCGCCGGCGCGGCGCGCGCTCGGTGCTGGCCTCGAGCAATCCAGAGAGCGGCTTCGTCAACTCGGTTCGCTCGGTGGGCGAACTGCTGGAATACGCCAAGTCCACCCACTCCACGCTGCTCGGGACCGAGCACATCCGCGTCGGCGAGGCGCTGGCGCGGCGGCTCGACTGCGCGCCCGACAGCGAGTGGATCCGCATCGCCATCCTGCGCAGCCGCGAAGCCGGCGGCGCGCCCTTCTGCCTCTCGGAGGTCTATGTCGACCCGCGCTACGGCGGGGTCGTGACATTCCTCGACCGGGAGAACGAGATCTATCCGATCATCGAGCGCGAATACGGCGTCGTGGTGCGGCGCGTCGTCCAGACCATCGAGGCGGCCGAGGCCGACGCCAACATCGCCTCACGGCTCAACATCGCCATCGGCAGCCCCGTGCTTCTGGTGCGCACGCTCTTCCACGGCAGCGACGGCAAGGTGGTGGAGATCGGCCTGGCGCACTTTCCGGCCGGCCGCTACAAGGTGCGGATCGCGCTCGACCGCAAGGCGGGGTGAAGGCCGGTTGAAGCGTCTCTGCGCCCCCTCCACCACTTCGTGGTCCCCCTCCCCCGCTTCGCAGGGGAGGAGATGCCGGCCGCAACGCCGATCCTCCCCCGTTTACGGGGGAGGGGGACCGCCCTAGGCGGTGGAGGGGGCGCAGAGACGCTTCAACCGGCCCGGCCCTTCGATCCTCTGCTTCGCCGCGCTCAGTTCTGCTGGCCGGCGGTCTTCCAGCGCAGCGCGTAGTTGGTGACGCGGGTGATCAGCCAGTCGACGATCAGGGCCACGACCAGCAGGCCGGAGATCGCCGCGAAGGTCTGCGCGGCGGAGAACTGGCTGGCGCCGCGGGCGAGCAGGAAGCCCATGCCCTGATCCGAGGCCAGCATCTCGGCCACGACCACGCCGACGAGCGAATAGGGCACCGATATCTTGAGGCCGGCGGCGACCCACACCAGCGCCGACGGGATGATGACGCGCCACGCCACCTGGAAGTGGTTGGCGCCCATGATGCGCACCGCCGAGATCAGCTCGCGGCTCACCTCGCGCACGCCGAAATAGGTGTTGTAGTAGACGAGGAAGAACACGATCGTCGCCGAGAACATGATGCGGAACTCCATGCCGAGGCCGAACCACAGCAGGAAGAGCGGCGCCAGCGCCAGGCGCGGCAGGGTGTAGAAGGCCGTCACGATCGGCTGCAGCACCTCGCCGACGCGGCGGATCGAGCCGGTGAGGAAGCCCAGCAGCATGCCGGCGCTGGTGCCGAGCAGGAAGCCGCCGATGGTGGCCTGGATGGTGACCCACAGATTGGTGGCGAAGGTGCCGTCGAGGAGCCAGCGCCAGATGGTGCTGCCGATGTCGCTGGGCTTGGACACCATGAGCTTCGGCACCCAGCGGTCGGAGGCGTATTCCCACAGAAGCAGGAACGAGCCGATCAGCAGGACCTGCAGGACGAGGTTCTCGATCCGGCGCCGCGATTCGCTGATGCGGACCGGCGCGCGCCGCCTGGGCTTCTGCGCGGCCGACGCTTGGCGCGGAACCGGCATGGAATCGGAAGTGTGGGCGGTCATCTTGTCCATCCTCGCCTGTCCGGGTCAGTGTTTCGACATGCGCAGCAGGTCGCGCAGATGATGTTCGAGGCGCACATATTCGTCGCAGCCGCGAATCTCGTTGAGATTGCGGTCCTTGCCCCAGGGCAGGCGGATCTCCTCCATCACCCTGAGCGGCCGGTTGCCGAGCACGATGATGCGGTCGGCCAGCAGAATGCTCTCCGAAATGTCGTGCGTGACGAAGAGCACGCTCTCGTCCATGCGGTTGACCGTATCGAGCAGCTCCTGATGCATGGTCTCGCGAAGCTGCGCGTCGAGCGCGCCGAACGGCTCGTCCATCAGGAGCATCGGCGGCTCGTAGATGATCGAGCGGGCGAGCAGCGCGCGGCGCTTCATGCCGCCCGACAGTTCCGACGGGAACTTGTCGCGCGCCTCGACCAGGTTGACCAGCTTCAGCGCCCGCTCCAGCTTCTGCTGGCGTTCGGCGCGTGGCACCCCGCGCAGCTCCAGCGGCAGCAGGATGTTCTTCGACACCGACATCCACGGCAGCAGCGTGTCGCCCTGCGTCATGTAGCCGACCTGCCGGTTCAGGCCATGCAGCGCGTTGCCGCCGAAATCCACCTCGCCGTCGAGCGGCGTCAGCAGGCCAGCGGCGAGGTTGAGCAGCGTGGACTTGCCGCAGCCGCTGGGACCGAGCAAAGCGACGAACTCGCCTTTCTTGATGTGCATGCTGAAATCGACAAGAAGCGGCTGCTCGTTCTGATAGCCGAAGTCGACGTTCCTGATATCCAGCAGCATCCTGGCTCCTCCGTTCTGCCCGGCGGCGGGTCGACCCCTGCCGCGGGTAAAGGCGTCTATCCGCGCAAGGTCCGCAATACGGCCTTAGTTCAAGCCGCCTCGCGGCAGCCCTCCGATCGCCGGCAGCGGCTTCGAAAGCGGCGCATGCCCATCGGCGATGCGCGATGCGGAAGACGATCGCGGCCACGCGGCGCCCATGGACGCGCCGCCGCCGATCTCCTTCCCGTTCCTCCCGACAGCCACTCTAGCGTCATCCCTTTTCGCCCGGCAAGGGGGCATGTTCTCGATAGAGAACGGGTTTCGGCAACACCACCCGGAGCGGGGGCCCTACCCGTCACTGATCCCGCGCCGTCGGCAGCACCGCCCTGTCGAACGCGGCGGCGGTGTAGTCCTTGCCCGACGTCTTCTTTTGCAGATCGAGGAAAGCTTGCCACGACTGGGCCGTCACCCTGGCGCCGTCGAGGAAGGACAACCGGCCCTGCTCGTAGCCGTCGTTCCATAGGTCTGGCGCGAGGTCCGGGAAGAACTTCTTGCGGATCAGCTCCGACGAGGCCTGCGGATCGTTCTTGAGCTCGGCGACGGCGTCGGCATAGGCGTCGTGGACGCGCTTGACGAGGTCGGGATTCTTCTCCGCCCAGCCGCGCCGCGCGAAGACCGAGGTGAAGGGCAGGCCGAGATACTGCTCGACGTCGCCGCGCGCCAGGCTGATCCAGCGGACGCCGGTGCCGTCCTTGATCACCGGCGCCAGCGATCCGATGACCCAGAACGCGCCGTCGATCTGCTGATTGCGGATCGCCTCGATCATCGCCGGCACATCGGCCAGCGTGCGGTAACGGATGTCGGAGATCGAGGAGCCGACCGTGCCCATCAGCGAATCGAGGATGGTGTAGTTGGCGCTTCCCGGCGCGGAAGTGACGATGTTCAGGCCCTTCATGGCGGCGACGCGGTCGGCGATCGGCCCGTCCGCCTTGACGCTCAGCCTGTCGGCCGCCTGCTTCGACAGCACGATCTCGGCGACGGGGCCGGTCAGGACGGCGACGGCGACAAGGTCCGCGCCCTCGGCGATTGCGTCGGTGCCGGTCGTGGTGCCGACCTGGCAGAGATCGGCCGCCTCGGAGATCAGCGCCGCGATGCAGTTCGGCGAGGCGCCGCGCAGATCGTTGACCGTCACCTTGATGCCGTGCCTGCCGAACACGTCGGGCTTGGCGGCGGCGAGCGCCACAGCGCTGTGGGCGACGTTGATGGCTGCCGCCGCGATGCGGATCTCGTCCTCGGCCCGCGCCGCGATGGACCAGGAGAGGCAGGCCGCGGCAACCAGCGCCGATACCGCCGCACGGCGGGTCCGACCAACGCGAAGCGCCCCTGATGATGCCATTTCATCCTCCAACAGATGCCGCCGGGACTTGCTGCGTTCGCGGCGTCCAGCCGACCCGCGACCGAAGCGGCTGGCGTGAACCGCCGTCGCCCGGTACCGTCCTCCTGTCCTCATCCATAGGCCACCTGCCCCTGCTGGGCAAGGAAAATTTCTTATGGAGAATGATATTCTCTATGTAGTATGGTCAAATCCTGTTGAACGGAGCGGCGCGCTGCGGCATGGTCCCGCCATCCAAGCCAAGAGGGCGGACGACAGGCCGGCTGCTTCGCAATATTGACCACAAGAGGAGGATGATCTAACTTGTCCATGCAACTTTTCAAAGCGTTGCGGGATTTGTAGGCTCATCTTGGCCTGATCCGGAAATCGGGGGAGACGGAGGCCGATGGTGTCGCATGGCCTGTTTGTGCCGCATGCCGGGACGGTGGAGCGCTGGCACACGACGCTCGCCGCGCTGCCGCTTGCCGAGATGATGCGGCGCGCGTCGCGGCTGCGGGCGGAAAGCCACGGCGCGCTGGTGACCTTCTCGCCGAAAGTCTTCATCCCGCTGACCAGGCTGTGCCGCGACGTGTGCGGCTATTGCACCTTCGCGCATCCGCCGCGCAAGGGCGAGCGCGCCTTCATGACCATCGAGGAGGTGCTGTCGGTGGCGCGCGCCGGCGCGGCGCAGGGCTGCAGCGAGGCGCTGTTCACGCTGGGCGAGATGCCCGAGGAGCGCTATCGCGTGGCGCGCGAGGAGCTCAGCGCGCTCGGCTACGAATCGACGCTGCATTATGTGGCCGCCGTGGCGAAGCGGGTGGTCGAGGAGACCGGCCTGCTGCCGCACGTCAATGCCGGCGTGATGGAGCGGGAGCAGCTCGCCATGCTGCGCGCGGTCAGCGTCTCGCAGGGGCTGATGCTGGAGGGCACCGCGCCGTCTCTGATGCAGCGCGGCGGCCCGCATTTCGGCTCCAAGGGCAAGCAGCCGGCGGCGCGGATCGCGACGATCGCGGCGGCGGGGGAGCTGGCGATCCCCTTCACCACCGGCATCCTGGTCGGCATCGGCGAGACGCGGCTGGAGCGCATCGAGAGCCTTTTGGTGATCCGCGCGCTGGCCGAGCGCTACGGCCACATCCACGAGGTGATCGTGCAGAACTTCCAGCCCAAGCCCGGCACGCGCATGGCGCAGGCGGCGCCGCCTTCCATGGAGGAGCTGCTGTGGAGCGCGGCGGCGGCGCGGCTGATCCTGGGGCCGGACATGAACATCCAGGTCCCGCCCAACCTCAGCTACGAGCGCTTCCCCGAACTGCTCGCCGCCGGCATCAATGACTGGGGCGGCGTGTCGCCCGTCACGCCCGACCATGTGAACCCGGAAGCGGCGTGGCCGGCGCTGGAGCGGCTGCGCACGGCCACCGAAGCCGCCGGCTTCACGCTGGCCGCCCGCCTGCCCGTCTATCCGCGGGTGGTGCGGGAGCGGACGAAATGGGTCGACGCCGGCCTGCATGCCGCGCTGCTGCGGTCCTGCGACGCCGACGGGCTGGCGCGCGCCGACCGCTGGTCGCCCGGCCAGGCCGGCGTCACGCCGCGCATGCCGCCGCGACCGGCGCTGGTGTCGCCGGGCACGCTCGACGCCGCCATCGGCCGGGCGCTTCGCGGCGAGCGGCTCGACGAGCGCGCCGTGGCCGGCATGTTCTCGGCGCGCGGCGGCGCCTTCCACGCGGTGGTCGAGGCCGCCGACGCCATGCGCCGGGCGGCCAATGGCGATCTGGTGCGCTACGTCGTCAACCGCAATATCAACTACACCAACATCTGCGCCTACAAATGCAGCTTCTGCGCCTTCTCCAAGGGCAAGGGCGCGGACCATCTGCGCGGCAGGCCCTACGAGGTCGATCTCGAAGAGGTGGCGCGGCGCAGCGCCGAGGCGTGGGCGCGCGGCGCCACCGAAGTGTGCATGCAGGGCGGCATCCATCCGCGCTTCACCGGCCAGACCTACCTGAAGCTGCTAAAGGCCGCCAAGGCCGGCGCGCCGGACATCCACGTGCACGCCTTCTCGCCGCTGGAGGTGTCGCATGGCGCCGTGACGCTCGGCGTCTCCGTCGAGGACTTCCTGATCATGCTGCGCGACGCGGGGCTGGGCTCGCTGCCCGGCACGGCGGCGGAGATCCTCGACGACGAGGCGCGCAAGGTCCTGTGCCCCGACAAGGTCGGCAGCGCCGAGTGGCTGGAGATCATCGGCACGGCGCACAGGGTCGGGCTGAAAACTACCTCGACCATCATGTTCGGCCATATCGACACGCCACGGCAATGGGCACGCCATCTCCTGACGCTGCGCGACCTGCAGGAGAGGACGGGCGGCATCACGGAGTTCGTGCCGCTGCCCTTCGTCCACATGGAAGCGCCGCTCTACTACAAGGGCCTGGCGCGCAAGGGGCCGACCGCCCGCGAGACGATCCTGATGCACGCTGTGGCGCGGCTGGCGCTCGGCCCGCTGATCCCCAACATCCAGGTGTCCTGGGTGAAGCTCGGGGCCGAGGGCGTCAAGGCGGCGCTGGCGGCCGGCGCAAACGATCTCGGCGGAACGCTGATGAACGAGAGCATCTCGCGCGCCGCCGGCACGCAGCACGGGCAGGAACTGCCGCCGGAGGCGATGGACGCGCTGATCGCCTCGGCCGGCCGCGCTGGCGCGCAGCGCACGACGCTCTACGGAACGCCGGCCGCCCGCCAGAGCGAGCGCTCTTACGGCGCGGAAGCGCTGGCGCCGTTGGTGACCGGCGAGATAAAGGGCCGGCGGCGGCCGTCCGACTCGCCGCTCGCTGCATGACGCAAAAATCCCCGGAGGAACCCATGACAGCCAAGCAGACCATCGCCGTGATCGGCGGCAGCGGCGCGGAGGGCGGCGGCCTGGCGCTGCGCCTCGCCAAGGCCGGGTTCCCCGTCATCATCGGTTCGCGCGAGACGGGCAAGGCGGCCGAAGCGGCGCAGGGGATCAACGCGGCGCTGGGCACCGACATCGCCAGCGGCGCGGCAAGCGCGGAAGCGGCGGCGAAGGCGGACATCGTGCTGATGGCCGTGCCCTATGCCGGCCAGACGGCGACCGCCGAGGCGCTGAAGCCGCATCTCGCCGGCAAGATCCTGATCGACGCCACCGTGCCGCTGGTGCCGCCGAAGGTCAGCCGCGTGCAACTGCCCGAAGGCGGCTCGGCCGTCGCCAGCCTGCAGGCGAAGCTCGGGCCCGAGGTCAAGGTGGTGGCCGCCTTCCAGAACGTCTCGGCGCACCATCTCAAGGACCTGCACCACGAGGTTGACTGCGACGTGCTGGTGTGCGGCGACGACGCCGAGGCCTGCGACACGGTGATCGGACTGGCCGAGGCCATCGGCCTGCGCGGCCTCTATGCCGGGCCGGTTTGCAATGCCGCGGCGGTCGAGGCGATGACATCGTTGCTGATCGTCATCAACCGGCGCTACAAGTCGACGGGTTCGGGAATCCGGATCACCAATCTGCCTTGAGCCAACAGCCGGACCCATGAACGCGCCAAGCCTCACCGTCACCGCCCTTGCCGGCGTCCCGACCGTCGCGGCGGGGGCGGACCTCGCCGGCATCGCGATTGCCGGGATCGCCACCAGCGGCATCGAGCTCCGCGACGGCGATATTCTCGTCTTTGCGCAGAAGGTGGTGTCGAAGGCCGAAGGGCGGCGGGTCAAGCTCGCCGGCGTGACGCCCTCGGCGCGCGCGGTGGAGCTGGGACGCCAAGCCGACAAGGATCCGCGCATCGTCGAGCTGATCCTGTCGGAAACGGTCGAGGTGCTGCGCTGCCGGCCCGGCGCGATCATCGTGGAGGACCGGCGCGGCATGGTGATGGCACATGCGGGCATCGACGCGTCCAACGTCGAGGGCGACAGCGGCGAGGAAAGCGTGCTGCTGCTGCCCGCCGACCCGGACGCCAGCGCCGCCCGCATCCGCGACGATATCCGCGCCCGCGTGGGCAAAACCATCGGCGTCATCATCAACGACAGTTTTGGGCGCGCCTGGCGGCTGGGCACGGTCGGCACGGCGATCGGCGTGGCCGGAATGCCGGGACTGCTCGACCTGCGCGGCAAGCCCGACCGGACGGGGCGGCTGCTGCAGACCTCCGAGCTCGGCGTCGCCGACGAGGCGGCGGCAGCGGCCTCGCTGATGATGGGACAGGCGAACGAAGGCCGGCCGATCGTCCACATGCGCGGCTTCCCCTACCCCATGACCGACGGCAGCGCCGCCGAGCTTGTGCGCCCGCGCCAGATGGACCTGTTCCGATGAGGAAGACGCGCATCGTGGCGCTGGCCGGCGGCGTCGGCGGCGCGAAGCTCGCGCACGGGCTGGCGCGGATCGACGCCGAAGGGCTCGCCGTGATCGTCAACACCGGCGACGACTTCGTGCATGTCGGGCTCAACATCTCCCCCGACATCGACACGGTGCTCTACACGCTCGGCGGCATCGCCAACCGTGCGCAGGGCTGGGGCGTCGAGGGCGAGAGCTGGGCCTTCATGGACCAGTTGGCGCGGCTCGGCGGGCCCGACTGGTTCCGCCTCGGCGATCGCGACGTGGCGCTGCACGCACTGCGCGGCGAGCGCCTGCGCCGGGGCGAAAGGCTGACCGCCATCGTCGCCGACCTCGCCGGCGCGCTCGGCATCGCCAGCGCCATCCTGCCTATGAGCGACACGCCCGTGCCGACGATCGTGTCGACGCCGCAGGGCGACCTGCCCTTCCAGGACTATTTCGTGCGCCTGCGCTGCGACGTGCCGGTGACCGGATTCCGCTTCGACGGCATCGAGCGGGCGCGGCCGACGCCCGAGGCGCTGGCAGCGCTGGGCTCGCCGGCGCTGGAGGCGATCGTGGTGTGCCCGTCCAACCCTTACGTCAGCATCGACCCGATCCTGTCGGTGCCCGGCCTGCGCGAGGCGATCGGGAACGCCGGGGCGCCGATCGTGGCTGTCTCCCCCATCGTCGGCGGCGCGGCGATCAAGGGACCGGCGGCCAAGATGATGCGCGAACTCGGCCATGCGGCCTCCGCGCTCGGCGTGGCGCGGCGCTATGCCGGGCTGGTCGACGGCTTCGTCATCGACCATGCCGATTCCGCCGACGCCGAGGCGATCCACGCCCTCGGCATGGCGGTGCTGGCGACCGACGCGATCATGCGCGACGAGGACGGCCGCGAGCGGCTGGCGCGCGAATGCCTCGACTTCGCCGGACGGCTTGGACGCCGGACATGAAGGCCTTCGAGATCGTCGTCCCGTGCAAGCGCTTCACCGCCGGCAAGTCGCGGCTGGCGCCGGTCCTGTCGCCAGCGGCGCGCGCGCGACTGTGCCGCGGCCTGTTCCGGCATACGGTGCAGGCAGCGCTCCAGGCCGCCGGCGCGGGAAACGTGGCGGTGGTGAGCGCCGACGCCGAGGTGCTGGCGCTCGCCTCGCAACTCGGCGCGCGCGCCATCGCCGAGAACGGCCAGGGCCTGAACGCCGCGATCCACGGCGCCAACGCGCTGCTGACGGCGCTGCGGACCCTGCCGGACGCGGCACTGGCCGGAGACGCCCCGCTTCCCGGGCTGATCGTGCTGCCGATCGACCTGCCGCTGATCTCGGCCGGCCTGCTGCGCCGCACGGCCGAGCAGGTCGAAGCCGCCGGCATCGCTCCGGACGCGGCGCAGACGGGGACCAACCTGCTGGTGCTGTCGGCGGGGCTGCGCCGCGACTTCCCCTTCTCCTACGGTCCCGACAGCTTCGCCCTGCACCGAAGGGCCGCCCGCGCGCGCGGCGTCGAGCCCACCGTGATCCGCCATGACCGGCTCGCCTTCGACCTCGACCGCCCGGAAGACCTGGCAACGTTGCGGAAGGCCGGCCGCGGGCCGGCGTCCACCCTCCTGATGTCTTGACAAGAGGATTTTCTATAGCATAACTTGCCTATACAAGTTTGCTCCAGGGAGGCCGTCATGAAAGCGCATCAGGTCGTCAAATATGCGGTCAACGTGAATCAGTTCACGCATCTCAATGACTTCGACGGCATGATCGAGTTCGTGAAGACGGCCGAGGCGAACGGCTACGACAAGGTGCGCTTCATCGACCACATCGTCGGCGTCGACGTGTCCCAGCAGCCGGGCATGGTCTACACGCCCTACACCCACAAGAGCAATTTCAACGAGGTCTTCGTGCTGATGGGCTACCTCAGCGCCATGACCTCGCGGATCAAGTTTGTGACCGGCGTGCTCGGCCTGCCGCAGCGCCAGACCGCGCTCGTCGCCAAGCAGGCGGCGCAGGTCGACAATCTGTCGGGCGGGCGCATGCTGCTCGGGGCCGGCCTCGGCTACAACGAGATCGAGTTCCGCGCCATGGAGACGGATTTCAAGAAGCGGGCCCGCCGCTTCGAGGAGCAGCTCGACGTGCTGCGCATGCTGTGGACGCAGGAGATCGTCAAGTTCAAGGGCGATTTCCACGACCTCGACCACGTCAACATCTATCCGCTGCCGATCCAGAAGCCGATCCCGATCTGGATCGGCGCCGGCCGCACCGAGAATCCGGTGCCGCCGGACACGGTGCTGACCCGCATCGGCCGCAAGGGCGACGGCTGGTGCCCGCTGTTCCAGATCGCGGAAGGACAGGACACGCTCGACGCCGCCGCGCAGGAGGCCATCGTCAAGGTCGGCGCCGCCGCGCAGGAAGCGGGGCGCGACCCGAAGAGCGTCGAGCTGGAGCTGGGCTATTATCCGATCGGCAAGTCGAAGGCGCAGATCGAGGACCAGATCGCCAATCTGCACGCGCTCGGCGCAAACCACATCCACCTGCGCTTCACCTGCAAGACGGCGCGCGAGCAGATCGACAGCCTGAAGTGGTTCCAGGACACCATTTCCTGAGGCGCGCCCGCGGCAGCCCCTAGCGCGGTCCTCGTTTTCACAGAATCGTCAGAACCGCTCCATCTCTTTGTTTTAGCCGCATTTCCGGACGCAAAAACGCTTCGCACTTCTGCTGGAAATGCTTCAGCGCAAGATGGCGCGCAGCTCCGCCTGCGCCTTAAACAGGTGCGGCAGATAGAGCGCGGTCAGGTCCTCCGCCCGATCCTGCGTCGCCGCGACGCCGACATTGAGCGCGGCCACCGTAACGCCGCGCGCATTGAAAAGCGGGACGGCGATCGACCGCAATCCGAGTTCCACCTCCTGGTCGATCAGCGCGTAGCCGTCGGCGCGCACGGCGACCAGCCCCGCCATGATCGCTTCCGGGTCCGTCTGCGTGCAGCGGGTCCGGGCCGGCAGCGGCGCGGCCGTCAGCACCGCCCGCGCCGCCGCTTCCGGCAAGGCGGCGAGCATGACGCGCCCCATCGACGTGCAGTAGCCGGGCAGCCGCGAGCCGGGCATCAGCGCGACGGACATCACCTTGCGTTGCGCGGCCCGCGCGACATAGACGATCTCGGCGCCGTCCAGCACGGATACGGACGAACTCTCGCCCAGGAGATCGGACAGCCGGTCGAGAACGGGCTGCACCATCTGCGGCAGCGGCATGCTGGCCAGGCAAGCCGTTCCCAGCCGCAGGACGCGCGGCGTCAGCGTGAAATATTTGCCGTCGTAGCCGGCATAGCCCAGATGCGCCAGCGTCAGCAGGCAGCGCCGCGCCGTAGCCCGGTCGAGATCCGACGCCACAGAAACCTCGGCAATCGACTGGCGCGGCCGGTCCGCCGTGAAGGTCTCGATGACCAGCAGGCCCTTGGCCAGCCCGCCCATGATGTCCCGTTCCTGCATTCCTAGCGCCCGTTTGTGCGATATCTCAACAAATACATCATATTGCACAAACGCCGTTGCGGAAGCCGCCGCCATGCAGATATCCGGAGCCTGCCGAACGATGGCGGGACCTGGGGCTCGCGAAAGAGGATAGCGGATGGACAAGACGGTCCCGGACGTGGCCGCCGCGGTGGCGGAGATCGGCGACGGCATGAGCGTCATGGTGGGCGGCTTCGGCGGCTCGGGCGCGCCGATCGAGCTCATCCACGCGCTGATCGACCGGTTCCGCGCCACCGGAAGCCCCGGCGGGCTGACGCTCGTCAACAACAATGCCGGCAACGGCCGCATCGGGCTCGCCGCTATGATCGATGCCGGGATGGTGGCGAAGATGATCTGCTCGTTCCCGCGCTCCTCCGACCCGCGCGCCTTCACGCAGAAATACTTGGCGGGCGAGATCGCGCTGGAGATCGTCCCGCAGGGCACCCTGGCCGAGCGCATCCGCGCTGGCGGCGCGGGCATCCCCGCCTTCTACACGCCGGCCGGCTACGGCACCGATGTCGGCAAGGGCAAGCCGGTGGCCGAGTTCGACGGCAGGATGTATCTCCAAGAACGCTGGCTGAAGGCCGACGCCACGCTGATCAAGGCCGAGACCGCCGATCGCCTCGGCAATCTCACCTACCGGAAGGCTGCGCGCAATTTCTCGCCGCTGATGGCGGCGGCGGCGCGGCTGACCATCGTCCAGGCGACGCGGATCGTCGAGCTGGGCGGGATCGATCCGGAGCATGTCGTCACGCCCGGCATCTTCGTCGACCGCGTGGTCCAGGTGGCCGCGCCGCAGCAGGAAGAGGCGCTCATACGCCAGGGAGCCGTGTACGCATGAGCGCAAAGCTGTCGAATGCCCAGATCGCCTGGCGCGCGGCGCAGGACATCGAGGACGGCGCCTATGTCAATCTCGGCATCGGCCTGCCCGAGATGGTGGCGAAGTTCCAGCCGCCCGGCCGGCAGGCTATCTTCCACACGGAAAACGGCATCCTGAATTTCGGCGAAGGCCCGGCCGAGGGCGAGGAGGACTGGGACCTCGTCAACGCCGGCAAGAAGGCGGTCACGCTGAGGCCCGGCGCAGCCTTCTTCCATCACGCCGACAGCTTCGCCATGGTGCGCGGCGGTCATCTCGACGTTGCCATCCTGGGCGCCTTCGAGGTGGCGGAGAACGGCGACCTCGCCAACTGGAGCACCGGTCCCAAAGGGGTGCCGGCGGTGGGCGGGGCGATGGACCTCGTGCACGGCGCCAAGCGCGTCGCGGTGATCACCGACCACGTCACCAAGGACGGCAAGCCCAAGCTGGTCAAGCGATGCAGCCTGCCGCTGACCGGCGTGGGCTGCGTGTCGCGCATCTACACCAGCCTGGCGGTCATCGACGTCGAGAACGCCCGTTTCATGCTGCGCGAGAAACTCAGCAGCATCAGTTTGGACGAGTTGCAGTCGATGACCGGCGCGGATCTTGTCGTCCCACCCGATAGTTGTGATCTTGTCGTTCCGGAGATTTGACATGGCCGACGCCTTCATCTGCGCCTACCGGCGCACCCCCATCGGGCGCTTCGGCGGCGCGCTCGCCACCGTGCGGCCCGACGATCTCGGCGCCGTTCCGCTGAAGGCGCTCGCCGCCGAGCATGCCGGTCTCGACTGGGAGGCGGTGGACGACGTCATCTTCGGCAATGCCAACCAGGCCGGCGAGGACAACCGCAACGTCGCGCGCATGAGCCTGCTCCTGGCCGGCCTGCCCGTCCGGGTTACGGGCACCACCATCAACCGGCTGTGCGGTTCGGGCATGGACGCGGTCATCGCGGCGGCCCGGGCGATCAAGGCCGGCGAGGCCGAGCTCGTCGTCGCCGGCGGCACGGAGTCGATGTCGCGCGCGCCTTTCGTGATGCCCAAGGCCGACGCGGCGTTCTCCCGCAACGCCGAGATATACGACACCACCATCGGCTGGCGCTTCGTCAATCCGCTGCTGAAGGCGCAATACGGCGTCGATTCCATGCCGCAGACCGGGGAGAACGTGGCGCAGGAATTCGGCGTCTCGCGCGAGGCGCAGGACGCCTTCGCCCTGCGCAGCCAGGACAAAGCGTGCGCCGCGCAGAAGAACGGGCGGCTGGCCAGGGAAATAGCCCCGGTCACGCTTCCCCGCAGGAAGGGCGATGCGACCGTGGTCGATACGGACGAGCATCCGCGCGCCGACAGCAGCCTGGAGAAGCTGGCCGCCCTGCGGCCGCTTTTCGTCGGGGGCACCGTCACGGCGGGCAACGCGTCGGGCGTCAATGACGGGGCGGCGGCCCTGATCGTGGCCTCGGAAGCGTCCGCGCGCAGGCATGGGCTGATCCCCATCGCCCGTATCCTCGGCGGCGCGACGGCCGGCGTGGAGCCGCGCATCATGGGCATGGGGCCGGCGCCGGCGACGCGCAAGCTGTGCGCCCGGCTCGGCCTGTCGCCCGAGGATTTCGACGTCGTCGAGCTCAACGAGGCCTTCGCCAGCCAGGGCATCGCCGTTCTGCGCGACCTCGGCCTGGCGGAAGACGATCCGCGCGTGAACCCCAATGGCGGGGCCATCGCGCTCGGCCATCCGCTCGGCATGAGCGGCGCGCGCATCACCGGGACCGCCGCGCTGGAACTCACCCTCACTGGAAAGCGCCGGGCGCTGGCCACCATGTGCATCGGCGTCGGGCAGGGCATCGCCATCGCGCTCGAGCGGGTCTGACGGCGGGTTTCGCAAGTCTTTTCCGGACCGGCCGTCGATTCGACGCCCGGCCGCTCGTCATGGCAGTGACGCAACCATGCCGGAGCCCTTGCCATGACCCCCACCATCACCGCCTTCGCGCAGTCGCCGGATCGCGGGCTCGGACAGGCGCGCGACATGCGCGTGCGCTGGGCCTTCGAGGAGGTCGGCCAGCCCTACGACGTCCGCCTCGTCTCGTTCGACGCCATGAAGCAGCCGGCGCATCTGGCGCTGCAGCCCTTCGGCCAGATCCCGACCTATGAGGAGGACGGGCTGGTGCTGTTCGAATCCGGCGCGATCATCCTGCATATCGCGCAGCGCCGTCCGGGGCTGCTGCCGGACGATCCGAACGCCCGGGCGCGCGCCGTAGCCTGGCTGTTCGCCGCGCTCAACACGGTCGAGCCGCCGATCGTCGAACTGGAGCAGACCGGATATACCGAAGGCGACAAGCCATGGCACAAACAGCGCGTGCCGCTGATGGAGGATCGCGTCCGCGCGCGTTTGCGGGAGCTGTCGCGCCGGCTCGGCTCTGCCGAGTGGCTGGACGGCGATTTCAGCGCCGGCGACCTGATGATGGTGATGGTGCTGCGGCGGCTGAACGGGTCCGCCCTACAGGCGGAATACGCCAACATCGCCGCCTATGTGGCGCGCGGCGAGGCGCGGCCCGCCTTCCGGCGCGCCTATGAGGCGCAGCATGCCGTGTTCGCGGCCGCGCAGGCGCGCAGCTGACACGCGCTCAATTGTCGGAAAAGCCGAAGGGCGCGCGGGTGCGCCGGTAGTCGTCGGGCAGGATCTGCCGGCCGATGGGCGGCTCGGAGCGCGCCGTGCAGGCGGTGCGCTGGCACAAGCCGCAGGCGATGCCGATCGGCGTCGCCCGGGCCGGGTCGGCTCCGTTCTGCCTCGCATAGACCAGCCGGTCGGCATGCCTGGCGGCGCAACCCAGCGCCACGGCGCGCTCCACGCGCGGCTCGCCGAAGCTGCCGCCGCCGGAGCTGACCGTGCGCGCGACCGAGAAGAAGCGCTGGCCGTCCGGCAGTTCCAGCCATTGCGCGACCACTTCGCCGGGCCGCCGGAACACCTGGTGCACGCTCCACAGCGGGCAGCCGCCGCCATGACGGCCGAAGGGGAAGCCCGCGCCGTCCAGCCGCTTCGACACGTTTCCGGCCTCGTCGACGCGGATGAAGAAAAACGGCACGCGCTCCTGTCCGGGTTTCTGCAAGGTGGTCAGGCGGTGCGCGGCCTGCTCGAAGGAGGCCGAGAACAGGCGCGCCAGCACGTCGACATCGTAGTGCCGGCTTTCGGCGGCGCGGGCGAACGCCTCATAGGGCATCAGCATGGCGGCCGCCGCGTAGCTGGCCAGCGAGCGATGCGCCAGCCGCCGCCCGCCATCGCCTGAAAAACCGCCGTCCCGAAGGGCGTCGCCGATCTCCCGCTCGAGCTCCAGATAGGCAAGCTGCTGCGCGAGCTGGAAGGCCTGGCTCGACGCCGACAAGGTCTCGTCCAGCAAAATCTCGTGGCGATGGCGGTCGAGCCGGCGCAGCGATCCGTACATCACGTCGGACGGGAGACGGCGCACCCGCAGCCGGTGGCGGCCGGCGAGATAGGCCGCCATGCCGCCCGCCTCGGCGACGGCCGCCGCCAGACGCTCGGCCGAGGCATCGAGGGCGGGAAAGAAATTGCGGCGCGCGGCGAGGAAGTTGCGTACCTCCGCCACGGGATCGGAACCGCCCGGCGAGCCCTCGGCGCGCAGGTCCGCCAGCCTGAGTTGCTCCTCGCGATAGGCAGTGTGCAATCGCAGAAGCACCTCGCCGATGCCGGGAAAGCTGCCGATCGCATCGGCCAGTTCCAGCGGGGCGAGGTCGATGTCGGCGAAGATCGGGTCCTTCAGCACCGCCTGGAGCCGCGCCATGTGCTCCTCGCCGTCCTCGCCGGCCAGTTCGGTGACGTCCAGCCGGTAGGTGCGCGCCAGCCGCAGCAGCATGTCGGCCGTGACCGGCCGCTGGTTGCGCTCCATCAGCGCGACGTAGGGCGCGGAGATGTCAAGATCGGACGCCATGCCGGCCTGCGTCAGGCCAAGGTCGCGGCGCAGCCGGCGCAGGCGCGGTCCGATATAGAGTCCCTGTTTGGGCATGCGCGATCGTTCCCCTCGGCCAGCGCCGTTTGGTACAGCAGCTTACAGCATTACATGCAAAGTTTGTAAATATTGACAACTTAACAACGGGTGCCCTCGCCGCTTGTATGCGCGCGGTGTAATCGCGGCGAGATCAACCTCGTCGAAGGGCAGGCCCCATGAGCTATCAGGACACCATCGCCCAGGCCGACCGCCTGATCCAGTCGCACGGCGCGCCATGGAGCGGCATCAACGCCGAATCCGTGGCGCGCATGCGCGTGCAGAACCGGTTTCGCACCGGGCTGGACATCGCCCGCTACACCGCCGCCATCATGCGCAAGGACATGGCCGCCTACGACGGCGACCCGTCGAAGTACACGCAGTCGCTCGGCTGCTGGCATGGCTTCATCGGCCAGCAGAAGATGATCTCCATCAAGAAGCACTTCGGCGGCACGGAGCGCCGCTACCTCTATCTGTCCGGCTGGATGATCGCGGCGCTGCGCTCGGAGTTCGGTCCGCTGCCCGACCAGTCCATGCACGAGAAGACCTCCGTGCCGGCGCTGATCGAGGAGCTTTACACCTTCCTGCGGCAGGCGGACGCCCGCGAGCTCGGCATGCTGTTCCGCGACCTCGACGCCGCCCGCGCGGCCGGCGACGCGCTGAAGGAGCAGAAGGTCCAGCATGCCATCGACAACCATCAGACGCATGTCGTGCCGATCATCGCCGACATCGACGCCGGCTTCGGCAATGCCGAGGCGACCTACCTGTTGGCCAGGAAGATGATCGAGGCGGGCGCCTGCGCGCTGCAGATCGAGAACCAGGTCTCCGACGAGAAGCAGTGCGGCCACCAGGACGGCAAGGTCACGGTGCCGCACGAGGATTTCCTGGCCAAGGTCCGCGCCTGCCGCTACGCCTTCCTGGAGCTCGGGGTCGAGGACGGCGTCATCGTCACCCGCACGGATTCGCTCGGCGCCGGCCTGACCAAGCAGATCGCCGTCTCGAAGGAGCCGGGCGACATCGGCGACCAGTACAATTCCTTCCTCGACTGCGAGGAGATTTCTCCCGACCAGCTCGCCAACGGCGACGTCGTCATCAATCGCGGCGGCAAGCTGATGCGCCCGAAGCGCCTGCCTTCCAACCTGTTCCAGTTCCGCGCCGGCACCGGCGAGGACCGGTGCGTGCTCGATTCCATCACCTCGCTGCAGAACGGCGCGGACCTTTTGTGGATCGAGACCGAGAAGCCGCATGTCGAGCAGATCGCCGGCATGATGGACCGCATTCGCGCGGTCGTGCCGAACGCCAAGCTCGTCTACAACAACTCGCCGTCCTTCAACTGGACGATCAACTTCCGCCAGCAGGTGTTCGACGCCTGGAAGGCGGAGGGCAAGGACGTGTCGGCCTATGACCGCGCCAAGCTGATGAGCGTCGACTATGACGGCACGGCGCTGGCGGCAGAAGCCGACGAGAGGATCCGCACCTTCCAGCGCGACGCCTCGAAGCGGGCCGGCATCTTCCATCACCTGATCACGCTGCCGACCTATCACACGGCCGCGCTGTCCACCGACAACCTCGCCAGGGAGTATTTCGGCGAGGCCGGCATGCTGGGCTATGTGCTCAACGTGCAGCGGCAGGAGATCCGGCAGGGCATCGCGGCGGTGAAGCACCAGAACATGTCCGGCTCGGATATCGGCGACGACCACAAGGAGTATTTCGCCGGCGAGGCGGCGCTGAAGGCGGGCGGCGCCCACAACACGATGAACCAGTTCGCCGCCTGAGGCGCGGCGCGCGGCGGACAAAATGACGGGAAGGACGCCGGGTTCGCCCGGCGTCCTTTTTCGTCCGGATACGGGTTCGTCAGATACCCGAGCCGCTGTCGAAGAGATCCTCGTCGTCGCCGTCCCACGGGACCGGGCGGACGGCCGCCTCGCTCGCATGAGGCAGCGGCATCCAGCATTTCAGCTCGGGCTCGGCATAGCGGATGACGCGGCCCGGGTAGGAATCGCTCGCCAGCCACCCGCCCGTGCCCGCCTGATCCGAACTCGACCAGTAGGCGACATCCACCTCGGCCGGTCCCTGCTCGACGGAGCGGACGGTGACAAGGATGCGGCAGCCGTCCCTCGGCGCGCCCGCCATGGACCGCCACCGGGGTTCCGGCTGATCCGATCCGCTCATCGTCTCCTCCCCGCGAAATTCCGCCACAGTCTATCCAGCGGTGATCCGGCTGAATAATATCAAAATCATATTAGACAGCTTTCCCATACTATTCCTTCCTAGCTTCAACAAAAATCGGGGCAGGACGGGTGGGGATGGGCGGCGACTTGCCGGAAATGGCGTTCGAGATTTCAGGCGATCTCGCCGAACTCAGGCGTCTGGTGCGACGCTTCGTCGATACGGAACTCATTCCGATCGAGCTCACCAGTTGCGAGAACGACAAGGTCAAGTCGGATGTGATGCGCCGGCTGCGCGCCGCCTCTTCCGGGCTCGGTCTCGACAGGTTCGACGTTCCCGAAAGCCACGGCGGCCTCGGCCTTGGAATGCTCGCCAGGGTGATCGTGTGGGAAGAGCTGGGAAGAACCGTCGCCATTCCCTCGCGCGCCGAGGATTTCTTCGGAGCGGATGTGAGCCCCACTTTGTGGGCGCTCGGGCCGGAGCAGGCGGAAAAATATCTGCTGCCGACCATCGCCGGCCAGATCAAATGGTGCTTCGCGCAGACCGAGGCCGAGGCCGGCAGCGACCCGGCCTCGATGCGCATGCGCGCCGTGCGGGACGGCGACCACTACGTCCTCGACGGGGTGAAGCGCTTCATCACCCGCGCCCATGAAGCCGACTTCGCCGAGGTCGTGGCCGTGACGGACAGGGAGAAGGGCAGCCGCGGCGGCATCTCGATCTTCATCGTCGACATGAAGGCCCCCGGCGTGAAGCTGCTGCGCAGCCAGGACATGATGATCGACGACCGGCCGTGGGAGGTCGCCTTCGACCATGTCCGGGTCCCCGCCGAAAACCGCGTCGGCGAGGAGGGTGCGGGCTTCGCATCGGCGCAGCGCTGGCTGTCGGCGGGACGGCTGCGCCACGGCGCCAAGGCCTGCGGCGTGATCGATCGCTGCCTGTCGATGGCCGCGTCCTATGCCCGGCAGCGGGTCACCTTCGGCGAGCCGCTGGCCAACCGCCAGGCCGTCCAGTGGATGCTGGTCGACGCCTTCATGGACCTGCACCAGTTGCGGCTGATGGTGCATCATGCGGCCGCGAAATACGATCGCGGCGAGGACATCCGCGTCGAAGCCTACATGGCCAAGGTGTTCGGCGACCATCGCTCCTTCGTGGCGGCCGACAACTGCATGCAGATCCACGGCGCGGTTGGCCTGTCCCGCGATCTGCCGATCGAGAAATTCTGGCGCGACCAGCGAAGCATGATGATCACCGAGGGTCCGAACGAGGTGCTGAAGACGGCCATCGCCCGCCACGTCCTGCGTGAATATTCCTGAGGCGCGGACGTCGGCGCGGCGGACCGCGCTCTATTCACCGGCGGACTTCACGTCCCGGATCACCTCGATGAAGGAGTCGAGCACGGCCGAAATCTCGTCGGCGCGCCAGGCGGCGAGCAACTGGACCTGCAGGGACGGCTCGACGGGACGGAAGACGACATGCGGGCGCCCGAGGACCGCGTAGGAGGCCGGCACGAGCGACACGCCGAGCCCGGCCGAGACCAGCGCCAGCGTCGTTTGCGGATGGTCGATGGCGTGTCGGGTCTGCAGGCTGAAACCGGCCTGGCGGCAGAGAAACTTCACCAGATGGTAGAAGGGTTCCATGCGGTCGCCGGCGACCGCGATCTGCGGCTCCGACGCCAGCATGCCTAGGGGAATCGTGGCGTTGCCGGACAGCGGATGGCCCTCCGGCAGGGCGACGGCGATGGAGTCCGACAGGACCGGCTCGGTCAGGATGCCCGGCGGCGGATCCGGCGGCGTTGCCAGGAAGGCAAGATCGACCCGGCCCTCGAGCAGCGCCGTGGCGGCGGCCTGGGAGGGCATCGAGTGGAGATCGACCGTGATGTCGGGAAAGCGCTTGCCGAATTCCCGGACGATGTCGACAAAGATCGCGGTGGCTTCCGACCATGGCGGGAAGGCGATCCTGACGTGGCCGACATCGCCGCTGGCCGCGTTCGACGCCAGATGGAGCGCATGCTGCGCGCCGCTGAGAAGCCCCCGGCTTTCCCTCAGCAGCACCCTGCCCGCATCCGTGAGCTGGACCTTGCGCCGGGTGCGCACGAAAAGCCGGAAGCCAAGGCTCTCCTCGAGCCGGCCGATCGCCTGGCTCAGGGGCGGCTGGGTCATGTTGAGCCTGGCGGCGGCCCGCGTGAAATGCAGCTCTTCCGCCACGGCAACGAAGTATTTCAGGTGCTTCAGGTCCATGGACCGCCCTCACCCGGCTCCGCCGTCGGCGCCGTTGCGCCAGTCCCCGCCGGCCTCCAAGACCAAAAAGCTTTCGGTCCCGACCAACCTATTTTCGAGGCCGATTGATAGCAAGACGATATATTAGAACATGCTGCCGGATACCTCTCACGGGCTTTGGCCGCAGGTCGCCGAAGAGCGTTCAGAACCTCCACGTCGCGCCGAGCACCGGGCCTTTGAGGCGCGTGTCGAAGACATGGCCGTCGTGATCGTAGTCGACGTCGAGCACCTTGTAGCCGCCCGAGATCGAAAGATGGTCGCTCACCACGTAGTTCAGCGTCGCCAGCGCCGACCAGGTCGAGTCCGCGCCGACGCCGAAGCCGCCGATATCGGCCTGGGCCTGGAGCGAGAGCTTCTCCGTCACCTGCAGGAAGGCGCGCGCGCCGATGACGGGGTCGACCCAGCCGAAACTTTCGCCGTAACGGCGCGACATGCCCAGGGCGCTGACGGTGACATCGTTGGAGATGCGCCAGAAACGGACGCCTGCCAGGGCGTCGAGGCTGAAGCCCGGCGTATCGAGAACGCGATATCCGCCCTGCAACGTCGCCATGAATTCCTTCGTGTCGACCTCGCCCTCCACCACCGTGCCGGGCGGAACCGGCACGGGGAGCGGCGGAAGCGGGCCGAAGGCATGGCCGTCCGTGGTGTTGACGTACATCGCGTCGCCGGAGAACACGAAGCGGTCGTAGCGACCCCAGACATTGACGAAGCCGCCGAAATTCAGGCTGTCCAGCACGTCCGAGAAGGATTTGTCGACGCCTATCGTGGGCGCGCGCCGGAACGGCGAGATGTCGCCGGACAGACCGGCCGCCCACAGATAGGGCGTGACCTGCAAGGCCCAGTTCCGCTGTTCGGCGGGCATGGGACCGGCCTGCGGCTCCAGCACCGTGTCCGCGGCGTTCGCGGCCTGCATGGAGAGCGCGAGGAAGACGGTGGCGCCAATGGTCCTCATCTCGACGGTCCTCACGCGGAAAGGGTGTTCTTGTGGATGCGCCCGTCCTTCATGACGAGCTTCAGGGTGCGCTCCGGGTCGGCGATCAGGGCGATGTCCTCCAGCGGATTGCCGTCGACCACCAGCAGATCGGCATAGGCGCCGGCCTCGATCCGCCCGAGCTTGCCCGGATAAGGATCGCGCGGTCCCGACAGCGCCAGCAGCTCGGCATTGCCGCTGGTCAGCATCCGCAGGACCTCAGCATTGTCGTACCAGCGCGCGAACTTGGCGAGCTGGCGGCCTTGCGTCGCCGTGCCGCGCGGGCTGAACAGGATGTCGGTGCCGAGCGCCATCTTCACCCCGTATTTGCGGCCGAACTCGATCGCGTTGACCGTTCCGGCGGCGATCGCCCTTTGCTGGGCGACCTGTTCGGGATCGGGTTTCAGGTTGGCGTCCTCGTCGGCCAGGAAGGGCTGGATGCTCCACCAGGCCCCCGCATCGGCCATGTGCCTGGCGGCGTCCTCGTCGGCGAGCTGTCCGTGCTCGATCGACCTGATGCCGCAGTCGAGAGCCCTGTGGATGGCGGGCGGCGTGTAGGTGTGCACGCAGACATAGGTTCCCCAGTCGGAGGCCGCGGCGACCGCCGCCCGCATCTCGGCTTCCGTGTATTGCAGCGTGTCGATGGGATCGTAGGACGAGGACACGCCGCCGCCGCCGTGGATCTTGATCTGGCTGGCGCCCAGCATGAGCTGCTCGCGGACGCTGCGCAGCACCTCCGCCTCGCCGTCGGCGATCGACGCGATGCCGGCCCGTTCGGCCACGCTGAAATTGCTTTGCGGCGAGCGCGGCACATCCGTGCGCATGCGGAAATCGCCATGGCCCGAGGTCTGCGAAATCATCGCGCCGGAGGGATAGATGCGCGGGCCGGCGACGCGGCCCTCGTCGATGGCGCGCTTCAACGCGAAGGCCGGGCCGCCGACATCGCGGACCGTGGTGAAGCCGCGCAGCACCGTCCGCTCGGCCTCCTGCGCGGCGACCAGATGGACATAGGGGATGTCGGCCGTCATCGCCGCGATCTGCGAGATGCCGGCCAGAAGCGCATGCCAGTGCGCGTCGATCATGCCCGGCATCACGGTGCGTCCGCCGCAGTCCACGACATCGGCATCGGCGACCGTGTCGCCGGCCGGCACCAGCGCCTTGATGAGGCCACCTTCCACCAGCACGCCGTGTCCGGCGACGAGCGCGCTCGCGACACCGTCGAAGATTCCCGCGTTCGTCAGCAGAACGGGCCTGGACGGCTGCTGCGCGAAGGCGGAAGGAGCGAGCGCGGGCGCGGCGAAGGCCGCCGCGATGCCTTTCAGCACAGAGCGCCTGGACAGGCCCGCCTCGACGCGGGCGAAAAGCTGCCGCGCCGGCGCGCCATGGCAGGCGCAGGTGGCGCCATGCACCAGATGCCGATACTTCTCGCCGACCCGAAACGTCATGGCGTCCCCCGAACCGCACGGCCGGCCGAAGCTGCCGCTGCCAGACCACGCACATTAGACAAGACGGCCGTGGCACATGCAAGTATGGTGTGCGGGCGCCGACCGGGAATGCGACTTCGCGGTTGAAGGCCACGGTACAGGCTGCGGATCGGATCTCATGAGGCGGATGGCGACCCTATCGCTGTGGACTGCGGCGACGTCGCTTTCCGGCATCGGCCTTTTTCTGGGCACCCTGTTCTTCGCCGCGTCGCTGACGCCCAGCCTCGTGCCGCGCAGCACCGCCGTGCAGGGCGTCCTGGCGGGCGCGTGCTTCGCCATCGGCTACGGGTTCGGCGTGTCCTGGCGCTGGCTGTGGGCGTATCTGGAGCTGCCGGAACCGCAGAACCGGTGGCGTTTCCGGGCCAACGCCGCCATGGCGGTCGCCTGCCTCGGGGTGGCGGGCTGGTTTCTCTGGCAATCGGCGGCGTGGCAGAATTCCGTGCGCGCCGCGGTGGGCATGGAGCGCGTCGCCGGCACGCATGCCGTCACGGTGTGCGCCATCGCGGTCGCGACCTTCGCCCTGCTGCTCGGCCTCGGCCGCCTGTTCGTGCTGGTCGCCGGCTGGACGGCGGCGAAAAGCAAGGCCTATGTGCCCAGACGCGTCGCCAACGCGGCGGGCGTGCTCGTGGCGGCGCTGCTGTTCTGGTCGGTCGCCAACGACCTCCTGGCCAAAGCGGTGTTCGGCGTTCTGGATTCATCCTACGCCGAGCTGAATTCCCTGATCGAACCGGAACGCCCCCGGCCCGTGGAGGCCGACAGGACCGGCAGCGCCGCCTCGCTGGTGGACTGGGTCGACCTCGGCCGCGCCGGGCGCGAATTCGTCGCCGGCGTTCCGGCGGCGGCGGAGATCGCTGCCCTGACCGGCAGGCAGGCCCGCCAGCCCGTGCGGGTGTATGTTGGCCTGCCGTCGGCCGACGACGCCGAAGAGCGCGCCAGGCTCGCGCTCGACGAACTGAAGCGCGCGGGCGGCTTCGACCGGTCCAGGCTGATCGTCGTGACGCCGACCGGAACGGGATGGGTCGATCCCGCCGCGATCGAGCCGATCGAATACCTCACCGACGGCGACGTCGCATCGGTGGCGATGCAGTATTCCTATCTGAGCAGCCCGCTGTCGCTGCTGGCCGAACCCGAATACGGGGCGGAGGCGGCAAGGGCGCTGTTCCGGGCCGTCTACGGCCACTGGACGACCCTGCCGAAAGCGTCGCGGCCCGCGCTCTACCTGCACGGGCTAAGCCTCGGCGCGATGAATTCCGAGAAATCGGTCGAGCTGTTCGAGATCCTCGCCGATCCGATCGACGGGGCGCTGTGGAGCGGGCCGCCCTTCGAGAGCCGCAACTGGCGCGGCATCACGCGGGCGCGCAACCCCGGCTCGCCGCAATGGCTGCCGGAATTCCGCGACGGCAGCTTCGTCCGCTTCATGAACCAGAACGGTTCGACCGTCCCGTCTTCCCGGCCGTGGGGGCCGCTGCGGTCCGTCTACCTGCAATACGCCAGCGACCCGATCGTCTTCTTCGACTATGGCGATTTCTATCGGCAGCCGGACTGGATGGCCGCGCCGCGCGGCCCCGACGTCTCGCCGGATCTCGGCTGGTATCCGGTGGTCACCATGCTCCAGCTCGCCGTGGACATGGCCTTCGCCACCACGACCCCGATGGGGCACGGGCACGTCTACGCGCCCGAGCACTATGTCGATGCGTGGATCAGCGTGGCGGATATCCGGGGCTGGTCGGCGCAGGCCGTCGCCGCGCTGAAGGAAGCGCTGGCGGCGAAAATGCGCCTGGCCCCGGAACAGACGGACGGAAATCGCGGCGGATAGAACGGCCGGTCGGGGCCGGCGCCCGTCAGCGCCTGGGCGGGCCGGCGACGACGCGCTTCTTGGGCGCCGGCAGCAGGCCTTCCTTCTGCGCCAGCCGGCGAGCGGCTTTGCGGCCGCGCCTCACCGCCTCGGCCTTTTCACGGACGCGGCGTTCGGACGGCTTTTCGTAGAAGCGCCTCGCCTTCAGTTCCCGCAGGACGCCTTCGCGTTGCAGCCTGCGCTTGAGCACCTTGAGAGCCTGATCGACATTGTTGTCGCGTACGATGATCTGCATCCATCTTCCTTCGCGTCATGGAGGCGCCGACCCTCGGATTCGCGCCAGTGATCGATTTCGGAAAAGCAGCGGCCGAGGACGTTGGGCTGCCGGCGGCACCTCGATGCCGGAACGATGCACGGCATGTGCCCTCTAAAGAGGCCGAGATCAAGGCTCGGACGGCAGAAAAACCCGATCGGCAAAAAGACAATCGCGCATCCCTTGCTTTAGAACGAAACGTATCCTATATGTGGCAGGCGATCTTGTTTGTCGAATTTTGTTACCGGCCTTTGCCTTTCGACGATTTTCTCTCTCAATTTCGGTAGGAACGCGTTGCGAGCATTCGGCTTGCGAACGTTTAATTTTGCGCGATTGAAAGGAAATCGTCATGAATACTGGAACAGTCAAGTGGTTCAACGCGACCAAGGGCTTCGGCTTCATCCAGCCCGACTCGGGCGGGCAGGACGTGTTCGTCCACATCTCGGCCGTCGAGCGCGCAGGAATGCGCAGCGTGGTCGAGGGCCAGAAGCTCAGCTTCGAGGTCGTGCAGGACAAGCGTAGCGGCAAGAGCTCGGCCGAGAACCTCCAGGCCGCATAAAACCTATCGCTTCTGGTCTTTGACCACGGATGTACTGGCACTGGCCATTGACGCGATTGAGAGAAGGTCGGGAGAAGTCCCGGCCTTTTTCGTTTATCGAACAAGGAGTCCCATCATGAAAGCTGCCCCGGAAGGCCTTTTCAAGCCAAAACCGACAAGCTCTCAGGCCAAGGGCGAGATGACGACGCGTGTCGCGCGCTCCATCATCGAGGGTGAGGTATCGCAAAGAGACGCAAAGACGGCGCGCCTGCGCGCCATGCGGCTGGCGCGGGAGGCTGAGATCGCCGCCGCGCCGCCGCCGGCCAAGCCCGCGCCCGCGAGACGATCGCGCAAGGCATGAGTGGCGGCCGGTCGGGCCGGTCGTCCGCGACGGCGTAACGAAGCCTAACGTCCGATTCCTCCCGGCGTCGGCGTCGTAACGATGACGGCGTCGTCAGCCTCCAGCAGCGTCTGGTCGCAGGCCTTCAACGTCTCGATTCCGCCTTCGCCGCGACGCACCGTGGTCGATCCCGGCTGCCCCGCGCCGCCGCCCTCCAGCCCGAACGGCGGACGATCGCGATGCGAGGACAGGATCGCGCAGTCCATCCGTTCGAGGAAGCGGATGGTGCGCACCGTGCCGTCGCCGCCCGGGAAGCGCCCGCGTCCCGCGGAGCCCTCGCGGATGTGGAAATCCTCCAGGAGCACGGGGAAGCGCAGTTCCAGCACTTCCGGGTCGGTGAGACGCGAATTGGTCATGTGGATATGCACGCCGGCCGTGCCGGCGAACAGGCGCCCGTCGTTCATGCGGCCCGCCGGCGACCCGGAACAGATCGTCTCGTAATATTGATACCTGTCGTTGCCGAAGGTGAGGTTGTTCATCGTCCCCTGGGCGTTGGCCAGCGCGCCATTGCGCCGAACAGGGCGTTGGTGACGTGCTGCGAGGTCTCGACATTGCCGGCGACGACGGCGGCCGGATAGACGGGTTTCAGCATGCAGCCGTCCGGGATGACGATGTCGATGGGACGCAGGCAGCCGGCATTCATCGGGATGTTGTCCTCGACCATGACGCGGAAGGCGTAGAGCACGGCCGTACGCGCGACCGGCTCGGGGGCGTTGAGATTGTTCCTCATCATCGGCGAGGTGCCGGTGAAATCGACCCTGGCCCGGCGCTCGCCGCGATCGACGGTGATCCTGACGCGGATCACCTGCCCGGTGTCGGTCGGGTATTCGTAGTGCGAGGAATCCGGCAGGCGCTCGATCACCCGGCGCACGCTTTCGGCGGCGTTGTCCTGGACGTGGCCCATATAGGCCTCGACGACCGCCAGCCCGAAATGCGCCACCATTTTCCTCAGCTCGGCCACGCCCTTCTCGTTGGCGGCGATCTGCGCCTTGAGGTCGGCGACGTTCTGGTGGGGATTGCGGGCCGGATAGGGATGGTCGGTGAGGAGGCGATGCAGGTCGGCCTCGCGAAATCTGCCGCGCTGGACAACGACCGTGGTGGCCAGCGGGTTCATGGAACCGGGCGCGATGCCGCCGACATCGGCATGGTGGCCGCGCGACGCCGTCCAGAACAGGATCTGCGTGCCGCTGTCGTCGAACACCGGCGTCACCACCGTGATGTCCGGGAGATGCGTGCCGCCATTGTAGGGCGCGTTCAGCGCGAAGACGTCGCCCGGATGGATGTCGCCCTCGTTCAGCCGGATGACGGTTTCCACCGACCGGTCCATGGAGCCCAGATGCACCGGCATGTGCGGCGCGTTGGCCACCAGCACCCCGTCGCGGTCGAACACCGCGCAGGAGAAATCCAGCCGCTCCCTGATGTTCACAGAATAGGCGGTGTTCTGCAGCGTGACGCCCATCTGCTCGGCGATGGACATGAAGAGGTTGTTGAATATCTCCAGCATCACCGGATCGGCGTCGGTGCCGAGCGCCGCGCGGCGGACCTTCTTCCCGGCGCGGCGCAGGAGGACGTGGTCCATGGCCGTGACCTCGGCTTTCCAGCCCGGCTCCACGACGATGGTCTGGTTGGCCTCGATGATCAGCGCGGGCCCGGCGATGCGGTGACCCGGCCCGAGCGCCGCCCGCTGAAAGATCCCTGCGTCGCGCCACGCGCCTTCCACGAAGATCGCGCGGGTCTGCGAGGCTTCCGCGTCGACCCCTTCCACCGCCCTTTCGGCTTCGCCATGGCCATGGACCTCGACCGCCTCGACCATCAGCGGCTTGTCCTCATAGACGAAGCCGAAGCGGGATCTGTGCGCGGCCTCGAAACGCCGCCTGGCGATCTCGAGCGAACCGTGGTCGAAGCCGACCGGCAGCGTGGTGTCGGTGCCGTCATAGCGCAGGTGAAGAACCGGCCGGCACAGCACATCGTCCGGTCCGATCCCCTGCGCCGCGAACTCGGCGAGCACCGCCTCCCGCAGGGTTGCCGACAGGGCGGCGATGTCGTCCAGCGACGCCTCGGCCAGCGGCTGCATCAAGACTTGCTGGCGCGAGGCGAACACGGATGACAGGCCGATGCCGTAGGCAGACAGCAGGCCGGAAAAGGGATGGATCAGCACCGCCTCCATGCCGAGCGCATCGGCCACCAGGCAGGCGTGCTGCCCGCCGGCGCCGCCGAAGCAGTTCAGCAGATAGCCGGTGACATCGTAGCCGCGCTGAACCGAGATCTTCTTGATGGCGTTCGCCATGTTCTCCACGGCGATGGTGACGAAACCCTCGGCAACCGCCTCCGGCGAGCGGCCGTCGCCGATCCCGGCGGCGAGCGCCTGGAAACCGGCCCGCACGACATCGGCGTCCAGCGGCTGGTCCTGATCCGGGCCGAAGATGGCGGGAAAGGCGTCCGGCCGCAGCTTGCCCAGCATCACGTTGGCATCGGTGACGGCGAGCGGCCCGCCACGGCGGTAGCAGGCGGGGCCGGGATCGGCGCCCGCCGAATCCGGCCCGACGCGAAAGCGCCCCGATTCGTGGTGCAGGATCGAGCCGCCGCCGGCCGCGACAGTGTGGATGCGCATCATCGGCGCGCGCACGCGCACGCCGGCCACCTCGGTGTCGAAGGCGCGCTCATAGTCGCCGTCGTAGTGCGCCACGTCGGTCGAGGTGCCGCCCATGTCGAAGCCGATGACGCGGTCGAAGCCGGCGAGCCGCGCCGTCTCAACCATGCCGACCACGCCGCCGGCGGGACCGGACAGCAGCGCGTCCTTGCCTTGGAACAGGTCGGCGGCGGTCAATCCGCCCGACGACATCATGAACATCAGGCGGGGCGCGTCCCGCGCGGATTGGCCGTCCGGCTCCGCCTGCGCGGGAGAAGGCCGCGCTCCCAGTTCCGCCGCCACCCGATGCACGTACCGCCGCAGGGTCGGCGACAGATAGGCGTCCACGACCGTCGTGTCGCCGCGCCCGACGAACTTGACCAGCGGCGACACCTCGTGGCTGACCGAGACCTGGGCGAAGCCGATGTCGCGGCACATCTTCGCCAGCGCCTGCTCGTGCCCGGGATATTTCCAGGCGTGTATGAGCACGATGGCGACGGCATCGATGCCGTCCGCCTTCGCCTGCTTGATCGCCGGCCTGACGGCGGCGAGGTCCAGCAATCGCTCCACGCGTCCGTCGGCGCGCACGCGCTCGCCAACCTCCGCGACACGCTCGTAAAGCTGCTCCGGCAGGATGATTTCCTTGGCGAAGATGTCCGGCCGCGCCTGATAGGCGATGCGCAACGCGTCGCGGAAACCCTTGGTGACCAGCAGCAGGACGCGGTCGCCCTTGCGCTCCAGCAGCGCGTTGGTGGCGACCGTGGTGCCCATCCTGATCTCGCCGACGCTTTCGGAGGGAACGGGATCGCCGGCCTTCAGGCCGAGACGATCGCAAATGCCCTGGACGGCGGCGTCGCGGTACGCCTCGGGATTTTCGGACAGGAGCTTGCGCGGATGAAGAACGCCGTCCGGCGCGCGGCCGATGATGTCGGTGAAGGTGCCGCCCCGGTCGACCCAGAAGTCCCCCTTGGCCAGGTTTCAAGATGGTCTCCCGCGGATCGTCATGACTTTCGGGGCAATGGTGATTAACTGCAATATCCCGCCCGCGCCGCCGCGACTAGCGTGGACTCGGAGGAGCCCGATCGCCGGCCTCGCGCGCGCTTCGGGTCCGCGGCCAGGCCCCTCGCGGCGCTTCCAAGCTTCGAGGCCTGCGGCGGCTGGCGCGCGATCGAACGGCCCGCAAGACGACCGCCGGGTGGTGGCCGCGCCTTTGGCTCCCTTCAATCTTTTCTTGCGCAGGCAAAGCTTATAAAATAAAGCGAACACTCGCTCGGAAAGTGGGAGGCTTGGATGAATTCGCCGGGTTCGGCCCTCGTGACTGGAGCCTCGTCCGGGCTCGGCGCGCACTTCGCCCGCACGCTCGCCTCCAGCGGTCGCTCCGTGGTCCTGGCGGCGCGCCGCATCGATGCGCTGCACGCGCTGAAGCGCGACATCGAGGAGGCCGGCGGAGCGGCCGAGGCCGTGGCGCTCGACGTGACCGACGAAAGGTCGGTCGACGACGCCTTCGCCGCGCTCGACCGTGCCGGCGTGCGGGTCGACGTGGTGGTCAACAATGCCGGCCTGACAGACGCCAGGCCGGCGCTGGACATCACGGCGGCCGGATGGGACCGCGTCGTGGACACGAACCTGCGCGGCGTCTTCCTGGTCGCGCAGGCCGCCGCGAGGCGCATGAAGGATGGCGGGGGCGGCTCGATCATCAACGTCGCCTCGATCCTCGGCCACCGCGTGGCCGGATCGGTGGCGAGCTATGCCGCCTCGAAGGCCGGCGTGGTGCGGCTGACCGAGGCGCTGGCGCTGGAATGGGCGCGCTTCGGCATCAGGGTCAACGCGCTGTGCCCCGGCTATGTCGAGACCGATCTCAACCGGGACTTCTTCAACAGCGACGCCGGCCAGGCGCTTGTGCGCCGCATCCCGCAGCGCCGGCTCGGCCAGCCCGGCGACCTCGACGGCGCGCTGCTCCTGCTGGCGACCGATGCGGGGCGCTACATCACCGGAACGTCGCTGGCGGTCGATGGCGGCCATCTCGTGTCGAGCCTCTGAACAGCCGCGGAAAGGACACCGGCATGGATTTCACCGTCTCCCCGCGTATCGAGGAATTCCGCTCGCGCATCGCGGCCTTCGTCGGGGACAGGCTGCTTCCCCTCGAGGCGGACCGCTCCAGCTACGACGCGCATGAGAACATCCGCCTCGACCTTGCCGACCGGCTGCGCGCCGAGGCGAAGGCCGAGGGTCTCTGGTGCCTGCAGCTCAAGCCGGAAACGGGCGGCCAGGGGCTCGGCAAGGTCGGCATGGCGGTCTGCTACGAGGCCATGAACCGCTCCATCTTCGGCCCGGTGATCTTCAATTCCGCCGCTCCCGACGACGGCAACATGATGGTTCTGGAAGCGGTGGGAACGGAGGCGCAGAAGGCGCGCTGGCTGAAGCCGATCGTGGAGGGCAAGGTGCGCTCCGCCTTCGCCATGACCGAGCCCATGCCGGGCGGCGGCTCCGACCCGTCGATGATGATGACCCGCGCCGAGAAGCGCGGCGACGCCTATGTCATCAGCGGCCGCAAATGGTTCATCACCGGCGCTGCGGAAGCGCAGCACTTCATCCTGCTCGCCAGGACCTCGGACGATCCGCGCAAGGGGCTGACCGCCTTCCTGTTCGACCGCGACCAGCCCGGCTGGACGATCGAGCGGCGCATCGACATCATGGGCCCGGAGGAGCACGGAGGCCATTGCGAGCTGGTCTTCGACGGGCTCGAAGTACCGGCCGGCAACGTCCTGATGAAGGAGGGAGACGGGCTCAAGGTGACGCAGATCCGCCTCGGGCCGGCGCGGCTGACGCATTGCATGCGCTGGCTCGGCCTGTCCAGGCGCTGCGTCGAGATCGCGCGCGCCTATGCCGCGGAACGCACCGGCTTCGGCAGGCGGCTGGCGGACCGGGAGTCCATCCAGATGATGCTGGGCGACCTCGCCTTGAAGATCGAGATCGGCCGGCTGCTGGTCATGAAGGCGGCCTGGGCGCTCGACCAGGGCTCGTTCGCCCGCAAGGAGGTGTCGATGGCCAAGGTGCATGTCGCCAACCTGCTTCACCAAGCCGCCGACACCGCGATCCAGATCAACGGCGCGCGCGGCTATTCCAAGGACACGGTGCTGGAATGGATCTATCGCTATGCGCGGCAGGCACGGCTGGTCGACGGGGCGGACGAGGTGCACAAGATGGTGCTGAACACCCATCTCGACGCCGAGGAGAATGGTTTCTGGACGTGGCAGGCAGCCTGACGGAGGCGACGATGCGAGTGGAGGAGCATTTGCGGCCGCGCGCCGCCAACCATGTGCCGCTGACCCCGGTCGAATTCCTGGTCCGGTCGGCTGAGGTGCATTCCGAGCGCCCGGCCGTCGCCTGGAACGGCCGGACCTGGACCTACGCGGCCTTCGCCCGGATGGTCGCGCGCATGGCGCGGTTCCTGACTTCGGCCGGCGTGACGGCCGGGGACGTGGTGTCGGTCATGGCGTCGAACCGGCCCGAGATGCTGGCCGCGCATTACGCCGTGCCGATGGTCGGCGCGGTGCTGAACACCATCAACACGCGGCTCGACGCCGATACGGTGGGCTACATCCTGTCCCATTCGCAAAGCCGGCTCATGATCGCGGACGACGGCTGCCTGGCCGTGGCGCACGCGGCGGCGGCGAGCGCCGGCGTGGCCCTGCTTCGGCTCCCGGTCGGCGGGGAAGCGGCGGCGGCGCAGGGCGCTTCCCTGCTCGACCTGCTGGCGGACGACGAAACCGACGCGGCGCTCGACCTGTCGGCGATCGCCGACGAGTGGCAGCCCATATGCGTCAACTACACGTCGGGAACCACCGGCCGGCCCAAGGGCGTCGTCTACCATCATCGCGGCGCCTATCTCAACGCGCTCGGCAACGTGCTGGCGCTCGGCCTGACCGCGCGCTCGGTCTATCTGTGGACGCTGCCGATGTTCCACTGCAATGGCTGGTGCCACACCTGGGCGGTGACGGCGGCCGGCGGCCTGCACGTCTGCCTCGACCGGCCGGATCCGGCGCTCATCTTCCCCGCGATCGAGGCGCATGGGGTGACGCATCTGTCCTGCGCGCCGGTCGTGCTCACCATGATGCTCAACCATCCCGCGCGGGCCGGCCGCGATGCCTCGCGACGCATCGCCGTGGCCACCGGCGGGGCCGCGCCGACCGCCGCGCTGATCGAGCAGCTCGGCGCACTGGGCTTCGACCTGACCCATCTCTACGGCCTGACCGAATCCTACGGGCCGGCGACACTGCGCGCGCTGACGGAGGCGGAGCGGGCGCTGCCGGCGGGCGAGGTGGCGAGGGAGCTGGCCAAGCAGGGGGTGCGCCACATCACCGCCAGCCGCGTGCGCGTCATCGACGAGACCGGGACCGACGTGCCGGCGGACGGAACGACCATGGGCGAGATCGTGCTGGCGGGCAACACGCTGATGGCCGGTTACGCCCGCGATGCGGAGACGACGGAAAAGGCGTTCGCGGGCGGCATGTTCCACACGGGCGACCTCGCCGTCCGCCACCCCGACGGCAACATCGAAATCCGCGACCGTTCCAAGGACGTCATCATTTCCGGCGGCGAGAACATTTCCAGCCTCGAAATCGAGGGCGTGCTGCACCGCCATCCGGCCGTGCTGCTTGCCGCCGTGGTCGCGGCGCCGCACGACAAATGGGGCGAGACGCCGGCCGCCTTCATCGAGCTGCGCGACGGCGCTTCGGCGACGGGCGAGGAGCTGCGCGCCTTCTGCCGCCAGCACCTCGCCGGCTACAAGGTGCCGGCGCTGTTCGTCTTCGCCGAAATCCCGAAGACCGCGACCGGCAAGATCCAGAAGTTCATGCTGCGCGGGCAATTGCGCAAGCAGGACGGTTGAGAATGCGCGACGAGACCATCGCCGAATTCTCGGTGGCACGGTTCGGCGGCTTCCTGGACGACCGCTTCGGTTCCGCGCCGCTGTCGATCGAGCGCGTCGGCGGCGGGCAGTCCAACCCAACCTTCTTCGTCGGCCACGGAGCGCGCCGCCTGGTGCTGCGCAAGAAGCCGGCCGGCGACATCCTGCCCGGCGCCCACGCGGTCGAGCGCGAGTATCGCGTTCTCAAGGCGCTGGAGCAGACCGGCGTGCCGGTGCCGAAAGCCCTGCTGTTGCACGAGGACCCTGCCCTGATCGGCACGCCCTTCTACCTGATGGAGCGGGTGGAGGGCCGCGTGTTCCACGCGTGCTCGCTGGCGCAGGCCGCGCCTGACGAGCGCGCGCCGCTCTATTTCGCAATGGCCGACGCGATGGCGAAGCTGCACGCCGTCGATCCCGCCGCCATCGGTCTCGCCGACTACGGCAAGCCCGGCAGCTACTTCGCGCGTCAGATCGCCCGCTGGTCGCGGCAGTACGACGAATCGCCCTCGCCCCGCATCCCCGCGCTCGACCGCGTCATCGCCTGGCTGCGCGACAACCAGCCGGAGGATGACGGGCGGGTGGCGATCGCGCATGGCGATTTTCGCCTCGGCAACATTCTGTTCCACCCGACGAAGGCGGAGGTCGTCGCCATTCTCGACTGGGAGCTGTCGACGCTCGGCCATCCGCTGGCCGACCTCGGCTTCTGCTGCATGCCCTGGCACACCGCGCCCGACGAGTATGGCGGCATCCTCGGCCTCGATCTCGCCGGGATGAAACTGCCCGGGCAGGCCGCGTTCGTGGCGCGCTACTATGCCTCGGCCGTGCCGACGCCGGCGCTGATGCGCTTCCACGTGGCCTTCGCGCTGTTCCGTTTCGCCGTCATCTTCGTCGGCATCGCCGACCGGGCGCGGGCCGGCACCGCCGCCGCGCAGGACGCCGCGACCAGGGGAGACCTCGCAGAAAAGTTCGCCCGACGGGCCGCGGACGCGATCGGATGACTTTCGTCAGCCGCAAGGTCGGTCGAAGCGCTTCGCGCGCGCCGTGCCGAGCCGTCAACGATCGTGTTCGCGCTCGTAGAGCCGTATCTCGGCCCACATGAACTCGCTGTTCTTCGAAAGCTGCGCGAACATGTCCTTGAGATGCAGCATCTGCTTGTGCGAAACCCCGTCGAACAGAAGGTCGTTGACCTTGCGGATGAGGGGCACGACCTGCTCGATCGCGTCCTGGCCGGCCGGCGACAGCATGACAAGCACGCTGCGGCGATCGTGCGTGCCCGCGCGTTTCACGAGAAGGCCTTGGCGAACGAGGGCGCTGACTTCCATCGTCACCTGGGTCGAGGAAAGCTGGATGTATTTCGCCAGCCTGCTGATCGTTATTCCCTCTTCGCCCTGACGAAACGCCACGCCGATGAGGACGGAAAACTGCGTGCCGGCGATGCCCAGCGCCCGGCCGAAAACCGCGTTGCAGGAATCGAAGATGCGCAAGATCTCGATCATGAGATAGATCGTCTCGCGAAACTCGATATCGCTGCCTTTGGTCAACAGAGAACGATGCGATATGGTGAGCGGCGGGCGGTATGTCTCCTTGCCGTCCTGCGGCTCCGCTCCCGCCCTGGTTTTCCTTGGCCTCGCTCCGGTCACCATTCCCAACTCTTCGCCGACGCCTGTTTCGATGATCATGCCTTTTGCGTCGATGACGCAGGAAAGGCAACCACGCATCGCGATCGGACCATACCCCGGCAGGCTTCCTCGGCCGCCGTCTCGATCTCACGTCCTGGGAAAGAGAAGCATGTCCCTCGAACGCCAGGTCAGGGAAACCGGGCGACCGATCGCGCAATTCGTCGCCAGATGAAGCCGGGACACGCGGACGACGAGTTTGCCGAGACTGCACCGGACAGCGATCCTGATCGTCGCCCCCATGAAATCACGCTGCTCGACGACGCCTTCTATCTGATTGTCGAGCCGGGTCCCGTCGCCTGCGATCTCGATCGCCTCCGGACGAATGACGGCGACAAGATCCGTCGCGCGCGCGGCGTCGTTCGCCAGGCGGCCGACGAAGCTCCTCGCCAGGTCGGCGACGCAGACCACCTGGGCATCGTCCCCGGCATTCCTGCCGCGCGTGACATCGATGAAATTCGACTCGCCGAGAAAGCCGGCGATGAAGGGAGAGCCCGGCTTTTCGTAGATTTCATCCGGCGTTCCGATCTGGTCGATGCGGCCGTCCTTCATGACGGCGATGCGATCGGAAAGCGCCAGCGCCTCTTCCTGGTCGTGCGTCACGTAGATCACCGTCACGCCGAGATCGCGCTGGATGCGCTTGATCTCGGTCTGCAACTGGTCGCGAAGCTTTCGATCCAGCGCGCCGAGCGGCTCGTCCATCAACAGGACCGGAGGCGAGAACACGATCGCCCGGGCAAGGGCGACACGCTGCTGCTGGCCACCCGACAGTTGCCCGATCTTCCGGCCGCCCAGGGCCGAAAGGCCGACCTTGTCGAGAACCTCCTGCACCTGCCTCTTGATGTCCGCCTCGGCGACTTTCCGCAGCCTCAGCGGAAAAGCGACATTGTTGAAGACAGTATAGTGCGGGAAAAGCGCATAGCTCTGGAAGACCACCCCAAGCGCGCGCTTTTCCGGCGGCAGGCGCGAAATCTCCCGGCCGCCGATGACGATCTCTCCCGCGTCGGGCATGGTGAGCCCCGCGACCATCATCAGGGTCGTGGTCTTGCCGGACCCGCTCGAGCCCAGCAGGGAGATGAACTCGCCCGGCGCGACCGACAGGGATATCCGGTCGACAACGGTCAGCGGGCCGTAGGTCTTCTTCAGACCCTGTATTTCGATGGAGGCACCAAGCTTCATCGCGGCAAATGTCCTCAAAGATGACCGATTTCCGCCGGCCGGCGCGCATTGGTTTCCTCGCGCCGCCGCATAACCGAAACGAAAAACACGACGACAAGCGAAAGCGCCAGCAGGATCGAGGACGCAGCCGCCACCGCCGGGCTGATCTCGAAACGGATGCCGTTCCACATCTGAACCGGCAGGGTGACCGAGTTGACGCCGCTGACGAAGAACGCCACCACGATCTCGTCGAAGCTCGTCAGGAAGGCGAAGGTCGCTCCGGCCAGTATTCCCGGAAGTATAGCCGGGACCGTGATCTTCCAGAACGCGGTCACGGGACCCGCGCCGAGGCTGCGGGCGGCATCGACGATGCGCCAGTCCAGCTTCTGGATCGTCGCCGACACGGTGATCACGACGAAGGGAATGGCCAGCACGGTGTGCGTGACGATAAGCCCGAACTTGGTGCCGACGATGCCGAACCGCGCGAGCACGCCGTAGAAGCCCACGGCCAGGATGATGCTCGGCACGAGCATCGGCAGCAGCAGCAGCCAGATCGCGGCGCGCGCCAGCACGCCGGAAAGCCGGTTGAGCCCGAACGCGGCCAGGGTTCCGACCGACGTCGCGCAGATCGCGCTGACCGTGGCGACCAGGATGCTCGTCAGCGTCGCGTTGCGCCAGGCCGGATCGCTGAGGAACTCGGCGTACCATCGCAGCGAGAAGCCCTTGGGCGGGAAAACGATGAAGCTCGTCTCCGTAAACGAGACGGGAACAACCACCAGAGTCGGCAAGATGAGGTAAGCACAGATCGCGACGACGACGGCGCCGAACAGACGCCCGGCAAGACCAGAGTGCATCATCGACGCAGCCCCCATATGGCGCCAAGATTCAACCAGCGGTCGCCGATCATGTACAGAAGCAGCGTCGCCGCCAGGAGAGTGGTGGACAGCGCCGACGCCATTCCCCAGTTCAACGAGGTGTTGACGTTGAACTCGATGAGCTGCGCGAGCAACAGCCCTCCCGATCCTCCCAGGATCGCCGGTATGACAAAGAAGCCGAGGCTGATGGTGAAGACGAGAAGCAGGCCCGCCATGACGCCGGGCAATGTCAGCGGGAAGTAGATGCTGACGAATGTCCTCACCGGTCCGGCGCCCAGCGTACGCGCCGCGTTCGCGAGCTGCGGGTCGAGCTTCACCATGACCGAATAGACCGGGAGGATCAGGTAAGGCAGCATGATCTGCGACATGCCGATCAACGCTCCCAGGAAATTGTAGACGATATCAAGCGGCGCCGAGATGATGCCGAGCTGGAGCAGCACGGTGTTGACGATGCCCTGCGGGTTCAGGATCAGGATCCAGCCGTAGGTGCGCACCAGAAGGTTGGTCCAGAACGGCAGGAGGATGCAGACGAGGATGATCGCCCGCGCCAGCGGCCTGGCCCTCGCAAGCGCGTAGGCGACCGGATAGCCGAGAACCAGGCAAACCAGCGACGTCGCGACGCTGAACAGCAGAGTCCGGGCGAGAACCCGAAGATAGATCGGCACTTCGAGCAGCCGGGCGTAGAGAACGAACGGCCCGCCCGGATCTTGAAAGCTTCTGCCGACAAGATCAAGAACGGGCCATATCAGTACCGCCACCAGCAGAATGATCGCAGGCGCAAGAAACGCGAACGTTACCAGGCCCTGGTGACGCGAGTAAGGCATGGCTTGCCCCCGAAAGCCCTGTCAGCCGAGCCGCCAGTTGAGGAACTGTTCGGTCACACGCTCGAGGTTCTCGTTCCACCACGCGCTGTTCAGGAAGACGCCCTTCCCCTTCGTCGACGGCCCGCCGGAGATGAGCGCCACGCGCTCGGGAGGCAGTTGGTCAATCGCCTTCTGCATGATCGGACCATAATTGTACTCCATGGCGATCGCGGTCTGGGCCTTCACCGTGTAGATGTAGGAGAGGAACCTCATCGCCGCCTGCTTGTTCGGCGCGCCCTTGGGCACGACGAGGACGGACCACAGCAGGATGGACGCCTCCGGCAGGATCTCGACCGGGCCGCCGCTGTTCTTCACATTGTAGGCGCGGCCGTCGGCAAGCAGGCCCATGACGGCCTGGCCGTCGCGCATGAACTGCTCGCTCTGGGTGACTGTCTCGAACCAAAGTATATCCTTCTTGATCGTATCGAGCTTCTTGAACGCGCGCGGCAGATCCAGCGGATAAAGCTTGTCGGCGGGAACGCCGTCGGCCATCAGGGCGATTTCCAGCAGGCCGCTGTCGGCCTTCGTCCAGAACGCCCTCTTGCCCGGGAACCGCGCGACGTCGAACAGCGAGGGCCATTCCGGCGGCACCGGGCCGAGCTTCTGGTTGACGACCAGAAGCCGCCCCAGAATGACGCCCGGCACCATGTAGTCGGAGCGGAACTCCGGCCTGTCGAGCATGAGGCTGCGGTCGATCACCTTGAAGTCCAGCGGCTCCAGAAGGCCCTTCTGGATTCCGACGCTGGCCAGGTCGGGCGTGCCCTCGACGAGGTCCCACTCGACCTTGCCGGCCTCCACCATGGCCTGCATGCGTCCGAGCGTGTTGCCGCTCGCGCTGACCACCTGGATACCGGTTTCCTTGGTGAAGGGATCCATCCAGGCCTTCCGCATGGCCTGCTCCCAGGACCCGCCGTAATTCGCGAAGACGAGGCGGTCGTCCGCCCCGAACGCAGCCGCCGGCACCATGGCCGCGGCGCCGGCCGCCACCATGCCCGTCAGGAATTCGCGCTTGTTGAGTGAAAATGCGGTTTCGTCTGCCATTCCAACCTCCGTCGTGTGCCCCTGTTTAATGCTAAGTTTTTTAGCTTTTTATTGTTGCTATTAAACTGACATATAATATGTATCAGCGGGCGAGGTCAAACCAAAAATAGCGGGTCAAGCATCATGTTCTACGAACCGGCCAAAAACAATCACGGGCTGCCTTTCAACCCCTTCAAATCCTGTGTCGTGCCCCGTCCGATCGCCTGGATCTCGACGGTGAACCGCGACGATGTCGTCAACCTCGCCCCCTTCAGCCAAAGCAACATCCTGGGCTGGGACCCGCCCTATGTCATGTTCTCGGCCAACACGCGCTGGGACGGACGCCGGGGCGACAGTGTCGCCAATGCGGAGTCTTCCGGCGAATTCGTCTTCAACATAGCGACCTATGCCCTGAGGGACGCGATCATCCATACCAGCATGATCGAGGAATCGGGGGTCGACGAGATGGCGGAAGCCGGATTGACCGCCGAGCCGTGCCGCCTGGTGAGGCCGCCCCGCGTCAAGCAATGTCCGATCAGCCTGGAATGCAAGCATTACCAGACGATCGTCCTGCCTTCCGACACCAGGACGCTCTTCAACTCCGTCGTCATCGGGCGCGTCGTGGGAATCCACATCGACGACGACGTCATCGGAGACGACGGAAAGATCGATATGCTGAAGATCCGGCCCCTGGCGCGGATGGGTTACCTGGACTATACTTCCGTCACCGACATCTTCGAGCTGCGCCCCACCGGAACATCGGAAGACACGGTTCGCGGGATGAGCGGCGGCGATGCCAGGCCGCGCCAATTGTAGATCGCACCGCGATCGGTTGGACTCGCGCCGCCTCAAGTCCCGTTTCGAGGCCTGTCTTCATCCCGCCGGCGCGAACTACTTCTTCAGCCGCAGCTCGGCCAGTATTTCTTCGGTGTGCTCGCCCAACGCCGGCGGCGGCGCCATCGGCTGGTCGTCCCTCGAACCGTCGAACCAGATGGGACGGCGGATCGTCGTCAGCGGCCCTTCCTGCGGGTGCGTAACCGTGACGAACGTGCCAAGATGCTTGACATGCGCGTCCTCGGCGACTTCGGCCATGGAATAGACAGGGGCGATCGGCACGTCGATCCTGGCGAAGAAATCCAGCCATTCCGGCCGGCTGCGACTCCGGAATATCGGGGTCAGCGCCTTCCTGAGCTCTTCGTAGTTCTGGATGCGCAGCTTGCGGTCGCAGAATCGCGGATCGGCGGACAGATCCGGCCGTTCGATAGCATCCACGAAGATATTCCAGAACTTGTCCTGCGACGACAGATGCAGCGCGATCATTTTGTCGTCGCTGCAAGTAAAGGCGAAGCTCTGGGAGTAACGCGCCCGGGAGGTGACGCCCGGCAGGAGCCCGTCCTTGTACCAGACGCCGAACATGTCGGGCATGAAGGCGATCGTGGCATCGACCATGTTGATCTGAATGCGGCGCGCAGGCTGGCCGCGCTCCCGCGCCAGCAGGGCGGCCAGGACGGCCTGGCAGGCATTGTGGGCGGTCACGTTGTCGGCGATGGTCGGCCCGGACACCTGCGGGTCGCCGGGATCGAAGAACATGCTCGACATGCCGCTGAGCGCCTGGGCGACGGCATCGTAGGCCGGCTTCGCGCCATAGGGACCGTCGGGACCGAAGCCGGTGATCGAGCAGTGGATCAGGCCGGGGTTGAGGCTGCTTATATCCGCGTCGCCGAGGCCGAGCCGGTCGAGCGCGCCGGGCCGCATGTTGTCCAGCAGGACGTCCGCCGTCGCGATCAGCTCCCGGATCGCCGCAGCTCCGGCCTCCGTGCGCAGATCCAGGGTCATGCTGCGCTTGTTGCGGTTGTAGGCGCAGAAATATGCGCCGTAATGCCCGCCCTGGAAACTGCGAAAGGGATCGCCGCCATCGGGCTGCTCGACCTTGACGACGTCGGCCCCGAGGTCGGCGAGCATCATGCCGGCATAAGGGCCGGTCACGACGGTCGTCAGCTCGACCACGCGTATGCCCTTCAGGGGCGGCGCGGCCGTCGCCTCTTCGTCGGCAGTGCCTGAATGGGGCCGCGGTCTCGCAGACATGGCGCTCTCCTGTCGCCCCGGCTATCGGCCGCGCCAGACCGGAGGCCGCTTTTCGGCGAAAGCGCGCATCCCTTCCTGGGCGTCCTGCGTCAGAAAGAGCAGGTTCGACAGATCCCGCTCGACGGCGAGGCCTTGCGCAAGAGGCATGTCCATTCCCTTGAGCACGGCTTCCTTGATCATGCGCGTGGCCGCCGGCGCGCCGCGCGCGATGCGTCGCGCCATCCCGATCGCGGTTTCCCGCAACGCCGCCGGCGGGACGACCTGGCTGACGAGGCCGATCCTCTCGGCGTCCGCGGCCGAAATGCTCTCGCCCGTCATCAGCAGCTCCATCGCCGCCGTCACCCCCACGATCCGCGGCAGCCGCTGCGTGCCGCCGCTTCCGGGCATGATGCCGCGCAACGCCTCGGGAAATCCGAACACCGCATTGTCCGCCGCGACGCGCATGTCGCAGCACAGGGCGATCTCGAGTCCGCCGCCGAGCGCGTAGCCGTTGACCGCGGCGATCATCGGCTTGGTCACGGCCTCGAGCGCCGAGGCGTCGGAGTCCGCGATCGACCAGCGCGACGTCACGGGATCATAGCTCTCGTCGGCCGCTTCCTTGAGGTCGAGGCCGACGCTGAAGGACTTTTCGCCCGAACCGGTCAGAACGCCGACCACGATCTCCGGCGACTTCTCGACGATCTCACAGGCGCGGATGAGTTCGCGACGGAGCTTGCGGTTCCGCGCGTTCAGCGCCTTGGGGCGGTTCATCGTCATCACCGCGACGCCGTCCGCGACCTCGAAGATCAACTCGTCGAAACCGGCCCCGTGATCCGCGCTGGATGCCACTTGCTCTTCCTCCCGTGCTTTGAGCGTATCGCGATCGCCGATGGCAACTAGACCCCTGCCGGCCTGAACTTGGCCAGCGTCACATCCTCGGTCACGTCGTCATAGACCACGTTCACGGCCATGCCGATCTTGATGCTTTCGACCGGGCAGCCGATCACATTGGTGATCATGCGCACGCCCTCGTCCAGCTCCACCAGGGAGATGTTGTAGGGAACGTCCTGGGCGAAAGCCGGCGACGGGGGATGATGCTGCGTCGTCGTCGCAAAGATCCTGCCCCGTCCGCTGACCGGCTTCCACTCCAGCTTCGTCGACAGGCAGTGCGGGCACATGGTGCGCGGCAGGAAACACCATTTCCCGCAGTCCTCGCAGTGCTGGATCTTCATCCGGTGCTGCCTGAGGCTTTCCCAGAAGGGCTTTTCCTCGGGCTCCATCTCCGGAAGGGGTTTGCGATACCCGGTCTCGCTCGAAGCGTCCATGCCGCCCTCCTACGCCTGCTCGTTGCTGAGGATGATGGTGGTGTGGGTCGATGCGTAGCCACCATGTCCGCTGACGATGCCGACCTTCGCATCGGCCACCTGGCGCTCCGGTTCGACCTCTCCCCCGCGCAACTGCTTCACGGCCTCCGTGATGTGGGCCACGCCCTCGAGATGCGCATGGGACAGCAGACCGCCATGCGTGTTGACCGGCAGCTCGCCGCCTATCTCGATCCGGCCGCCCTGGATCCAGCGCCCGCCCTCGCCCTTGGGACAGAACCCATAGTCCTCCAGCGTGATCAGCGTGGTGATCGTGAAGCAGTCGTAGAGCTCGGCGAAATCCATGTCCTTCGGACCCAGGCCGGCCATGCGGTAGGCCATGTCCGACGACACCTTGCCGCCCAGCGTCGTCAGGCTTTCGGCGTCGTTCAGGCTGGAAAACGGCTGATGGTTTCCCATGCCATGGATATAGACGGGCTTTTTCTTCAGGTCCTTCGCCCGCTCGGCGGACACGACGATGAACGCCCCGCCGCCGTCGGAAACGAGCGAGCAGTCCAGGAGGCGCAGCGGCTCGGAGATGAAGCGCGACCTCTGGTGGTCCTCGATCGTCAGCGGCTTGGCGTACATGGTCGCGCTTCGGTTCAGATTGGCGTGCCTGCGCGCCGAGACCGCGATCTGCCCCAGATCCTCCGAGGTCGTGCCGAAATCATGCATATGGCGCGACGCGAGGAACGCATGCGTGCCGGGACCGGCCATCAGGCCGAACGGATCCTCGAAATCATCCGCCCCGTCGCGCACGCCGCCATGATAGGCGCGCGTGCACCCGACGCCGTTCTTCGGCAACAGATGCAGCGACGCCGAATTGCGGGCGTGGACGCACGCCACCGCCGTCGCCAGGCCGGCGTCGATCGCCATCGCGGCATGCTGGGCCATCTGCACCGGTGTCGCGCCGCCGAGCGCGAGGTCGGTGCTGTAGGTCGGGCTGATCCCCAGCGCATGAGCGACGACGATGGAATAGTTGCGGAAAGGGTCGTGCAGGGGCTGGTTGTCCAGCATGCCGTCGATCTCGTCGGGACGAAGCCCCGCATCGTCCATCGCGCGCTTCACGGCCTCGGTGTGGAGCGCCAGCGTGCTGACGCCCGGCAGCTTTCCGCTCTTGGTCTCGCCGATGCCGACGATCGCGTATTTGCCGCGCAGGTTTCCCATGGATTCGCTCCCATCCGTCGCCGCAGCCATCTGCGTGGGTCTCAACCGATGGCGTCGGGAATGCAGCAACAAAATTGCATTGTCAAGTAGCTAAATAACTGATATTTCTTTTTAGCTATCTCGGCTGCGCAACAGGAGGCATCCGGGTGAACGATGCGACTCCAGAGGGTAGCAAAAACCATCTTTCCTGTTTTTCAAAACAATACCGGCTCGTAACGGGAGATCAACATGAAGCACATCAGTCTTGCGCTCGTCTTATCCGGCATCGTCGCCTTCGCCCACGCCGGCCAAGCCAACGCCCAGCAACCGCAAAAGATCAGGGTGGCATCCGCCTGGGCGGGCCTGTGGGATACGTCCCAGCCGGCCTTCTGCCAGCAGCGCGGCGAGTTCGCCAAAGCCGGCCTCGACGTCGAGGTCACGTTCGTGCCCGGCGCCAGCGTCACCGCGCTCGCCTCGCACGCCGCGGACATCGCCTATTCGCCGAGCACCGCGACCGTGCTGGGGGCGTTCCGGCAGGGAGCGAAGCTCAAGATCATCAGCGCGCAATTCCGGGGTCAGAACGACACGTTCTTCTATGTGCCGTCGGACAGCCCCATCAAGACCGTCGCCGACTTGAAAGACAAGACCATCGGATTTCCCCGTCCGGGCGGTCCCAGCGAGAACATCCTGATCGGCCTCGAGGCGGAGCAACATCTCGGTTTCAAGCGCATGGCGACCGGCCCCGCGGATGCGACCTACACCCTGGTGATGACGCGCCAGATCGATGTCGGCTACGGCATTCCGCCCGCCCTCCTCGGCAAGGTCGAGGAAGGGCAGTTGCGGGTTCTCTTCACCGGAGACATCGTCAAGTCGCAGCGCGAGACGACCAGCCGCGTCGTCGCTGCCACCGATGAATTCCTGACGAAGCACCGCGACGCGGCGACGACCTTCATGCGCGTGCTCGACCAGTGCATCGACTGGGCCTACGCCAACAAGCCGGAGGCGGTGAAGGCCTATGCGGAGATGAACAAGATCGACGCCAAGACCGCCGAGAAGGCGCTGCAGTTCTACGACCGGTCGGCCCTGGCCTTCGGTCCGCTCAGCGGTTTCGACCAGATCGTGAGCGAGGCCATCGCCGCCAAGTTCATCGACAAGCCCGTTTCCGAAAGCGAGCAGCGCCAGGTGATCGACATCCTCTACACGACGCCTGCCAAGTAAAGGCTTCCCGGTCCCGCGGAATCTTTCCGGCCGGCAGGCGACCCTGCCGGCCTTCTCTCTAGAATCGGGGCAGCGATACAATTTACATACATCTTATAGCTGTTTATAAAGTTTCAATCTGATGCCATCCTGCGTGGCGTGATCGCGTTTTGGGGGAGCGAGCCGTGCCGCCTGTCAGCGAAGCCGGGGATGCCGACGGAAACCGGGAAGCGGACATCCGGCGGATCGCGCCCGGCGAGCGTTCCAGCGCGGCGGTCGTGTTCGGCGACCTGGTCTTTCTTTCGGGCCAGGTGGGCGCGCCGGGCGCAAGCGTCACGGAGCAAACGCGGGCGATCCTCGACCGTATCGATGCGCTGCTGGAGCAGGCCGGCTCCGATCGCTCGCGCGTCCTCCAGGCTGTCATCTGGCTGAGCGACATCGCGACCTTCGACGAGATGAACACGGTCTGGAAAGGCTGGATCGCGCCGGGCTGCGCGCCCGCGCGGGCGACGAGCGAGGCCGCGCTGGCCGCACCCGACTACAAGGTCGAAATCACGGTCATCGCCGCGCGCGTCCCCTGACCGCCCGATGCAAGGACACGCCCCCTCCGCAAAGCCGGGAGACCGCATGAACAGCCATCATCTCGACGCGTCGCCCGAGACGGTCCACTGGGGCTACTTCAGCGCCGCGCTGAAACCACGCATGACGATCGAAAGCGGCGACCGTATCCGCATGTCGGCCGTGTCGGGCGGACCCGAGATACTTCCGGCCGCCCCTTTCAAAGTCCCCCAGGCGCAGTTGGACATCCACGCCAGGGTCACGGAAAAGATGATCCCCGGCCACATCATGACGGGCCCGGTGGCCGTTCGCGGCGCAAGAAAGGGCGACGTGCTGCAGATCGACATCGAGGCGGTCGAGCCGCTCGTGGACTGGGGCTATCACCTGATCAAGCCCCTGGTAGGCGCGCTTCCGCTCGATTTCGAGGAACGCCGCCTGATCCATCTGTCCCTGGATCGCGAGCGGCGCCGGTGGCGGCTTCCCTGGGGCCAGGAGGTGCCGCTGGCGCCATTCTTCGGTGTCATGGGCGTCGCGCCGCCGGCGAACTGGGGGGTCGTCGGCTCCCTCCCCCCGCGCCAGAACGGCGGCAATATCGACAACAGGGAACTGGTCGCCGGATCGACGCTCTATCTGCCGGTCTTCGCCGAGGGCGCGCTGTTCTCGGTCGGCGACGGTCACGGCGCGCAGAGCGACGGCGAGATCGGCATGGCGTGCGAGACCGGCCTGGTCGGCACGTTCAGGCTCAGCGTGCGCAACGATTTCACCCTGTCGTGGCCGATGGCGGAAACGCCGACGCGCTTCATCACCATGGCCGCGGACCCGGACCTCGACAATTGCGTCACGATCGCGCTGCGCTCGATGCTCGACCTTCTCGTGTCGAGAACGACGCTCGACCGCTACCAGGCCTATGCTCTGATGAACCTCGTCGCGGAACTGCGCATCACGCAGGTCGCCAACGGCGACAAGGGCGTCCATTGCATGATGGAGAAATCCTACTTCGAGCCGTGATCGGACCGGTCAGCGCGACCTGAACACGCCCGACCAGCGCTTGCGGACCTCGTTGCTCTCCGCGATGCTCAGCGCCGTCGTCCTGGGATAGCCGTCAAGCTGGTCGAAGGGGATGCAGGCGTCGATGATCATCTTGGAATTGGAGGTCAGCCCGATCGCGCGATTCTCGGCCGAAATGCGCGGATCCAGCGAAGAGCTCCACGCATTGCGGACGATGTCGACGTCCTCGGACGGCTCGGCCCGGGTGGTGACGGCCCACATCACGTCCGCGAGATTCGTGGGATCGACGTCGTCGTCCACCAGCACCACGATGCGCCCCATATAGGTGTTGGCCGCCGCGATCAGGCCGGCGCGCTTGGCGTGCCCAGCATAGCGCTGCTTCAGCGCGATGACCGTCATGAGCTGCGACACGTGCTGCCACGTGCCGACGATGTCGGTGACGCCGACGGCCTCCAGATTGGCCCAGATGCCGGCCGCCCGGAACGACAGGCCGAAGTGGAAGCGCGGCGGCTTCAAGGGCGGCGAGCCGAACAGGATCGGATCGGTGCGGTGATAGACGGCGTCGATTTCCATGACCGGCCCCGGCCGGCGGTCGGCGGCGTAATAGCCGGTGAACTCGCCGAACGGTCCTTCGGGCAGGCTCTTCTCGCCAAGCGGCAACAGGCGGCCTTCCATCACGATCTCGGCGCGCGCGGGAATGGGCATCCCCGTCAGCGGCCCCTTGAACACCTCCACCGGCGCGCCGCGTATCGCCCCGGCGAAATCCAGCTCGGAGGCGCCGTCCGGAAGATATTCGAAGCCGGCGATGAACAGCGACGGGTCCTGCCCATGCACCAGAACGATGGGGCACGCTTCGCCCTTGTCCCAGTATTTGCGCGCGATCATCGCGCCGTGCCTGCCATTGTGGTCGAACTGCACGGTCACGACGTTCCGGTCATGCACCTGGACCCGGTAGATCGAGGAATTCACCCAGCCGGTGTCGGGGTCGCGCGTCAGCACGATGCTGCCCGAGCCGATATAGGGGCCGCCGTCATGCTTGTGCCAGACGGGAGCCGGGAAGCGGGACAGGTCGACGTCCTTCCCGGAGACCGTGTTCTCCATCACCGGAACGTCGCTGGTGACCTCGGGAGCCAACGGCTTCAGCCCGGAACGCCTCTGCTTCCACGCCTTCAGCGCGTCGAGCGCGGGAAGCTCGGGGTCGAGCCCCAGCGCAAGCGCGGCGCGCCTGCTGTTCACGGTGGCATTGGTGAACACCCGGTTTCCACGCGGCTGGCCGGGTATGTCGTCGAACAGCAATGCCGGACACTGGGGATCGCCGGCGGCGACCTCGGTTATCGCTCCGATCTCCCGGTCCAGCGATGCCCCGGAAACCTTTCTGAGATCACCGATCCCGTCCACAAGACCGATGAATTCGCGCAGATCCCGATAGCCGATGTGCACAGGCCGCCTCCGCTAAAATCCCATTATCCCAACATCAAATTCCGCCGCTAGCTGAGCAGCCGCTGCTTGCTGGCCGTCGACGCCTGCGGGTAGTCCCTGTTCAGGGTCTCCGCGATCGTCTCCAGCGCGAGCATCAGCGATCCGACCGCTTCCTCCGACAAGGCCTCGCGCGCCCGCGCATTGACGCGGCCCGCGCAGGCCAGGAGCGCCGTCCTGAGGGACCTTCCGGCCGGCGTCAGGAACACGTTGATCGCCCGTCCATCCTGCGCGTTCCGCTCCCGCCGCACATATCCGTTGGCCTCCAGCTCCAGCAGGATGGTCGTGGAGGAGGCCGTTTCGACCCCCACCCGCTTCGACAGTTCCTTCTGGGTCAGGCCGTCCTCCTCCCACAATCGCTCGAGATGGACGAACTGGCCGAAGCTGACGTTCTCCTTGGCCAGTTCCAGTCGAAGGCCCCTGCTGAAGGCCATGTGGGCGAGGCGCAGCCGTTTGCCCAGCCCGATCTGCACTTTCTTCGACACGGTCAAACCAGTCCTTTCCGTTCACCCCCAACACGTGTGGATGGTGCACCCGGCGGGACCGTGTCAAGCAGCGGGAACGTCCTGCTTTTGGGAGCGGCGCGCCAGCTTCCACGGGGCGTAGACGGGATCGAGGCCGAAGAGCGATTGCGCATTGCCCCCCAGGATGGCGCGCTTGGCGCCTTCCTGCAGGAACGGCAGATCGTAGATCGTGCTCGGCAGGTCCATGTCCCAGTGCGGATAGTCGGAAGAATAGAGAAGCTGGGAATCGGCCTTCATCATCTTGAACGTCAGTTCAAGCGCGTCCAGATTGTCAACCATTTCCATCGGCTGCGACGTATAGAACATCTCCCGCATGTAGTCGCTGGGCTTGCGCTTCAGCAGCGGCGCGTCGGAACTGCGCATCATGAACTCGTTGTCCAGGCGCTGCATCAGGAAGGGCACCCAGGCGAGCCCGCTTTCGATCCAAAGCGTCTTCAGCTTCGGGAAGCGTTCCGGCATGCCGTTGACCAGCCAGTTCGTCATGTGGACCATGTTGTGCCAGACGAAGCCGAGCGCATGGACGGAGATGAAGCGGTTCATCAGGGTCGTGGACTTGTCGCCCCAAGTATAGGCCGCATGGAACCCCAGCGGCAGGTTCCGCTCCTGCAAGGCCGCGTAGGTTTTCATATAGGCGTTGTCGTTGTTGGCCTTGTAGTGGGTGGCGGTCACCATGAAGCCGATGACGCCCTTCCTATCGCCGAAATCCTCGACCATCTTCAGGCATGCGTCGGGATCGTTGAAAGGCAGGTACAACATCGATGTCAGGCGCGGCTCCTGCGACAGCACATTGTCGCAAAGCCAGCGATTGTAGGCCCGGGCCAGCGCCGTCTCGACGTCGACCCTGGGGCAGGTGGCGATGTTGAGCATCGGCGTGGGAAACATGCAGGCCATGTCGACGCCCATGGAGTCCATCCACCGGCGCATCAGCGTGATGTCGCGGTGGATCACCGGCGGGGTCTTCTCGCGGCGGCGCATCGGATAGCGCGTCACGCGTCCGGTCATTTCCTGATACGAGCCGTCGATGGAGGTGATGCCGCCCCGCGCCATGCCCTGATACTTGGCCTCGAGGCGAAGGACGGGATCGTCGATATACTCGGCGATCTCCTGAAAAGCCTCGGTTTCGTAGTGGTGGGAATCGACGTCGACGATGAGGAAATCCTCATAGCCGCGGCGGACCGCCTGCTGCCTGGCATGCGCCAGATGCTGCTCGGAGTCGAAGTTCTCGCGGGATGGCTCTACAAGATGGCTTCCGGCTGTGAAGGTCATGGTCTAACGCTCCATGGTCTGGCTGGCGCGCGTGCGCTTGGCTGATCCCGTGCTGGTCATCGCCTGCCACGCGGCAAGCTCGAATACCTCGATCGAGGCGCTCTCCAGCAAGGCCGTGCAGGCGATGACCGCATCGGTGGCGGAAAGGCGGCTGTTGCCGAGGCCGAGGTCGACGGTCATGCCGTTCTGGGCGCGCGCGGCCAGCAGGCGCAGCAACGCCGTCACGGCGCCGGACAGGGCAGCCTCCGAGATCGCGGAGAGGTCGTTGGCCTCGACGCTCTTCTCGCACAGGACCGCAAGGTCGAAGGCGAGATCGTCCGCGGAGACCGGCTCAGATTTCAACATAGATCCCACCGTCCTTCGCCTCGACGCTGAACTTGCGAAGCCTTATCGCCGGATTGCAGACATGTTCGCCCGACTTCAGGTGATACTCGTAGCCGTGCCAGGGGCAGACGATGTGCATGTCGTCCTCGTCGAACGTCTGTCCCAGAAAGATGCCGCCCTCGCCGATCCGGTCCACCACCTGCGGCAGCTTCAGCCCCTCGCAAGCCGGTCCCCCCTGGTGCGGGCAGAGGTTCTGGTAGGCGTAGTAACCGCCGCCATGATGAAGCACGCCGATCTCGAGGCCTTCGCCCTCGAAGATGCGAACATCGCCCTCGGCGAGCTCATCGATCTTGCATACGAAATGCACGGACATACTCAGCCTCCGAAAATAGTAATGTACCTTATTAAATTATCGCGCCATCCGCGTCAATGATCGACCCGTCTCCCGGATCGGAAAACGACGGTTTCAGGCGGCTTCCGCGTCCAGGGTCCGGCCGAGCGCCGTGAAGAATTCGCCCGCCAGTTTCTTCGATGTCGACACGATCAGCCGCGCGCCAAGCTGGGCGATCTTTCCGCCGACCTCGGTCCTGACCGAGTAGGCGAGCAGGGTCGCCGCCTCGCCCTCCTCGGACAGCCGGACATCCGCCGATCCCTTCGCGAAGCCCGCTATGCCGCCCTTGCCCTCGCCGGTGATGGTGCAGGAGTGCGGCGGGACCATGTTCTCCAGCGCGACGGCGCCCTGGAAGGTCGCCTTGATCGGGCCTATGCCAAGCTGGATCTTCCCCCGCATCTCGTGATCGGACAATTTTTCCAGCTCCAGACAACCGGGAATGCAGCGCCGCAGCACCTCCGGATCGTTGATCGCGGCCCACACCCTGTCGATCGGCGCCTCGATCCGCTGCGTCCCTTCGATCAGCACGGCCATTCAGCAGATCTCCCTCGGTCGGCCCGGCTTCGTCTCACCAGCCATGGAGCCACATGGCGTTGTCGGGGATTTTCTCCTGCGGCGTCTTGGGGGCGAGGTGCCTGTAGGCGGCGCCGTAGAAGAGCAGCGGCTCCTGCGCGACATGGTTGTTGACGGTCGCGGCGACGACGCGGCCGAGCAGGATGACGTGGTCGCCGCCGTCGTAGCGGGCATAGGCCTGGCACTCGAGCCACATCAGGGCGCCGTCGATGAGCGGGGCGGGCACGCGGGCGGCGGGCCGCGTCGCGACGCCCGCCCATTTGTCGGACAGGCTGCGGGCGAAGCGGGTCGACAGTTCCGCCTGATCGCGCGCCAGCACGCTGATGCCGAAGGAAGGCGTGTTTTCCCACACGTCGATGGCGTGGGCGCTGCGGGCGATGCAAAAGGAGACCAGCGGCGGCGACAGCGACACCGAGTTGAAGGAGCTGACCGTCGCCCCGATCCGCTCCCCGCCCCATTGGGTGGTGACGATGACGATGCCGGTCGCGAAGCGGCCGAAGGCATCGCGCAAGTGACGGCCGTCCGCGACGTCGATGCCGCAACCGTCATCGGCGGCGAGAGCGGGAGCTTGGGAGGGGGCCATCGCGATCAGCCCAGGCCGAGGGCCTTGTCGACGAGGCCTGTTGCACGGGCCATGTCGTAGCTTCGCAGCATGTTCTGCTTCACGATGAAGGATGCGCCGCCGTAGAACTTCTCGTACTGGTGATGGCGGTTGCCGAACTCCGAGCCGA
>JAPUFC010000092.1 GCA_027492275.1 Mesorhizobium sp. | reverse complement strand
ATGCGCGCACCGTCAGCGCCGCCCCAGCAGCCAGTTGGCCATGCCGTACAGCCGGCGCGCGCCTTCGCCGCCGCTGCCGCCGGTCAGCCCCTGCAGCAATGCGGCCAGCTCGACCTGGCGCGCGGGGGGGCGGGGTTCATTCCTGCGGCCGGCTCCGCGCGGGTCGGAATCGATCACTTCGCGCGGCCCGGCGACGGCCTCGCCGTCGCCGCCCGGTCGGGACGGCTCGGCCGCAATTTCCAGGGCTACACCGACGATGCGTGCCGCACGCTGATCGGGCTCGGCGCCTCCTCGGTCAGTCGCTTCGCGCAGGGCTACGCCCAGAACGCGGCCTCGACCGGCGAGCATCGCCGGCTGATCGAGAGCGGCAGACTGGCCGCCGTTCGCGGCGTCGCGCTGTCGCCGGACGATCGCGTGCGGGGCTGGTTGATCGAGCGCCTGATGTGCGACTTCGGCTTCTCGGCCGCGCGGCTTCGGCAGCGGTTCGGGACGGCCGCCGACAGCGTGCTGCGCGAGGCGGCGCTGACGGCGCAGGGCTCCCCGCATCTCGTGCGCGACGGCGACCGCTTCACCATTCCGCCGGAGAGCCGGCCGCTGGCGCGGGTCGTGGCCGCGTGCTTCGACAGCTATCTGCCGTCGGCCGCCGCGCGGCATTCGGCGGCGGTGTAGCGCCGCCGACGATCAGGCGCGCGCCAGCTCGGCCAGTCCGCGCACCCAGCCGTGCGGATCCGGCTCGGTGCCCTTCTGGATGCCGAGCAGGGTGGAACGCAGCGCCGCCGTCACCTCGCCCATGCCGCCATTGCGGATGGAGAAGCTGCCGCCGCCATGCTTGACCTGGCCGATCGGGGCGATGGTCGCGGCGGTGCCGCAGGCGAAGGCCTCGCGCAGCCGGCCGCTTTCGGCGTCCGCCTGCCACTGGGCGAATTCGTAGCGGTCCTCCCGCACCGTCAATCCCCTGTCGCGGGCGAGCGCGATGACGGAATCGCGGGTGATGCCGGGAAGCACCGTGCCGAGCGCCGGCGTCAGCAGCGTGCCGTCGTCCATGACGAAGAACACGTTCATGCCGCCGAGCTCCTCGATCCAGCGGCCCTCCGCCGCGTCGAGGAAGATGACCTGGTCGCAGCCCTGCTCGGTCGCCACCGCCTGCGCGACGAGGCTGCCGGCATAGTTGCCGCCGCATTTCGCATGCCCGGTGCCGCCCTTCGCGGCGCGGCTGTATTCCTGCGACACCCAGACGCTGATCGGCTTGGCGCCGCCCTTGAAGTAGGAGCCGACCGGCGAGGCGATGATGCAGAACTTGTAGGAATTGGACGGGCGGACGCCCAGGAACGCCTCGTCGGCGAACAGGAACGGCCGCAGATAGAGGCTGCCTTCGCCTTCGGGCACCCAGTCCTGATCCATCTCGACCAGCGCCTGGAGGGCGCGTAGGAACAGGTCGGTCGGGATCTGCGGCATGGCCATGCGCTCGGCCGAGTTCTGGAAGCGCTTGGCGTTCTCTTCCGGGCGGAAGAAGATGATCCGGCCGGCGGCGTCGCGATAGGCCTTCATGCCCTCGAAGATCTCCTGCGCGTAGTGCAGGACGGCGGAGGCGGGGTCGATGCTGAACGGCGCGCGCGGCCGCACCTGCGCGTTGTGCCAGCCCCTATCCGCGCTCCAGTCCACCGTCGCCATGTGGTCGGAGAAATGCTTGCCGAAGCCCGGGTCGCGCAGAATGGCCTCGCGTTCCGTCGCGGACCTCGCCTGGCTGGATCGAATGCGCTCTATCTGAAGCATGTGTCCTCTCATCGAACTGGTCCCCAGCCGGGTTGCGCGCGCAGCCGGCTCAGGCATTCGGCGCATGCTCCATAGCCTTGAGCGCGGCCCGCTGGAAGCCCCGACCTTGCGTTTTGCGACCGGATTGCGGTGTTGTGACCGCGTGGCGGCCCGGTTCCACGCCGCCGCACCCTGCCTCTCGCCTCCCGGTCGCGCCGGGATGGACGATGTGGCTGTCGGCTGTCGTCATGGGTGAATCGGATTGTCTTCGACCGAGGGAAACGATACGATTTCCCGGTGCCGGCGCAAGGCCCGGCCCCCGGTGCCGGCCGTCCGGCAGCGGGGGCCTGGACGCGGCGAGGATGCGAGAGACCTGGCGATGGCGACCACGCCCGAAACGCACGGCCTGTGGGCCAGGACCGCTCCGGACGCGCCGCCGGCGCCGGCCCTGAGCGGCGGTCGGAGTGCCGACGTGGCGATCGTCGGCGCGGGCTATGCCGGCCTTTCGGCGGCGCTGCATCTGGCGCAGGCCGGGGCGAGCGTCGTCGTGCTGGAAGCGGCGGAGATCGGCCACGGCGGGGCGGGGCGCAATGTCGGCCTCATCAATGGCGGCATGTGGGTCATGCCCGACGAGATCGGACGCCTTCTGGGGTCTCACGGCGAGCGCTGCCTGGAGATTCTCGGGCAGGCGCCCCTGCTGGTGCGCGCGCTGGTGGAGCGGCACGGCATCGCCTGCGAGCTGCGCAAGGACGGCACGCTGCACCTCGCCGCCGGCGAGGCCGGTCTGGCCGAACTGCGCGAGCGCCACGGGCAATGGACGGCGCGGGGCGCACCCGTCGCGCTGCTGTCCAGGGCGGAAACGGCGCGCCGCACCGGCACGCCCGCCTATGAGGGCGCGCTGTTCGATCCGCGCGCCGGCACGCTGCAGCCGCTCGCCTATGCACGCGGGCTGGCCCGCGCGGCAATCGCCGCCGGGGCGCTGCTCCATGCGGGCAGCCCGGTGGTCGGCGCCGAGCGGCAGGGCGCGGGCTGGAAACTGCGGACGCCCTCGGGCAGCGTCGCGGCGGGCTGGGTGCTGGCGGCCGGCGACGCCTATTCGACGGGGCCGTGGCGCATCGCGCGCGACGAGCAGATCCACCTGCCCTATTTCAACTTCGCCACCGCGCCGCTTCCCGCCGGCATTCGGGAAACCATCCTTCCGGGCGGCGAAGGCTGCTGGGACACCCGGCAGATCCTGTCCTCCTTCCGCATGGACGCCGCCGGGCGGCTGGTGTTCGGCAGCGTCGGGGCGCTGCGCAACACGGGCCGCGCGGTGCATCGCGCCTGGGCCGTGCGCTCGCTGCGGCGGCTGTTTCCGCAACTGCGCGACATCCGTTTCGAGTCGGGCTGGTACGGCAGCATCGGCATGACGGCGGACGCCGTGCCCCGCTTCCACCGGTTCGGGCCGCGCGCGGTCGGCTTCTCGGGCTACAACGGGCGCGGCATCGCGCCCGGCACGGCCTTCGGCAAGGTGCTGGCGCAGCTCGTCCTGGGCGAGATCGGCGAGGCCGAGCTGCCGCTGCCGGTCACGGAGCCGCAGGCGCAGCCTTTCCGGGCCGTGAAGGAAGCCTATTACGAGGCGGGCGCGCAGATCGCGCATCTGGCCGCCGCCCGCTTCTGAAGAGGGCGTCAGCCGACGTCGAAGGAGACGCCCTGCGCCAGCGGCAGCGCGTTCGAGTAGTTCACCGTGTTGGTGGCGCGGCGCATATAGGCCCGCCACGCATCCGAGCCGGATTCGCGGCCGCCGCCCGTCTCCTTCTCGCCGCCGAACGCGCCGCCGATCTCCGCCCCGGACGTGCCGATGTTCACGTTGGCGATGCCGCAGTCGGACCCCTCGGCCGACAGGAAACGCTCGGCCTCGCGGATGTCGAGCGTGAAGATGGAGGAGGAGAGGCCCGCCGACACCGCATTGTGCTGCGCAAGCACGGCGTCGAAGTCGGTGTAGCGCATCACGTAGAGGATCGGCGCGAAGGTTTCTTCCAGCACCGGGCCGGACTGGCGCGGCATCTCGACGATGGCGGGCCTGACATAATAGGCGGTGTCCCTGCCGGCGTCGGCCACACGCTCGCCGCCAGCGACGGCGCCGCCTTCGGCTTTCGCCGCGCGCAGCGCCTGCTGCATGCCCTCGAACGCCGCCCGGTCGATCAGCGGGCCGACCAGCGCCGGGGTTTCCAGCGGGTTGCCGACCGACACGCCGGCATAGACCGCCTTGAGCTTAGGAACGAGCTGCTCGTAGACGCTGTCGTGGACGAACAGCCGGCGCAGCGTGGTGCAGCGCTGGCCGGCCGTGCCCATGGCGCCGAAGGCGATGGCGCGCAGCGCCATGTCGAGGTCGGCGGAAGGGCACACGATCGCGGCGTTGTTGCCGCCGAGCTCCAGGATGGAGCGGGCGAAGCGCTTCGCCAGGCGCGGCCCGACCTCGCGTCCCATGCGGGTGGAGCCGGTCGCCGAGACCAGCGCCACCCTGGGGTGGTCGACCAGCGCCTCGCCGGCGGCGCGGTCGCCGATCAGCACCTGCGAGAGGTTTTCCGGCGCGCCGCCGAAGCGCGCCAGCGCCCTTTCCAGCACGGCCTGGCAGGCCAGCGCCGTCAGCGGCGTCTTCTCCGACGGCTTCCACACCACGGCGTTGCCGCAGACCAGCGCCAGCGCGGCGTTCCACGACCAGACGGCGACGGGGAAGTTGAAGGCCGAGATGATGCCGACGACGCCAAGCGGATGCCAGGTCTCCATCATGCGGTGGCCGGGGCGCTCGGTGGCGATGGTGAGGCCGTAGAGCTGCCGCGACAGGCCGACGGCGAAGTCGCAGATGTCGATCATCTCCTGCACCTCGCCGAGCCCTTCGGAGGCGATCTTGCCGGCCTCGATGGACACCATGCGGCCGAGATCGTCTTTGGCGGCGCGCAGCTCCTCGCCGAGCAGGCGCACCAGCTCGCCGCGGCGCGGCGCCGGCACCAGCCGCCAGTCGAGGAAGGCCCGGTGCGCCGCCTCGATGCGGCCGGCGGCCGCTTCCGCGGAGACGGGATGGAGCGCGCCGATCCGCTCGCCCGTCACCGGCGTGAACGAGGCCATCGCGCCGCCGGTCCATGCGTCGCGCGGGACGCCCAGCCGATCCAGGATGCCGGCCGCCTCCCGCTTCACGTCCACGCTGCCGCCCATGCCGTTCCTTTCCTTGCCTGGGGCCGCCGCCCGTCGTTCGCTGGCGGTCCCGTCCTGAGACACGGCATCCTAGCATCGCCCATCCGCGCGTCCAATGACCCGCTACCCCGGCGTCAGGCGGCCACCCCACGAGAATTCAGGGTTGAGTCTTGGGATTGTCCGGCGCGGTCCGGTTTGGCATGAGGTCGGCGGCGAGGAGCGCGCGACGGGAGGCGGCGTCATGGCATCGGAACGTTTCGAGGTGGTTCTGGACCCCGCCGGCGCGTGGTGCGTGTGGGACGTGCAAGCCGGGCGGCCGGCCCATATCGCCGGTTCCACCCTGTTCGGGCTGCGAAGGACGCAGGCGGAGGCGTTCTACCGCCTGCTCGCGCTGCGCCGGGAGCCTTCGCCGGAGCCCGCCGTCCGCGACCTGCCGGCAGGACCGGCGATCGCGAGGACGTCCCTCCGGGTTCTCTAGGACCGGTCCGCGCTCAGGCGCCGCGAAAGTTGCGCTCGGGCAGCGAATCGGAATCCGGGTCGCGGCTGTCGCCGCCGTTCATGGCCAGTTGCATGAAGACGGTGTCCAGCCAGCGCCCGTGCTTGTAGCCCGACCCGGCTAGCGCGCCGCAATGGCGGAAGCCCGAGCGCTCATGCAGCTTGATGGAGGCGCTGTCCGGCCTGCCGTCGCCGATCACCGCGACCATCTGGCGGAAGCCCAGCCGCGTCGATTCGTCGACGAGCCGTGCCAGCAGCGTGCGCCCGACGCCCCTGCCTTGCGCTGCCGGGGCGAGATAGATCGAATCCTCGACGATGAAGCGGTAGGCCGGGCGGGCGCGGAACGGCCCGGCATAGGCGTAGCCGAGCAGCCGGCCGGCATCCTCCGCGACGATATAGGGATAGCCCTGCGCCGTCAGCCCGGCATGGCGCGCCGTCATCTCGGCGAGATCGGGCGGCGCGAGCTCGTAGGTGGCGGTGCCGTTCAGGACCGCGTCGGCGTAGATGTCGGTGATGGCCGGCAGATCGCCGGCCAGGGCCTTGCGGATGGTCGCCATGCGCGTTGTCCGTCCAGATGCGCTTTTTCCCAAGGCCGGCCTCTTCGGGAACCTCGAGAGAACCGTTCATAGGACAGGCCGGCGGGTGAAGAAAAGCGGACAAACGAAAAGGGCGGCCCGAAGGCCGCCCGATCCGTTGGTCCAGCGGGTTGCGCCTACTCGCGGTTGCCGAGGAACTGCAGCAGGAAGGTGAACAGGTTGATGAAGTCGAGGTAGAGCGTCAGCGCGCCCATGATGGCCTTACGGCCGGCGACCAGCACGTCGTCGCCCTCGAAATACATCTCCTTGATCTTCTGCGTGTCGTAGGCGGTGAGGCCCGAGAACACCAGCACGCCGATCGCCGAGATGGCGAACTGCAGGGCCGAGGACTGCAGGAAGATGTTCACCACCATCGCGATGATCAGGCCGAACACGCCCATGATCAGGAACGAGCCCATCGCGGAGAGGTCGCGGCGGGTGGTGTAGCCGTAGAGCGACAGCGCGCCGAAGGCGGCCGCCGTGACGAAGAAGGTCTGCACGATCGACTGGCTGGTGAAGACCAGGAAGATCGAGGACAGCGACGCGCCGACCAGCGCGGCGTAGACCCAGAAGGTGGTCTGCGCGGCCGAGACGCTCATCGTGTGCACCCGGAAGGACAGGAAGAACACGACGGCGAGCGGCGCCAGCATGACGATCCAGCGCAGCGGCGAGCCGTAGATGGCGGCGCCGAAGGCGGTCAGCATCTTGCCGTTGGCTAGGGTGGCGACGGCGCTGGCGGGATCGTTGGTGGTGGCCAGCATCACCATCGCCATGGCGGCGAGGCCGGTGATGACCAGGCCCATGCCCATCAGGTTGTAGACCTTGAGCATGTAGGCGCGCAGGCCTTCGTCGATGCCGGCGTCGGCGCGCGCGCCGGCATTCGCGCCGCGCATCTGGTAGTTACGAAGGGGTTCAGCCATGGAGAAAAGTCCTCTTGCTTCTGTCCCGTCCGGTGTCGGGCGTTCAGCCGAACGCCCAGGCGCCGCTGGCGGGACTCCAGCATGCCTGCGCGGAATATGATGATTTTTGCGCGTCAGAACAAGACCCGTGACCGAATGCAATTCTTCGTGATCGAAAGCGCCTGCTCCGGAAGTTAAAGGCTCAGAGATTGCGCAGCACGGGCGCGGCCTTGTGTCCCAGCACCCGCCAGGTCGCGATCAGCCCGATGCCGATGGTCAGCGCCAGCGACAGAAGGACCGTTGCGAGCGCCACCTCGGGCAGGAAGGCGGACGGCAGCGACATGATGCGCGCCACCACAAACCACGCCGCGACGCCGCCCGCCAGCAGCGCGAAAACCGCCGTCGCCAGGCCGATCAGCCCGTATTCGAGCGCGAAGGCGGCCATCAGCCTGAGCCGCGTCGCGCCCAGCGTCTTCAGCACCACCGCGTCGTGGATGCGGGCGCGATTGCCGGCGGCAAGCGCGCCGGCCAGCACCAGCACGGAAGCGACCAGCGCCACGCTCGCGGCGGCGCGGATGGCGGTGCCGAGCTGGCCGACGAGCTGGTTGACGACGTCCAGCGCGTCCTTCACCCGCACGGTGGTGACGGCGGGAAAGCCGCGCGTCACCGCGTTGAGCAGTCGGGCCTCCTCGGCCAGCGTCGCCTGCGGGTCGTTCAGCGTCGCCAGCCAGCTATGCGGCGCGCCGGCGAAGGCGTTGGGTGAAAAAACCATGACGAAGTTGATGCCGAGCGATTCCCACTGCACCTGGCGGAAATTGGCGATCCTCGCCGTCACGTTGCGGCCCAGCACGTTGACGGTGACGGTGTCGCCGAGCTTCAGGCCGATCTCGCGCCCTTCCTGCGCGGCGAAGGACACCAGCGGCTCGCCTGCGTAGTCCTTCGGCCACCACTGGCCCGCGCTCAGCGTGGCGTTCTCCGGCATGTCTTGCGCATAGGTCAGGCCGCGGTCGCCGCGCAGCACCCAGGCGCCTTCCGGCGGCACCTGCACCTTTTGCGCGTCGACGCCGTTCAGCGCCACGACGCGGCCGCGCAGCACCGGCACGCGCTCCAGCTTTCCACGCGGGGCTTCAGCCGTGACGAAGCGGGTGAAGGGCTCGATGTCGGCGCTCTGGATGTCGACGAAGAAGAAGTTCGGCGCGCGCTCCGGCAGGGCGCCGGCGATCTGCCGGCGCAGATTGCCGTCGATCAGCGCCAGCGTTACCAGCAGCGTCAGGCCGAGGCCGAGCGCCAGCACCACCGACGCGGTCAGCGCGCCGGGACGGTGGATGTTGCCGATGGCCAGCCGCAGCGCGGTGGAGCGCACGCGGGGGCTGCGCCGCGCCAGCGCCTGCACGCCGACGCCGACCAGGCGCAGCACAAGGAAGGACAGCGCGGTGGCGGCGACGAAGATCGTGGCGATGCGGCGGTCCTCGGCGGTCCAGACGGCGATCAGCGCCAGCGCCACGGCGATGGCCGCCGAGATGGCGACATAGGCGAGGCGCGGGCGGCCGTTGGGGTCGAAACCCAGCTCGCGGAACAGCGCGGTGGCGGGCACGTCGCGGGCGCGGCCGAGCGGCAGGATGGCGAAGGCCAGCGTCACCATGATTCCGAACAGCACCGCCATGAGCAGGGCCGAAGGGTAGAAGCCGCCCTCGGCCGGCACGGGGATGAAGGAGGACAGCGCGGCCCCGGCCGCATAGGGCATGGCGACCGCCGCGACGAGGCCGACGGCGATGCCGATGACCGCGATGACCAGCATCTGCGCCAGATAGACGGTGAAGACGAAGCCGCCGGACGCGCCGAGGCTCTTGAAGGTGGCGATGACGCCGCGCTTGCCGTCGAGATAGGCGCGCACGGCGTTGCCGACGCCGACGCCGCCCACCACCAGCGAGGTCAGCCCGACCAGCGTCAGGAACTGCGAGAAGCGCTCGACATTGGCCGACAGCGAAGGCGCGGCGTTGGTGCGGGTGCGCACGCTCCAGCCCGCCTGCGGGAACTCGGCCTGCGCCCGGTCGCGGATGGCGGCCAGCGCGTCCTCGTCCGGGTTTCCCGCGACGCGGACCTTGTAGGCGTATTCGACCAGGCTGCCCGGCTGCACCAGTCCGGTCGCCTCCAGGGCCTCCAGCGACAGGAGAAGGCGGGGCGCGAAGGCGAAGCCGTCCGACACGGCGTCCGGTTCGGTCGCGAGCACGGCGCGCAGCTCGATCGTCGCGCGGCCGAGCATGACCGTCGCGCCGGGCTTCACGCCCAGCCTTTCGAACAGGATTTCGGGCGCGGCGGCGCCGAAGACCCCGCCGCGTTCGCCGAAAAGCTCGGCCTGCGGCAGCGCCGGCTCGGTGACCAGCGCGCCGTAGAGCGGGTAGGACCCGTCGACGGCCTTGATCTCGACCAGCGCCTGGTCCGAGGCGTCGGGCAGCCGCGCCATGGAGCGCATGTCGGCGCTGACCGCCACCATGCCGAGGCGATTGAGGAAGGCCCGTTCCGCATCGCTCGCCGTGCGCTGGTTCAACTCGAAGCGGATGTCGCCGCCGAGCAGTGACTGGCCCTCGCGCGAGACGCCGTCGGTGATCGAGCGCGCGACCGAGTTGACGCCGCCGATGGCCGCGACGCCCAACGCGATGCAGACGATGAAGATGGCGAAGCCGGACAGGCCGCCGCGCATCTCGCGCAGGGCGAAGCGGAGGGCAAGCGGCAGGGTCTTCACGCGGGCACCGGCTCCTGCGGCGTCTCGATCCGCCCGGAGCGCATCGCCACTTGCCGGGTGCAGCGGGCGGCGAGCGCCGGGTCGTGCGTCACCAGAACCAGCGTCATGCCGCGCTCTTGGGCCTTGGCGAACAGCAGGTCGGCGATCTGCCGGCCGGTGGCCTGGTCGAGGTTGCCGGTCGGCTCGTCGGCGATGAGGATCTTGGGCTCGGGCGCCAGCGCACGGGCGATGGCGACGCGCTGCTGCTCGCCGCCGGAGAGCTCGCCGGGATAGTGCGTCACACGCTCGGTCAGCCCCATCGCCGCCAGCTCGCGCGCGGCCACCGCGAAGGCGTCGTCGCGGCCGGCGAGCTCCAGCGGCACCGCGACGTTCTCCAGCGCGGTCATGTTGGGGATGAGGTGGAAGGACTGGAAGACGATGCCGACATTGCGGCCGCGGAAGGCGGCGACGCGATCCTCGCTCAGCCCGTTGAGGCGCTCGCCGGCGATCCGCACCGTGCCGGAATCGACCCCTTCCAGCCCGGCCAGCACCATCAGCAGCGTCGTCTTGCCGGAGCCGGAGGGGCCGACGATGCCGGTTGCCTCGCCGCGCTCGACGGCCAGGCTCACGCCCTTCAGCACATGCACCTGCGAGGCGCCTTCGCCGAGCGTCAGCGAGACGTCTTCCAGTTCGATGACGGGTTCTGTCACGCGCGATCGGTCCTATATGGAGAAAGACAGGCGGGAGCGGTTCCCGTCATATGGGGCCTCGATCATGGCTTTCAAACGCGCGCTCTCCCGCTTTTTCATGGCTTTGGCGAGCCTTTTCCTCATCGCCGCGCCGGCCTCGGCGGAGCCCGTCCGCATCGTCGGATTCGGGGACAGCCTGATGGCCGGCTACGGCCTCGATCCGGGCGAGAGCTTTCCCGAAAAGCTCCAGGCTGCGCTACGCGCCAAGGGTCACGATGTCGTGATCGAGAATGCCGGCGTGTCGGGCGACACGTCCAGCGGCGGCCTGTCGCGGCTGGACTGGTCGGTGCCCGACGGCACGGCGCTGGTGATCCTGGAGCTCGGCGCCAACGACATGCTGCGCGGGGTCGCGCCCGACATCACCGAGCGGAACCTCGACGCCATGATTTCCAGGCTCAAGGCGCGCAACATCGCGGTCCTGCTGGCCGGCATGCGCGCCGCGCCGAATCTCGGCCCCGACTACCAGACGGCGTTCGACGGCATGTTTCCGAGGCTGGCGCAGAAGCACGGGCTGACGCTCTACTCGTTCTTCCTCGACGGGGTGACGGCCGACCGGGCCCTGTTGCTGCCGGACGGCATGCATCCGAATGCCGCAGGGGTCGACCGCATGGTGGAGCGCTTCCTGCCGACGATGGAAGCGGTGCTGGCTTCCGCCAGGACGCCGTCGTGAGCGCGCAAGGTGTTTCTGTGCAGTGCAAAAATTCAGCTTGCCCGGCAACCTGTTCGGTGATTCGCTGAGGCCTCGACAGGACGATTCGAGAAGGGAGCCCACCAATGCCCCGACTTTTCACCGCCCTCGAAATCCCGCGCGACGCGGCGCTTTCCCTTTCCCTTCTGCGCGGCGGACTGCCGGGAGCCCGCTGGATCGACGTCGAGAACTACCATCTGACGCTGCGCTTCATCGGCGACGTGGAGGGCCATGTCGCCGACGAGATCGCCAATGCGCTCGACCGCGTGCAGCGCCCCGCCTTCTCGCTGACGCTCTCGGGGGTCGGGGCCTTCGGCTCGAAGAAGCCGCATTCGATCTACGCCGGCGCGATGCCCTCGCCGGAGCTCGCCGGCCTGCAGGGCGAGATCGACCGGCTGTGCATGCGCCTCGGCATCGACGCCGACCCGCGCAAGTTCGTGCCGCATGTGACGCTGGCGCGTTTGCGCAATTCCAGCGCCGACGAGGTGGCGCGCTACCTTTCGGCGCGCGGCAATTTCGCGACGCTGCCCTTCAAGGTCGGCCGCTTCGTCCTGATGTCGTCGCGCGATTCGGTCGGCGGCGGCCCCTATGTGATCGAGGAGGCGTGGCCTCTGTTCGACGCCGCGCCCGTGCCCGCCGGCCGGCTGGCCGGGCTCGAACAGCCGCGCTACCTGCGCTAGCCATGGCCAGGAAACCGCTCGGGAGGGACGCCGTCGAAGCGGCTCTGAGGACCGTTCCGGGCTGGATGCCGGCCGACGACGGCAAGGCCATCGCGCGGACGTTCAGCTTCGCGGATTTCTCCGAGGCCTTCGCCTTCATGACGCGATGCGCGCTGGCGGCGGAAAGGCTCGACCACCATCCCGACTGGTCGAACGCCTACAAGACCGTCAGCGTCAAGCTGAGCACGCATGACGCTGGCGGGCTGACGGAACTGGACTTCAGGCTGGCCTCGGAAATGAATCGCCTTGCCGGCGGCTGAGCTCTTGCGCGGCCCGGCGCGGTTCCCCACATCTCCGTTGCGATGAAGAAGCCTTTCGATTTCCGCTGGACCGATTTCCGCTCCGCCGGCGACGGCGGCGAGACCGAGCTGCGCGAAAAGTTCTGGCGCACCGCGAAGACGGCGGCGCGCCACGTGCCGTTCATGGAAGAGGTGATCGCCGGCTACTATTGCGCGCTCGACAAGAACACGCCGATGCGCGCGAAAGGTATCCTGCTCGCCGCGCTCGCCTACTTCGTGCTGCCGGCCGACACTATCCCCGATTTCATCTTCGGCCTCGGCTTCACCGACGACATCGCCGTGCTGACCGCGGCGCTGACGGCGGTGCGCGCGCATTTGACGCCGGCTCACCGGCTGGCCGCCAAGCAGGCGCTGGCCGAGCTCGACTGAGCTTTCCGGCGCGACGCGGCGCGCTCAGTCAAACTCTTGCCGCTTTCCTGAATTCCATACGCTAGCCAAGGGACTTGTATCGATTTCCCGGTGGCGGGCGCATGGTCGGCGGGCATTCCTGGCGGTTTTCGGCCTTCTTCGCGGAGGTTCACCGTTTGGTAACCCAGATTAAATCAAAATGAAGCTTCTTGGCGGGCGGGGAGCCTGTCCGATGACCCATGCGAAAGACAGGAAGACTGCAACGATGCGAAGATTCGTCGCCATTCTCTCGGGCCTCGTTCTGATCGCGGCGGCCCATCCGGCGCTGGCGCAGCAGGCGCGCAAGATCGGCCAGCACGGCCAATGGGGCACCTACAGCTACGAGACGTCGAACGGCAAGGTCTGCTACGTGCTGACCGTGCCCACCGACAAGCAGCCGACGTCGCTCGACCATGGCGACATGTTCTTCTTCGTCAGCCAGCGCCCCGGCCAGTCGGTGTCCTACGAGCCGCAGTTCATCGCCGGCTACGAGATGCGGGCCAATTCCAAGGTCACGGTGACGATCGGCGACCGCAAGTTCTCGCTGTTCACGCGCGGCAAATCCGCCTGGGTCGAGAACGCGGCGGAAGAGCCGCAGATGATCGCCGCCATGAAGGGCGGCGCGACGATGAAGGTGGAGGCCACGTCGGGGCGCGGCAACCCGACCAGCTATTCCTTCTCGCTGGCCGGCATCAGCGCCGCGCTGAGCTCGATCCAGACCTGCAAGTAGGATGGCCGAGCCCGTGGCGTGACGCGGCCTTGCGGCCGTGCTAAGGGCGGCGCATAGGACTCATTCTGGACGGAGCGCCGGGCGCTCCCCATATCCGGCCGCGTCATGACCATCTCGCTCGATCTTTCCGACCGCGTGTCCCGCAAGGCGGCGGTCCCGACCTCGACACAGCCCGCTCCGGCCGGCGGCGCGAAGGCTTCGCTCATCGGCCTGACGCGGGAGGAGATGGGCGCGGCGCTCATCTCTTCCGGCATCGTGCCGGAGCGGCAGGCCAGAATGCGCGCGCAGCAGCTCTGGCACTGGCTCTATGTGCGCGGCGTTTCCGATTTCTCGCAGATGTTCAACATCTCAAAGGATCTGCGCGCCGCGCTCGACCGGCATTTTTCCATCGCCCGGCCGGAGATCGTCGAGGAGCAGATTTCGTCGGACGGCACGCGCAAGTGGCTGTTCCGCTTCCCGCCGCGCGGCGCGGGGCGACCGGTGGAGATCGAGACCGTCTACATTCCCGAGGAGGGGCGCGGCACGCTGTGCATCTCCAGCCAGGTCGGCTGCACGCTGACCTGCTCCTTCTGCCACACCGGCACGCAGAAGCTGGTGCGCAACCTGACGGCGGAGGAGATCCTCGCGCAGCTCATGACCGCGCGCGACCGGCTGGGCGATTTCCCCGACCGCGACACGCCGGCCGGGGCGATCGTGCCGGCGGAGGGCCGCAAGGTCTCCAACATCGTCATGATGGGCATGGGCGAGCCGCTCTATAATTTCGAGGCGGTGAAGAAGGCGCTGCTGATCGCCTCGGACGGCGACGGGTTGTCGCTGTCGAAGCGGCGCATCACGCTGTCGACCTCCGGCGTGGTGCCGGAGATCGCGCGGACCGGCGAGGAGATCGGCGTCATGCTGGCCATCTCGCTGCACGCGGTGCGCGACGATCTTCGCGACATGCTGGTGCCGATCAACAAGAAGTTCCCGCTGAAGGACCTGATGGACGCCTGCCGCGCCTATCCGGGCCTCTCCAACGCGCGGCGCATCACCTTCGAATATGTGATGCTCAAGGACGTCAACGATTCGCTCGACGACGCGAAGGAGCTGGTGCGGCTGCTCAAGGGCATCCCGGCCAAGATCAACCTGATCCCGTTCAACCCTTGGCCGGGCACCAACTATCAGTGCTCGGACTGGGAGACGATCGAGAGATTCGCCGACTATATCAACAATGCCGGCTACGCCTCGCCGATCCGCACGCCGCGCGGGCGCGACATCCTCGCCGCCTGCGGCCAGCTCAAGTCGGAGTCGGAGCGGCTCAAGAAGAGCGAGCGGCTGGCGCTGGAAGCCATGATGATCGCGGGGCACGGCGAGGCGTGAACCGCGTCCTGGCGATCCTGGCGTCCTGCTTCATCGACGTCATGGGATTCGTCGTCGCCGCGCTGGCGGCCAGCGCCTTCATCCATGTCATGTTTCTCGGCGCCGCGGGTTTCGAGGCGGGCGAGGCGCCGCTGCTGCTCACCGGCTCGGTCTTTTCCGTTCCCTTCGTGGCGCTGTTCGTCGCCTATTTCGCCTTCCTGCCGACGCTGCCCGTGATCCTGCTCGGCGAGGTCCTGTCGCGTCGGGACTGGCTGTTCTACGCGTTGGGCGGCGTGTTCGTCGGGCTGGCCATCGCCGCGCTGTTCTGGGGCGCGGCCCTGCCGATCGTCGACGACCCCGATGCCGGGGCGGAGCCGATCTACCGGGACGCCGGCTTCCTCGCCTTGCTGGTCGCGGCGGGCGTGGTCGGCGGGCTCGCCTACTGGCTGGTCGCCGGCCGCCAGTCCGGCGCGTGGCGCGGCCGCCCGGAATTGCCGCCGCGCGCCTGAGGCGGAGCGGCCACACCTTCATCCCAACCGGGGCGACCGGGTCGTTCGCCGCTTGGTTCCCTTGTCCACCTGCTTTACAGGCAGGGGCATGGACAGCCCCGGAACCGCCATCCTGGAGCGGGACGATGACCGCCGGACGCGCTCGGGCGCGGCGTCCGGCCCGCTGCTGATCGTCGCGGTGCTGGCGTTGACGCTGTTCGTCGGCCTGCTGCCCTTCGCCTCGACGCTGATCATCCACCACCCGGACGAGCGCCACTATTCCGACGGCGCGGCGATCATGCTGGAGACGGGCGACTGGCTGACGCCGCGGACCGGGGCCGGCGAGGTGCGCGTGCGCAAACCGCCGCTGACCTACTGGATCGAGGCGGCGGGCATGACCGTCGCCGGCATCGGCCCGCTCGGCGCGCGGCTCGGCAATCTTCTTCTCGGCGCGGCCATGCTGCCGCTGGTCTACCTGCTGGCGCGGACGGCGGGCGGCGGCCGGCAGACGGCGCTTCTGTCGGCGGCGCTGCTTGCCGGCAACCTCGTCTTCATCCTGTCGACGCTGCATGCCTTGCCGGACCAGGCGCTGACCTTCGGCCTGCTCGTCTCGGCCATCGGCTTCACCGGCCTGCTATTTCGCCCCGAACCCGCCGGGCGATACGCGTGGCTCGCCTATGGCGGCCTCGCCGTGGGCGTGCTGGCGAAGGGATTCTTGCCCGTCGCCTTCCTGGTCTACACCGTCGGCTTCGCGCTCCTCCATGTCGGCACAGGTCGTCGCAGGCTGTGGCAGCCCCTGCCCATCCTCGCCTGCCTGCTGCTATCCTGCGGCTGGTTCGTCTACCAGTCGCTCAACCAGCCGGCCGGCATGGCCGACCAGCTCCTCTACGACCAACTCGTCAACAAGCTGCGGGGCATCGGACCGGGCACGATGCTGTCCTCGCTGGTTTCCGGCCTGACGGGGCTGATCGCGCCGAACGCGCTGGTGCTTCTCGCGCTCGCCTACGGCCTGCGGCGGGGCGAGCGGCCGAGCCTGTCGGAGATCGGCGGCGCGGCGCGCTACTTCCTCGGCTGGTGCGCGCTGATCGTGCTGATCTTCACCTTCTCCGCCTATTCGACGCATCGCTACGTGCTGCCCGCCGTGCCGCTGGTCACGGTGCTGGCGGCCACGGCGATGCAGAGCCTCGCCGCCGGGCCCGCCGCCGCCCTGTTGCGCGCCGCGTTCAAGGCGACGCTGGCGCTGGCCACGCTGCTGCTCGTCGGCCTTCTCGTCGTGTCGACGGCCATCCTGCCGGCCTGGCAGGGGCTCGGCCTGATCGTCCTGGCGCTGGCCGGCGCGGCGCTGATCTGGAGGCTCGTCGGATCGCCCAGCCTGCCGGTCGCGGCGGCCGCGATGTCGGTCCTGCCGAACGGCCTGCTGTTCCTCGCCTTCCCGGTCTTCGGCGCGCTGTTCCTGCCCGATGTCGGCAAGGCGCTGGCGACGGCGCTGCGCCAGGCGCAGGCCGGCTACGAGCGGACGCTGTTCGTCGGCGACGAGATGACCGCCGCGCAGACGCGCCTGCATCTGGGCACCGGGCGCGGCTTCCACCAGGCCGAGCGGCTGGGCGAGGTGGAGGATTTTTCCCGGTTCGCGATCGTCGCCACCGACAAGCGGGAGCTGGCCGACGCGCTGGAGGCGACGGGTTACGCTCGCGCCGAGGTGCGGGCCGGCTGGCGCGACATCCACGGCTACGATTTCCGCGCCGGCCTGGCGAGGTGGGACCTCGCCGCGCAGCGCGAGAAGAACGCCAAGCTCGGCTATGTGCTGACGCGCCCCTGAGGCGTCAGCGCACCTGCGCGGTCAGGATCTTCAGCGCGAAGGCCGAGAAGATCCCGGCGAACAGCCAGTCGACGATGCGCGTGACGCGCGGGCTGCGCTTCAGCAGGCTGGCGAAGCGGTCGGCGGCGATTACCATCGGCGCCGTGACCGGGATCGACAGGGCGATGAAGAACATGCCGAGGAAGAACAGCTTCGACGGCGCGTGCGGGTCCGCGGCCGAGACGAATTGCGGCAGGAAGGTCATGAAGAAGAGGATGATCTTGGGGTTGAGCAGGTTGATGCCCAGCCCGGTGACCCAGTTGCGGAACAGCGAGCGGGGCGCGCGCTTTGCGGTGTCCGGCGAGAAGGCCGAGCCTTTGGTGATCGCCTGCCAGGCCAGCCACACCAGATAGCCGGCGCCGCCGACCTTCAGGGCCAGGAAGGCTTCCGGCGAGGCGATGATCAGCGCCGACAGGCCGAGCGCGACGAGGCTGGTGTGGATGACGCAGCCGGTCAGCGCTCCGGCCATGCAGGCGAAGCCGGAGGCGCGGCCCTCGGACACGGCGCGGCCGACGAACAGCGTCATGTCCGGTCCGGGGGTTATGGCGATGATGAAGGTGGCGATGGCGAATTGCAGAAGGACGGTCGGTTCTGGGATGAAGCTCATGGGGCACCGGCGGGGCGAATGCCCGCTTATAGCAGTTTCCGTATCATTGGATATGCCATGCGGCGACGGGCGGCGGGCCCGGCTTGCGGTGATGCCGGGTCCTGATAAAAGACCCCGGATCGTTTCCGGGGAATTTCGATGAGCAAGTGGAAAGACGTCAAGAAGGTCGTCCTCGCCTATTCGGGCGGGCTGGACACCTCGATCATCCTGAAATGGCTGCAGACCGAGCTCGGCGCGGAGGTCGTCACCTTCACCGCCGATCTCGGCCAGGGCGGCGAACTGGAGCCGGCGCGCCGCAAGGCCGAGATGATGGGCATCAAGGACATCCGCGTCATGGACGTGCGCGAGGAGTTCATCGCCGACTTCGTCTTCCCGATGTTTCGCGCCAATGCCGAGTACGAAGGCCTCTATCTGCTCGGCACCTCGATCGCGCGGCCGCTGATCTCCAAGCATCTGGTCGACATCGCCAGGGAGACGGGCGCCGACGCCATCGCCCATGGAGCCACCGGCAAGGGCAACGACCAGGTGCGCTTCGAGCTCAGCGCCTATGCGCTCAACCCGGACATCAAGGTCATCGCGCCGTGGCGCGACTGGACCTTCAAATCGCGCACCGACCTGTTGAACTTCGCCGAGGCGCACCAGATCCCGGTGCCGAAGGACAAGCAGGGCGAGGCGCCGTTCTCGGTCGACGCCAACCTGCTGCACTCCTCGTCGGAGGGCAAGGTGCTGGAGGACCCGTGGCAGGAGCCGCCGGAATACGTCCACCAGCGCACCGTCTCGCCGATGGACGCGCCCGATGCCGTCACCGAGATCACGCTGGAATTCGCCAAGGGCGACCCGGTCGCGCTGAACGGCAAGACAATGTCGCCGGCGACGCTGTTCGCCGCGCTCAACGATCTCGGCCGCGACAACGGCATCGGCCGGCTCGACCTGGTCGAGAACCGCTTCGTCGGCATGAAGTCGCGCGGCGTCTACGAGACTCCCGGCGGCACGATCCTGCTGCAGGCGCACCGCGCTATCGAATCGATCACGCTCGACCGGGGCGCGGCGCATCTCAAGGACGAGATCATGCCGCGCTACGCGGAGCTGATCTACAACGGCTTCTGGTTCTCGCCGGAGCGCGAGATGCTGCAGGCGCTGATCGACAAGAGCCAGGAGGAGGTCGAGGGCGAGGTGCGGCTCAAGCTCTACAAGGGCAACGTCATCGTTACCGGAAGGCGCTCGCCGAAGTCGCTCTATTCCGACGCGCTGGTCACCTTCGAGGACGATCGCGGCGCCTACGACCAGAAGGACGCCGAGGGCTTCATCCGCCTCAACGGGCTACGGCTGCGCACGCTGGCGGCCCGCAAGCGCAAGGGCTGATAAAAAAGGCCCGGCGCGCGCCGGGCCTTTCGCTTTCGGGATTAGCCTGCGCTCAGTTGTCGATGGCCTTGGCCATGCGGGCGATGGCCTGCTGGTAGACGCTGGCGGCGTTCCAGCCGGCGATCGCGCCCATGTTGCCGTCATAGCCGGCGCCCGGCCGCCAGCCATGGCCGCGCAGGAAGTTTGCGGTGGAGGCGAGCGCGGTGCTCTTGTCGCGCAGATCCTTGTTGCCGACGCCGTAGGTCAGCACGTTCCCGGGCAGGAACTGGGTGTGTCCGATCTCGCCATGCATCGCGCCGACGGAGCCGGTGCTGAGCGCGCCGCTGTCCACCAGCTTCAGGGCGGCGATGGCGTGCGGGGTGAAGAAATCCGGGCGGCGGCAGTCATAGGCCAGCGTCAGGATGGCGGAGACGGTGTTCTGCTGGCCCATGAAGTTGCCGAAGCCGGTCTCCATGCCCCAGATGGCGAGCAGCACGCCGGGCGGCACCCCGTAGGAGCGCTCGATATTGTCGAACAGCGCGGCGTTGGCCTTCTTCAGCGAGCGGCCCTTCGAAATGATGGCGTTGGCGCCGCGGCGCTCCATGAACTGCTCGACCGTGCCGCTGAAGGCCTTATGGATGCCGCGGTCGGCCTTGATGGTGGCGGTGGCGTAGCTGGCGCCGGCCAGGGCGGCGAGGCCCTTCGCCCGGACGCCGTTGGCCCGCGCCTCATTGGCGAATTCGGCCTTCCAGGCCTCGAAGCCGGCGCCGGTGTCGCCGCACGAGGCCGCCTGGGCGACGCCCGTGAGCAGGCCGAGCGCGACGCCCGCGATTGCGATGAGCCTTCCCGTGGCCAAAAAAGCCATTCCGTTCTCCTGATCTGTCGAACCGCTGCCCGGCAGCTTGCCAGCAGCGTTTGCCGGTGTCACCGGTAGCACAGCGCCTGCGCGGCGCAACCGGCAACCGGCACCGAGGCCGGAAACGGCCGCGCGATCAAGCATTTGCTGTGGCCTGGCGGAAACAGTTGACGCAGCGGTGCCGATCTTGTGATCGGCAGGGGACCGGCCGTCGCGGGCCAGACCGGGCTTTCCGCGAATCGCCGCCGCGCGCCGCGACCGGCCGGGAACAGGTTGCCGGCTGGCGCGTTGCGAGGCGTCCGCGAGCGTCGAGGATCCGCATGAAGCTCTTCTCCTGCCCCAACTGCCGGCAGCGGCTCTATTTCGAGAACGCCCGGTGCCTGAGCTGCGGCAGCGCGGTGGCGTGGGATCCGCGCACCGCGCAGTTCGCGCTGGTGGGGTCGCCGGGCGTGTTCCAGTGCCTGAACGCGGCCGAGTGCGACTGCAACTGGGCGGCGGAGGGCGAGGCCATGTTCTGTTGCGCCTGCGTGCTGAACAAGACCATCCCCGACCTGACGCTGGACGGCAACCGCAGCCGCTGGGCCAGGGTGGAGCGGGCCAAGCGGCGGGCGGTCTATTCGCTGCTCGCCTTCGGCCTGCCCTTCGGGCCGAAGGCCGATCCCGCCGACGAGGCGGGGCTGGCCTTCGACTTCCTCGCCGACGGGCCCGGCGCGGGGCCGGGCGGCGAGCACGTGCTGACCGGCCACGACAACGGGCTGATCACACTCAACGTCGCCGAGGCGGATTCGGCCGAGCGGGAGAAGATGCGCGCGCAGATGGGCGAGAACTACCGCACGCTGCTCGGCCATTTCCGCCACGAACTCGGCCATTATTACTGGGAACGGCTGATCCGCGACGATCCGGCCCGGCTCGAGGATTTCCACCGCCTGTTCGGCGACGAGCGGGCGGACTACGCCACCGCGCTGCAGGCGCACTACGCCAACGGCGCGCCGCCCGACTGGCAGGCCGGCCACATCAGCGCCTACGCGGCCAGCCATCCGTGGGAGGACTGGGCCGAGAGCTGGGCGCATTTCATGCACATCACCGACACGCTGGAGATGGTCGGCGCGCTGAACATGCGCCTCGGCGAGCTGGAGACGGAGGCCGGCGAGACGCTGCCGGCCGCCGATCCCGGCCAGCCGCCGGCCGAACCGGGCGAGGCCGCCGGCACGGCCGAGCCGTTCCGCCGCACGCTGGCGCGCTGGCTGGTCCTGTCGGAGGCGTCGAACTCGATCAACCGCTGCATGGGCCTGCCGGATCTCTATCCGTTCGTCATCTCGCCGCCGGTGGCCGGGAAGCTCGCCTTCATCCATGAGCTTCTGGGCAGCAAGGGCGCCGAGCACGGCGGACACTAGTCCGGCGGCATGTCGCGGCGGCAGGCGGCTTTCATCGCGGGGCTTTTGCTGGCATAGCTTCCTTAACGTGATCTACACGAATTCGCGCCTATCACCGGTTGTTTGCGCGCGTGGTATGAGGAGCGCCGGGGGAACTCTAGCGGCCGATGATCGGAACGCCCTTCCGCAACTTCCAGCAGGGACTGTCCGGAAGCCTTCGCGCGCGGGTGCTGGCGCTGACGCTGGCGACCTTCGCCGCCATCGCCGTGCCCGGCTGCCTCGCCTTCCTCTACATCGTCGACGCCACCGTGGTGAAGCTCGGCACGCTGTTCGCCGAGAAGCAGGTTCTCTACGACCGCTATCGCGGGCTGGAGGCGCTGCGGCGCGAGGTCGGCCTGGCCGAGACGCTGGCGCGATCGCCGTCCATCATCGAATGGGCGTCCGCCGAGGACGACCTGCTGAAGAAGGTGCGCGGCCTGGCCGAGATGGAGCACTACCGGCAGGCCTTCAACGACCGCAGCGCCTTCGTCATCATCGACCGCTCCGGCAACTATTATTTCAACGACGCCGCCAACAGCTACGCCGGCAAGGAGCTGCGCTACGCCGTGCGCGCCGACAACCCGCGCGACGGCTGGTACTTCAAGACGCGCGAGACCGGCCCCGGCTGCCGCCTCAACGTCGACCACGACGACACGCTGGCCGTGACCAATGTCTGGATCAACTGCGTCATGACCGAGAACGGGCAGGTGCTCGGCATCGTCGGAACCGGCATCGGGCTCACCAGCTTCATCAAGCAGGTGGTGAACGCCTACCAGCCGGGCGTCGAGAGCCTGTTCGTCAACGAGCAGGGCGCGGTGCAGGCCAGCCGCGACGAAAGCCGCATCGACTATCACAGCATCACCAACGCCGCGTCGAGCAAGACCGTCTTCAACATGGTCGACCGCGAGGCCGATCGGGCCGAACTCGCCGGGATGATGCGGGCGGTTTTCGCCGATCCGTCGAAGGTCGAGGCCCGTTTCCTGGAGATCGGCGGCCACCGCACGCTGGTCGGCGTCGGCTATCTCGGCGAGCTCGGCTGGTACAACGTGACGCTGATGGACGTCGACGCCATCATCGACCGCGGCCTCTTCGTGCCGATCGGCGCGCTGCTGGCGCTGGTCATGCTGCTCGCCGCGGCGCTGGTCACCTTCCTGTTCAAGCGCACCGTGCTCGACCGCCTGGCGCTGGCGGAGTCGGCGCTGACCCGCATCGAGGCGGGGGACCTGACGTTCGCGCTGCCGGCCGACCGGCGCGGCGACGAGATCGGCCGTCTGTCCACGGCGCTGTCGCGCATGGCCAACGCGGTGCGCACCAACACCGAGATGCTGGAGGAGGCGGTTCGCCAGCGCACCGAGCAGCTCCGGCACACGGCCCTGCTCGATCCGATGACGTCGCTGATGAACCGGCGCGGCTTCGCCGAGGCCTATGACGCCGCCGTGGCGCAGGCATCCAGCCCGGGCATCGGGCTCCTGCTGGTCGACATCGACCACTTCAAGGCCGTGAACGACACGCGCGGGCACGGCGCGGGCGACGAGGTCATCGCCGGGATCGCGGCGCGGCTCGCCGCGGCGGTGCGCGGTTCCGACGTCTGCGCGCGGTGGGGCGGCGACGAGTTCATGGTGCTGGTCAAGGATTGCGACCGGAACCTGCTGGAACAGCTCGCGGCCCGCACGCTGGACGCGATGCGCGCCAAGCCATTCCCGCTCTCCGGCGGCGGCTACGCGGCCGTCACGGTGAGCATCGGCGCGTGCATTGCTGCGGCGGGCGAAAGCCTCGACGAGGCGACGCACCGCGCCGACCTGGCCCTCTACCGGGCCAAGCGTGCCGGGCGCAACCGCGCCGCGGCGGACGGCGACGACCAGCCCGACGGGCTCGCCGAGTCCCGGTCCGGCTCCCACCCGGGCTCCCACAAGGTTGCCTGAACCCGCTGTCCCGCGCCGGCGCGGCGGGCTATGATCGGACGATGAGCGGACAGGACGACAGGCCATCGGGCGACTCCCGCAGGGCGGACGAATCCCGGAAGATCCTGGAACGGATCGGCCGCGAGGCCGAGACCGGCGGCGAGCGCTTCGTGCAGCGCGCCACACGCCGCGCGCGGGAGCACCTCGACGGCGATGCTGATCCGCACGACTGGGCGGAGCGGTGGGGAACGCGCGTCGGCCGCGCGGCGGGGCTTGTGTTTTCCGCCGGCCTGCTGCTCTGGCTGCTGATCCATCTCGCCACCACAGAGTGACCTATGCAGACGGAAACGGACCCGAAGGCGCGCCGCGCCGTCATCGTCGTGTCGAGCCATGTTGTGCGCGGCACGGTCGGCAACCGCGCGGCGGTCTTCGCGCTCGAAACGCTCGGCCATCCCGTCTGGGCCGTCCCCACCGTCATCCTGCCCTGGCACCCGGGGCACGGGCGGGCGACGCGCATCGTGCCGCAGGATTTCGCCGCGCTGATGAACGACCTCGCCGGCGCGCCCTGGCTCGGCGAGGTCGGCGCGGTGCTGTCGGGCTATCTCGGCGAGGCGGCGCAGGCGGCGGGCGTGGCGTCGCTGGTCGCCGCCGTCCGGGCGCGCAGCCCCGGTGCGCTCTATGTGTGCGATCCGGTGATCGGCGATGCCGGTGGCCTCTACGTGCCGGAGGCCACCGCCGCCGCGATCCGCGACACGCTCATCCCCCTGGCCGACGTCGCGACGCCCAACCGGTTCGAGCTGGAATGGCTTTCGGGGCGCAAGGCGGATGATCTCGCCGCGCTGGTCGCGCTGGCGGCGGAGGCCCGACCGGCGCGCATGCTGGTCACCTCGGCCTATCCGATGCTGGCCGGCGGCACCGGCAATCTGCTGGTCACGCCGACGCAGGCGCTGCTGGCCGAGCACCGGCTGGTCGAGCGGCCGCCCAACGGCGTCGGCGACCTCACGGCGGCGCTGTTCCTGGCTCGGCTGCTGCGTGCAGAAACGGACGAGAAGGCGCTGCTGTCGACGACGGCCGCCGTCTACGAGGTGCTGGCGCGCGCCGTGAAGCGCGGCGGCGACGAGCTCCAGCTCGAAGTCGACGCCGCGAGCCTGTCCAGGCCGATGGCGCTGGTGCGGACGCGGCGTCTCGGCCATCCCGCGCGCGACCGCCGGTCCTGAGGCCCCGCGCCCGATTTTGCCGTTGATCCGGGCGGGGATTTTCCCGTAAGTGAAGGCCGATGTCACATCTTCCAGATCGCCTCCTCGACGGATACCGCAACTTCATGAGCGGCCGCTACGCCGCCGAGAGCGGCCGCTACAGGACGCTGGCGCGCGAAGGCCAGGCGCCGGAGACCATGGTCATCGCCTGCTGCGATTCCCGCTCGGCGCCCGAGGTCATCTTCGACGCCGGTCCCGGCGAGCTGTTCGTCGTGCGCAACGTCGCCAATCTCGTGCCGCCCTACGAGCCGGACGGCGAGTTCCACGCTACCTCGGCGGCGCTCGAATTCGCCGTGCAGAGCCTCAAGGTCAAGCACATCGTGGTCATGGGCCATGGTCGCTGCGGCGGCATCAAGGCCGCCCTGTCGCCCGGTTCCAGCCCGTTGTCGCCGGGCGACTTCATCGGCAAGTGGATGAGCCTTGTGTCGCCTGCCGCCGGCCTGGTGGCCAACAACACGCTGATGACCGCCGGCGAGCGGCAGACGGCGCTGGAGCGCATCTCGGTGCGCTATTCCATCGCCAACCTGCGCACCTTTCCCTGCGTCGACATCCTCGAGCGCAAGGAGCGGCTGACCCTGCACGGCGCCTGGTTCGACATCTCGACCGGCGAGTTGTGGCTCATGAACCCCGAGACCGGCGATTTCGAGAGGCCGCAGGAGGCCTGAGGGTCCCCGTTGCACCCTCGCCGGCGCGATCCTACATCGCGGCCATATTCCCCTTTTGACGAAGGACATGATGACCGACACGGTGGACCTGGCCGCAAACCCCCTGACCGCGTGGCGCGGGCCGCTCGGCCTGCCCGACTTCGCCGCCATCGGAACGCGCGACTTCGCGCCGGTCTTCGATGCGGCGATCGCCGCGCATGAGGCGGAGATCCGGGCGATCGCCGGGAATCCCCTGCCGGCGACGATCGACAACACGCTGGCCGCGCTGGAGCTGTCGGGCGACGCGCTCGACCGGGTGTCCTCGATCTTCTGGTGCATCGCCGGGGCCAACACCGACGCGGCGATCCAGGCGCTGGAGCGCGAGCTGTCGCCGAAGCTGTCGCGCCACTATTCGGCGCTGTCGATGAACGCGGCGCTGTTTTCGCGCATCGACGATCTTTACCACCGCCGCGACGCGCTCGGCCTCGACGCCGAGGCGCTGCGGGCGCTGGAGAAGACCTGGAAGGGGTTCGTGCGCTCCGGCGCGCGGCTGGACGAGGCCGGCAAGGCGCGGCTCGCCGCCATCAGCGAGGAGCTGTCCTCGCTCGGCACGGCCTTCGGCCAGAACGTGCTGGCCGACGAGCGCGACTGGGCGCATTTCCTGAACGAGGGCGACCTCGACGGCCTGCCCGACTTCGTCAGGGGCGCGATGGCGGAGGCGGCGGCGATGCGGGGCCGGGAGGGCGAGTTCGCGATCACCCTGTCGCGCTCGATCTACGAGCCCTTCATGGCCTTCTCGCAGCGCCGCGACCTGCGCGAAGCGGCGTTCCGCGCCTTCACCGGGCGCGGCGAGAGCCGGCCGGAGACGGCCAACGCGCCGGTGGTGGAGAAGATGCTGCGGCTGCGCGCCGAGAAGGCGAAGCTGCTCGGCTACGAGAGCTACGCCGCGCTGAAGCTGGACGACACCATGGCCAAGACGCCCAAGGCCGTCATGGACCTGCTGCAGCCGGTCTGGCTGAAGGCCAGGGAGAAGGCGGCGGCCGACGAGGCCGATCTGCAACGCCTCGCCGCGCAGGGCGGCTCCAACGACCGGCTCGCGGCCTGGGACTGGCGCTTCTACCAGGAGAAGCTGAAGGCGGAGAAGTTCGCCTTCGACGAGGCGGAGCTGAAACCCTACCTCCAGCTCGACAACGTGATCGCCGCCTGTTTCGACGTGGCGAACCGGCTGTTCGGCATCACGCTGGTCGAGAAGGCTGGCGTCGCCGCCTGGCATCCCGACGTGCGCGCCTTCGAGGTGCTGAACGCGGACGGTTCGGCGCGCGGCGTCTTCCTGGCGGATTATTTCGCCCGGCCGTCGAAGCGCTCCGGCGCCTGGATGAGCTCGCTCCGGTCCGGCTACCGGCTGGGCGGGGGCTCTGCCCCGATCATCTACAACGTCATGAACTTCGCCCGCCCGCGCGACGGCGAGGTGGCGCTGCTGTCGCTGGACGAGGCGCGCACGCTGTTCCACGAGTTCGGCCACGCGCTGCACGGGCTGATGACGGAGGCGACGTGGCCCTCGCAGTCCGGCACCGCGGTGTCGCGCGACTTCGTCGAGCTGCCCTCGCAGCTCTACGAGCACTGGCTGACCGTGCCGGCCGTGCTGGAGAAACACGCGCTGCATTGCCGGACGGGCAAGCCGATGCCCGAGGCGCTGCTCGACAAGATGCTGGCGGCGAAGACCTTCGGCGCCGGCTTCGCCACGGTGGAGTTCACCGCCTCGGCGCTGATGGACATGGCGTTCCACGCGCGCGCGGACGCGCCGGCGGACGCGCTGGCCTTCGAGGCCGAGACGCTTAAGGAGCTCGGCATGCCGGCGGCGATCGCCATGCGCCACCGCACGCCGCATTTCGGGCACGTATTCTCCGGCGACGGCTATTCGGCCGGCTACTATTCCTACATGTGGTCGGAGGTGCTGGACGCCGACGCCTTCGCCGCCTTCGAGGAGACGGGCGACCCGTTCAATCCCGAAATGGCCGAAAAGCTGCGCCGCAACATCTATGCCGCGGGCGGCTCGGCCGACCCGGAAACGCTCTACCTGGCCTTTCGCGGCCGGATGCCGAGCGCGGAGGCGATGATGGCCAAGCGCGGCCTGGCCTGAGCTACTAGCCTGACCTACTGGCCTGACCTATCCGGGGTAGCAGCCCAGCGGCACGTTCGGCCACACCGCCGATTCGCAATTCAAGACCTGCTGGCGTTCGCGCAGATCCGCCGTGCGCGGCCCGGTGACCATGGGATCGACGCCGTCGGGCGCATCCGCGAATTTTTCTTCGGCCGGCGTGGGAGCGCCGATCTTTCCCGCATGGAAGAGCGGCGCGGCGGTCGCCGAGGCGACCAGCAGCACCGCCGCCGCCACGAGGGCGATCCGCTGGGGAAGGGCTGTCGGTCCTGTCGTCATCGCGCCGAAACTCCGCGACGGGCATTTGGTTCCCGCCCGCCGAAGGTAAATTTTTCATCAAAAGCTTAAGGATTGCTTGCTTTCGGCAGGCCCCCTTTCGCACCTGCGAAAAAACCTGTATGAGCCCGCGCGACTGCTGTTTGCGCCGGATGCGGCGCCCCAAGCCCCCGAGACAAGAACATGGACATCCGCAACATCGCGATCATCGCGCACGTCGACCATGGCAAGACCACGCTGGTCGACCAGCTTCTGCGCCAATCCGGCTCCTTCCGCGAGAACCAGCGCGTCGCCGAACGCGTCATGGACTCCAACGACCTGGAGAAGGAGCGCGGCATCACCATCCTCGCCAAGGCGACCTCGGTCGACTGGAAGGACGTTCGCATCAACATCGTCGACACGCCGGGCCACGCCGATTTCGGCGGCGAGGTGGAGCGCATCCTGTCCATGGTCGATTCGGCCATCGTGCTGGTCGACGCGGCGGAAGGGCCGATGCCGCAGACCAAGTTCGTGGTCGGCAAGGCGCTGAAGGTCGGCCTGCGGCCCATCGTCGTCATCAACAAGATCGACCGGCCGGACGCTCGCCATGTCGAGGTGGTGAACGAGGTGTTCGACCTGTTCGCCGCGCTCGACGCCACCGACGAGCAGCTCGACTTCCCCATCCTCTACGGATCGGGGCGCGACGGCTGGGTTTCCGAAAACCCCGAGGGGCCGAAGGACCAGGGTCTTGCGCCGCTGTTCGACCTGGTGCTCAGGCACGTGCCGGCCCCGCAGGTGGGCTCCGGTCCGTTCCGCATGATCGGCACCATCCTGGAGGCCAACAACTTCCTCGGCCGCATCATCACCGGCCGCATCGAATCGGGCACGCTGAAGCCCAACCAGGCGGTCAAGGTGCTGCACCATGACGGCACGCTGCTGGAGACCGGCCGCGTCTCCAAGATCCTCGCCTTCCGCGGCGTCGAGCGCCAGCCGATCGACGAGGCGCAGGCAGGCGACATCGTCGCCATCGCCGGCCTGTCGAAGGGCACCGTCGCCGACACGTTCTGCGATCCTTCCGTCACCGAGCCCCTGCACGCGCAGCCGATCGACCCGCCCACCGTCACCATGTCCTTCATCGTCAACGATTCGCCCTATGCCGGCACCGAGGGCGACAAGGTCACCAGCCGCGTCATCCGCGACCGGCTGCTGCGCGAGGCGGAAGGCAACGTCGCGCTGAAGATCGAGGAATCGGCCGACAAGGATTCGTTCTACGTCTCCGGACGGGGCGAGCTTCAGCTTGCGGTCCTGATCGAGACGATGCGCCGCGAGGGCTTCGAGATCGCCGTGTCGCGGCCGCGCGTGGTGATGCAGAAGGACGACGGCGGCCAGTTGCTGGAGCCCATCGAGGAAGTCGTCATCGACGTCGACGAGGAGCATGCCGGCATCGTCGTGCAGAAGATGAGCGAGCGCAAGGGCGAGATGATCGAGCTGCGCCCCTCGGGCGGCAACCGACAGCGCCTCGTCTTCTACGCGCCGACGCGCGGGCTGATCGGCTACCAGTCCGAGCTGCTCACCGACACGCGCGGCACGGCGGTGATGAACCGGCTGTTCCATGCCTACGAGCCCTACAAGGGGGAGCTGCCCGGCCGCACCAACGGCGTGCTGATCTCCAACGAGCAGGGCGAGGCTGTGGCCTACGCGCTGTGGAACCTGGAGGATCGCGGCCCGATGGTCATCGACGCGGGGGTCAAGGTCTACCAGGGCATGATCATCGGCATCCACAGCCGCGACAACGACCTCGAGGTCAACGTGCTGAAGGGCAAGAAGCTCACCAACATCCGCGCCGCCGGCAAGGACGAGGCCGTGCGCCTGACGCCGCCGGTGCGCATGACGCTGGAGCGGGCGCTGGCCTGGATCCAGGACGACGAGCTGGTCGAGGTGACGCCCAAGTCCATCCGCCTGCGCAAGCTGCATCTCGACCCCAACGACCGCAAGAAGTTCGAGAAGCAGAAGGCCGCCGTCGCCTGAGGTCGATGCATCCATAGGTTGTGTTGACGCGAGGTCGACGCGGCCGCCGATGCCTGTGGATGACCGGCTTTGCCGGTCCGCGTCCTTTATTGACTCCTTAACCGCTCTTCGTGCAAAGTTGCAATCGCTGCGGGTATGGGAGGCCACGATGGGTCCGGGAGGCGCGTCGTGAGGAGTATAGAGGCTTTGGAGTTGGAACGGGTCGGAGACGACCTTTGCCTGGTGTTCAGAACGAGCGACGGCCGCGGCCGCGGCATTCTCGGAAGGATCAGTCCGCGTCTGGTGGACGAACTGGCCAGGCAGTTCGGCCGGGAGGCCGGGCGCCGCGAGCGTCGCGTCGCCGCCGGCGAGATCGGGCGCGCCTGCGAGGTCTGAAAGGCGGGTTTCGCCGGTCCGCGAGGCCGGTGGCCGGGCTCGCCGCATCGTGGTAAGGTCCGCGCGCTTCCGTTTGGTGCGCGACCGACCATGACGCCGTCTTCCCTGCTCCTCTTCGCCGCCGCCCTGTTCGTCGCCGCCGGCTCGCCCGGCCCGTCCGTCGCGGCGCTGGTGGCGCGGGTGCTGACGCGCGGCTTCCGCGACGTCTTTCCCTTCCTGCTGGCGATGTGGATCGGGGAGGGCATCTGGCTGTCCTTCGCCGTGTTCGGGCTGGCGGTTGTGGCGCAGAGCTTCAACCTCGCCTTCGTCGTGCTGAAATGGGCGGGCGTGGCCTACCTCGCCTGGCTGGCGTGGAAGATGTGGTTCGCGCCGGTGGACGCTTCCGCCCGCGACGTCATCCCGCAGGCGGAGTCGCCGTCGAAGCTCTTCCTCGCCGGCATGGCGGTGACGCTGGGCAACCCCAAGATCATGATGTTCTACCTGGCGCTGCTGCCGACCATCATCGACCTCGACGCGGTCGGCGTGCTCGGCTGGCTGGAGCTGACGCTGACCATGGCGCTGGTGCTGATCGCCATCGACGTGGGCTGGGCGCTCGCCGCGGCGCAGGCGCGCCGGCTGATCCGCAGCCCGGGCGCCATGCGGGTGGCGAACAGGCTGGGCGCGACCGCCATGGGCGGCGCGGCGGCGGCGATCGCGGCGAGAAGCTGAGGAGGGCTCCGTCATCTCACCTTCACGCGTTTGAACTCTTTTGGCCCGGACGGGCGCGAGGGCATCCGTCCTCGTACGTGCAGACAGTTATCCGAGGGAGCGGACCATGGCGGCGAAATCGAAGGCGAGAGGCACGAGGGGGGCGAAGGCGCCGGCCGGCGAGAGCCGGGGAAGCGGCGACTTCGCCGCCTATCTCCTGGCGCGCACGCCGGCGGAGGACGTCGCGGGCTACGATCCGGCCATGATGGCGCGGGCCGCGGCGCTGGCGCAGACAGCGGTCGACGCCCATCGCAAGGGCGATTCGATCGTCGCGGTGGAAACCGACCCGGGCCTGCAGCGGCAGGGCATGCCGGTGTCGGCGATCACCGTGGTCAACGACAACATGCCGTTCCTGTTCGATTCCGTGATCGGCGAGATCGCCGACGCGGCGGGCGAGCCGCTGCTGGTCGCGCACCCGGTGCTGGTGGTCAGGCACGGCCGCAAGGGCGTCGAGGCGATCCTGTCCAGCGCCGCGTCGGTGCGCGAGCACGGCGCCGACAGGCTGAGCGTCATCCATGTGCATGTGAAGCCGCTGACCGGGGAGGCCGCGGCCGCGCTCTCCGAGCGGGTGCGCAAGGTGCTGGAGCAGGTGCGCGCCGCCGTCCACGACTGGAAGCCCATGCTGGCGCGGCTCGACCAGGCGATCGCGCAGTTCCGCCAGCCGTCCGTGCCGCTGCAGCGCGAGGCGGTGGGCGAGGCGGTGGCCTTCCTCGAATGGCTGCGCGACAACAATTTCACCTTTCTCGGCATGCGCGACTTCGTCTATTCCGACGCGGCCGGCGGCGAGCTGGAGCGGGCCGACCAGCCCGGCCTCGGCATCCTCGCCGATCCCGACGTTCTGGTGCTGCGCCGCGACGTGGACGGCGCGACCACGACGGCGGAGGTGCTGGCCTTCCTGCACGGGCCGGACCCGCTGATCGTCACCAAGGCCAATGCGCGCACGGCCGTGCACCGCCGCGCCTATCTCGACTACATCGGCGTCAAGACCTACGACGCCGGAGGACGCCTGTCGGGCGAGCTGCGCATCGTCGGACTGTTCACCTCGACCGCCTACACGCGCTCGGTCATGACGATCCCCTATATCCGCTCGAAGGCGCGGGCGGTGCTGGCCAAGTCGGGCTTCGACCCCGCCGACCATTCCGGCAAGGCGCTGGTCAACGTGCTGGAATCCTATCCGCGCGACGAGCTGTTCCAGATCTCCGTGCCGGTGCTGCGCAAGCATGCGGCGGCCATCCTCGGCCTCATGGAGCGGCCGCGCGTGCGCGCGCTGGTTCGCGTCGACCAGTTCCACCGCTTCGTCTCCGTCATCGTCTTCGTGCCGCGCGACCGCTACGACAGCACGGTGCGCGAGAAGATCGGCCTGTGGCTGAAGGAGGCGTTCGAGGGCCGGGTCTCGGCCTATTATCCGGCCTTCCCGGAAGGCGGGCTCGCCCGCGTCCATTTCATCATCGGCCGCTCCGGCGGCAAGACGCCGAAGGTCGCGCCCGCGCGCATCGAGGCGGCGTTGCGCGACATCGTGCGGACCTGGGACGACGCGCTGGCCGAGGAGGCGGGCAGCGCGGATGCCGGGCTCACGGCGATCGCGTCGCGCTTCCCGGAAAGCTATCGGGGCAGCTTCTCGGCCGCCCAGGCGCTGCGCGACGCGCGCTATCTGCTGCAGGTCGACGCCCGCCACACGATCGCCATCGACTTCTACCGCGACGCCGGCCAGAAGCCGTCGGAAGCGTCGCTGAAGATCTACCATCACGGCGCGCCGGTCGCCCTCTCGCGGCGCGTGCCGCTGCTGGAGAACATGGGCTTCCGCGTCATCAGCGAGCGCACCTTCGAGGTGTCCGACGACGACGGCGAGGGCGGCAAGGGAACGGCCTTCATCCACGACATGGAGCTGGAGAACGCCTTCGGCAGCCCCATCGACCTCGCCGACGGCGGCCTCCTGTTCGAGGACGTGTTCCTGTCGGTGTGGCGCGGCGAGAGCGACAATGACGGCTACAACAGCCTCGCCCAGACGGCCGGGCTCGGCGTGCCCGCGATCACCGTGCTGCGCGCCTATGGTCGCTATCTGCAACAGGCCGGCATTCCGCAGAACCAGGACTTCGTCGCCGCGGTCCTGAGCCGCTATCCCGACATCGCGCGGGCGCTGCACGCGCTGTTTTCGGCCCGGCTCGATCCGGCGCAGCGCAAGGACGGCGAGGTGACGGGCAAGCACCTCAAGGCGTCGATCCGCGACGCGCTGGAGGCGGTCCCCAACATCGACGACGACACGATCCTGCGCCGCTACCTCAACCTCGTCGATTCGACGCTGCGCACCAATCATTTCACCCGCGATCCCGCCGAACCGGCGATTTCGCTGGCGATCAAGCTGGATTCCAGGGCCGTGGCCGGCCTGCCGGAGCCGAAGCCGTGGCGCGAGGTCTTCGTCTACGGGCCGGAGGTCGAGGGCGTCCACCTGCGCTTCGGGCCGGTGGCGCGCGGCGGGCTGCGCTGGTCGGACCGTTCGCAGGACTACCGCACCGAGGTGCTGGGACTGGTCAAGGCGCAGCAGGTCAAGAACGCCGTCATCGTGCCGGTGGGGGCGAAGGGCGGCTTCTTTCCCCGGCAGCTGCCGGCGGGCGGCGGCCGCGAGGCGGTGTTCGAGGCCGGCCGGGCGGCCTACGTCAACTTCGTCTCGACGCTCTTGTCGGTGACGGACAATCTGCATGTCGACACGGTCGTGCCGCCCGCCGGCATGGTGCGGCGCGACGGCGACGACCCCTATTTCGTCGTCGCCGCCGACAAGGGCACGGCGACCTTCTCCGACACCGCCAACGCCATCAGCCAGGCGCATGATTTCTGGCTGGACGACGCCTTCGCCAGCGGCGGCTCGGCCGGCTACGACCACAAGAAGATGGGCATCACTGCCAAAGGCGCCTGGGAGGCGGTGAAGCGGCATTTCCGCGAGATGAACCGCGACATCCAGACCTCGCCGGTCAGCGTGGTCGGCGTCGGCGACATGTCGGGCGACGTGTTCGGCAACGGCATGCTGCTCTCCGACCAGATCAGGCTGGTGGCCGCCTTCGACCACCGCGACATCTTCATCGATCCCGACCCGGACGCGAAGAGCGCGGTCGCGGAGCGGCGACGGCTGTTCGACCTGCCGCGCTCGAGCTGGCAGGACTACGACAGGGCGCTGCTGTCGGAAGGCGGCATGATTGTGTCGCGGGCGCAGAAGTCGGTCAATCTGTCGGCGCAGGCGGCCGCGGCCATCGGCCTCGACAAGACGACCGCCACGCCCTCCGAGATCATGAACGCCATCCTGAAGGCACCCGTCGACCTGCTGTGGTTCGGCGGCATCGGCACCTATGTGAAGGGGTCGGCCGAGAGCAACCAGGAGGTGGGCGACCGCGCCAACGACGCCATCCGGGTCAGCGGGCGCGAGGTGCGCGCGAAGGTGATCGGCGAAGGCGCCAATCTCGGCGTCACACAGCGCGGGCGCATCGAGTTCGGGCTCAAGGGCGGCGCCTGCAATTCCGACGCCATCGACAATTCGGCCGGCGTCAACTGCTCCGATGTCGAGGTGAACATCAAGATCGCGCTCGCCGCCGCCATGCGCAAGGGCACGCTGAAACGGCCGGCGCGCGACAGGCTGCTGGCCGCCATGACGCCGGAGGTGTCGCGGCTGGTGCTGGCCAACAACTACCAGCAGACGCTGGCCCTGTCGCTCGCCGAGCGAAGCGCGAAGGCCGATCTCCAGCATTATGCCCGGCTGATGCTGGCGCTGGAAGGCCGGGGCCTGCTCGTCCGCGCGGGCGAGGGGCTTCCCACGCCCGTGCAGCTTGCCGCGCGCGGGGCGCGCGGCGAGACGCGGACCCGCGCCGTCGGCGGCGGGGGGGG